>NZ_PUFH01000005.1:737500-739867 GCF_004354555.1 Leuconostoc citreum
TGCTCCTGCTGCTAATGAGATGTTTCAGTTCACAGCGTATTCCGTCGTCTATCCTATGTATTCAGATAGCGACAACTCTTTTCGAGTTGGGTTTCCCCATTCGGAAATCTCTGGGTCATAGCGTACTTACCGCTCACCAAAGCTTATCGTAGTTAGTCACGTCCTTCATCGGCTCCTAGTGCCAAGGCATCCACCACGCGCCCTTATTAACTTAACCTATACAACTTGCGTTGCGGTTTCGTTTTATGAGTTGGTCATTTTTCAGACCTGCGATTAAACCGTTCTTTTTAAAGAACTTCTTTTTGTGTTGTTTCTCGGTTCAATTTAGAATAATGTTTCCATTACTTTTAAAAGAATTTGTTACTATTCAGTTTTCAATGTACAACCAAGACAATCTTTCGATTGCCTATGGAGAATAGCGGGATCGAACCGCTGACCCCCTGCTTGCAAAGCAGGTGCTCTCCCAGCTGAGCTAATTCCCCATAGGATCATCTTTTGAACATGATACCTATTACAGTACCACACTCAAAACTAAACAAAACTTTGAACATTTGAACTTGCAATCTAATGCACTGTCACTTTCCGATTATCCTTAGAAAGGAGGTGATCCAGCCGCAGGTTCTCCTACGGCTACCTTGTTACGACTTCACCCCAGTCATCTGTCCTGCCTTAGACGGCTCCCTCCCGAAGGTTAGGCCACCGGCTTTGGGCATTACAAACTCCCATGGTGTGACGGGCGGTGTGTACAAGACCCGGGAACGTATTCACCGCGGCGTGCTGATCCGCGATTACTAGCGATTCCGACTTCGTGCAGTCGAGTTGCAGACTGCAGTCCGAACTGAGACGTACTTTAAGAGATTAGCTCACCTTCGCAGGTTGGCAACTCGTTGTATACGCCATTGTAGCACGTGTGTAGCCCAGGTCATAAGGGGCATGATGATCTGACGTCGTCCCCGCCTTCCTCCGGTTTGTCACCGGCAGTCTCGCTAGAGTGCCCAACTGAATGCTGGCAACTAACAATAAGGGTTGCGCTCGTTGCGGGACTTAACCCAACATCTCACGACACGAGCTGACGACGACCATGCACCACCTGTCACTTTGTCTCCGAAGAGAACACTTCTATCTCTAAAAGCTTCAAAGGATGTCAAGACCTGGTAAGGTTCTTCGCGTTGCTTCGAATTAAACCACATGCTCCACCGCTTGTGCGGGTCCCCGTCAATTCCTTTGAGTTTCAACCTTGCGGTCGTACTCCCCAGGCGGAATACTTAATGCGTTAGCTTCGGCACTAAGAGGCGGAAACCTCCTAACACCTAGTATTCATCGTTTACGGTGTGGACTACCAGGGTATCTAATCCTGTTTGCTACCCACACTTTCGAGCCTCAACGTCAGTTGTTGTCCAGTAAGCCGCCTTCGCCACTGGTGTTCTTCCATATATCTACGCATTCCACCGCTACACATGGAGTTCCACTTACCTCTACAACACTCAAGTTAACCAGTTTCCAATGCCATTCCGGAGTTGAGCTCCGGGCTTTCACATCAGACTTAATCAACCGTCTGCGCTCGCTTTACGCCCAATAAATCCGGATAACGCTCGGGACATACGTATTACCGCGGCTGCTGGCACGTATTTAGCCGTCCCTTTCTGGTATGGTACCGTCAAACTAAAATCATTCCCTATTTTAGCATTTCTTCCCATACAACAGTGCTTTACGACCCGAAAGCCTTCATCACACACGCGGCGTTGCTCCATCAGGCTTGCGCCCATTGTGGAAGATTCCCTACTG
Organism: Leuconostoc citreum; assembly: GCF_004354555.1. GTDB lineage: Bacteria > Bacillota > Bacilli > Lactobacillales > Lactobacillaceae > Leuconostoc > Leuconostoc citreum. The sequence continues at coordinate 739,286 of NZ_PUFH01000005.1, forward strand.
CAGCCTCCCGTAGGAGTTTGGGCCGTGTCTCAGTCCCAATGTGGCCGATCAGTCTCTCAACTCGGCTATGCATCATTGTCTTGGTAAGCCTTTACCCCACCAACTAACTAATGCACCGCGGATCCATCTCTAGGTGACGCCGTAGCGCCTTTTAACTTGATATCATGCGATACTAAGTTTTATTCGGTATTAGCATCTGTTTCCAAATGTTATCCCCAGCCTTGAGGCAGGTTATCCACGTGTTACTCACCCGTTCGCCACTCGCTTGAAAGGTGCAAGCACCTCTCGCTGCGCGTTCGACTTGCATGTATTAGGCACGCCGCCAGCGTTCATCCTGAGCCAGGATCAAACTCTCAATTTAAATGAATTTAAATTCATTGTTTGAAGATGTACTCTTCGATTAAACTGACTAATTGCTATATCTCTATAACGACTATCCGTTTATTGTTTGTTACGAATTGACTTCGCAAATTTGTTTTTGTTATTACTGCTAATAACTAGTCACAGATTCGTTTGTTCAAAGTTTTGTTCAGTTTTCAATGTGCTACTTGTTGTCGCTGAGACAACTATATTATCTTATCA
>NZ_PUFH01000010.1 GCF_004354555.1 Leuconostoc citreum
TGATAAGATAATATAGTTGTCTCAGCGACAACAAGTAGCACATTGAAAACTGAACAAAACTTTGAACAAACGAATCTGTGACTAGTTATTAGCAGTAATAACAAAAACAAATTTGCGAAGTCAATTCGTAACAAACAATAAACGGATAGTCGTTATAGAGATATAGCAATTAGTCAGTTTAATCGAAGAGTACATCTTCAAACAATGAATTTAAATTCATTTAAATTGAGAGTTTGATCCTGGCTCAGGATGAACGCTGGCGGCGTGCCTAATACATGCAAGTCGAACGCGCAGCGAGAGGTGCTTGCACCTTTCAAGCGAGTGGCGAACGGGTGAGTAACACGTGGATAACCTGCCTCAAGGCTGGGGATAACATTTGGAAACAGATGCTAATACCGAATAAAACTTAGTATCGCATGATATCAAGTTAAAAGGCGCTACGGCGTCACCTAGAGATGGATCCGCGGTGCATTAGTTAGTTGGTGGGGTAAAGGCTTACCAAGACAATGATGCATAGCCGAGTTGAGAGACTGATCGGCCACATTGGGACTGAGACACGGCCCAAACTCCTACGGGAGGCTGCAGTAGGGAATCTTCCACAATGGGCGCAAGCCTGATGGAGCAACGCCGCGTGTGTGATGAAGGCTTTCGGGTCGTAAAGCACTGTTGTATGGGAAGAAATGCTAAAATAGGGAATGATTTTAGTTTGACGGTACCATACCAGAAAGGGACGGCTAAATACGTGCCAGCAGCCGCGGTAATACGTATGTCCCGAGCGTTATCCGGATTTATTGGGCGTAAAGCGAGCGCAGACGGTTGATTAAGTCTGATGTGAAAGCCCGGAGCTCAACTCCGGAATGGCATTGGAAACTGGTTAACTTGAGTGTTGTAGAGGTAAGTGGAACTCCATGTGTAGCGGTGGAATGCGTAGATATATGGAAGAACACCAGTGGCGAAGGCGGCTTACTGGACAACAACTGACGTTGAGGCTCGAAAGTGTGGGTAGCAAACAGGATTAGATACCCTGGTAGTCCACACCGTAAACGATGAATACTAGGTGTTAGGAGGTTTCCGCCTCTTAGTGCCGAAGCTAACGCATTAAGTATTCCGCCTGGGGAGTACGACCGCAAGGTTGAAACTCAAAGGAATTGACGGGGACCCGCACAAGCGGTGGAGCATGTGGTTTAATTCGAAGCAACGCGAAGAACCTTACCAGGTCTTGACATCCTTTGAAGCTTTTAGAGATAGAAGTGTTCTCTTCGGAGACAAAGTGACAGGTGGTGCATGGTCGTCGTCAGCTCGTGTCGTGAGATGTTGGGTTAAGTCCCGCAACGAGCGCAACCCTTATTGTTAGTTGCCAGCATTCAGTTGGGCACTCTAGCGAGACTGCCGGTGACAAACCGGAGGAAGGCGGGGACGACGTCAGATCATCATGCCCCTTATGACCTGGGCTACACACGTGCTACAATGGCGTATACAACGAGTTGCCAACCTGCGAAGGTGAGCTAATCTCTTAAAGTACGTCTCAGTTCGGACTGCAGTCTGCAACTCGACTGCACGAAGTCGGAATCGCTAGTAATCGCGGATCAGCACGCCGCGGTGAATACGTTCCCGGGTCTTGTACACACCGCCCGTCACACCATGGGAGTTTGTAATGCCCAAAGCCGGTGGCCTAACCTTCGGGAGGGAGCCGTCTAAGGCAGGACAGATGACTGGGGTGAAGTCGTAACAAGGTAGCCGTAGGAGAACCTGCGGCTGGATCACCTCCTTTCTAAGGATAATCGGAAAGTGACAGTGCATTAGATTGCAAGTTCAAATGTTCAAAGTTTTGTTTAGTTTTGAGTGTGGTACTGTAATAGGTATCATGTTCAAAAGATGATCCTATGGGGAATTAGCTCAGCTGGGAGAGCACCTGCTTTGCAAGCAGGGGGTCAGCGGTTCGATCCCGCTATTCTCCATAGGCAATCGAAAGATTGTCTTGGTTGTACATTGAAAACTGAATAGTAACAAATTCTTTTAAAAGTAATGGAAACATTATTCTAAATTGAACCGAGAAACAACACAAAAAGAAGTTCTTTAAAAAGAACGGTTTAATCGCAGGTCTGAAAAATGACCAACTCATAAAACGAAACCGCAACGCAAGTTGTATAGGTTAAGTTAATAAGGGCGCGTGGTGGATGCCTTGGCACTAGGAGCCGATGAAGGACGTGACTAACTACGATAAGCTTTGGTGAGCGGTAAGTACGCTATGACCCAGAGATTTCCGAATGGGGAAACCCAACTCGAAAAGAGTTGTCGCTATCTGAATACATAGGATAGACGACGGAATACGCTGTGAACTGAAACATCTCATTAGCAGCAGGAGCAGAAAGAAAAATCGATTCCCTAAGTAGCGGCGAGCGAACGGGGAAGAGCCCAAACCAACGTGCTTGCATGTTGGGGTTGTAGGACTGATAAATAAGAGTTACAAAAGTGTTTTATAGCAGAACAAGTTGGGAAGCTTGGCGAAACAGGGTGATAGCCCCGTAAGCGAAATAGAGCACACTCTTTTCAGGATCCTGAGTACGGCCGGACACGTGAAATCCGGTCGGAATCTGCGGGGACCATCCCGTAAGGCTAAATACTCCCTAGTGACCGATAGTGAACCAGTACCGTGAGGGAAAGGTGAAAAGCACCCCGGAAGGGGAGTGAAATAGTTCCTGAAACCACGACGCCTACAAGAAGTCAGAGCCCGTTAATGGGTGATGGCGTGCCTTTTGTAGAATGAACCGGCGAGTTACGGTATCGTGCGAGGTTAAGGTGGAAAGACCGGAGCCGCAGCGAAAGCGAGTGTGAATAGCGCGAATAGTACGATGCTGTAGACCCGAAACCAGGTGACCTACCCATGGTCAGGATGAAGGTGAGGTAAAACTTACTGGAGGTCCGAACCGGTGCATGTTAAAAAATGCTCGGATGAACTGTGGGTAGCGGTGAAATTCCAAACGAACTTGGAGATAGCTGGTTCTCTCCGAAATAGCTTTAGGGCTAGCCTCATTATAAGCATACTGGAGGTAGAGCACTGTTAAGCCTAGGGGCCCATCTCGGGTTACCAAAGTTTGATAAACTCCGAATGCCAGATATGTATGAATGGGAGTCAGACGATGAGTGATAAGATCCACCGTCGAAAGGGGAACAGCCCAGATCGCCAGTTAAGGTCCCTAAATATATGTTAAGTGGAAAACGATGTGATAGTGCATAGACAACTAGGATGTTGGCTTAGAAGCAGCCACCATTTAAAGAGTGCGTAATAGCTCACTAGTCGAGTGCCATTGCGCGGAAAATGTACCGGGGCTAAACATATTACCGAAACTGCGGGTGCACGTAAGTGCGCGATAGGAGAGCGTTGTAAGGGCGACGAAGGTAGACCGTGAGGACTGCTGGAGCGCTTACAAGTGAGAATGCCGGTATGAGTAGCGAAAGACAGGTGAGAATCCTGTCCACCGAATGACTAAGGTTTCCTGGGGAAGGCTCGTCCACCCAGGGTTAGTCGGGACCTAAGGCGAGGCTGAGAAGCGTAGTCGATGGATAACAGGTTGAGATTCCTGTACCAGTAGTAATGCGTTTGACCGATGGAGGGACGCAGGAGGCTACCAGATGCGCACTGATGGATATGTGCGTGCAAGCAGTAAGTTTTGTAGAGAGTGAAATGCTTTCTACTATAAGGACAAGCTGTGATGCGGATCGAAATAAAGTAGAGAAGTCTGAGATGTCACACTGCCGAGAAAAGCTTCTAGGAAGTATTACACTGCCCGTACCGCAAACCGACACAGGTAGTCGAGTGGAGAACACTAAGGTGAGCGAGAGAACCCTCGTTAAGGAACTCGGCAAAATGACCCCGTAACTTCGGGAGAAGGGGTGCTCATGGCAACATGAGCCGCAGTGAATAGGCCCAGGCGACTGTTTATCAAAAACACAGGTTTCTGCAAAATCGTAAGATGAAGTATAGGGGCTGACGCCTGCCCGGTGCTGGAAGGTTAAAAGGAGTGCTTAGCTTCGGCGAAGGTATGAATTGAAGCCCCAGTAAACGGCGGCCGTAACTATAACGGTCCTAAGGTAGCGAAATTCCTTGTCGGGTAAGTTCCGACCCGCACGAAAGGCGTAACGATCTGGGCACTGTCTCAACGAGGGACTCGGTGAAATTTAAATACCCGTGAAGATGCGGGTTACCCGCGACAGGACGGAAAGACCCCATGGAGCTTTACTGTAGCTTGATATTGAATGTTTGTGCTGCTTGTACAGCATAGGTAGGAGACGTAGAAGTTTGGACGCCAGTCTAGACGGAGTCGCACGGTGGGATACTACCCTCGTTGTATGAACATTCTAACACTGGTCGCTTATCGCGATCGTGGACAGTGTCTGGCGGGCAGTTTGACTGGGGCGGTCGCCTCCTAAAAGGTAACGGAGGCGCTCAAAGGTTTGCTCAGAATGGTTGGAAATCATTCGTAGCGTGTAAAGGCATAAGCAAGCTTGACTGCGAGAGCTACAACTCGAGCAGGTACGAAAGTAGGACTTAGTGATCCGGTGGTTCCGCATGGAAGGGCCATCGCTCAACGGATAAAAGCTACCCTGGGGATAACAGGCTCATCTCCCCCAAGAGTCCACATCGACGGGGAGGTTTGGCACCTCGATGTCGGCTCATCGCATCCTGGGGCTGTAGTCGGTCCCAAGGGTTGGGCTGTTCGCCCATTAAAGCGGTACGCGAGCTGGGTTCAGAACGTCGTGAGACAGTTCGGTCCCTATCCGTCGCGGGCGCAGGAAATTTGAGAGGAGTTGCCCTTAGTACGAGAGGACCGGGGTGAACAAACCGCTGGTGTACCAGTTGTTCCGCCAGGAGCATTGCTGGGTAGCTATGTTTGGATGAGATAAACGCTGAAAGCATCTAAGTGTGAAACTCGCCTCGAGATGAGATTTCCCATTCTTAATGAAGTAAGACCCCTTAGAGATGATGAGGTAGATAGGCTAGAAGTGGAAGTGCTGTGAGGCATGTAGCGGACTAGTACTAATCGGTCGAGGACTTAACCAAAGTCAAGAACGGAAGTTCAAAACGTAATATGAGTGGTTTAATGAAGAGAAAGAATTTGATACTATTTAGTTTTGAGTGAATAACTCAAAGGTGTCGTATTGATAGCATAGAGGACACACCTGTTCCCATTCCGAACACAGAAGTTAAGCTCTATCACGCCGAAAGTAGTTGCCGGATCGCTGGCTGCGAGGATAGGAAGATGCGGTGCCGTACATAGGGAGTGCTCTGAGAAGAGTGCTTTTGCTTTAATTAGAAGAGAGAACGGAAGATATCGGAGAGGTGTCCGAGTCTGGCCGAAGGAGCATGGTTGGAAACCATGTAAACAAGGAATTGTTTCGAGGGTTCGAATCCCTTCCTCTCCATTATGGACGCTTAGCTCAGCTGGGAGAGCACCTGCCTTACAAGCAGGGGGTCACAGGTTCGATCCCTGTAGCGTCCATTGG
>NZ_PUFH01000007.1:2500-25000 GCF_004354555.1 Leuconostoc citreum
AACTCGCCGGTTCATTCTACAAAAGGCACGCCATCACCCATTAACGGGCTCTGACTTCTTGTAGGCGTCGTGGTTTCAGGAACTATTTCACTCCCCTTCCGGGGTGCTTTTCACCTTTCCCTCACGGTACTGGTTCACTATCGGTCACTAGGGAGTATTTAGCCTTACGGGATGGTCCCCGCAGATTCCGACCGGATTTCACGTGTCCGGCCGTACTCAGGATCCTGAAAAGAGTGTGCTCTATTTCGCTTACGGGGCTATCACCCTGTTTCGCCAAGCTTCCCAACTTGTTCTGCTATAAAACACTTTTGTAACTCTTATTTATCAGTCCTACAACCCCAACATGCAAGCACGTTGGTTTGGGCTCTTCCCCGTTCGCTCGCCGCTACTTAGGGAATCGATTTTTCTTTCTGCTCCTGCTGCTAATGAGATGTTTCAGTTCACAGCGTATTCCGTCGTCTATCCTATGTATTCAGATAGCGACAACTCTTTTCGAGTTGGGTTTCCCCATTCGGAAATCTCTGGGTCATAGCGTACTTACCGCTCACCAAAGCTTATCGTAGTTAGTCACGTCCTTCATCGGCTCCTAGTGCCAAGGCATCCACCACGCGCCCTTATTAACTTAACCTATACAACTTGCGTTGCGGTTTCGTTTTATGAGTTGGTCATTTTTCAGACCTGCGATTAAACCGTTCTTTTTAAAGAACTTCTTTTTGTGTTGTTTCTCGGTTCAATTTAGAATAATGTTTCCATTACTTTTAAAAGAATTTGTTACTATTCAGTTTTCAATGTACAACCAAGACAATCTTTCGATTGCCTATGGAGAATAGCGGGATCGAACCGCTGACCCCCTGCTTGCAAAGCAGGTGCTCTCCCAGCTGAGCTAATTCCCCATAGGATCATCTTTTGAACATGATACCTATTACAGTACCACACTCAAAACTAAACAAAACTTTGAACATTTGAACTTGCAATCTAATGCACTGTCACTTTCCGATTATCCTTAGAAAGGAGGTGATCCAGCCGCAGGTTCTCCTACGGCTACCTTGTTACGACTTCACCCCAGTCATCTGTCCTGCCTTAGACGGCTCCCTCCCGAAGGTTAGGCCACCGGCTTTGGGCATTACAAACTCCCATGGTGTGACGGGCGGTGTGTACAAGACCCGGGAACGTATTCACCGCGGCGTGCTGATCCGCGATTACTAGCGATTCCGACTTCGTGCAGTCGAGTTGCAGACTGCAGTCCGAACTGAGACGTACTTTAAGAGATTAGCTCACCTTCGCAGGTTGGCAACTCGTTGTATACGCCATTGTAGCACGTGTGTAGCCCAGGTCATAAGGGGCATGATGATCTGACGTCGTCCCCGCCTTCCTCCGGTTTGTCACCGGCAGTCTCGCTAGAGTGCCCAACTGAATGCTGGCAACTAACAATAAGGGTTGCGCTCGTTGCGGGACTTAACCCAACATCTCACGACACGAGCTGACGACGACCATGCACCACCTGTCACTTTGTCTCCGAAGAGAACACTTCTATCTCTAAAAGCTTCAAAGGATGTCAAGACCTGGTAAGGTTCTTCGCGTTGCTTCGAATTAAACCACATGCTCCACCGCTTGTGCGGGTCCCCGTCAATTCCTTTGAGTTTCAACCTTGCGGTCGTACTCCCCAGGCGGAATACTTAATGCGTTAGCTTCGGCACTAAGAGGCGGAAACCTCCTAACACCTAGTATTCATCGTTTACGGTGTGGACTACCAGGGTATCTAATCCTGTTTGCTACCCACACTTTCGAGCCTCAACGTCAGTTGTTGTCCAGTAAGCCGCCTTCGCCACTGGTGTTCTTCCATATATCTACGCATTCCACCGCTACACATGGAGTTCCACTTACCTCTACAACACTCAAGTTAACCAGTTTCCAATGCCATTCCGGAGTTGAGCTCCGGGCTTTCACATCAGACTTAATCAACCGTCTGCGCTCGCTTTACGCCCAATAAATCCGGATAACGCTCGGGACATACGTATTACCGCGGCTGCTGGCACGTATTTAGCCGTCCCTTTCTGGTATGGTACCGTCAAACTAAAATCATTCCCTATTTTAGCATTTCTTCCCATACAACAGTGCTTTACGACCCGAAAGCCTTCATCACACACGCGGCGTTGCTCCATCAGGCTTGCGCCCATTGTGGAAGATTCCCTACTGCAGCCTCCCGTAGGAGTTTGGGCCGTGTCTCAGTCCCAATGTGGCCGATCAGTCTCTCAACTCGGCTATGCATCATTGTCTTGGTAAGCCTTTACCCCACCAACTAACTAATGCACCGCGGATCCATCTCTAGGTGACGCCGTAGCGCCTTTTAACTTGATATCATGCGATACTAAGTTTTATTCGGTATTAGCATCTGTTTCCAAATGTTATCCCCAGCCTTGAGGCAGGTTATCCACGTGTTACTCACCCGTTCGCCACTCGCTTGAAAGGTGCAAGCACCTCTCGCTGCGCGTTCGACTTGCATGTATTAGGCACGCCGCCAGCGTTCATCCTGAGCCAGGATCAAACTCTCAATTTAAATGAATTTAAATTCATTGTTTGAAGATGTACTCTTCGATTAAACTGACTAATTGCTATATCTCTATAACGACTATCCGTTTATTGTTTGTTACGAATTGACTTCGCAAATTTGTTTTTGTTATTACTGCTAATAACTAGTCACAGATTCGTTTGTTCAAAGTTTTGTTCAGTTTTCAATGTGCTACTTGTTGTCGCTGAGACAACTATATTATCTTATCATATAGCTCAATTTTGTAAAGTTTTTTATTATTCATATTCATTTGTTTTTTTGTATCTTTAACTATATAAGACATGCTCTTAAACTTTATAAAATAAAGTTTAGTTTCTGCCTGGCAAGCAATCGCCTAGTAAATAAGGTAACAATTCCCTTACTTATGGAGGAAACTACTATTTTTCAGCGGCTCATGTCATACTATAGTTTTCTTAAACGAGATCAGTTCATGTCGGAAAACACCCTAATGGGGACAACAGATGTTAGCTTAAAGACAAAAAAAGTAAAAATAACGATTGAATCTTTGTTATTTTTACTTTTCGAGTTTGTTTTTTGATTATTTCGACCAGCCTGAATTATTTTTGCTGAGACCATGATGTTTTCATATGTTCGAAAATTGTAAAAACATCATCGGTAATTGTCTTGTAACTTTGAATACTTGATGGATCAGCAATGATACTTTCGAAATCTGAAATTTCGTAGAACAAAGCATTCTCTGTACTTCCCTCTGTGATGTACTCTGTTGTATCACTATCGACATGATAAAAATCCGCTGATTGTGCGCGTGGATATTCTGGAATGGTAATATAACCTTTCGTTCCAGAAATAGTTAGTGCTTTAGGTTGCTTAGCTTGCAAGGAAACAGATACCATCGCAGATTCTCCCACCTGATTATGAAGAATTGTGACAGTCTGTTCATCAACTCCCGTTGGGGCATAATCAACAAAAGACTGCACATTATTAGGTTGATCTGACATAAAATAGCGTGCCCCAGATATACCGTAAACTCCCATGTCAAGTAAGACACCACCTCCTAAATCAGGATTAAAGAAGCGATTTTTAGCATCATATGGTTTAACACTCCCATGAGCCACACTGATATGTTTAATTTTACCTAGTTGGCCGTTATTAATCATAGCTTTTATTTTTTTGGCTAAAGGCATATGTACTAAAGTCATTGCTTCTAAAAGTATAACGTTATGATGTTGTGCCAAATCTTCAAGTTGATCCAAATCTGCCTTGTTCATGGTAATAGCTTTCTCCATGAGTACATGTTTACCATGTTCAATCGCTTGTTTTGCAATATCAAAATGAGTATTGTGTGGTGTAGCAATATACACAGCGTCAACGTTATCATCAGAAAATACATCACTTAGAGAATTAAATTGATGAACAACGCCATAGTCGCTAGCAAATTGTTTTACTTTTTCTGCATTACGACTAAATACACCATAAATTTCTCGATTATTGTTATTAAGTACTGTTGCCATTTCATGTGCAATAGTACCCGTTCCAATAAGTGTCCAATTAATTGTCATTTTTTATTCCTTTCAATCATGTCATAGATAAATTATACCGCTATTAAGCAAAATACTGGATAAATAAGACTTTGATAAATTTGGATTAGAATATAGTTAAGATATAAATATAGCATATTTGTATCACAAATCCCCAAAGAATATGACCTAGTAATTCTGACAAATGTTCAGACAATGGTTGATTAGATATTGACGGAATAGTCTTCATTATTGGCATAATCAATAAGTGAAACAAAATCCAAATGACAATGCCATAGACGCTACCTTGTCCAATACTAAAAAGCGTTGAATATTGAACTAAAATAACATATATAAAACTAAAAATAATAGAAAATCCAAAGTGCATCATTAATGATATATACTGTACTTTTTGTCTAGAAAAAATAAAATAACGATGTGTGAATTCTTCAGAGCAACCAAATTGTTGTAACAAATATTGTGGTGGGTTAGTTTCGTTGCGACTAGGGGTTCTAGGTGGTAATAGTATTTCCCATCCTAATTTAAAAAATCCTGATAAAATACCACCTAATAGACCAGATAACATAATTATAACCATTTTATTTCTCTTTCTTGTTTAAAATATATTTTTTTAAGTATAACACGCCAAAAATGAACAAAGAGAGTTGGTCTTAATCTAAGAATACCATGAAATATAAAAGCTAAAACTACAAATATAATATCATGAATAGATCTAAAAATTCGATAACTAACTCCTCTTTCTTCTAACACCAGTGAAAATTCGGCGTATGATGATTTTGTATGTGTATAGAGAATTATGCTAAAGGAAAACAATAAAATAGATATCAAAAAATTAGCGATTTATCTCATTATATTAGACTAATTAATAATTATTCTGTTTAAATATTTTACCAAGAAAAAAATTCATCTTAACCCTAATTTTACAAAATAAATAGAAAATGTTATCATTTGACTGGCGTTTATCACACGATGGTTATTATTTTTATAGTTATTTATGGGGGGTAATATGTCTTTTAAGTTGTTTAAGCTGACTACTGTAGTTTTAGCCAGTGTGACTCTGTCTACGGCCGCTGTGCCATTGATCAATATTTCTGCAAATACGGATACTGTGACGATTGAGCCAAAAAACAATACAGATAAATCAAGCAATGATGATATTCAGGCGCTCGATAAATATGTATCTGTTGTTAATAACCAATTTGTGTTATCTATTCCTATCAGTGCTACTATATCAAATGATTTAGTTGTAAAAACTCAGGAAGTGGTTGATAAAAGTAACCAGTCTATTACTAAAAATCATTTAGTTATTAATGCTAATACTAAGACTATAATTCCTAACCCTATTTTTGCTAGTAAGGCGGCATGGCATAGTTACTATACTTATAATAATTTCTGGTGGGGAACTAGATATTATTTCACTAGTAATGCGGCTGTTAATCAATTAGTTAATGAATGTAATAATTATGCAGCCGCGTTAACAGTTGGTGCAGCTGTGGGTGGTTATTTCACGGTTGGTACGGCTGCATTATTGGGCGGTCTTGGAGATGCTTATTTTACCAAGGTAGCTAACGATTTAAATTATTACAATTCAACTCATTCACAAAATCAAGTATACATGGATATGAATGGTGCAGGTGCGTACGATATGCATGTATTAAATTAAGAGGAGGATAAATTATGACACCGATGATATTAGGCCTGATACTATTAGCCTTTGCAACAATTTTGGGTCAGATGTTGAAAAATACTAAACCTATGCGTGCCATTAATCCATACCGAGGTTGGATTGTTATGGGGATCGGCTTAATGTTAATTATTTATATAGGTATTAGTGGTAGTCATCCTCTTTCAATGCCGTTTTTACTTTTTCCAATATTATTTATAATTTTAGGATTATTTATTTTGAAACGAGATAGAAAAACAAAGTAACTTTATCTTCATAATAATTATCATTAACATATGTAAAAGAGCAGCCCTATTGCAAAACCCAGGGCTGCTCTTTTACATGTGTTAATGCAAAAAACTTATAAGTATTTTGCACTTTTTTAATGTCATGACATACGAGCAAGTTATAGCTAATGAGTTTAACCAAAATCAATTTGATCTAACATTGTTTCTCGGCTTGCTTGATCTAATCCAAGATAAGTAAGCGTCATAGCCTCACTCGAATGATTCAATAAGTGCATGACTAAGCCAATATTATAGTTTGATTGCGTATAAACGCGATAAGCGCCTGTTTTACGCATAGTGTGAGTGCCTAGATAGTTGATACTTAATAGATCACCAACTCGTGCCATCACCTTATAAAATTGTTTCTCAGTGATATGACGGTCTGAATGGGTCGTTGAAGGAAATAACCAATCCGAATTGATGTTTTCTTGGACCAGCCAATCATGATATTTCAGCAAGTCTTGTTGGACTGGCTTTAAATACAATGTATTCGCTTTACCCGTCTTTTTATCATGAATAAAGGCCGTGTTTTTAACGGAGCCATCCGGATTATAGATATCTGATTTCTTTAACGTCATGACATCACTCACCCGTAGCAGGGTGGCTTTGCCGACTTGAAAGATGGTGTAGTTACGGCGACCAGCCCGAAAACTATCTAGTAAGGTGTCTTGCACCATTTTTAAGACGTTAGAGTCTTTAATCGGAAGGACGATTTGTTGAACCATATAATTTCATTCCTTATGAGTTCTGAAAGATACTATTATTTTTTTGCGTATTGCTGTTCGGCTAACTTGAATAAATCATCAGTCATGTGACTTGCAGTTATGCTGTAATCAGTATAGCCAACCAAGCTGTCATCAAATGACTCAATTGAAAATAATAATAATTCGATAGCCATATTTTTATCAAAGTAATCCTTTGGAAAGTGGGTACCATCTGTATCTGTGTACCAATAAATAGCATTATTTCGTAAATCCATTAATCCGTTTTTTTGATTTACACGTAATACCAGTTCATCTACTTTTTCAATACCTAAAGCATTAGATAAGCGATCGCCTATTTTAAACACAGGAGATATTGCTAAAGAATGTTTTTTAGCGTGATTCATTAGAATATCTTTATTCTTTTTCATAGATAGGTCATGTGCCATATACATAGAAAAGTGCGTTTTAGCTGTTTCTTCTAGTGCAGTTATAGCGAAGAAAGCAGAGCTGCCATATGAATTATTTTGTAGTAGTACAAAGGAATTATTTAGTAACTCAATAATATGATCAATTGCGCTATTAAAATTAATCGTATCTGCAATATTAAAATGTGTCCTATTATCAGTACTCATATTTTATTTTCTCCATAAAAGTAATTTGGATCTATTATATCATTTAAATTAAAAACAGCCCCTTTTATCTACTGGATAGATAAAAGGGGCTGTTTTAATCAGGTTTTACAGGGGTGATAATATAATTATAGCCCCTGAATGGAAGGGCATTTTAGTGAGTGCCTAGTCACATATCTAGCTCATAACCAAATCCCTGGTATTTTCCTTAGAAGTCAATAAATTAATTGGACTGTTTTACTGTGGCACTATATGGCGTTTTTTTATTAATGAACGTAGTTATTCAAACTTGTAACTAATTTTTTAATTTCGTCACGAACCTTACGGAATTCTTGTAGTTGTTCTTCTAAAGTTCCTGTGGCTTGCGCTGGGTCAGATAAAGGCCAGTGTAAACTCTTGGTTTGAGGGGGAAGCATAGGACATTTATCCTTGGCATCACCACATAAAGTAATAACTAAATCTGAAGTGTTCAAATAATTTAGATCAATTAATTTAGAGTAGTGGCTACTAATATCTACTCCATCTTCAGCCATAACTTTAACAGCATTTAGATTTAACCCATGAGTTTCAATCCCTGCACTCTCGATTTGAAACTCATTTGCCGGCAATATTTTTTTTGCATATCCTTCAGCCATTTGACTGCGACAAGAATTTCCTGTACATAAAAAATAAATTTTTTCCATTCTAAACCACCTATAATTTTAATTTGTATAACACCATAAACTTAAATGCAATTCTTCCATCAACATAGGTGTATAAGTATCAAGGTCTTCTATGTAATTATAGACCCTAAACAAACATCTTTTGCAAGTAGCCTTTTTTCTGTTCTTTCAACAAATCCAACTTACGTTGATGAAGAGCGATAGTGTCATCTAAATGTTTGAAGTTGGTTAGACCATCAACAACGTCTCAGGCTTGCATCCTCAGTTTCGAAATTATATTTGCAGCGATCTCCTCAATGGTGGTTAAGTCAACAACAAACCATTCACGCGGATGGATTAAGCGCCCGTTAGCAGCCGTGATATCAATATCTAACTGATACTCAGCCATTGCATGATGCAGCGCCGTTTCAAGTGACTCCGCATTCAGGTTCACAACTTTCATTTCCTCGACCAACTCAACTGGCGCATATAAATAGGTGGATTCGTTCTCGGCGTTCGCAATACGCTTCTGTATTGATCCAGCCGTAAACCCAACTTTATACAGTGGGTGTTCGTTTTGGATTCGCATAATCTGCTCATTGGTGCTCAAAGATTTGAGCACGTAAATAAAGCCGGTAATTTGGTCATTAGTTTCAAATGCAAAGGTTTCATCTGGTTCGGTTACAACTCGCCCTTGACGACCGTACAATGAAGCGGCCAGGCCATTCCGTAGTGGATGATTGTCGGTTCCATTATCGTAAACCACATGTAATCTTGCGTCTGTCTTTCGATTACTGTTGTCGTTAAGCTCGATTTCCGCGCCAACTTCGTCAACGTAGAGCAGTTGACCTTTCAACACGTAAAAATGATGGCGTAGAATTTCGTAGTTTTTGAAAGGCCGTAGCTGGCGCTTACCGGATGCAATCTCAGCTTGAGCCTTGTTAAACATTGGTTCAAATTCACCAAAATTCGCCATTGCCTTTCGTTGCGATACTACCTCTGGTCTATTCTCCTGTTCACGCTGAATATCCTTGTAAACCTTAGTATCAAACAACTTGCTGTCTGAAACTTGTGTTTGCGTACCTGTAAATAGGACAGAATCATCATTCAAAATGTCATCAAGTGAGGAAAAATCAGTCTTCTCCTGCTTGATCACGTCTTCCAGTTTTTCTGTCTCCGGTTCGTCACGTAATAAGCCAAACGTATCATACGTGGCAAGACGGTCCCGACGTTCAGCACTTTCGCGAATACCCTTCAACCGACTAGCAAGCTTGCGCTGCTTCATCTGGGACGGGTCACGAAGCTTCTGAGGTTCCTGACCATCATGGTCACTTACCCACTCATTGATTTCCTGAAAGCCCGTCACTTCAAGATCATACGTCACCGACTTGTGCTTAACCGGAGCTTGCAACATATCATCAACATCAGGATCATTGAAAATATCATCCAGTGATCTGATTAAGTTATCGTCCGCCATTCTGCGCCCTCCTTGCCTTTAGGTCTTGTATCTGGGCTAAGGCATAGGCCATCTTAACTTCCAGTTTGTCTTTTGAGTTCTTGTCTGGTTTGCGCCCATTTTCGGCAACAAATCGCTTAGATTCGTTGTATAAGTACACCAATTCGGACTGATCAAAATTAAACTTCTTCGCATCAATCGAGCGCTGAATAACACGCAACACATCGCTATCAATATTACGAGACAGCACGTCGTACGCTCTCTGAAATGGATTGATTGAATCAATCAGATTAATATCCAAGTCATTCACGTTGATGAACTTATCTGCCATGCGCAAGAATTCGTTCGTATTCCCCTTACTATCCGTCGTGGTATCCACCACTGCATGTCGAAGCACAGTATCGGCCACGGCATATTGGCGTACTTCTTCAACTTCCGCATTATTCAAGTTTGGATACCGCTGCATAATCACCTTGGGAATCAGAATCTTATTCATGGTCTCAGGATCAACGCTTGCCGCAATACCGTTCTTGACCGCATCATCTTGCAAAATTGCGGCCTTCAAATCAGGCATGTCATTCTCAATGATGCTCTTAACATGCTTAGTTGACGGATCTTTCAACCCCCGGACAAAAATATCACCGCCGTTGCTCGACGACTTATCTTTCTTATGTTTACGCGCTTTAAGATGAATCTCCGGGGCCAGGACTTGTTCCATCAACAACGATGCTGTAATTGCTTTCAGGATTGAATTGACCGCATACTGAACCTCACCATCTTTAGCATCAGGCTGTTCAATCATATTGGTAAATTGCGCATGCGTCTTATTTGAACTATCACGGGTGACTCGGCCAATAATCTGCACGATTTCCGTCAAAGATCGACGATAACCAATGGTCAACGCTTGTTCAGCCCACGGCCAATCAAAGCCTTCCTTAGCCATCCCAAGGGCAATCAAAATGTCTAAATCGTCCGCGCTATTGACCTGCTCACGCAGATAATCCTGAATACGGTCACGCCCCTCTTCAGTCACCAAATCAGCAACCCTTAGCATCCGGTTGTCAACCTTACTCCTAATGGAGTAAATACCTGTCGTCTGATTCTGATCAACGACTTCACCAATTGCATCAAAAATCGCATCTACTTCGTTAAGCTTGTCCTTGGTTGATTCACTTGAGTTCACATTGGGAATGTGAATAATCGTCTTCTTAGTCACATCGAGCGCTTGATCCAGTGCGGACAAATACGCTCCTTGATAAAACTTGTAGTCAATGCCAAACGACTTTAGATACTTGTAGCCGTCCAGTTGCTCGTAGTAGGTGTAATTGACCTTATCAAACTGCTGCTCATCTTCTGGCGATAAAATTGGCGCGGAATCCCCGCGGAAATAAGACCCCGTCATTGCTAGAATATGTGCGGTGGAGTTATGCGTAATATTTTTCAAAGCCGATCCAAGCACCGAACTGTCATCAGACGAAACATGATGGAATTCATCAATTGCCAACATCACGTTATCAAATTTATGATCATCATCAATCTTGTCGTAAGCAAAGCGCAATGTCGCATGTGTACAAATCAGAATTTTTCCAGTTGGTGAATTGATGAAGTCCACAAACTTCTGAACCTTGCTATCACTGCCACCAGGTAAAGTTAGATCATATTGCGAATCAATCTGCCAGTCTTCGTAAAAGCCGTATTTTGCCAGGTCAGTATTCTGGAATGATTTCCCGATTGACCGTTCAGGAACGGCAACAACGACCTTCTTCACGCCCTGATTTGCTAACTTATCCAGCGCAACAAACATCAAGGCACGAGACTTTCCAGACGCAGGTGGCGCTTTGACGAGCAGATACTGCGAATTACGATGCTCATACACGTGTGCCTGCATTTCTCGCATGCCCAAATCATTTGTATTGGTACTCTGACCTGTTCGATGGTATTTCACATCAACAACATTCTTATTCTCCAAGTGACTGCACCTTCTCTTCATACATTTTAAGTAGCAATGTCAACCGTTGTGAATCATCTTTGAAACCGTCCGCCTTATATGCGCGGTCAACCACTTCGTCAAGCTTTTGGTGGGCTTCCAACAAGCGTGCATTCATAGGCTTTGGATTCTTTTCAGCCAGTGGTGAACCGTATAACTCAGCAAGGGTTCCACCTTCCTCTTCACGAATATCCAGTATTTCATAAGCAATTGATTCCAGTTCGTTTCTTCGTCTACTAGAAATATTCGGAGTTGGAAAGGTATTGTAAATTAACTCAGATGAATACCTATATCGAGTCTCTAGTTTCCCTCCAACGCTTTTAATCCAAATCATATGCATCCTTGATTCCAACAATGCAAACAACCATACAGGCGCATCGTACATGGCAATCGCTGAATCCGCAATAACAGAATCACTGTCTAGTATTACCATCGGCACATATTTTCTATTTTCAGAAGAGTGTCGTGGAATAACGATAGTTTGCCCATTATAGTCTTCTGGTTCGGAAATAAATTCAAACCTCCATGGAACTTTCGCCAATAACCTGGTCGAACTTTTCCTGCTTGCACTTCTTGAATCAGAGACAATCATCAACCTCTTTTTAATAAAAGCATTCTCTGAAGCGAATCTGGCATCACTATCTTTAATCCAGACTGTGAATCTATACTTTCCTTTGAGAAATGAATCTGCACCAACAAACGGTCTAATATACTTTCTAATTTCAGGGTAACGAGCCTCAGCTTCATTCTTCTCCTCTGGTGACAGTAATAGCCCGCCTCCATCCGTTGGCATGTTTCCACGATACATACGGGGTAGATTGTCTAACTGAGCCTTGCTCTTTCCTACCGTGAGGTCTGTCCCTTCTGTAATATATGGTGAAATATTGAAAACCCTGTGTCTAGTATTTCTTTCATAGATAAACCTTGTTAAAGTACGCTTAGTTTCATCGTGCTTCGCGCTCCTAGCAACGAGTCCAATGATAATAACCGTTACTCCTGCATTCATTTTGGCATTATTACTCCATTTAAAAGAATTATACGCATATGAAATAAAAGTTCTTTTTAATAGATGATTCCATAGTATTGATACTTGTTCACCCTGACAGATTGAATTTGTAGAGACAAAGGCAAGTCTTCCACGATTATATTTATTTAGGACTTCACTACCCTTCTCGAAAAAGGCTGCAATATAATCTAACTTTTTGTATTCTTTAATGTGATCAGAGAAGACTATCTTCATATCTTCTTTTTGGACCTGATTTTGGCGGCTTGACCCACGATATGGCGGATTTCCAAACAAATAGACTTCGGAATTGCAATTTTCTCCTAGTAAGTTACTCCAATCGAGTCGCAACGAATTATTGTTCAGAATTGCTCCCGCATGCTGTAAAGGTAATGTCGGCCGCACTACATCGTCAAACTCTTGATGCAAGCGTATATTCATCTGATGTTCCGCAATCCATAAAGACAGCCTGGTCACATCACACGCAAAGTCTTCAATCTCAATACCATAAAACTGGTTTAAGGTCACTGAGGGAAGATAATAGACCTGCACGTTGGGAATATGATTGAGTTCTTTCAGAATATCAATTTCTAGTTGTCGTAATTCTTTGTACGTAATGATCAGAAAATTACCGGATCCGCAGGCTGGATCCATAAATTTTATATTGCCAATTCGGTCATACAGCTTCTGAAGCTTATCTTCATTGCCCTTTGCGGCTTCAAAGTCTTCACGAAGTCCATCCAGGAATAATGGCTTAATCACCTTCATAATGTTCGGAACTGACGTATAGTGCATGCCGAGGTGACTGCGACTATCTTCACTAGCAACAGCCTGAATCATTGATCCAAGAATGTCCGGATTAACCTGATTCCAATTCAACAATTCTCCAGCATCAATGATTAATTTTCGAGACTTAGAACTAAACATCAAAGATTCGTGCGGATCTTTAAATAAGTCGCCGTCAACATATGGAAAATCATTAAGCCACGATGGTGTGTCAACAGGTCGTTGTGACTTTTCAAAATCAAGCACCCCAAACAACTGACTTACAAATGCATCAAAGTCAGTCCCGTCTTCTTTAGTCATTTGCTTAACACGATTGGTAAACAAATTGTTCTCAAAGATATTTGTATCTTCAGCAAACAAACAGAACAGCACGCGAATTAAGAACAGGTTGAGTCCCTTACGCGACGCGTGTGGATTATCCTTAACTACAACGTCGTAGAGCTTAGCGAAACGTTCAGCAGCACGAACATCAGCCGGATTCTCTTTGTCAAAATCAGCCTTCTCAATTCCGTTCCACGCCAAGAAGAACTCGAACTTTTGAGGTAATTTTGAAAACTCAATGTCCAAACTATCGTGCGTCTTCGTGTCCTTCGCCAGCAGCTGCTTGTAATCAGTGACGATGATGAATCGCGGTTTTGTTCCCAACTCATTTACGCGGGCCTGAACATCTACATACGCCTGCATTAAATCTGAATCAGTCTGCTTGAAGTAAAGCTTATTCTTCAAATAAACTTCACCCGGTTCCTTTGAGAGGTTATTCAAGCCCTTTCTCAACTTAGTAATCGTTGCCTTGGGGATTTTTTCATACACACTTAAAAAATCATAGACGAACCCTTCGTGATTTGGTTCGTCAATGATTGATTGGATTTGATCTTCATATTCGGTAATTGCCATGCCGGTTCCTCCACCCTGTACTTGATACACTTTCCCTTATTACATTATCCGCAACATTCTATGAATGCACAAGGAGTGAATTCTAAAAAAATCGTGGAGATCCTCAATCACTTCCAAGTGACTGAAGACTTCCACGATTCTTGGTGGGGATTTTGGTGGGGAACCTTTCAGATCCACCGCCAATTCATCCATTTTATAAGCTCACAAATGCCGTTAAATCAACATTACGGATTCAAATTCATGCAATATTTTATTCCCACTCGATAGTAGATGGTAAACTTCTGGGCGTATAATTTTAGTTAACCTCAAATTATTTTACTATGAGTATAGTGCTGAACAATGGGTATAATAGCTAGGGTTCCTCACGATATTGATAAAGATGCATTTAATCAAGAGTTAATCAGATTTAGAATTATAACGTAATACGCATGGTGCTAGTTAATTTTTAACCAGGTACCAACAAAAAGACATTGTTTTAGACATGTTTGAAAACCCATGTATGATCGTGCAGAATTTTGCTCGATATTAAATAAACAACATAATTGTGAAAATACATCCTCTACCCTAAGCCGTTGGTGTTTTAATAAGCTCTCATCACCTGAACATTGTTTCATATTTTTACGATATGGTGTCCAAAAACAGATGTCTATTCGTTTTGCTCAGAAGTCAATAAATTGGACTATTTTTTGGCTAGTAAGATGGCCGCTCAATGCCTGTCAGGCTATGCGTGATAAAATTTCGTTTTCTTCCTCCAAAATAGCGAGGCGCTTCTCTAGTTGCTTGACGTCTTTTAAAGTCTTTGACTGACCCTTGATCATGATTGGGGTAGCTTGTTTAACCCAAATAGCAATAGAATCTTTTGATGGTCCAAATTCTTCTGCTAATGATTTGAGTGAACGGCCTTCTTGGTTAAGTTTAACCAATGAATATTTGAAATCTTGTGAATAACGAATTGACATAAAAATACTCCTATACTTTCATTTTACGGACTGAATAAAAATAGTCCATTTTTTAGTATAAGAGCATCATACGGCATTTTATTCTTCGTTAGTTCCAACTTCACTTGTTCAAACTCATTATCAGATAACGGAGTATCTTTTAGTCGTTTACGATGGTTGGCATTCAGAATATCTCGCCAGTGATCATATAACCGATCAACTGTTACACCAGAATAATCTGTTAGATATTCCCAACCTTCACTCTTTAGCTTGTCAATTACAGCTTGTTCAAATTTATCTTCAGCCATTTAACCAGTCTTCTTTTCTTTTTTAGTTGTAACTATTTACCAAAACGCCACCACTTTTTAGGTTTAGGTTGTGACTCCGGGGTGCTATTTTCAGGTTCCGGTTGTTTGTCTGACGTCACTTCTTTTTCACCATCATCGTGCGGTGCCATCGTTAAGGCTTTCAAGTCCTTAATTTCTGCCTTGTATTCTTCGAGCAGTTGTTTGTCCTGTAAGGCTAATCGTTGTTGCTGATCTAATAAATTTTGCATTTGTGATATTTGTGAATCTTTATTTTCTATTTGCCTATCTTTAACAGCTAATTGTTGTTCTAATATTTTAATTACATAGCTATTATCCGTTGTTTGCTTATTATCACTGGTAACATTAGCATTACCACCGTTACCACCAACGTTGCTACCTACTTTCTGACTGCCGTTACTACTAGAAAAATGCTGTTTTAACAGCCTATAACCACTAACCGTTACTACTAATGTTTCTACTCCGTTACTATATACAGTTTCTACGTAGTTTGCTCTAAATTCATCGGTTAATCTTTTCCTAACTGCTTGCTTAGATACCTTAAATTCATCAGCAAGTTCTCGAATTGTTTTTAAATTTTCACTCATGATCTATATCCTGCCTTTTAACGATTGGTAGATACTGTTCAATCGATTTTTTAAGATACTTAGCAATATTCTTTTTCGAATAGTCATCTTGTTTGTCTCTGATATAGGCTAAGTGTTCTTTCACGCCCTTTAAACCACGTGACTCTTTTAATTCGTCATAAAGTGGATAAACATTTTTCTGTAACCCTGACAAAATAGTAGTATCCGTTAAATCAATATATGACAATAAAAACTGCTCCATAAGTAACTTTGTATAGGGACTTTTTATTGCCTTAACAGTCAACATATCTTCTGTTTCTTCTTGACGGATCTTGCCCTCGATATAAACGGGATCATCTAGCTTGTAACTAATATCATCTGCCACTTGGTTTTTAGTGATATGAAAGACGATACTCTCAATGCTGCGTCCTTTTTTTACTTTTTCATACGTAACATTAAAGCTGGTATGGTTTGTGATTTCTTTAATCGGATCTTTTAATACTCTTCTTTCAAAATCAGTAAACTTTTTATATTCACTCACCGTATCGGTCGTGTCGCGCAATTCCCGAATAGTGATTATCGGATTACGGTAACTTTCCACTTGCTCTTCTCTTCGCCCACCTTTAACGCTGTAATGCTCATATTGGTTGTAATTCATTGATAACCAACGGTACAAAATGATTGCATACTTGCTATTCAATTCAGAAATTTCTGATAAGGCATGTTGCGTAAAATTGGTTTTGAGATTGATTAAATAAGGCATGATTTCGGGGCTAAATCGAATTAATACCTCATCATGATAATCAGTCCATTCCACATAAGGGATTGGCACAATACTAACGAATTTAAAACCTTTATCTTGTTCTTTTTTAATCTGAAAAAAAGCCTGTTTTTGCATTTTTTCAATTGCTTCTTTAAAACGACTATGTTTATTGCTATCATCCACGTTAAAAAAAGCAAATAACTCTTGCTTGGATAAATAAACTGTCTGGTCTTTCGGTGGATTTTCTGTATCAATTAAAGAAACAGCTAATTCAAACATTTTAAGCGGTGTTTTATCCATTTTGGCAATCGACGTGATTAGGCTGTTATGCTCAACCACTTTTCGTTTTGATAATTCATTCAAGGTCTGTACCTGCCTTGTCTTTGATTCTGTTATAATAGACATATAAATACGCTCCTTTAGGCGTGTTGTTGGATAAGCATAAAGAAAAACTTTTAGTCGGGAATTTCTTTATGCTTTTATTATAACATTATATAGCGACAAAATATTTTAAACAGTCGCTATATACATAGTTTTTTGTCGCTATATACATAGTTTTTTGTCGCTATATGCATAGTTTTTTGTCGCTATATTACCTATTAAACCCTTGATATTACTGAATTTCTAACTACGCAAAAGAACAAAAGATTAAAATATAAAAGATAAACTTATAATAGGCTTCGCCTTTTTATTGAATTAATAAAAACAAAACAAAAAGAACACCGTTGTACATAATGTTTGTCCAGAGTGTTCTTTTTGTTTGGAATTATTTTAAATGATGGATTACTGGTTATGTAACCTGATTGCCACTTATTAAGCCAATAGCGACGTTCTAATTCGTTCAATGATTATTTCTACACCTTGTGACTAAAAACGCTTAGACGGGCAAATAAGCCGTTTTAACGTTAGAGACTTGGCCCCTTAAAAATATCACGCGTTAATTCAATGATCCGATTGATTAATGCTTTAACTTGTTCAATACCCCAATCTAATCTACTAGGTGCTATTTTCGTATCTGGATCTGCTCTAGCTGTCGTCAAGGTTTTTAACCAGGACTAGGCCTCTTTTTTATTTTTAGTGCGTTCTTCATGATCCAGCTTATAAAGAACATACCGGGCCTCCACATCCGTATGGGATAGTTTGTCGACACCATAATCATTTTTAAGCATATCGCGCATCACATAGTCCATCTTTTGCTTTTCTCGTTGATCTGCCTGCAGCGTTTGATGTGCTGCTTTCAGTTTTTGATAGTCTTCTTGGACAGCTGCTAGCCGCGCTTTGACTTGTCTTAACGTTTGTTTGAGTTCTTCCGTCTCATGATTGCTTTGTAAGGTGGCTTTTTTCATCGTGGCTAACACGTTTTTAAAGCGATTTAAGTCATCTGGTTTAAGCACCGTCTTACCAAAGAGGTTTTTAGATAAGTCTTGTTTAAAGTCATCAATTTGTTTTTCGGCTAAGTCTACTTCTGTTAAGGCTTGATCCGTGATTTTAAGTACGGCCTGTTTAGCCCTAATATTTTCTTCAACGTCAGCTAGTTCAGCCTTTAAAGCGTTGAACTGATCATTGTATTTTTTGATTTCAGCGACATTCTCAAACGGTAAGGTTTTGTTATTTAGAATCCCTTGTTCATAAAAGGGGAGCACCTTTTTTAAATCCTGATCTAAATCCTCATGAAAGGTTTGTAAATCATGGCGCGTGAGCACTTCTTTAGCGGATACTTTATAACATGCCTTTTTATCATCAAAAACTACCGGGACAAAGGCATAGTGCAAATGAGGGGTTGTCTCGTCATAATGCACCACCGCGGCCACGGCATTTTCTTGGCCATAACGGTCATTCAGAAAATTAGTGGTTGCTTCAAAAAAGGCGCTCTGATGCTCGTAGGGCGCTTCTGTGAGTTCTTCAGGTAAAGTGACTATCCAAGTCGCTAACGCCTTCACATCGTCTCTTTTCATACAATAAACGTCATTTAAACGCTCATTGAAGCGTGAAAGCATATCAGAACCATCCGCCATGAGCTCTTGATTCAGATAGGTTTTCGACACATCAATTTCTTTGTTGGTGTGATGGTCAGTTTTACGTTCAAAATGAACGGCTAGACCGGGAACTGAACCACGCGTATTTTTCTTTAAATGCGCCATCAAAAATGCCTCCTCGAAAAAGGTTTTCCAAGACCAGTATAACACCGTTAAAAATCTGGTATAGCCTGTTATACCAAAATGATATTTTGGACAGGCTCTGCGAGGCGCGTCATCGACAAGCGATGACAGTAGCGTTCCCCCTCCTTCTGGGGGAACTGCTATTTTTCGGCGCCTATTATCCGGCTAGAAAAACCTCCGGCGGGTCACGCCGTGACGGGGCACTTTATCATTGCATGATCGCCGTCAGCGAGAGCATGTCATGCAGAACGCTACCCGCGTGGGGCAAGCTGGTGTCAGCTTAAACACACTAAAATAATCTGTAAACGTAAGTGTATAATAAAAAGAAAATTTATAAGGATAGCTTTAACATGGTAGATTTAGCATATGATCACTTTGGAATTACTCGTAAGGTAACGGAAGCAGAAACCAATATGCCAAAAAATTGGCTAAGCTTCATGAATTCAGATACAAATTTGAACTATATGGAGAAGTTCGGCGTAGTGGCTATTATACAAGCACTCCAATCGTATGGGGGACCGACTAAGGCTGCTCTTGTCAAGGAAAAAGCCGCTGAATATCCATATTTTACAAATTTGGATAGAGAAAAGAAATCGAATAGTAATGGTAAGAGTCAATTGGATTTTCGATTACAGTGGGCTATGTCTCATTTAAAAAAGGCTGGTTTACTTTATTCGCCTGAGTGGGGCGTATGGGCTCTAACACAGGTGGGAGAAGATATTGATATAAACAATTTCGATGTGTGGGATGAAGTATACTCGATATCAACTCCTATATTTCAAAAAAAGAGTCTAAATAATCAAAAAAAGAAAGGCGAAATACTTTCATCAGCAAGTATAAACATGGTCAATTTAGATGAAGATATTGTTGAAGAAACAGATGATTCTGAATTATGGCGAGATAAGTTATTACAATTGTTAAGTGAAATGAATCCATATAAGTTTGAAGAATTAATTGTAAATCTTATGCGAAAAATAGGCATTAAAATGGATACTACTTCAAAAACCGGAGATAGTGGCATTGATGGTATAGGTTATTTAAGAACCCCTGAGTTGATGACATATAAAATTGTGTTACAAACTAAGCGATTTACAAAAGGTCCTGTAACAGGACCAGATATCAGTAATTTTGCTGGCACCATTAGTGGTCATAATGCAGACAGAGGAATATTTGTAACGACCTCTACCTATACAAATGACGCTGTCAGTAGATCACGTCAAGGATCGAATTTAATTACTTTGGTTGATGGTGATGAACTAGTAGATTTGTTATTTGAACATAGAATGGGCATTAGCGAAAAAACAGTCGTTGTTATCAATGAAAAAATGTTTCCAAAAGATTAATATACGGCCTTCAAAATGTGACTGAGTTGCGACTAATAATAAATACATCATGGGATAAAGATAATTAAATTGCTACGGGTTATGTAAATAAAGACAAATAAAAAGACACCCTTAAGGTGCCCACGTTATCTTAACGATCATTAAAATCATCAAAATAACGTTTAATTGCGAACGTCACAATAGCAACACATATTGCGTTGAACAATTGTGTTAGTTCGTGGAAGAAATAGATCATGGAGTTTCACCTCCTTGCCGTTGCGTATAGTAGGAAACAACAGCTTTTTAAGTATATCACGTTTTGAAATAATACTAATACAATGCTATAATATAAACAGGAAGAAATACATGGAGATTAACCTCTCTAATAAAAAGGGCTAGTGCGTAGGAACACCAGCTCTTTTTATTATTTCTAATGAACTGTTCTTGAGTTAAAAATCCAGATAATAGCGTGCATAAATTACCATAGCATTTTTTATGTGTAAGTAAATATTAAAATTATTTCAATCGGTTTTCTGACAGATTATTTTGATGATTAATAGAATTAGGATAGAGACTAAATTTAATAATGGTATATTTTGGTCCCATATATGCATAAATAATCAATGTTTTGCGATGTTTAAGTCACTGGTATTTAGATCGTTCGTCACTGTATCGCTACTTTTATCCCCTTATAATCTTATCTTCTCCGGATTCAAAAAATTTGGTAATTAGACTTATCTGTAGCTAGACAAATCAATATATGTGATATCTAAGATTGTCATATTACTCAGATACTTTCTTACCGTCGGTTTGTGGAATATAAGCACAATAAAATGATAACCATAAAAATGTGCCAAATGTTAATCTTCTTTTCAATAATCTAAACTAACTTTATTCAGTCTTGTTATGCCAATTGATTATTTAAAAAATTTTAATTATTAGCTAGTTAACTTTCACCAAAGAAATGCTGAGTTCACATCACCTTTTTATCTATTTATCTTTATATAGGTCAAAAGATAGAAAAAGTAATAAAACATGATCATAATTAGTAGTATTGTTGTAGTCACAAGGTTCCACTCAATCATTAGCGCCCTACTATAATTGCTAGGTATTCCTTGACTCGTAATATCAAGTAATTCTTTGATAGAGTGATTATTATCTGATACTATCAAAGAGCCTGTAATCATTATGATAAATTGGTATATAATACTTCCAGTACTTTGTATTGTATTTTTAACCCAAATACGTTTATCTGATGGTAAATTATCTTGCGTCATATAAATATGATTTAATTTTAAGTTTAAACACCCTTTCGTGATACTTAGCGATAATATACCCCAAGGGAAAAGAGGTCTAAAGAACATAATGAGTAGGCCAATAAAGAGCATAATAAAAATTGTATGATTATTCTTTTTGACTAGTACTTTATTGATGATGGGCGCTGTTACGATTCCTATGATATATGGAATATAAAATCTGGTAAATAGATCATGATGACCGTAGTATCCAGCAACATATAAAGATGCGAATAAGAATAAATAGTTGCCCAAGGCACCATTAATTATTGATATATAACTCAATAAATTGGGGACATTACGTTGTGGTGCCCTGTTGAAAAACAGCTTTGAGACGATAAGAACAATAGCTAGCAATAATGAACCCCATATAAAATAATCAAATTGCATAATATTCTTCATCAATCGACTAGATCTCAAGCTAAATATTAAAACAAAAAATACTACAAATAGTCCTAAATACTGATATGAATAGCTTTCTAAATCATGAGAATCCACAGCATATTGATTAAGTGTAGGTAGTGTGATAATAGCTATCAAGTATAAAACCGTATAAAATAGAAAAAATATAATAAAAGAGGTTTTAGACGGAATGAACAATATATATCCGATTAATATCAAAGTTAAGATAGTGAAATACTTATTTTTAGCTAAAAGTAAATTATTTTTTATATTAAGAAAGTTAATTGACGTATTAGCGGTCGGTAACCAAGCAGCACTTAATCCCAGAAAAAAACCCGAAATTATATACAATTCTGGAAAAAAACTTCCGATTATTCCAAAAATAGATCCTAATGTACCAGAGTAAAGAGAAATTTTTAACAGACTAGCACTATTAAGGCTAGTTTTGATACCTCTAATCAAAAATATTCCGGTTGTTCGTAAAGTATAAAAAATAACAAAAGGTAAAACTGATGATACTGTATGTGTCGCGCTAATTCTCAAAAAAAACATAAATGGTAAAACAATCACCGTGCTACTAATGATACTTAATGCTGAATTACCAATAGTTA
>NZ_PUFH01000007.1:27500-30609 GCF_004354555.1 Leuconostoc citreum
TCGGAGTTTATCAAACTTTGGTAACCCGAGATGGGCCCCTAGGCTTAACAGTGCTCTACCTCCAGTATGCTTATAATGAGGCTAGCCCTAAAGCTATTTCGGAGAGAACCAGCTATCTCCAAGTTCGTTTGGAATTTCACCGCTACCCACAGTTCATCCGAGCATTTTTTAACATGCACCGGTTCGGACCTCCAGTAAGTTTTACCTCACCTTCATCCTGACCATGGGTAGGTCACCTGGTTTCGGGTCTACAGCATCGTACTATTCGCGCTATTCACACTCGCTTTCGCTGCGGCTCCGGTCTTTCCACCTTAACCTCGCACGATACCGTAACTCGCCGGTTCATTCTACAAAAGGCACGCCATCACCCATTAACGGGCTCTGACTTCTTGTAGGCGTCGTGGTTTCAGGAACTATTTCACTCCCCTTCCGGGGTGCTTTTCACCTTTCCCTCACGGTACTGGTTCACTATCGGTCACTAGGGAGTATTTAGCCTTACGGGATGGTCCCCGCAGATTCCGACCGGATTTCACGTGTCCGGCCGTACTCAGGATCCTGAAAAGAGTGTGCTCTATTTCGCTTACGGGGCTATCACCCTGTTTCGCCAAGCTTCCCAACTTGTTCTGCTATAAAACACTTTTGTAACTCTTATTTATCAGTCCTACAACCCCAACATGCAAGCACGTTGGTTTGGGCTCTTCCCCGTTCGCTCGCCGCTACTTAGGGAATCGATTTTTCTTTCTGCTCCTGCTGCTAATGAGATGTTTCAGTTCACAGCGTATTCCGTCGTCTATCCTATGTATTCAGATAGCGACAACTCTTTTCGAGTTGGGTTTCCCCATTCGGAAATCTCTGGGTCATAGCGTACTTACCGCTCACCAAAGCTTATCGTAGTTAGTCACGTCCTTCATCGGCTCCTAGTGCCAAGGCATCCACCACGCGCCCTTATTAACTTAACCTATACAACTTGCGTTGCGGTTTCGTTTTATGAGTTGGTCATTTTTCAGACCTGCGATTAAACCGTTCTTTTTAAAGAACTTCTTTTTGTGTTGTTTCTCGGTTCAATTTAGAATAATGTTTCCATTACTTTTAAAAGAATTTGTTACTATTCAGTTTTCAATGTACAACCAAGACAATCTTTCGATTGCCTATGGAGAATAGCGGGATCGAACCGCTGACCCCCTGCTTGCAAAGCAGGTGCTCTCCCAGCTGAGCTAATTCCCCATAGGATCATCTTTTGAACATGATACCTATTACAGTACCACACTCAAAACTAAACAAAACTTTGAACATTTGAACTTGCAATCTAATGCACTGTCACTTTCCGATTATCCTTAGAAAGGAGGTGATCCAGCCGCAGGTTCTCCTACGGCTACCTTGTTACGACTTCACCCCAGTCATCTGTCCTGCCTTAGACGGCTCCCTCCCGAAGGTTAGGCCACCGGCTTTGGGCATTACAAACTCCCATGGTGTGACGGGCGGTGTGTACAAGACCCGGGAACGTATTCACCGCGGCGTGCTGATCCGCGATTACTAGCGATTCCGACTTCGTGCAGTCGAGTTGCAGACTGCAGTCCGAACTGAGACGTACTTTAAGAGATTAGCTCACCTTCGCAGGTTGGCAACTCGTTGTATACGCCATTGTAGCACGTGTGTAGCCCAGGTCATAAGGGGCATGATGATCTGACGTCGTCCCCGCCTTCCTCCGGTTTGTCACCGGCAGTCTCGCTAGAGTGCCCAACTGAATGCTGGCAACTAACAATAAGGGTTGCGCTCGTTGCGGGACTTAACCCAACATCTCACGACACGAGCTGACGACGACCATGCACCACCTGTCACTTTGTCTCCGAAGAGAACACTTCTATCTCTAAAAGCTTCAAAGGATGTCAAGACCTGGTAAGGTTCTTCGCGTTGCTTCGAATTAAACCACATGCTCCACCGCTTGTGCGGGTCCCCGTCAATTCCTTTGAGTTTCAACCTTGCGGTCGTACTCCCCAGGCGGAATACTTAATGCGTTAGCTTCGGCACTAAGAGGCGGAAACCTCCTAACACCTAGTATTCATCGTTTACGGTGTGGACTACCAGGGTATCTAATCCTGTTTGCTACCCACACTTTCGAGCCTCAACGTCAGTTGTTGTCCAGTAAGCCGCCTTCGCCACTGGTGTTCTTCCATATATCTACGCATTCCACCGCTACACATGGAGTTCCACTTACCTCTACAACACTCAAGTTAACCAGTTTCCAATGCCATTCCGGAGTTGAGCTCCGGGCTTTCACATCAGACTTAATCAACCGTCTGCGCTCGCTTTACGCCCAATAAATCCGGATAACGCTCGGGACATACGTATTACCGCGGCTGCTGGCACGTATTTAGCCGTCCCTTTCTGGTATGGTACCGTCAAACTAAAATCATTCCCTATTTTAGCATTTCTTCCCATACAACAGTGCTTTACGACCCGAAAGCCTTCATCACACACGCGGCGTTGCTCCATCAGGCTTGCGCCCATTGTGGAAGATTCCCTACTGCAGCCTCCCGTAGGAGTTTGGGCCGTGTCTCAGTCCCAATGTGGCCGATCAGTCTCTCAACTCGGCTATGCATCATTGTCTTGGTAAGCCTTTACCCCACCAACTAACTAATGCACCGCGGATCCATCTCTAGGTGACGCCGTAGCGCCTTTTAACTTGATATCATGCGATACTAAGTTTTATTCGGTATTAGCATCTGTTTCCAAATGTTATCCCCAGCCTTGAGGCAGGTTATCCACGTGTTACTCACCCGTTCGCCACTCGCTTGAAAGGTGCAAGCACCTCTCGCTGCGCGTTCGACTTGCATGTATTAGGCACGCCGCCAGCGTTCATCCTGAGCCAGGATCAAACTCTCAATTTAAATGAATTTAAATTCATTGTTTGAAGATGTACTCTTCGATTAAACTGACTAATTGCTATATCTCTATAACGACTATCCGTTTATTGTTTGTTACGAATTGACTTCGCAAATTTGTTTTTGTTATTACTGCTAATAACTAGTCACAGATTCGTTTGTTCAAAGTTTTGTTCAGTTTTCAATGTGCTACTTGTTGTCGCTGAGACAACTATATTATCTTATCA
>NZ_PUFH01000004.1 GCF_004354555.1 Leuconostoc citreum
TCCCTTCCTCTCCATTATGGACGCTTAGCTCAGCTGGGAGAGCACCTGCCTTACAAGCAGGGGGTCACAGGTTCGATCCCTGTAGCGTCCATTGGCGAAAGTCAAGAAACCGGCACGTCGGGATAAAGCGATGCCGACTTAGCTCAGTTGGTAGAGCACCGCTCTTGTAAAGCGGGGGTCGAAGGTTCGAGTCCTTTAGTCGGCATGATTCTGCGGAAGTAGTTCAGTGGTAGAACATCACCTTGCCATGGTGGGGGTCGCGGGTTCGAATCCCGTCTTCCGCTTGTATGCCGGCGTGGCGGAATAGGCAGACGCACAGGACTTAAAATCCTGCGATAGAGATATCGTACCGGTTCGATCCCGGTCGCCGGCATATATGCACCTATAGCGCAATTGGATAGAGCGTCTGACTACGAATCAGGAGGTTGCAGGTTCGACTCCTGCTAGGTGCATAGAGGTTGAAGGAATTCAAACTCTTTTTTTAAGTTTAAAGGGGCAGAAGCTCTCGTAGAACTTTTCGGGACGTAGCTCAGCTTGGTAGAGCACCTGGTTTGGGACCAGGGGGTCGCAGGTTCGAATCCTGTCGTCCCGATTGGCAAGGAAAATTGTCAAAGACGATCGCGGTGTAGCTCAGCTGGCTAGAGCGTCCGGTTCATACCCGGGAGGTCGAGGGTTCGATCCCCCCTGCCGCGATAGGCTCGAGATATAGGACCTTTAGCTCAGTTGGTTAGAGCAGACGGCTCATAACCGTCCGGTCGTTGGTTCGAGTCCAACAAGGTCCATGCAGGACGAGAGTCAAGCAAGAGATGATGGAGAATTACCCAAGTCTGGCTGAAGGGAACGGTCTTGAAAACCGTCAGGTCGAGAAATCGGCGCGTGGGTTCGAATCCCACATTCTCCTTAGGTAGAGATACCAAAATAATATTATCGCGGGATGGAGCAGTCTGGTAGCTCGTCGGGCCCATAACCCGAAGGTCGTAGGTTCAAATCCTGCTCCCGCAATTGGTCGCATGGTCTAGCTGGTTAGGACGCCTGCCTGTCACGCAGGAGATCGCGGGTTCGAGCCCCGCTGTGACCGTTTAGTATGGGGACATACTAAGATGGCTCTGTAGCTCAGTTGGTAGAGCATACGATTGAAGCTCGTAGTGTCGGCGGTTCGATTCCGTCCAGCGCCATAGATGTCTCAGGGCATCCAGTAAGAGATGCGAATGTAGTTCAATGGTAGAATTCCAGCCTTCCAAGCTGGCTATGCGGGTTCGATTCCCGTCATTCGCTTTTATGTTGAGAAGCATAAGAAGGGCCTGTAGCTCAGTTGGTTAGAGCACTGTGTTGATAACGCAGGGGTCACAGGTTCGAGTCCTGTCAGGCCCATGATGAAGGATGTTTCAATGGAAACATCCTTTTTTGTTTGCCTTTTCTTACTGTTTCCGTTACAATTAATACATAATTTAACTTACCATAAGTAGACTATTCTAGAAAGTTGTTGGGTGATGAAAAACAACCAGTTGAAATTCCAGTAAGTTCCAATAGTGGGTAATGCCACTCGGTTAGCTCCGTTATCAGGTGATAATAAGTGTTATTTGCTTTGGCATTAAAGTAGATAAAAACTGGGTGGTACCACGGAAGCGCGTTTTCGTCCCTATTCCTACAAGGTTTAGAGGGGAAACGCGTTTTTGTATACTATAGATATTATGGAGGATAAACTATGTTAGATATAAAATATTTACGGAAAAATGTGGCAGAGGCAACTCGCCGTTTACAGGATCGAGGCATCGAATCTGAGAAGTTAACGACATTATTAAGTTTGGATAAAGCGCGTCGTGAGGCGATACAACAGGTAGAAAGCCTAAAAGCTCAAAGAAATGAAGTCTCTGATAAAATTGCTTACGCGAAGCGTAATAAAACTGATGCTAGTGAGGCTATTCTTGCAATGCAAGAAGTCGGATCAAAGATCAAAGCACTGGATGCAAGACAAGCAAGTCTTGATATGGAAGTTAAAAATTTAGCAGCTCATCTTCCTAACTTAGCTGCGTCTGATGTGCCGGTAGGACCTGATGAAGCAGCAAATGTTGAACAACGTGTTTGGGAACCTAAGACATATGGCCAAAGATTGAAAGCACACCAAGAGGCACCAGAATGGTTAAAAGCACATTATGAGGTGGGCGAGACGCTTGGTATTTTAGATTTTGAAAGGGGTGCTAAGGTATCAGGTGCACGTTTTCTTTATTATGTGGGTGATGGCGCACGACTTGAGCGAGCTGTGTATAATTTCATGTTAGATGAGCACCGTCAAGAAGGCTACACTGAAATGATTACGCCAATTGTGGTTAATGATGCTGCGATGTTTGGCACCGGTCAATATCCTAAATTTCAAGACGATGCATATCGTGTTGAGGGACTTGAACAGACTTATATTCCGACTGCTGAAGTGCCATTAACTAATTATTATTCAGGGGAAACACTACCAGCTGAAGACTTGCCGATTAAATTTACAGCGTTATCACCATCATTTCGTAAAGAGGCAGGTGCTGCTGGTAAAGATACGCGTGGCTTAATTCGGTTACATCAATTCAATAAAGTTGAAATGGTGAAGTTTACTAAGCCTGAACAATCATATGAAGAGCTTGAAAGTATGACGGCCAATGCAGAAAATATTCTGCAGAAACTTGGGTTACCATATCATGTCATTCTGCTGTCAACCGGCGATATGGGATTTTCAGCAGCTAAAACATATGACGTTGAAGTTTGGATGCCACAACAACAAGTTTACCGAGAAATATCTTCTGTCTCAAATACGGAGGACTTTCAAGCGCGTCGCATGCATATCACATATCGCAATGAAGCAGGACAACTAGCTCTGGTTCATACGCTTAATGGTTCTGGCCTTGCTGTGGGAAGAACAGTAGCTGCTATATTAGAGAATTACCAAAATCCCGATGGTAGTGTGACAGTGCCTGAGGTGCTACGCCCTTATTTGGGTGGCCAAGATAAATTGATGGCAACGCCACATCATTAATGTACTAAAAGTCTGTATTTATCAGGCTTTTTTTGCTACAATTGACAGTAGACTATTGTGCGCTAAAACACACAAATTTATATTTCAGAGGAGAAACACACAACCTACTAGCGTTGTGTGCTAAAAATAATGGCAAATCCAATACGAAAACTAGTTGATAATTCAAAAAAACAACTAAAAAAATTAAATCATATTGCTGATAAAGTTGAGGACTACGCTGACGAGATGGCGGCTTTGTCTGATGAAGCACTTCAGGCCAAAACGCCGGTATTTAAAGAAAAAATTGCTGATGCTTTGCGTGATGTGACAGAGACAGATAAACAAAATAAAGTACTAGCAAAAACATTAGATGCACTCTTGCCGGAAGCATTTGCGGTTGCACGTGAAGCAGCAAAACGCGTGTTGGGATTGTATCCATTTCGCGTGCAGATCATGGGTGCTGCTGTTTTAAATGACGGTAACTTGGCTGAAATGCGAACGGGTGAAGGAAAAACATTGACGGCCACTATGGCGGTCTATTTGAACGCGCTAACAGGCCGTGGCGTACATGTAGTCACTGTAAACGACTATCTTTCCGCACGAGATGCCGAGCAAATGGGGCAGTTATATAATTGGTTAGGTCTATCTGTTGGGGTCAACGTAGGTGACGCGCCAGCTGAGGAAAAACGTGCTGCTTATGATGCAGATATCACGTACTCAACGAACTTTAATATTGGTTTTGATTATCTACGTGATAACATGGTGAGACGTGCTGAAGAACGTGTCATGCAGCGAGGTTTGAATTTTGCGTTAATTGATGAAGCTGATTCTATCTTGATTGATACAGCACGTACACCGTTGATTATTTCGGGACCAGGATCAGGTGTTTCTCAGTTGTATGGGCGTGCAGATCGTTTTGTAAAAACATTACAACAAGATGAAGACTACAAGATTGACGAAGAAGCAAAAACGACAATGCTCACCAACGATGGCATCCATAAAGGCGAAATTTTCTTTAATCTAGATAACCTTTATGATGCTGGAGATACAGCTTTAACACATCATATTGACCAAGCGTTACGTGCGAATTTCAATTATATCAATGATAAAGACTACGTTGTACAAGATGGTGAGGTCAAGTTAATTGACCAATCTACTGGACGTATTTCTGAAGGCACACGCCTATCTGACGGCTTGCATCAAGCAATTGAGGCTAAAGAGGGTGTTGAAATTCAAGAAGAAAACAAATCTATGGCACAAATCACGTACCAAAACTTGTTTAGAATGTATAAAAAGCTGTCTGGTATGACAGGAACAGCTAAGACTGAAGAAGAAGAGTTACGCGAAATTTATAATATGGAAGTCATTACTATTCCAACCAATCGGCCAATCAAACGAGTTGATTACCCTGATTTGCTATATCCATCTATTCGTGCTAAATATAATGCCGTTGTCAAATTAATCCAAGAATTACATGAAAAGGGTCAACCTATTCTTATTGGTACGGGATCAGTTGAGTCGTCAGAATTACTATCAAAAATTTTGATGGCACAAAATGTACCGCATAACGTACTTAACGCTAAAAATAATGCCAAAGAAGCTGAAATTATTGCTAACGCGGGGCAACGCGGGGCCGTGACAGTAGCGACGAACATGGCGGGTCGAGGCACTGATATTAAGCTTGGCCCTGGTGTAGCTGATTTGGGTGGTTTGGCAGTTATTGCTACAGAACGTCATGAGTCACGACGTATTGATAATCAATTGCGTGGTCGTGCAGGTCGTCAAGGTGATGATGGCTTCTCACAGTTTTTCTTATCACTAGAAGATGACTTGATGATTCGTTTTGGTGCGGAACGTATTAGAGCTGTTTGGGAACGGATGAATCTGGATGAAGAAGAGACGGTTATTAAAAATCGGTTAATTACACGTTCAGTTGAATCGGCTCAAAAGCGTGTGGAAGGCAATAACTATGATACACGTAAAAACGTTTTGCAATATGATGATGTGGTACGAGAACAACGTGAATTAATTTATCATCAACGAGATATCATCATTGATGAGTCACAATCATTGGATTGGGTTTTGATGCCAATGGTTTCACGTACGATCAATCGCGTAGTGACAGCACAAACAAAAAGTAAAAAGCCTTCAGAATGGCAGTTACAACAAATCATTGTCTTTGCGGAAAATGTGCTTGTCAACGAAGATGCGCTGACTGAAAATGATTTGTCTGGCTTTTCACGAGAAGATATTGAAGCGAAGTTATATGCCCTGGCAAAGGAAAACTACGCTAACAAAAAGCGGCAATTATATGAACCGGAGCAAATGTTAGAATTTGAGAAGGTTGTGATTTTGCGTGCTGTAGACCAACATTGGACAGATCATATTGACGCACTGGATCGTTTGCGTCAAGGGGTTGGTTTACGCGGCTACGGCCAGCTGAATCCGTTAATCGAATATCAGAATGAAGCTTTTGAAAACTTTAATAAGATGATTGCTGATGTGGAATATGATGCGACGCGTACATTTATGAAAGCTGAAATTCGTCAGAACTTGAAGGCGTAGTTTTTAGATTCCTTTATAGATAATGCAATAACAGGAGCGAGCCAAAGTGTTCGCTTTTATTTTGAGAGGGTAAAGACATGGAAATTATTGATGCTAAGCATGCGTTAGCAGACATACAAGAAAATATTGCGCGTTTTCAAGGCACTTTAGATCTAGAAGCGTTAACGGAAGAAATTGCCGATTTTGAAAACCGTATGACAGAACCTGGATTTTGGGATGATAATACAAAAGCGCAAAAAGTTATCGAAGAAAACAATGTGCTAAAGAATCGGCGCGACTCATTTTTGAATTTAACGAATCAGGCTGAAGAAATTGAAGTCTTAATTGATATGCTCGCTGAAGATCCTGGAGATGTTGATACAGCTACTGAATTGGCAGACAGCATTGCACAAGCCCAAAAAGATGTTGAGGCTTACAATCTGGAACAGTTACTAACGGAACCATACGACGCTAATAATGCCATTTTAGAAGTTCATCCTGGCTCGGGGGGAACAGAATCAACGGACTGGGGTGCAAACTTATATCGGATGTATACGCGTTGGGCTCAACAGCATGGCTTCCAAGTTGATGTGTTAGACTACCATGCTGGAGATGAAGCCGGCATTGATAGTGCGACAATAAAAATTACTGGGCATAATGCGTTTGGCTTTTTACGAAGTGAAAAAGGCGTACATCGTTTTGTTCGTATCTCACCTTTTGATTCAGCAGGCCGCCGTCATACTAGTTTTGTCAGTGTTGATGTGATGCCAGAGTTAGATGACACTATTGAAGTTGAAGTCCGCGACGATGATATTAAGATGGATGTCTTTCGTTCTGGTGGTGCTGGTGGGCAGAACGTCAATAAAGTTTCAACTGGTGTGCGCCTAACCCACGAACCAACAGGGATTGTTGTGTCATCAACAGTGGAACGAACACAGTACGGTAACCGTGATTACGCCATGAAGCTCTTGAAAAGTAAATTATACCAGCTCGAACTTGAGAAACAAGAGGCTGAGCGGGCTGCTTTAACTGGTGAAAAAATGGAAAATGGTTGGGGATCACAAATTCGTTCATACGTATTGCATCCTTACCAGATGGTTAAAGATCACCGAACAAATTATGAAACAAATCAACCACAGCAAGTATTAGATGGTGATTTGGACCCGTTCATTAATGCTTATTTACAATGGCAATTAAGCTTAAAAAATCCAAATTAAGGTCGAAACAATATGTTTCGGCTTTTTCCATTATCAAACATATTAGTTTCTAACAATAGTCTAATGCGTTATAATATAAGTCAACATTAGACATTAACTGCCTAAAAAATGGAGGGCATAACATGGATAACAAATATACATCAAGTGCACAGAATGTGCTGGTTTTGGCTCAAGAACAAGCAAAATATTTTAAACACCAGGCTGTAGGAACAGAGCACCTATTGTTAGCCTTAGCAATTGAAAAAGAAGGCATTGCAAGCAAAATTCTTGGCCAATTCAACGTGACCGATGATGATATTCGCGAGGAAATTGAACATTTTACCGGTTATGGCATGACATCGCGCTATGATAAAAATGTCTATTTACCCTATTCGCCAAAAGCTGGCGACATACTTCGTCAATCAGGCGAAGAATCACGCGCGCTAGCACAGACCCAAGTTGGTACAGAGCATGTGCTGTTAGCCTTATTACAGGATGAGAGTATCTTATCATCGCGTATTTTATTAGCGTTGGATGCCAATTTACAAGAAATGCGCCGAGCAATTTTGCGGAAACTTGGTGTCACCGATGTACGCAAGCAAATGAAGCAACGTGACAAACAGCAATCACAAGGGACACCAACCCTGGATAGTTTGGCACGTAACTTAACACAACGTGCTAAAGATAATAAAATGGATCCCATTATTGGGCGCTCAAAAGAGGTGCGTCGTGTTGTACAAATTTTGTCACGACGTACAAAAAATAATCCGGTATTGATTGGTGAACCAGGTGTTGGTAAAACAGCTATAGCTGAAGGTTTAGCGCAAAGAATTATTGCTAATGATGTTCCAGACACATTGAAAAATAAGCGATTGATGGCATTAGATATGGGCTCTCTGGTCGCTGGCACAAAGTACCGTGGTGAATTTGAAGATCGCTTGAAGAAAATTATTGAAGAGATTTATCAAGATGGACAGGTGATTCTGTTTATCGATGAGCTACATACTTTAATTGGTGCTGGCGGGGCTGAAGGGGCTATCGACGCTTCAAACATTTTAAAGCCAGCTTTAGCAAGAGGTGAATTACAGACCTTGGGCGCAACGACTTTTGATGAATATCAAAAATATGTCGAGTCGGATGCAGCCTTGGAGCGACGATTTGCGCCGGTGACGGTGGATGAGCCATCACAAGAAGATGCCATCAGTATTTTGAAGGGTATTCGTTCTAAATTTGAAAGTCATCATCAAGTAGCGATTGATGATGCTGCGATTATTGCTGCAGTAAAACTATCATCGCGGTATATTACAGACCGTTTTTTGCCTGATAAGGCGATTGATTTAATGGACGAAGCTGGTGCGAAGGTTCGTATTGATGCGATTAATCGGCCAAACCCAGTGAATAAAAACAAAGCCAAATTGGCTGAGACAGTTGCGGCTAAAGAAGCAGCAATTACTGCGCTTGATTTTGAAGGTGCAGCTAAATTGCGCACCGAAGAAGTACGCTTAAAAAAGCGTATCAATAAAGCTGAAGCAAAGTTGGCGGATGATACACAACAAAATTACCATCTTCACGTGACTGAAGAAGATATTGCAGAAGTAATTTCACAGCAAACGGGTGTACCGTTAACGCAACTGGAGAAAAATGAACAGCAGCGTTTAGTCAATTTAGAAGCTGTCCTTGGTCGACGTGTCATTGGTCAGAAAGCAGCGATTTCTGCTGTGGCACGTGCAATTCGTCGTGCACGTTCAGGCTTGAAAGACCCTAATCGGCCAATTGGTACTTTTATGTTTTTGGGTCCAACAGGTGTCGGTAAAACAGAGCTTGCTAAGGCATTAGCGGAAGCCATGTTTGGTAGTCAAGAAAATATGATTCGTATTGATATGTCGGAATATCAAGAACGTTGGTCAGCTTCTCGACTTGTAGGCTCAGCACCAGGTTACGTAGGATATGATGAAGGTGGACAGCTAACCGAACAAGTGAGAAACCATCCTTATTCCGTGGTGTTACTGGATGAAGCAGAAAAAGCGCACCAAGATATTTTTAATTTGATGCTACAAGTGTTTGACGATGGTTTTTTGACGGATTCAAAAGGTCGTAAAGTTGATTTTCGTAATACAATTATCATCATGACTTCTAACTTGGGGGCAACACGTTTGCGTGATGAAAAATCAGTTGGTTTTGGCGCAGTTGATTTGAAAAATAATCATGCTGCGATGGCTGAAAAAATTCGTGAGACGCTAAAAGAAACATTCCGTCCAGAATTTATTAATCGCTTGGATGAAGCGGTCGTATTTGAACCACTAACAAAAGATGAGTTACATCAAATTGTTAAATTAATGAGCCGCACAGTACTACAGCGCGTAGCAGAGCAAGGTATATCTGTTAAAATAACGCCTGCAGCGATTGATGTCGTTGCTAGTGCCGGATTTGATCCAGAGTATGGTGCACGACCAATTCGACGGGCTTTGCAGACAAAGATTGAAGACGTTTTGAGTGAAGAATTGTTGCGTGGTCAGATTACCACTGATACGACTGTGACGATTGGTGCGAAAAACGGGGATATTAGACTAAGCATTAAACCTATCGATAAAGTAGCAGCTAAAGCTTAAAAGCCATCACTTAACAAAATAAGTGATGGCTTTTTCACCGAGATTAGCAATGAGCCAGCCGGCTAATAAATAAGGCACAAAAGGCAGACGTGCTTGATTGACAAAGAGTAAGCCAGTAAGACCTAGTATTGTGGCAATTAACAATGTGTAAGCGAAAATCAGACTATCATTAATTAAGATAAAGCACAGCAGGATGGGGATGTCACCAAAACCAAGCTTGTGGCGATAAACTAAACAGAGACACACAGGGATGACGAGGCAAAAAACTGTTATTTTGTCCTCGAACTGATTGAAATGGCTGGTCATAAACAAATAAATGAGCCAAGGGTATAAAACGCCTATGTGTATCGTGTGGCTGTAGATATCTTCACACGATAGAAAAAATAGTAATACCGCAGTTATCCATACTGTAATATCAGAAAAAAGTGACCAACCAATTATTGCGCCAAGTAGTTCGATATGTGCATAGTGCATACCAAATTTAAATTGACAATGACGACAATGGCCATGTAACAAAATAGCAGATATAACCGGGATTAAGTCATACCAAGATAACTGATGTTGGCATCTAAAACAAAAGGAACGTTTAATACCTAGGGGTATGTTGTGATTTAAGCGCTCGGCAAGGCATAATATTGTAGAAGTTAGCACTGCGTTAAATAGAATAATTAATAGTGTTTGCATAAGGGATTAGACGGAAAAATAAGCGATGACTCATACAAAAGGATATAATCATTTGATGTGCTGATTCACTCTTGACATTAGTCTATAATCTGGTATTATATTGAACGTGCTTTTAAGTAATCTGTTCTGTGAAATCATCACAACGTGCTGAACGGCGCTGTAAAGGCAATTGTCAGCAGATTCCCAGTAAGCATTTTTGTTTAATTACAAAAATGACACACCTGGAACTGTGTAATTAATAAAAAATTTAAGGAGACCGTAGCATGCCTACAATTAACCAATTGGTTCGCAAGCCCCGTAAGTCAAATGCGACTAAGTCAAAGTCACCAGCTTTGAACTTCGGCTATAACTCAATGAAGAAGAAAGCAACAAATAACGTTGCACCACAAAAGCGTGGTGTTGCCACACGTGTTGGTACAATGACACCAAAGAAGCCTAACTCAGCTTTGCGTAAGTACGCTCGTGTGCGTCTTTCAAACTTGTATGAAGTTACTGCTTATATTCCAGGTATTGGTCACAACTTGCAAGAACACTCTGTTGTTTTGATTCGCGGTGGTCGTGTGAAGGATTTGCCTGGTGTGCGTTACCACATTATTCGTGGTGCATTGGATACAGCTGGTGTTGACGGACGTATGACATCACGTTCAAAGTACGGCACAAAGGCGCCAAAGAAGTAAGAAGGAGACTGACAAATGCCACGTAAAGGTTATACTAAGCGTCAGGAAGTTTTGCCTGACCCAATTTACAATTCAAAGCTCGTTTCACGTTTGATCAACAAGTTGATGCTTGATGGTAAGCGTGGAACTGCTTCAACAATCTTGTATGATGCTTTTGATCGTATCAAGGAAGCTACTGGTAACGAACCATTGGAAGTTTTCGAACAAGCCATGGAAAACATCATGCCTGTATTGGAAGTTAAGGCTCGCCGTGTTGGTGGATCTAACTATCAGGTGCCAATCGAAGTACGTCCTGACCGTCGTACAACATTGGGATTGCGTTGGTTAGTAAACTACTCACGTTTGCGTAACGAACACACAATGGATGAACGTTTAGCTAAAGAAATCATGGATGCAGCTAATGATACTGGTGCATCTGTTAAGAAGCGTGAAGATACGCATAAGATGGCTGAAGCTAACCGTGCATTCGCGCACTATCGTTGGTAAGGTTTTTGGCACAACCTTGTGTGTTGTGCTTAAATTAAACCATCATTTATTGGGATGCTAAATTTAATCGTTCACATCGCAATAAATAGTGTAAAATGACAGTAGATGGTAAAGCACTATTGGCTTTTACCATCAAAAAGCGAACACAATTCTGTGTCGCTTTTTGTTGCATATAGAACAAAACCAGGAGATAACTCACAATGGCAAAACGTGAATACCCACTAGAACGTACACGTAATATTGGTATCATGGCCCACATCGATGCGGGTAAGACAACAACCACGGAACGTATCTTGTATTACACAGGTAAAATTCACAAAATTGGTGAAACACACGATGGTGCTTCACAAATGGATTTCATGGAACAAGAAAAGGAACGTGGAATCACAATCCAATCAGCTGCCACAACAGCCGTATGGCACGGTTTCTTTGACCAATTCGTAAAGACGCCCTACCGTGTTAACATCATCGATACACCAGGTCACGTTGACTTTACAATTGAAGTTGAACGTGCTTTGCGTGTTTTGGATGGCGCTGTAGCTGTCTTGGATGGTGCTGCTGGTGTTGAACCACAAACTGAAACAGTTTGGCGTCAGGCAACGACTTATGACGTGCCACGTATCGTATTCGTCAACAAGATGGATAAGTTGGGTGCTGATTTTGCTATGTCAGTTGAATCAATGCATGAACGTTTGCAAGTTAATGCTGAAGCCATTCAATGGCCTATTGGCGCTGAAGATGAATTCGAAGCAGTAATTGATTTGATCACACAAGAAGCTTATTACCCAGTTGATGATTTGGGTGAAAAGTGGGAACCACGTGAAATTCCTGCGGAATTAAAAGAATTAGCGGAAGAAAAGCGTAATACTTTGATTGAAGCTGTTGCTGATGTTGATGATGATTTGATGGAAAAGTACCTTGAAGGTGAAGACATTTCTGTTGAAGAATTAAAGGCCGCAATTCGTCGCGCAACTTTGGCATTACAATTCTACCCAGTTCTTGCAGGTTCTGCCTATAAAGATAAGGGTGTTCAAATGATGTTGGATGCCGTTGTTGACTATTTGCCAGGACCTTTGGATGTTAAGCCATATGTTGCTAATGATCCAAAAACAGGTGAAGAAATTGACTTGATTGCTGATGATAGCAAGTCATTTGCTGCGTTGGCCTTTAAGATTATGACTGATCCATTCGTTGGTCGTTTGACATTTATGCGTGTTTATACTGGTACTTTGCAATCAGGTTCATACGTACAAAACACATCTTCTGACACGCGTGAACGTGTTGGTCGTTTGCTACAAATGCACGCCACATCACGTACAGAAATTGATGAAGTTTTCTCAGGTGATATTGCAGCAGCTATCGGTTTGAAGAATACAACAACTGGTGATTCTTTGACAGCCGTTGATCATCAATTGATTCTTGAATCAATGGAATTCCCAGAACCAGTTATTGAATTGGCTATCGAACCAAAGACGAAGGCTGATCAAGACAAATTGTCTAATGCTATTCAAAAGTTAGCCGAAGAAGATCCATCATTCCGTGCGACAACAAACCCTGAAACTGGTGATACATTAATCGCTGGAATGGGTGAATTGCAATTGGATATCATGGTTGATCGTATGCGCCGTGAATTTAACGTTGAAGCAACAGTCGGTGCACCTCAAGTTGCCTACCGTGAAGCCTTTACACAAACAGTGCAGGCGCGTGGTTACTTCAAGCGCCAATCTGGTGGTAAGGGACAATATGGTGATGTTTACATCGAATTCTCACCAAACGAAGAAGGCGCTGGATTTGAATTCGAAGACGCTATCGTTGGTGGCGTTGTGCCACGTGAATATATCCCATCAGTTGAAGCAGGTTTGAAGGATGCTTTGAACGCTGGCCCATTGGCTGGCTTCCCATTAGTTGATTTGAAGGCTAAGTTGTATGATGGTTCATACCACGATGTCGATTCATCTGAAGCTGCCTTTAAGATTGCTGCGTCATTAGCTTTGAAAGAGGCTGCCAAGACTGCCGGTGCAGTTATTCTTGAACCAATCATGGCGGTTGATATTGTTGCACCTGAAGACAATCTTGGTGATGTTATGGGACACGTCTCAG
Organism: Leuconostoc citreum; assembly: GCF_004354555.1. GTDB lineage: Bacteria > Bacillota > Bacilli > Lactobacillales > Lactobacillaceae > Leuconostoc > Leuconostoc citreum. The sequence goes on from NZ_PUFH01000004.1 coordinate 13,292, forward strand.
CACGCCGTGGTATGATTGAAGGTCAAGAATCTCGTGGACCTGTTTTGGCTGTTAAGGCTAAGGTGCCTTTGTCAGAAATGTTTGGTTATGCAACAACTTTGCGTTCTGCAACACAAGGTCGTGGTACATTCCAAATGGTATTTGATCACTATGAAGCTGTTCCTAAGAACATTCAAGAAGAAATTATCAAAAACAGCGGTAAAGAAGCTTAATTCTCAACTTCTTAAAACCAATGTGATTAACTGACAGATGGTTCAGTATAAACGGCGTCACTCTACTCAGAGTGGTGCCGTTTTATTTTAAGTATATTGAGGCTTAATATGAAAAAAGAATATAGTCATTATTTAGTACCAGGAATTATTGTTGTTGGCATGGTATTACGGCTCCCATTTACTTCAATACCGCCTATTATAAGCAATATTGCTAAAGCACAACATGTGCCTGTTGGACAATTAGGTATTTTAACGACCATTCCACTTCTAGCATTTGCATTATTTTCATCTATAGCACCTAAAGTAGCACAAAAATTAGGTTTGGAAAGAGCTTTCTCACTAATGCTCTGTGTCATGATTGTTGGCTCAGTACTTAGGATTATTGATACTACCTTTCTTTACATTGGAACATTGATTGTTGGTATTGGTATTGCACACATGAATGTTTTATTGCCAAGCGTTGTGCGAACTTATTTTCCAACACGTCTTGGATCGATGACTTCCCTATTTACGTTTAGTATGATGTTGGCGACAGCCGTTGGCGCCGGATTAGCGGCACCAATTACTATGGCAACTAATTGGCGCATATTTATTTTGCTACTCACTGTATTGCTCGTGATAGCATTGCTGATATGGTTGCCAAATGATTACTTTGCGGCAAAACAAAGAATAATGAATAAATTAACAGTACCGGTGGACATAAAAGATGAGCAACCATCAGTTTGGCGTAATAAATATGCTTGGCTCTTACTTTTTTTTGCTGGTATGCAATCTGCGATGTTTTATATATTAATGGCTTGGGGACCAACGATGGCGGTGCAAACAGGTATATCAACAGCCGTAGCTGGTATATTTGCTGGAATTAATGCTTTAATTGGATTACCCTTTGCGTTAACAGTACCAACAATTGTTTCGCGATTAAATGGCAAGCAGCGCCAGTTATTAGTTGGCATGACATCGCTTGTTGGCATCTTGGGTTATCTATTATTGCTTCACCCTGTAGGAAATTTTTGGTACTGGCTAATCGTTAACCTGATGATTGGTGGGAGCACATCCGTACTTTTTCCTTATCTAATGACGACGTTAAGCTTGAAGACGAGCTCACCAAAAGCAACAGCAGTATTATCTGGTATGACACAGAGTGGCGGCTATTTATTGGCAGCTTTGGGACCAGTTTTATTTGGTTATGCATATAATTGGTTTAAGAGTTGGCAACCACAATTAGTGGTTGTATTGTTCTTATTTATCTTGATGACTATTGCAATTATTACGGTTGAGAAACAAAATAAAATATTGTGAGAAAAAAGCATGTCACGCGTGAAGTGGCATGCTTTTCTTGTTACAATATATCTATTGACTAAAAGTGAGGGTTGGGAATTGACTAACACATCAACACCAATTATTGAATTTAAAAATGTTGGCTTATCATATGATGATAACGAGGTACTTAAGAATATTGATTTGTCTTTGGAAGCAGGCAAATTTTATACGTTATTAGGACCATCGGGATCGGGAAAGACAACCATATTAAACTTAATCTCTGGGCAATTAACCGCGACACATGGTGACATTTTATTTGAAGGCAACATTATTAATGATGTGCCTGTCGAAAAACGTAATATGAATACGGTATTTCAAGATTACGGCTTATTTCCAAATATGAATGTTTTTGATAACGTGGCATTTGGTCCGACAATTAAGCGTATGAGCAAGACCGACATCAATGCAAAAGTTACCGAAATGCTGGATTTGGTTAAATTAAGCGACTATGCTGATCGAGAAATTAACGAGCTGTCGGGCGGACAACGCCAACGTGTGGCTATTGCAAGAGCGTTAGCAAACGATCCAGAGGTATTGCTCTTAGATGAACCATTGTCAGCTTTAGATTATAAATTGCGCAAGGACATGCAATATGAATTACGGGAAATCCAACAACGTTTGGGCATTACTTTTGTCTTTGTGACACACGATCAAGAAGAAGCACTGGCTATGTCTGATTGGATTTTTGTGATGAATGATGGGGTTATTCAACAGAATGGATCACCAGAAGATATTTATGATGAACCAATTAATCATTTTGTTGCTGATTTTATAGGCGAATCTAATATACTAGATGGCATCATGAAGACCGATTATTTAGTGCACTTTACCGGTAAAGATTTTGAGAACGTTGATGCGGGGATGCGGCCTAACGAACGTGTCGAAGTTGTTTTGCGACCGGAAGACTTAGATCTTACAACCATTGAGAATGGCAAACTAGTCGTCACAATTGATGACCAATCGTTCCGAGGGGATTACTACGAAATTACTGCGTTAGATGATGATGGGAATGAGTGGCAGGTACAGGCAACCAACAAAGCGGAAATTGGGGAACGCGTAGGGTTAACGTTCGATCCTGAAGATATTCATATTATGCGATTTAATGAGTCGGAAGATGATTTTGATGCCCGTCTGGAAAGTTATGAGGATGATGCTGATGATGCCAAAGAGTAAGCGTCAACGACAATTCTTTTATATTATTCCCTATGGGATATGGTTAGTTCTGTTCGTTATTGCTCCATTAGTGTTGTTAGTGTTTCAATCTTTAACAACACCAACAGGTCACTTTACATTGCATAACTATGCGATTTATTTTGCTAGTGGTACTTACTTGCGGATGACATTTAATTCGGTGTGGTATGCGTTTTTGATTACAGTAGTGACCTTAATTGTGAGTTATCCAATGGCTTATTTGCTAAATCAATTAAAACAAAAACAATTTTGGCTGCTGCTCATTATTTTACCAACGTGGATTAATTTACTGTTGAAAACATATGCGTTTATTGGTTTGTTATCCAAATCAGGCACGGTTAATAATTTTATTGGTTTGTGGGGGGTTGTACCACAGCAACTCTTATTTTCGGATTGGAGTTTCTTATTAGTCGCAGCATATATTGAGATACCGTTTATGATTTTACCTATCTTTAACTCATTGGCTGAAATCAATCCACGATTAGAACAAGCTAGCCGAGATTTAGGTGCTAATCGCTGGCAAACGTTGCGACGTGTGATTGTGCCATTATCGATGCCGGGGGTCAAAGCCGGTATTCAAGCGGTATTTATCCCGAGTTTGTCACTATTTATGATTACGCGTTTGATTGGTGGTAATCGTGTTATTACTTTAGGAACAGCCATCGAAGAACACTTTTTAGTGACGCAGAACTGGCAACTGGGCTCTACAATTGGCGTTGTGTTAATTGTGGCAATGGTTATCACAATGATTTTGACACGTGATCGTGCACGCCGCTCTGCTAGAAAGGGAAGATAAACCAATGATGAAAAAAATCAAATGGGGTAATTTATATCTTTGGCTGATGTTTGTTGTGTTATATTTACCCATCATATTTTTAATTACTTATTCTTTTAATGCCGGCAAAGTTATGCAAGGGTGGTCGGGTTTTTCGCTGAAACACTATGGTGAGTTATTTGCAGATACGCGTATTTTGGAAATTGTTGTGAATACTTTTTTAGTTGCTTTATTGTCGTCATTGCTATCTAGTGTTATTGGGACAGCAGGGGCATTGTACATTTATAATATTAAGCATGCACTGACTAAAAATGTCTTCTTATCTTTGAATAATATCTTATTAGTTTCACCGGATGTGATTATCGGTGCAGCGTTTTTAATTCTTTTCACGGTTATGGGTTTCTCACTGGGCTTTACTTCGGTACTTTTGTCACACATTGCGTTTAGCATTCCGATTGTCGTCTTGATGGTATTACCACGGCTGCAAGAAATGAATCGCTCGCTAGTTGCCTCAGCTAAGGATTTAGGTGCTAATAATTGGCAAATGTTAACACGTGTGATATTACCAGTTATTTCACCAGGCATTTTTGCCGGTTTCTTTATGGCTTTTACCTATTCCTTGGATGATTTTGCTGTGACTTTCTTTGTGACTGGCAATGGGTTCTCGACGCTTTCTGTAGAAATCTATTCGCGTGCACGTCAAGGTGTTAGTCTAGAAATCAACGCTTTATCGGCGATGATGTTTATGGTGTCGTTAGCACTGGTGTTAATTTATTATGTGATTTCAACACGTGCCGCTAAAAGCAAAAAACAAGGCACTAGATTAGTTTTACCGGCATCGGAGGGGTTATAGTATGAAAAAGCTTATCACAGGTATTTCAGCTATTTTAGTACTTGTTGTCCTGCTGTTTGGAACGCAACGTTATTTGGCGTCTCAGACAGGTACCGGAGAATCTTCTGATAAAGTGTTAAATTTATACAATTGGGGCGATTACCTTGATCCTGATTTGATTACTAAATTTACTAAAGAAACTGGTTACAAGGTCAGCTATGAAACTTTTGATTCAAACGAAGCGATGTACACGAAGATTAAGCAAGGGGGGACGTCATACGATTTAACAGTACCTTCTGACTACATGATCAAAAAAATGAAGCGTGAGAACTTATTGTTGCCTTTAGACCATAGTAAGCTGACAGGTATCAATAATTACGATACGCGTTTCATGAATCAAACATTTGATAAAAATAACAAGTATTCATTACCGTATTTCTGGGGTACTTTAGGCATTATTTATAATGATAAATATGTCAAGCCTCAGGATGTTCAACACTGGGACGATTTGTGGGCGCCTAAATTCAAAAACCAAATCATGCTAGTTGATTCGGCCAGAGATGCTTTGGCTATGGCTTTAATTACACAGAATAAATCAGTCAATGATAAGTCAACAGCCGACTTGGCTGCAGCCCAAGCTAAATTGACCACGCTAATGCCTAATATAAAAGCAATTATAGCTGATGAGATTAAAATGTATATGGCGCAAAATGAAGCTGCTATTGCTGTAACCTATTCAGGGGAAGCTTCTCAAGCAATGGGCAACAATAGTCATTTGCACTATGTTGTGCCCAGTGAAGGTTCTAACCTATGGTTTGATAATATCGTGATGCCAAAAACAGCAAAACATAAAGCAGCCGCCTATGCGTTTCTTAATTTTATGAGTGAACCGAAAAACGCTGCCCAAAATGCAACGTATGTTGGATATGCTACACCGAATAAGCGTGCGATGCCATTCTTATCGGAAGCAGTTCGTCATGATAAACAGTTCTATCCTGATAAGAAAACATTAGATAATCTTCAGGTATATGATGACTTAGGTCAACGATGGACCGAAAAATATAATGATGCCTTCTTAGAATTTAAAATGTCGCAGAGATAACCTTAAAAAACCAATGATGATTGATTGGTTTTTTTTTTATTGCCCAACAGCACAAATTAATTTAAAAAAGGGTTGCTATGGCGCTGTTAATCTGTTAATATAGTTAAGTACGCTTTTGGAACGGTAGTCACATAAACCTACCGAAAGCCTGGTGTATCAATATTTAGCGATGATGATTAAGGTTGCGACACGCGCGGCCGCGTTGCCATGGGCGCGCAAAACACAAGCAGTGTTGTCGGTTTTTAATCGGAGTTAGCTGATTTACAAAATCAACGAGGAGGCACGAAATAATGGCACAAAAGAAGATCCGTATCCGTTTGAAGGCATACGAACACCGTATCTTAGACCAATCAGCAGAAAAGATTGTTGAGACAGCTAAGCGCACAGGTGCAGAAATTGCTGGTCCTATCCCATTGCCAACAGAACGTACATTGTACACAATTCTACGTTCACCACATAAGCATAAGGATAGCCGTGAGCAATTCGAAATGCGTACGCACAAGCGATTGATCGACATTGTGAACCCTACTGACAAGACAGTTGACGCATTGCGTAAGCTTGAATTGCCATCAGGTGTTGCAATCGAAATTAAGTTGTAATTCATCGGATTACACTTCGCGCCTCATCGAGGCAAAATAAAGTCAAGAAAAAATTAAGGAGATTAGTCATGACTAAAGGTATCTTAGGCCGCAAAGTCGGTATGACTCAGGTTTTCACAGAATCTGGTGAATTGATCGCCGTAACTGCTGTTGAAGCTACACCAAACGTTGTATTACAAGTTAAAAATATTGCAACTGATGGTTATAATGCTATCCAACTTGGTTACCAAGACAAGCGCACAGTTTTGTCAAACAAACCTGAACAAGGTCACGCTTCTAAAGCAAACACGACCCCTAAGCGCTACGTTCGTGAAGTCCGCGATGCGGAAGGCGAATTTAACGCAGGGGATGAAATTAAGGTTGACACATTCCAAGCAGGTGATTACGTCGACGTAACCGGTATCACAAAGGGACATGGCTTCCAAGGTGCTATCAAAAAGCTTGGACAATCACGTGGTCCTATGGCCCACGGTTCTCGCTACCACCGTCGTCCTGGTTCAATGGGTGCAATCATTAACCGTGTATTTAAGGGTAAGCTATTGCCTGGTCGCATGGGTAACAACAAGCGTACTATGCAAAATGTTGCTATTGTTCACGTTGATGTTGAAAACAACTTGTTGTTGTTGAAGGGTAATGTCCCTGGTGCCAACAAGTCACTATTGACTATCAAGTCAACAGTTAAAGTTAACGCAAAGCATCCTGAAGTTAAGATGGCCGGTGTATCTGCATCTGCTACAACTGAAGAAGCTTAATATAAAATATATAGAAAGGAGAACAATCAATCATGACTAAAGTTGCTGTATTAAAGCAAGATGGTAGTCAAGCTGCTGAACTCGAATTGAATGACGCAGTTTTCGCCATCGAACCTAACAACGCCGTTATCACTGATGCAGTTTTGATGCAACGCGCATCAATGCGTCAAGGGACACACGCTGTCAAGAACCGTTCAGCGGTATCTGGTGGTGGACGTAAGCCTTGGAAGCAAAAGGGTACTGGTCGTGCACGTGCCGGTTCAATCCGCGAACCACAATTCCGTGGCGGTGGTATTGTTTTTGGACCTACACCACGTTCATACGCATACCGTATCAACCGTAAGGCATACCAATTGGCTTTGAAGTCAGTTTTGTCACAAAAAGTTGCTGAAGGTAAGTTAGTAGTTGTTGATGCTTTGTCATTTGAAGCACCAAAGACACAAGACTTCAAGAAGGTTTTGGCTAACTTGTCAGTTGACACAAAGACATTAGTAGTTGTTGATGAAGACAACGAAAACGCAATCTTGTCAGCACGTAACTTGACTAACGTTCAAGTTATGACAACAAAGGGTATCAACGTACTCGACGTTGTTAATGCAGATAAGCTGGTGATTGTTCAATCATCAATCGAAGAAATCCAAGGAGGTCTTGCCTAATGGATGCACGCGATATTATCCGTCGCCCGATTATCACTGAAGCCTCAATGGCACAAACAGAACGCAAGCGTTATGTTTTTGAAGTTGATACTCGCGCAACAAAGCCTGAAATTAAGAAGGCAATTGAAGAGATCTTCGACGTTCAAGTAAGTGGTTTGAACACAGCTAACGTTCGCGGTAAGAAAAAGCGCCAAGGTCGTTATGTTGGTTACACACGCAAGTTGAAGAAGGCAACAGTAACGTTGTCTAAAGATTCAAAAGATATTCAGATCTTTAACGAAGGTTAATTCTAAATAGGAGGAAAAGACATTGGCTATCAAGAAGTATAAGCCAACCTCAAACGGACGTCGTAACATGACGGCTTCAGATTTCGCTGAAATCACGAAGTCAACGCCCGAAAAGAGTTTGTTGGCAAAGAAGTCAAAGACTGGTGCACGTAATAACTCTGGTCGTATGACTGTTCGTCATCACGCTGGCGGACATAAGCAAGCCTACCGTTTGGTAGACTTCAAGCGTATTAAAGATAACACGACAGCTACTGTAAAAGCTATCGAATACGATCCAAATCGTACAGCAAACATTGCTTTGCTTGTCTATGAAGATGGTATTAAGTCATATATCTTGGCGCCAAAGGGATTGAAGGTTGGCGATAAAGTACAATCTGGTCCTGATGCCGACATCAAGGTCGGCAATGCCTTGCCATTGAGCAACATTCCTGAAGGTACTTTGATTCACAACATCGAATTAAAGCCTGGTAAGGGTGGTCAATTGGCACGTTCAGCTGGTACATCAGCACAAATTTTGGGTAAGGATGGCAAGTATGTCATCGTGCGCCTAACATCAGGTGAAGTACGTTTGGTTCTTGCAACTAACCGTGCAACTATTGGTGAAGTTGGTAACGCTGAACACTCATTGATTAACTGGGGTAAAGCTGGTCGTAACCGTTGGCGTGGAAAGCGTCCACACGTTCGTGGATCAGTTATGAACCCTAACGACCACCCACACGGTGGTGGTGAAGGTAAAGCCCCTGTCGGTCGTCCAAGTCCTATGTCACCATGGGGTAAGAAGACTGCTGGTAAGAAGACTCGCGATAAGAAGAAGGCTTCAACAAAGTTTATCGTTCGCGGTCGCAAGAGTAAGTAAGGGAAGGAGACAACTAATGGCTCGTAGTTTAAAAAAGGGACCATTTGCGGACCCACACTTGCTTAAGAAGATTGAAGCGCAAGCTGATTCTGAAAAGAAGTCAGTGATCAAGACTTGGTCACGTCGTTCAACAATCTTCCCAAGCTTTATCGGCTTTACAATTGCCGTTTATGATGGTCGCAAGCACGTTCCAGTTTTTGTGCAAGAAGACATGGTTGGACACAAGTTGGGTGAATTCGTACCAACTCGTACGTTCAAAGGCCACAAGGCTGATGACAAAAAGACTGGTAAAAAATAAAGGAGGAAATTGAAAAATGGCTGAACAAATTACTTCAGCTCGTGCGACAGCCAAGATTGTTCGCGTTGCCCCACGTAAGGCACGTCTAGTTCTTGACACAATTCGTCGTAAGAGCGTTAACGAAGCATACGCAATTTTGAAGTTCCTACCTAACACTTCTACTGAAGATATTTACAAGGTTTTGAACTCAGCAGTTGCTAATGCTGAAAACAACTTCTCATTAGACAGAGAAGATCTTATTGTGAAGGAAGCCTTTGCTAACGAAGGACCTACGCTTAAGCGTTTCCGTCCTCGTGCCAAGGGTTCTGCTTCACCTATCAACAAGCGCACAAGCCACATCACAATTGTGGTTGCTGAGAAGGAGGCAAAGTAATGGGTCAAAAGATTAACCCTACTGGATTCCGTGTCGGCGTTATTCGCGACTGGGATGCAAAGTGGTTTGCTGACAAGGCTGATTATGCTAACCAACTTCACGAAGACTTGCGTATTCGTAAGTATATCGAAAAGAACTTAGCGGACGCCGCAGTTGATCGCATCGAAATTGAACGCAGCACAAAATCACGTGTTGACGTTTCTGTCCACACTGCTAAGCCAGGAATGGTTATTGGTAAGGGTGGCTCTGAAGTTGAAAAGCTTCGTACACAATTAGCAAAATTGACAGATAGAGATGAAAAGGGTCGTTCAAAGCGCGTTTTCATTAACATTGTTGAAATCAAGAAGCCTGATTTGTCTGCTCATTTAGTTGGACAACAAATTGCTGGTGACTTAGAACGTCGTGTGGCTTTCCGCCGCGCAATGCGTGGTGCTATTCAACGTGCCACACGTTCAGGTGCTAAGGGTATTAAAGTTATGGTTTCAGGTCGTTTGAATGGTGCTGATATTGCTCGTATTGAACAATACACTGAAGGCACAGTGCCTTTGCACACATTGCGTGCCGACATCGATTACTCATGGGACGAAGCAATGACTGCTTATGGTAACTTGGGTATTAAGACTTGGATCTACCGTGGTGATATTTTGCCACAAAAAAAGAACAGTAAGTAAGGAGGGAAGCAAACATGTTAGTACCAAAGCGTGTTAAATTCCGTCGTGTACACCGTGGTCACATGCGTGGCGAAGCAAAAGGTGGAAAGACGGTTGCGTTCGGTGAATTTGGCTTGCAAGCAACAACTTCAAGCTGGATTACCAATCGTCAAATTGAGGCTGCCCGTATTGCAATGACACGTTATATGAAGCGTGGTGGTAAGGTTTGGATTAAAATCTTCCCTCACAAGTCATATACATCTAAAGGTGTCGGTGTTCGAATGGGTAACGGTAAGGGTGCACCCGAAGGTTGGGTTGAACCTGTTAAGCGTGGCAAAGTAATGTTTGAAGTTGGTGGCGTTCCTGAAGCTACTGCACGTGAAGCATTGCGTTTGGCACAGCACAAGTTGCCTGTACGTACAAAGATTATTGCTCGGGAGGCTGAATAATGGCTAAAGCAAGTGAATTGAAAGAATTGTCACTTGCGGATTTGCAAAAGCGCGAAGCCGAATTCAAGGAAGAATTATTCAACCTGCGTTTCCAATTGGCTACTGGCCAACTTGAAAACACGGCGCGTATTGCACAAGTTCGTAAGGACATTGCACGAGTTAAGACAGTTATTCGTGCGCAAGAATTGGCAAACGCCAACAAATAAGACGAAAGGAAGAAGCTGAAAAATGAGTGAAGAACGTAATGCTCGTAAGGTTTATCAAGGCCGTGTTGTTTCAGATAAGATGGACAAGACAATCACTGTCGCTGTTGATACTTATGTGACACACCCTGTCTATGGTAAGCGTGTTAAGTACACAAAGAAGTTTAAAGCCCATGATGAGAACAATACTGCTAAGATGAATGATATTGTTCAAATTATGGAAACACGTCCTTTGTCTGCAACTAAGCACTTCCGTTTGGTTAAAATCGTTGAAGAGGCTGTTGTTCTCTAATTCGATTGATATCAAATCGTCGTAATTAATTGCTAACTAAGGAGGAAGAACCATGATTCAACAAGAGAGTCGTTTAAAAGTGGCTGACAACTCTGGCGCACGTGAAATCTTAACGATTAAAGTGCTCGGTGGTTCAGGCCGTAAGTTTGCTGGTGTGGGTGACATGATTGTTGCTACAGTTAAGCAAGCTATCCCTGGTGGTAACGTAAAGAAGGGTGACGTCGTAAAGGCTGTTATCGTTCGTACTGTTTCTGACGTTCGTCGTGCAGACGGTTCATACATCAACTTTGATGAAAACGCCGCTGTTATCGTTAAGGACGACAAGTCACCAGTTGGTACGCGTATTTTTGGACCTGTTGCACGTGAATTGCGTGACAGCGACTACATGCGTATTGTTTCATTGGCACCAGAAGTGCTCTAATACTGACAAGGAGGAGCCAAATCATGTTTGTAAAAACAGGTGATAAGGTTCGCGTCATTGCCGGCAAAGATAAGGGAAAAGAAGGCACAATCACTAAGACTGTTGCTGGAAAAGATCGCGTAGTTGTCGAAGGCGTGAACATCGTTAAGAAGCATCAAAAGCCTTCTAACGAATATCCACAAGGTGGTGTTATCGATATCGAAGCACCTATCCATGTATCAAACGTGCAATTGCTTGACCCTTCAACTAACGAACCAACAAAAGTTGCGTTCAAGATTGAAGATGGCAAGAAAGTTCGCGTATCTAAAAAGTCTGGTAACGTACTAGGCTAATATTGAAAGGTGAAATCATTTTCATGGCTAACGCACTAAAAGAAAAATATGTTAATGAAGTTCAACCTGCTTTGATCGAAAAGTTTAACTTTACATCACCAATGCAAGCCCCAAAGATCGACAAAATCGTTCTTAACATGGGTGTTGGTGATGCAGTTTCAAACTCAAAGAACTTGGATGAAGCGGTTGAAGAATTGAAGCTAATTGCTGGACAACAACCAGTAATTACAAAGGCAAAGAAATCAATCGCTGGTTTCCGTTTGCGTGAAGGTATGTCAATCGGAACTAAGGTTACATTGCGTGGTGCACGTATGTATGAATTCTTAGACAAGTTGATCAACATTTCATTGCCTCGTGTCCGCGATTTCCGCGGTGTATCATCAAAGGCCTTTGATGGTCGTGGTAACTACACACTTGGAATTCGTGAGCAATTGATCTTCCCAGAAATCGATTTTGACCAAGTTAACCGTGTTCGCGGCTTGGATATTGTTGTTGTTACAACAGCTCAAAACGATGAAGAGGGTCGCGAATTGTTGACACTCTTGGGCATGCCATTTGCTAAGTAATTAGGCATTTTAAAAACGTTTGTTACTCTTAAAAAAGAGTGACACGTTTTTAACTGTTATAGACCAAAATAGTCTATAATAGTTAAGAGCGTGTCATTTCATTATGTCCGTTCAAAAATAAAAGGAGGATATCGATAGATGTCTATGACTGATCCAATTGCTGATTTATTGACACGTATTCGTAACGCCAATTTGGCACATCACGAAGTCGTTGAAATTCCAGCATCAAAAATTAAAAAGAGCATCGCTGAAATCTTGAAATCAGAAGGTTTCATCCGCGACGTAGAGTACATTGAGGATAACAAGCAAGGTGTTATTCGTGTATTTCTTAAGTATGGGGAAGACCGTAACCGCGTGATTACAGGAATTAAGCGTATCTCAAAGCCAGGTTTGCGTAAGTATGCCAAAGCTGATTCATTACCAAAGGTTTTGAATGGTTTGGGTATCGCAATTATCTCAACTTCTGCCGGTGTTATCACTGACAAAGAAGCGCGATCAAAGCAAGTTGGTGGCGAAGTAATCGCTTACGTTTGGTAATATATCTAAGAAAGGAGACTTACCATGAGCCGTATTGGAAATAAAGTAATTACACTTCCTGCTGGTGTTGAAGTATCTCAAGAAGGTACAGTTGTTACTGTTAAAGGCCCTAAAGGCACATTGTCACGTGAAATTGCTTCACAAATTTCAATGTCTGTCGAAGGTACTGAAGTAGCATTCACTCGCGAAAGTGACGACAACAAAACAAAAGCTTTGCACGGTACAACACGTGCTAACGTTGCGAACATGGTCGAAGGTGTTTCAGAAGGATTCACTAAGACATTGAAGCTTGTTGGTGTTGGTTACCGTGCTGCAAAGTCAGGTTCAAAATTGACTTTGTCAGTTGGTTATTCACACCCTGTTGATTTTGAAGACCGTGAAGACTTAACTGTTGAAGTACCAGATGCTTTGACTGTTAAAGTTTCAGGTATTTCAAAGCAACGTGTTGGTGACTTAGCCGCTGAAATTCGTGCCGTTCGTTCACCTGAACCATATAAGGGCAAGGGTATTCGTTACGAAGGCGAAGTTGTTCGTCGTAAGGAAGGTAAGACTGGTAAGTAAAAGTAATTTACTTAGCACGACTATCTTAACTCTCAAAATAAATTTTAAATGGCATATAGCCATCAGAAAAGGAAAGCACAGCTATGATTTCAAAACCAGATAAAAACAAGCTCCGCGTTAAGCGTCACAAGCGCGTTCGTGGAAAGATTTCTGGTACTGCTGCTCGCCCACGTTTGAACGTTTTTCGTTCTAATGCAAACATCTACGCGCAATTAATTGATGACGTAGCGGGTGTAACGCTAGCAAGTGCCTCAAGCCATGATGCAGAAGTATCAGGTACAAAAACAGAACAAGCTACTAAAGTTGGTGAATTGATCGCAACACGTGGTAAGGCTGCAGGATTCGAAGATGTTATCTTTGATCGTGGTGGTTACCTATATCACGGCCGTGTTCAAGCATTGGCAGAATCAGCCCGTGAAAACGGATTGAAGTTCTAAGGAAAGGAGGAATATAAAAAATGGTTGAATTCGTTAACCCTAAGTCACTTGGTGAATTAGAAGAAAACGTTGTTGCTATTAACCGTGTCACAAAGGTTGTCAAGGGTGGTCGTCGTTTGCGTTTTGCTGCGTTGGTTGTCGTTGGTGATAAGCAAGGACATGTTGGTTTTGGTACAGGAAAAGCACAAGAAGTGCCTGAAGCTATCCGCAAGGCTATCGAAGACGCTAAGCGTAAGTTGATTACTGTTCCTACAGTTTCAACGACTATTCCTCACGACGTCCTTGGCGTATGGGGCGGCGGTAAGATCTTGATCAAGCCAGCCGAAGAAGGATCTGGTGTTGCAGCCGGTGGTGCCGCACGTTCTGTTATGGAACTAGCAGGTATTGCTGATGTGACTGCGAAGTCACTTGGCTCAGCTACACCAGTTAACGTTGTTCGCGCAACTTTTGATGCTTTGACAAGTTTGAAAGATGCAGAACAAGTAGCAGCTTTGCGTGGTGTTTCTTTGGAACACTTGGCTGAATAAGGAGCGATAAAATGGCTGATTTGAAAATCACTTTGATTAAAAGTGCGGCTCATCGCTTACCTAAGCAACGTGCGATTGTTAAGTCTTTGGGGCTTGGTCGTGTGTCTAGCTCAGTGGTGAAGCCTAACAACGAAGCTACTCGTGGCGCAATTTTCCACATTGCACACTTAGTAAGCGTCGAAGAAGTAAAGTAATAAACTATTAAAATAGGAGGTACCGAAAGATGAACTTGAACGAATTACAACCTGCTGCCGGTTCACGCAAGTTGCGTAACCGTGTAGGTCGCGGTACGTCATCAGGAAATGGTAAGACATCCGGACGTGGTCAAAAGGGTCAAAAGGCTCGTGGCAAAGTGCGTTTGGGGTTTGAAGGTGGACAAATGCCTTTGTACCGTCGTATTCCAAAGCGTGGATTTACTAACATTTCACGTAAGGAATTCGCTGTGGTTAACTTGGAAAAGTTGAACACATTTGCTGATGGTACAGAAGTGACGCCAGCACTTTTGATTGAAAACGGTATTGTTAAAAATCAAAAGTCAGGTATCAAAGTTTTGGCTGTCGGTCAACTTGAAAAGAAGTTGACTGTTAAGGCACATAAGTTTTCTGGCGCTGCTAAGGCTGCTATTGAACAAGCCGGTGGAACAACTGAGGTACTTTAATGCTACGCACGTTATTTAATGCAGTACGTGAAAAAGATATTCGTAAAAAGTTGGGATGGACGTTTTTAATTCTGTTTATTTACAGAATTGGCACACATATTACGGTGCCAGGTGTCAACCCTTCAGCTATGGCGAATATGGCTAACTCAGGATTAATGAACATTTTGAACATTTTTTCTGGTGGTGGCTTGATGAACTATTCATTGTTTGCAATGGGTGTTTCACCATACGTGACGGCACAAATTGTTGTGCAACTTTTGCAATTAGATATCGTGCCTCGCTTTGTTGAATGGAGTAAGCAGGGTGAAGTTGGTCGGCGAAAGTTGAACAATGCCACACGTTGGTTAACCCTTGTACTTGCCTTTGTTCAATCCGTTGGTATTACAGCAGGGTTTAACTCGCTGTCTGCCTATGGGTTAGTTAGTCAAACAAACAATGTCATGTCATTTATCGTCATTGGTTCAGTAATGACGATTGGGACATTTTTTGCGATGTGGCTAGGTGAAATGATAACTGAAAAGGGACTTGGAAACGGTGTTTCTATGATCATCTTTGCTGGCATCATTGCACAGGCACCTGAAGGTTTGTATGAAATTTTCAAAGAAAATATTTTACAAGCAAATTCAAATGATTTAACAAACGGTATTGTCTTTATGGCTGTGTTGATAACAGCAATGATCTTGATTATTGGTATTACAACATGGTTCTATGAAGCTACTCGTCGTTTGCAAATGCAGTACACGCGTTCTGCAGTATCATATGGTAGTGAAGCTTATTTGCCACTTAAAGTTAACGTTTCTGGCGTTATTCCGGTTATCTTTGCTTCGTCGTTTATTAGTACACCACAGACAATTTTGTTTGCATTCCAAGATAAATTTGCTTCGGCACAATGGTATCAAGTGATGCAACAGATTTTCAGTATGACGACACTACCAGGTGCAATTCTTTATACCGTATTAATCATTGTCTTTACATACTTTTATGCTTTTGTGCAAGTTAACCCAGAAAAGTTAGCTGAAAATTTGCAAAAGCAGGGGGCTTACATCGTTGGTGTACGTCCTGGTGATGAGACAAAAGCATTTGTGTCACAGTTACTTTTGAGCTTGAGCTTTGTTGGCTCTATCTTTTTAGGTTTCGTGGCACTAGTGCCACTCATCGCGTCAGATGTATGGAGTTTGAACGAAAAAATTGGTCTAGGGGGCACCAGCTTATTAATTGCTATTGGTGTTGCACTTGACTTAATACGTCAAATTGATGGTTTGATGCAAAAGAGAAATTATATTGGGTTTATTACGAAAAAACAGTTAGCAACTCGGGAGGCAACTAATGGCTAATAATTTGATTTTGTTGGGTTTGCCAGGTGCTGGTAAAGGCACACAGGCAGAATTTATTGTGAAGGACTACCCTACTGTTCATATTTCTACAGGAGATATTTTCCGTGCCAATTTAGCTAATGATACATCATTAGGTAAGCAGGCGCGTGAATACATGGACGCTGGGAACTTGGTCCCTGACGAAATCACAAATGCGATGGTTGCCGATCGTTTGAATCAAGATGATGTTCAGGCTAATGGGTTTATGTTAGATGGCTATCCCAGAAATGAAGCACAAGCTGAGTTTTTAGATCACTATTTAGCTGAAAACAACTCTGCCGTTTCTGCAACACTTTATTTTGAAGTTTCTGATTCATTACTGCGTGAACGTCTGTTAGGGCGTGGTCGCGCAGACGATACACCTGAAGTTATTGATAACCGTTTGGAAGTTAATAAAGCCGCTAATTTGCCACTTGTAGATTATTACAAGCGTGCAGGTGTGCTTCACACAATCGATGGCGGACGTGAACTGGCCGAGGTGTATCATGATGTGAAAGCAGTTTTGGACAACTTATAAAAGTTTCTAAAATCACATTGAGAAATGCCAGTATTTCTGGTATAATTTGATAGGTTAAGCACTTATCAGCAATGTTGAACATGATTAATACAGGAGGTTAAGTGCATGGCCAATGATGTCATCGAAATTGAAGGTAAAGTTAAAGAAACTTTACCAAATGCGATGTTCCAAGTAGAACTCGAAAATGGCGCTGTAATTTTGGCACACGTTTCGGGTAAAATTCGTAAGAATTTTATTCGAATCTTGCCAGGTGATCGTGTCACAGTCGAAATGTCACCATACGACTTAACAAAGGGTCGTATTACTTATCGTTTCCGTTAAGAAGTGATTTGGAATAATCAGTTAACCGAATAGGAGGAATAGATTATGAAGGTACGCCCATCAGTTAAGAAGATGTGTGATGCTTGCCGCGTTATCAAGCGTAATGGTCGGACAATGATCATATGCTCAGCTAACCCTAAGCATAAGCAACGCGCTGGAAAGTAATTTTCAGAACTACGCAGAATAAATAGTTATTGTAAATAGACATAATCGTCGTTTTCAAAATATAAATAGGAGGTAATTTGTTATGGCTCGTATAGCAGGTATTGATTTGCCACGTGACAAGCGTATTGTCATTGGCTTAACATACATCTACGGAATCGGTAATACTACTGCACAAAAGATTTTGGCTGAAGCTGGCGTATCTGAAGACGTCCGTGTTCGTGATCTCTCTGCAGATCAAGAAGACGCCATCCGTGCAACAGTTGACAAGTTAAACTTGCAACTTGAAGGAGACTTGCGTCGTAAGGTATCTTTGGATATCAAATCATTGCAAGAAATCGCTTCATACCGTGGCATTCGTCATCGTAAGGGCTTGCCCGTTCGTGGACAAAACACGAAGAACAACGCTCGTACACGTAAAGGCCCAGCTAAGGCAATTGCTGGCAAGAAAAAGTAATCTAAGATTATCTTTTTCTGTTGTATCCTAATCGATACGGCACATGATTATCGCAACCATAGTTGCGTAATGTTGGTTATTAAGTTAACCCGAGAAATTATACGAAAAGTATTGAAAAGGAGGCAAACATTATGGCAGGTCGTACAACGCGTAAGCGTCGTGTGAAAAAGAATATTGAAGCTGGTGTGGCTCACATCCATTCAACATTCAACAACACTATCGTCATGATTACTGATGTTCAAGGTAACGCAGTTGCTTGGTCATCAGCCGGTGCACTTGGCTTCAAAGGAAGTCGTAAGTCAACACCATTCGCTGCTCAAATGGCAGCGGAAGCAGCAGCAAAGGGTGCCATGGAAATGAACATGCGCACTGTTGCGGTTACTGTTAAGGGGCCAGGTTCTGGTCGCGAATCAGCTATCCGTGCTTTGGCAGCAGCTGGCTTGGAAGTAACATCAATCAAAGATGTTACACCAGTTCCCCACAACGGATCACGCCCACCAAAGCGTCGTCGTGTTTAATTGATTTTCATTGCTCTTGCTTTGAAAGAAGGGGTAAGAATTACAGATGATTGAATTTGAAAAGCCAAATATTCATAACATCGAAGAGGATGCGCACTATGGCAAGTTTGTCGTAGAACCTCTTGAGCGTGGATACGGTACAACGCTAGGTAACTCATTGCGTCGTATCTTACTTTCATCGCTTCCGGGCGCAGCCGTTAATACGGTTCAAATTGACGGCGTTGTCCACGAATTTTCAACAGTGGATGGCGTTGTTGAAGATGTCACACAAATTATCTTAAACCTTAAGAAAGTTGTGTTGGCGATTGATTCAGATGATGAACGTAGCCTTGAAATTGATGTTCAAGGTCCTGCAGATGTTACTGCTGCTGATTTGCAAGCAGGAGCTGATGTAGAAGTTTTGAATCCTGATTTGCATATCGCTACTGTGGCAGCAGGTAAGTCATTGCATATGACGGTCACGGCAGTTAAAGGTCGTGGTTATTCATCGGCTGACGAGAATAAGCAATTGCGCGACGAAATGCCTATCGGCGTGTTGGCAGTTGACTCAATTTATACGCCTATCGAACGTGTGAACTATCATGTTGAAAACACACGTGTTGGATCACGTGATGATTATGATAAGCTCACTTTTGATATTTGGACAAATGGTTCAATCAAGCCAAGTGATGCTTTGAGCCTCGGTTCAAAGATTTTGGCCGAACATTTGAACTTGTTCATGGACATATCTCCAGTGGCAGCTGAAGCCAATGTTATGGTAGAAGCAGAACCTGTTGCAGCTAGTGCGTCAGATTCAGCGCCAATTGAAGATTTGGACTTATCAGTTCGTTCTTATAATTGTCTCAAACGGGCCGGTATCAACACCATTGTGGAGTTGACAGATCGCACTGAAGCCGACATGATGAAGGTGCGTAATCTCGGTCGGAAATCACTTGACGAAATCCAAGAAAAGCTAACAGAAATGGGCTTAGGATTCCGCAAGGAAGATTAACACATGTCTTTAAACTACTAAAAAGGAGGATTCACCAATGCCATATCGTAAGTTGGGTCGTACATCTTCACAACGTAAAGCGATGTTACGTGATTTAACCACTGATCTTTTGATTAATGGTCGTATCACAACAACTGAAGCTCGCGCCAAAGAAGTTCGTAAGACTACTGATAAGATGATTACATTAGGTAAGCGTGGTGACTTGGCGGCTCGCCGTCAAGCTGCTGCCTTTGTCCGCAACGAAGTTGCTGACGTTATCGAAGACGGCGACAACGTGAAAGTCCAATCAGCTTTGCAAAAGTTGTTTGATGACGTTGCACCTCGCTTTGCTGAACGTAATGGTGGTTATACACGAATTCTCAAGACTGTCCAACGTCGTGGCGATGCCGCTCAATTGGTCATCTTGGAACTTGTTGATTAATAATTATCATCACATCTAAAAATCCTTGAAGTTATAAAAACTTCAAGGATTTTTTATATGTTCTATTAATATTTACGGTTGAGTAAAATACCGCTTAGCTGTTCGAGCTGTAATCGAATGCCTTCATCAGGTAATGACTGAATCATCTGCTTTAAGGATTCAGTATAGTTAGTCAATAAATCTGATAATTTCACCATGGCATTACTTTCAGTAATCAAGGTATGCAAAGTCATCATTTCTATGTCGCTAATATCATCACGCTTGGCTAATAAAGGTATTATTTTGTCAGAAATTACCGGATCTGCTAGCGCAAAGAGTATGGGGGCTGTATAGATGCCGTTACGGATATCTTGGCCCACTGGCTTGCCAAGTGATAAATCTTGTGTGATTGACTCAAAATCCAAATAATCATCTAGTAATTGGAAGGTGACACCAATATTTTCTCCGAGATGACTGACCGTTTCTAGTAAAGGTTCACTGTAATTGTCTCCACTAATGACACCAAAACTAACGCTCAATCTAAACAATGCTGCTGTTTTACCTTTAATTTGAGTTAAATAAGAGTTAAAATCAGCAGACAAATTATATCTATTTTGCTTTTGAACAAGCTCGCCAAACAGTATTTCTTGTAAGGCTTTTAGAGCGAGTTTATTAGCAGCGGGTTTGTCGGCGCGCTCCAAAAGTGAAAACATACCAGTCAATAGATAGTCGCCGGCGTAGACGGCAGTATCTTTGCCAAATTGACTTTGAATACTTTCATGGCCGCGACGTAATTTAGATTCATCAATAATGTCATCATGAATCAACGTTGCTAGATGGAGTAATTCAAGGCTAGCACCAAGTGAAATAGCCTTAGCGTTGTAAGGGTTATCACTTAATCTAGAAAATAATAGGGTGAGTGCTGGTCTAATAAGTTTTCCAGCATTGAGCTGGGATCGAATGGCAGTGTCGATTTCTTCAAAACCAATGTGCCAACTTGCAGACATATCTTCTAAGACAGCCTGCAAAGGTGCAGATAATTCAGGAAAATCTTCCCAAAATTTGGGTAAAGTAGGCGTAGACATGTTAATTTTTCTCTATTTCTCTCAAGTATACTTACTGATAAGTATACAGGTATTATGTACAAAGTGCGAGAAACTAAGTATCGCACTTTATTATTATAACTTACTTATCTAAATCATCATAAATTGACTTAGCTTTACCATACCAAAGTCCACCGAATAGCTTTTGAAGTAATGGCACAACATAGAAATCCAATCCAAATCCACGGCCAGAACCATTCATAATAGCAATGCTTGAAAGCAAAATGAACCAGTGTGTCATATCAAAGCCATTAGTAGCCCACGCTGTGATTGTTAAAATAATTGAAACAACAGCAAGTGGCCAAGTGAAGAGACCAAGTAAAATACCTGCACCAGTCACAATTTCAATGAAACTAGCTAGACCATGCTGCCAGAAGAGCATGTTGAGGTCGCCGAGTCCACCAACTGCAGCTAAAATCCAAAAGATACCTAGAAACAGACGTAATGGTGTAGACCATAACACGTTACCGAGACGTGAAATCGTACCCTGGAAAGGATTACGGCCATTTTCTGTCCGGAAAAACTCATCCATCATATAGTGGAAAATTGAGTACATTGAACGAATTTGAGAGTAAAAGAATAGGTTGATGCCATGTTTTGCCAAGCTAGCGAAGAAACCAGAGAAATTTAAGCCCATCAGACTAGCTACGGTGTAATGTGAGCCAATAGATACAGCGAAGCCATGATACTTAACCAACTCAGAAAATGTCTTAGCTTGACCAAAGCCAAGATCAGCTAACAGATTATGAGATGCCGTACGAGCAGCACTTTCAGCACCTTCTACGGTTTGTGGGACAGGGCCTGTCTTTTCATCAACATATGATAAGGTATCGCCAGCAACATAAATATCTGTTGCTGATTCATCATTATCTAATTTGGCACGCATATAATCATCAGCTTCAATACGACCGCCTCGTCCATATTTGAAGCCCCAGTCAGAAATAAATGACTTAGCTTTAACACCTGCTGTCCAGATTAACGACTTTGTAGGTAATGTTGATTCATCAGCAAAGATGACACCGTCTTCATTGACACCAGTGACACGTGAGTTGAGACGAATATCAACACCGTTGCTAGTCATATATTTGAAAGCCTTATCAGCCAAATGACGGTCTTTTAGCATGTTTAGAATTGAAGGTGATGCTTCCAACAAAACCAGCTTAATTTCACTTTCATCTAGCTTATAGTTTTGGGCCAAGACACGTCGTTGCTCAATAAATTCGCCCATCAATTCAGCACCTGTGAAGCCAGAGCCAACAACTGCAATCGTTAGTAATTGGGCACGTTTTACAGGGTCTAATTCAGCAGCACCTTGACCAATAATGTTTTCCACGTGATTACGAATCTTCAAGGATTCTTCCATCGACCACATTTCAAAACCATGTTCTTTAACACCGGGGGTTCCAAAGTCATTTGATTGACCACCAATAGCTAGAATAAGCTTTTCGTAATTAATATCCCCATGTGTTGTTTTAATAATTTTATCATTTTTGTTAATACCATTGACCTCAGCAGTCAACAATTTAACATTTTTATTCTGATAGAAGAGATGTTCTAAATCTTCTTGTACGTGTTTAGGTGCAACACGTTGTGAAGCCACTTCGTGCAATTCTGTCATGTACGTGAAGTAAGAATGCTTATCAATCAAAATGATATTATATTCTTTATGTGATTTTAACTTCTTTGACAAAGTTTTTGCTGCAAATACACCACCAAATCCAGCACCAACAATGACAATGTTTTTTTCTGCCATGACTATTTTCTTCCTTATTGTGAATTGTCTAATATTCTTGTGAAATATCTATTTTATTATAGACTAATTTCCGTTATTTTAAAAGAGTTTACCTGAAAATAAGTTTGTGAAGTAACGTGTCTGTTAATAACATATGGCATAAACTAATAATAGTATAATACGAGCAACCTATGATAAAATAAGGTCTAATGACAAAAGCAATTAAAATTAACAATTTAAAATACAGTTATGATTCTGATCAGAATTTATTCGATGATTTTAATCTCGATATTGAAACTGGTGAATGGGTAGCATTAGTTGGGCATAATGGTTCAGGTAAATCAACATTAGCTAAACTGATATTAGGACTAATTGCCGCGACTGGCGGAACCATTAGTGTTTTTGATGATATATTAAGTCCCGAAACGGTTTACCGTATTCGAGAACAGATTGGCATGGTTTTCCAAAATCCAGATAATCAGTTTGTCGGTGCAACAGTGGCTGATGATGTCGCCTTTGGCTTAGAAAATAAGCAAGTTGCTAGTATCGAGATGCCAAGATTAATTGAGGAAGCACTCACGATTGTCGATATGCAGGCGTTTAAAGATCGCGAGCCGCATATGCTTTCTGGTGGTCAAAAACAGCGTGTAGCGCTCGCTAGTGTGCTTGCTTTAAAGCCTAAAATTATTATTTTAGATGAAGCAACTGCAATGCTGGATCCAGCGGGTAGACAAATGGTCATGGCGACTTTAACGTCACTTAGAGAGCGATTTGGCAAAGCATTGACGTTAATAACGATTACACATGATATGGATGAGGCTGCATTAGCGGATCGTGTCGTAGTTATTAATGATGGGCAACTCATTTTGGACGGCACACCGCATCAAGTGTTTAGCCAACAGACTATGCTACGTGACAGCGGCTTAGAATTACCTTTTTCAGGAGAGTTGGCCTCACAGTTGCACAATCATCCTGAAAAATACTTAGACGAAAGAGAATTAATTCAGTGGCTATCAGATTTGAGCAAGTAAACTTTACTTATGGGGCTGGGACAACATTATCACAAGATGTATTACATGATATTAATGTGAACATGCCAACTGGTGAAATAACAGCGATTATTGGACAAACTGGTTCAGGTAAATCAACACTTATTCAACATATTAATGGGCTATTAAAGCCAACAACAGGGCAAGTTTTGATTGATGATTTTAAACTCACATCAGGTACCAAGGAAAAGCAACTTATCCAATTGCGACAAAAAGTGGGTATTGTTTTTCAATTTCCGGAAAATCAATTGTTTGCTAATACGGTAATTGAAGATGTGATGTATGGGCCATTAAATTTTGGTATGACGAAAGCGGCAGCCAAAATAGCCGCTGAGCAAGCATTAACGCGTATCGGCGTGTCAGAAAATCTATGGTCGAAATCACCATTTGATCTTTCTGGTGGGCAAATGCGTCGCGTGGCAATGGCAGGCACTTTAGCTAGTGATCCTTCGGTGATTGTTTTAGATGAACCAGCAGCCGGTCTTGACCCGCGTGGGCAAGCTGAATTACTGGCACTTGTTTTAGAGTTGAAAAAAATGGGCAAGACTGTTGTATTTATTTCCCATCAGATGGAACATGTAGTCACCGTTGCTGACCAAGTTATTGTGATGCATGAGGGCAGAATCGTAGCGCAAGAAGCACCAAAAGTTTTGTTTAATCGTGATTTATCTTGGTTTCAAGACTTGATGCTAGATTTACCCAAAGCAGGCCAATTTGCTGAAAAAATGAAGGCGGCTGGGCTTATTTTGCCACGCAGACCACTTAATTTACAAGATTTAGCTTCATTAATCAATAAGGGGGCGCAACATGAATAATATTATGATTGGTCGCTTTGTGCCCGGCGAGTCGCTCATTCACCGTCTTGACCCACGTACTAAAATGATTGGGACATTTATCTACATTTTTGTGATGCTGTGGGCGAACAATTGGCAAACCTATCTTTGGTCAGCTGTCTTTGTTGTTGGTTTAATTAAATTTACTGGCCAACCATTTAAATTATATTGGGATGGCTTGAAGCCCATTTTTTGGTTAATTTTATTCACTGTTATTTTACAGTTACTATTTACTCCAGGTTCGCCAGTATTATGGCATTTAGGACCGCTAAGTGTGACTGTGCCAGGGGTAGTGAACGCGATTTATGTGATGGTGCGCTTTGTTTTAATTATTTTAATGTCAACCATTCTAACTTTGACAACACCCCCCACGAGCATAGCTAATGCTATTGAATCCTTGTTGGGACCTCTAAAAAAAATCAAAGTGCCGGTTGCCGAATTGGCGCTGATGCTATCAATTGCGTTACGCTTTGTACCTTTACTCATGGATGAGACGCAAAAAATTATGAATGCCCAGAAATCACGAGGCATGAGCTTTTCAACTGGTGGCCCAATTAAGCGGGCTAAAGCAATTATTCCATTACTTATTCCGTTGTTTGTTGGTGCACTACAGCGCGCGCTAGATCTAGCCAACGCAATGGAAGTCAGAGGCTTTAAAGATGCAGTTCAGCGCACACGCTATCGTATACTGCATTATGACCGGAATGATTATATTGCTTTTTTTACCATTGTTTTTTTTGTGATTATCTTTTTTGGTATCAAAATAGTCACAGGATTTTAGAAAATTAAGGAGTGCATCAATGAGGTGCAATAGTCATGACACGATATAAAGCAATAGTCGCATATGATGGCAGCAATTTTTTTGGTTTTCAAGTACAAACTAAAAGTGGTGTTGAAGTCCAACGCACGGTACAAGGTGAACTTAATAAAGCCGTCAATCAAATGGCTAAGCAACCTGTCACACCCATTAAAGTAGTCGGGGCTTCCCGAACAGACACTGGCGTGCATGCTTTTGGGCAGGTGGTGCATTTTGATTTACCATTCGATATTAATCCTGTCGGCGTGAGCAAGGGATTGAATACACTCTTACCAAGAGATATTCTTATCAAAGCAGTTACGAAAGTTTCTGATGATTTTCATGCTAGATTCAGTACACATGCCAAACGTTATTTTTATCGTGTGTCTACGACAGCATTTACGGACCCGTTTAAACGCCATTACACCGGCCACTTTCATTGGCATTTAGACACAAGTCGAATTCAGGAAGCACTACCTGATTTAATAGGCGAACATGATTTTGCTAGTTTTGCTGCTTCGGGTAATCAAACGGCATCGACAGTTCGCACGATTACTTCAGCACAATTGATTGAGAAGCCAGACGAGCAAGAATTGGTATTTGTTTTTGAGGGAAATGCTTTTTTATATAATCAAATTCGAATCATGGTAGGCGTGTTGCTAGAAATTGGCAATGGTCGCCGTGAAATACACGATATTCAACGTTTAATTGCAGTCAAGGACCGTGAGCAGGCCCGTTTTACTGCACCAGCGAGCGGCTTGTACTTGGACGAAATTGACTATGGTGAGAACCCTGCCAATTAAGCACGATTTGTGAATGGATTTTGCCAAAACCATTGACAATAACCCTTATTTTAGGTAAGATAGAACACGGTATTGTTTACCTCACGATAAGCCCCGGAAACTTATTGTAATTGCGTAGCAAGGAACGGCTACGCCTGTAAACAACTAATCAAAGGAGCGCAAACATGCGTACAACATTTTTAGCAAAACCAGGTGAAATCGAAAAGAAGTGGTATATTATTGATGCCAAAGACGTCGTTTTGGGACGTTTGTCAACAGTAGTTGCTTCAATTTTGCGTGGTAAGAACAAGCCAACGTTTACACCAAACGTTGACATGGGTGACCATGTAATCATTATCAATGCAGCCGAAGTAAAGTTGACTGGTAAGAAAGCCACAGATAAGGTTTACTACCACCACTCAAACCACCCAGGTGGTTTGAAGGCTCGCACAGCTGGAAACTATCGTGAATTCAACCCTGAAAAGTTGCTTGAATTGTCAATCCACGGTATGTTGCCAAAGAACACTTTGGGACGTAAGCAAGGCTTGAACTTGCACGTGTATGCTGGTGCAGAACATGCCCATGCAGCACAACAACCTGAAGCACTTGACATCAACAAGTTGGTTTAAGAAAGGAGAATTTAAATTATGGCTACAGCAGTACAATATGCCGGCACAGGCCGTCGTAAGAACTCAGTTGCTCGTGTGCGTTTGGTTCCAGGTAATGGCCAAATCACAATGAACGGCAAGTCAATCGAAGAATATATTCCTTTCGCTAACTTGCGTGAAGTTGTTTTGCAACCATTCAACGCTACTGAAACATTGGGTAACTACGATGTATTGGTTAACGTTATTGGTGGTGGTTATTCTGGTCAAGCTGGTGCAACACGTCACGGTATCGCCCGCGCGTTGTTGACAGTTGATCCTGATTTCCGTGCAGCATTGAAGTCAGCAGGTTTGTTGACACGTGACTCACGAATGAAGGAACGTAAGAAGCCAGGTTTGAAGAAAGCCCGTAAGGCATCACAATTCTCAAAGCGTTAATATTTTATTTGCGTTATTCAATTGGGAACTATATCAAGCACCATCTATTAACGATAGTAGATGGTGTTTTTTTGTGGCGATTTTTTTGCATTTATTGTTTTTTTGTAATAGAATAATCTCGTTACGGGATGTAGCTCAGTTTGGTAGAGCGCTGTGTTCGGGGCACAGAGGCCGTGAGTTCAAATCTCGTCATCCCGATAAAAAAACACCAACAAAAAGTTGATGTTTTTTAATCAAATAATATATTTTTTAAATTGTTCAAGCTCTAATTGTGATAGTTCGACTGTCAACAACGTACCTGAATCATCATAATTTTCCGCAATAAAAGTATGATTGGCTGCTAATTTTGCTTGTACGGCCCCTTGATCAAATGGTATATGTAACGTCACAGTTTCGTTATCTTTAAAGACATGTTTTTGAATTAACGTAATGAGCGCATCCTGAGATGCTGCTTCAAGTGCTGATAAGGTAATTGCGTTTTCGCCCGAAACATCTGGATAATTGAGCGTTGTCTTATCGGCTTTATTGTAAACAGTCACCATTGGTATGTTAGTAACACCAACTTCGCGTAAGGTGTTTTCTGTCGTAGTCATCATATCTTTATAATGTGGGTCCGAGATATCTACAACTTGTAAGAGTAAATCAGCTTGCGCAGCTTCTTGTAATGTTGATTTGAAAGCTGCAACAAGGTTATGTGGCAGTTTAGAAACAAAGCCAACTGTATCACTGAGTAAAAATTGTGTCTTATCTGGTAAGGTGAGTTGCCGTACAGTTGTATTTAATGTGGCAAATAGCATATCCTTTTCAAAAACTTGTTTGGTGTCATCAGATTCGGCTCCGATACCAAAACGAGCCAATAAGCGGTTCATTAACGTTGATTTGCCGGCGTTGGTGTAACCAACCAATGCGACATTAGGCAGATTATTAGCCGTTCGCCGTGCCGAACGTGTATCTTCACCCTTCGATAAATCAGCTAATTCTTGTCTAATATGAACCATTTGCGACGTAATACGACGACGCGACTCTTCGAGTTTTGTTTCACCAGAACCTCGCGATGTAAAGCCACCACCACCGGCACCTGTTTGTTGATCGAGACTAACCGACATACTGGTCCGCAAGCGGGGAAGTTGATATTGCAGACGCGCTAATTGGACCTGCAATTTTGCTGCTTTCGTTTGTGCGCGTTGTGCAAAAATGTCTAAAATTAAACCTGTCCTATCCAAAACAGTTGCTTGCGTTACTTTTTCTAGGTTGCGAATTTGGGATGGGGATAATTCGTCGTTGGCGACAATCATATCCACATCATATGTTTTAACCGCTTCAGCAAGTTCATCAACCTTACCTTTACCAAAGTAAGTTGCTGGGTTTGGTCGTTCAAGCTTTTGTGAAAAAATGATTTCGGGGATGAGTTGATTAGCTTTGGCTAAATTAGCTAATTCTTCTAATTCGTAGTCAATATTACTTGCATTAGTCGATAAACCAATTAAAAAGACGCGGCGTTGTCCTTGATTAGTGACATGTTGTTCAGTCATAAAAAAATACCTCCAGTAACTTATAAACGAGACTGGGGGCATTTTGACGTGTTAAGGGCAAAGCTGCAAACCAATCTCAAGAAATGCACACAAAAATAGACAATCTATTTTGATATGCGGAATCTTAAAATTTGTTCAACAATGTGCTTTACTTCCTTCATTAATATGATGTTTAAAGTGTAACAGTTTTCAAGTGACTTGTCCACGAAAACGGGTTAAAAAACGGTGCTATCATCATTAAAACGAATAATGTCAGCATGATCTACTGATAGCGCAATTTGCATTACTGCACCGTTTTTAACGGGTTCGCCAGCTAAATCATGGCGTCCTAACTTTTCAGCAATACCGCGGATGGTGGTGCCGTGGGATACAATTAATACATTATCACCATCTGAATGGCGTGATTGAATATCTGCAAAACCGTGAGATACGCGATGCCACCATTTTTGATCATTCTCAGCAAAATGATAAGGATCAGCTAATGCAACAGTGTCCATTGCATCAGCCATACCATATTTTGCAACGAGATTGGCGTAGGTGCCAAAGTTCTCTGTTTTATAGGCTTGTAGTGTTGTGGTGACAGTTTCACCATTAATACCTTCAAATGAGCCAAAGAATTGTTCGCGGAAATCAAAAAGTTGGGTAGGCTCTTTGGGTGATTGCGTCGTGTTGTGTTGTAGAATATAGCGTGCTGTGTGGATTGCACGGGTTAAGTCAGATGAATAGGCACCATCAAAGTGGATATTGTTAAGGCGCTCACCTGCATCAATGCCGTGTTGGATACCCTTAGGCGTTAGTGGTGCATCAGACCAACCCTGAAAACGATGTAAGAAGTTAAAGTAAGTTTCGCCGTGGCGAACAATATAAAGATTAATAGCCATAATATGGTGTGCTTATTGTTTAATCATTAATATTGATTAGCAACAAGTACAAACCTCCTAATAATAGATTACTTTTATTTTATCATTTGTATGTAAAAGCTTGTAAAAAAAAACCACATTTGTGGTTTTAGTTCGTGGCAGCTTTTTCAGATGGTTGCTCGTTATTTTTATTAGTCATTTCATCTTCATCAAAAATACCATTATTGTTACGATCTTGTCGTGGTGTTGGAGACACCTGAACAATAAATTCGGAAATATAGGCATTGTCGTAATCTAAAGCTGTGAATTGGAAGTTAGCCACTTTCATGGTATCGCCAGCTCTGAATTCTGGATCGTGATTTAAAACGTAACCAGTTAATGTGACGGCATCATCTTCTTCTAATTCTTTAATCGTTTGACTAAAGTATCTTTCAAAATCATAAAGCGTCATTTTACCTGACACCTTGTAGCGATGATCACCGAGCTTTTCAATGTAGTCGTCTGAAACATCATCAATTTCGTCACGTACCGTACCAAATAATTCTTCATAAATATCTTTATCGGTAATTAGACCACTAGTGCCACCATATTCATCGACTACGATGGCAATTGGTGAGCGCTTAATAATCATTTCATCCATGACATCATGAAGATCCATATTTTCAGGTACCGCTGGGATATCACGCATGATTTTTGATACGGGGTCTTTGTCATTAATTCGTGCTTGTCTGACGAGGTCATAGTTAAAGACGTAGCCAAGCACCTTGTCTTTGTCGTTATCAGCAATCACGGGGAAGCGAGAATAGCGTTCTTGTAAGTACAAATTGAGGGCATCAGCAATTGGCGTTTTCACATCAATTGCTGTCATAGAAGTACGATCAATCATAATATCAACCGCAACTTTATCATTCATTTCAAATGCGCGCTGCATAAAGGTTAAATCTTCTTCGTCCAACTCACCAGCCGCAGCAGCATTTTTAGACAATGATAGAATTTCAGTTTGAGAATAGATATCCTCCTCACCATCAGTTCTAAAGCCTAACAAATGTGTGATGACGTTGGATAAGTGGTCTAACGCCCAAATCATTGGGAAGAGTGCGATATGGAAAAAGCGCACGGGACGAACAATGAAAAGTAGTACCTTGACAGGAGACTCAATCGCGATGTTTTTTGGTACCAAGTCGGTAAATACAGCGTGAACAATGGTAAAAATAATCATTGCTGATACAGAAGAAACAATGGCTGAGTACTCAACTGGTAAAAGTCCAGTGCCGAGGATAATTTTTGCAACAGTCGCTTCACCAACCCAACCCAAAATCAGACTGGTTAGCGTAATACCAACTTGTGCAGTGGAAAGATATTCAGTTAAATGTGTTACCATGTGGATGGCATTTGCTATATTTCGTGAAGGCTTTTCTCGATTTTCCTGTAAATCACGAAGTGCACTGAGACGCACCTTAACCAAAGAATATTCAGTCAGTGTGAACAAAATAGCTAGCAACAGCACCAAAACAATAATGAAAAAGTTAAGGAGCATAGACGGACCAGAATCCAAATTCGTAAACCTCTTTTCTTATTATAACTACCGGCTATTATACCAGAAAATCAGACTGAATATTGTAAAATTATTAAAATTATAACTTTTTCAAATAAGACGAACAATGTACCTTAATAAAATGCTAAATGGATATAAAAGCGAACATATTTTCGCAACATGAAAACTAATTTTATGAATGATAGTCGGTAAAAATTTGGTAGACTAGGTATACTGCCTGTTTTATGATAAAAAATTAGATATTTCATTTGTGAACAAATGCGCTAAACGCTTGATATGGCAATGTTTTCAACAAGCATTTCTTGACATTGTGAATTTTTCGCCTGTTTGAATCAGAGATATGTTGGTTTCATTGACTTGTGTCGAACAACTGTTTGTGAACACACATATTGTCCTTGTTTATTTTTGAAAAATAGGTAAACTAACTAGTACATAGTTCTTTGAATTTAATTGATTAAATATTTTAAAAAGTGGGTGTTAACATTATGGAGAAAGTAACCGTTTATACAAAATATGATTGTGTACAGTGCAAGATGACTAAAAAGTTTCTGGAAACACAGGGTATTCCATTTCGAGAAATAAATATTGAAGAAGAGATTGAGTATGTTGATGAATTAAAAGCTGATGGTTTCCGTCAGACGCCGGTTGTATCAATTGAAGGAATGCCTAAGTTTTCTGGATTCCGTCCAGATGTATTAAAAAAGATTTCGGCTTAATCTTAAAGTGATTGATAACATCGAGCGACCAATCGATGTTTTTTTATTTGCCAAGTGATTAGCCAATCGGAAGGATAAGTGTAATGCCGTTAAAAGAGATTAACATAGATGAAGT
This sequence comes from Leuconostoc citreum, assembly GCF_004354555.1. Lineage (GTDB taxonomy): Bacteria > Bacillota > Bacilli > Lactobacillales > Lactobacillaceae > Leuconostoc > Leuconostoc citreum. The sequence goes on from NZ_PUFH01000004.1 coordinate 45,033, forward strand.
AACATATTTTGACCTAAATAATCAGGTTAATATACCCAAGAATAATCAAATACAGTTAGATAAAGATCAAGAGGCGCTAGATGCCTTTTTGAAAGAAAATGTCTGGCCAAATGTTTTGAAATTTGATTCATTAGCTCAACGATTTGATTGGCTGTTTGATAATCAATTCATTGAACGAGAATTTATCGCACAATATGATTTGTCATTTATTGAAAAATTATATGCTTATCTTGAAGGTGAACATTTTAATTTCAAGTCTTTTATGGCTGCTTTTAAGTTTTATAATCAGTATGCACTAAAAACAAATGATGGCCAATACTATGTCGAAACATATGTAGACCGTGTGGCTATGAATGCTTTGTATTATGCTAACGGTCAAGAGTCATTGGCACTTAAGTTGGCTGATGAAATGATTCATCAACGTTATCAACCAGCAACCCCTAGCTTTTTAAATGCTGGTCGTGCACGGCGAGGTGAGTTGGTATCTTGCTTTATCATTCAAACATCTGATGATATGAATTCAATTGGACGTACAATTAATTCAGCATTGCAGTTATCTAAGATGGGTGGCGGGGTTGGTATTAATGTTTCCAATGTTCGCGAGGCTGGGGCACCTGTTATGGGCATTGCTAATTCAGCTGGTGGTGTTGTACCCATTATGAAATTGTTAGAAGATTCATTTACATTTTCATCGCAGGTTGGTGCTCGTCAAGGTGCTGGTGTTGTCTACTTATCTATTTTCCACCCAGACATTATGGCCTTTTTGTCAACAAAAAAAGAAAATGCTGATGAAAAAGTGCGTGTGAAGACACTATCTTTGGGGCTTACGGTACCAGATAAATTCTACGAATTAGTTCGCCAAAATAAGACAATGTACTTGTTTAGCCCAGTTGATGTGGAAAAAGTGTATGGCCAATCATTCAATTATGTTGATATAACAGCGGAATACGATAATATGGTTGAAAATGATGCAATTACCAAGTATCGTGTTGATGCACGCATGTTAGAAGAAGAAATTTCAAAACTTCAGCAAGAGTCTGGGTATCCTTATATTATCAACATTGATGTAGCTAATAGAGAAAACCCAATTGCAGGTAAAATTGTCTCTTCTAACCTCTGTTCTGAAATTTTACAAGTGCAAAGACCTTCAGACATTGATAATGGGCAGCAGTATACGCGTTTAGGGTCAGATGTCAGTTGTAACTTGGGATCCATCAATATCGTTAATATGATGGCAACGCAAGATTTTGATACATCTGTTGATACAATGGTGCGTGCCTTGACATTTGTATCAGACACATCTAATCTTGATGTGGTACCTTCAATTGATAAAGGTAATAAAGAAAAGCATGCTATTGGGCTTGGCGCAATGGGATTAGCAGCTTATTTTGCACAAAATCAAATGTACTATGGTGATGAAGAAGCGCTGGACTTTACAACAACTTTCTTTATGACCCTGAATTATTATTCTATTAAGTCATCTATGCGCATTGCAAAAGAGCGTCACGAAACATTTTATGAGTTTGAGAAGTCAACGTATGCAAACGGTGCCTACTTTGATAAGTATATTAACAATGATTGGCAGCCTAAAACGCAAAAGGTTGCGCAAGCTTTTGCGCCACACCATCTGCCAACTAAAAATGATTGGTTGACATTGAAAGACGACGTTGCAAAATATGGTATGTATCATGCATACCGCCATGCGATTGCACCAACAGGTTCTATTTCATACGTTAACGACACAACGGCAACGTTATTACCTATTGTGAATAAGATCGAAGAACGTCAAGAAGGGATGATTGGTAAGGTATATTATCCAGCGCCTGGTTTAAGTGATGAAACTATGCCATATTACGTATCGGCCTATGACACGGATATGCGTAAAGTAATAGATGTCTATGCTGCTGCACAAGAGCATATTGATCAAGGAATGGCGTTGACATTATTTATGCGTTCAACACTTTCTGATAAGCTTTACGAATGGAAAAAAGGTAGAACGAATAAAATGACAACGCGCGATTTAACTATTTTGCGTCACTATGCCTTTAATAAGGGTATCAAGTCGTTATATTATGTACGTACTTTTACAGACGACAACCAAGAGTCTGGTGTTAATGAATGTGAAAGTTGCTCAATCTAATCTGAGTTAAAAGATAAATGCTAAGTAGGTGTTTATCTGTACATAAGATATGAATATTTGATTAAGGAGACAGGGGACCTATGGTAAAAATGACAGTCTTGTATGCTTCAACAGAGGGTAATACCAAGTCCTTTGTTGAAAAATTACAACGGGTTGCGGCGCAGTATGGTGATAAAGTAGACGCCCGAATGATTGGGGAAGAAACGGACTATGCTAATGAAACAGCGCCTTTTATCGCTATTGTCCCCACCTACTTAACGGGTGGGACCGGGACTGGACCAGAAGTGACAGAAATATTTACGAATGCGCTGGGAGAATATATTGCCTTTGGCAATAATCGACGTTATTTAAGGGGAATCGTTGGATCCGGTAATCGAAATTTCAATGTGCAATTTAATCTTACTGGGAAACGTTACGCCGAACAATTTGATGTGCCAATGTTGTTTGCTTACGAACTGAGAGGCAGCAAATTTGATGCCGAAAAAGTGTATAATTTAATGAAACCATTATTTGGAGAATAACTGTGAAACATATAAAAGATAATTCATATACAGCAATTAACTGGAATAATATTGAAGATGAGTTAGACAAGGCAACTTGGGAAAAGCTAACACAGCAATTCTGGCTTGATACACGTATTCCGATTTCTAATGATTTGAGGACATGGCGTGGTAATATGTCTGATCAAGAGCGGCAAACCTTGAATTTAGTTTTTGGTGGTTTAACAACGCTTGATACATTACAATCACAAGATGGTATGGCCTCCCTGAAGTTAGACGTTGTGAATCAAAAAGAGGAAGCCGTTTTAAACAATATACAATTTATGGAATCTGTGCATGCTAAGTCATATTCTTCTATTTTTGAAACATTAAACGAAAAATCAGAAATTGAAGCGATATTTGCTTGGGCAGATTCTAACGAATTTTTACAGTACAAAGCTAATCGTATCAATGATATTTACCAAACAGGTACGCCATTAGAAAAGAAAATAGCTTCAGTATTTCTTGAAACATTTTTGTTCTATTCTGGTTTCTATACACCGTTGTATTTCTTGGGACATAATAAAATGTTAAATGTTGCTGAAATTATTAAATTAATTATTCGTGACGAGTCTGTTCATGGAACGTATATCGGTTATAAGTTTCAAATAGGCTTTAATAAGTTGCCTGAATCAGAAGCAACAGCACTTCAAAGCTGGATGTATGATTTACTTTATGAATTATACGAAAACGAAGAAAAGTATACACACGAATTGTATGATGATTTAGGTTGGACAGAACAAGTATTAACATTTTTGCGCTACAATGCCAATAAGGCACTCATGAATCTAGGGCAAGAGCCAATGTTCCCAGATGGTGCAGAGGATGTGAATCCGGTTGTCATGAATGGTATTTCAACATCTACAGCTAATCATGATTTCTTCTCTGGTGTAGGTAATGGCTATTTGCTGGGTGCGGTTGAAGCGATGGATGATTCAGATTACACCATTGGACAATGATAGATTAATAAACTATGATATGAAAAAGGACATGATAATAACATCATGTCCTTTTTAAATTAAATTTCGTCGTATTTGAAAAACGGAATACGTGCTTTCAAATATTTGGCCAATTTAGCATAACAGGTTGCCGCGAAAACAACCCAAGCATAAGCAAATAGTATAGCAGCAATGGTATCACTGAAGAAATTGGCATTGAAGTAGATACGGCTCATCAAGGTTAGTCCGCCAATCAAGAAGGCAGCCCATTGTATGGTGAATTGTATAGCAATATTGTTAATGTTTGGGATAATAAGGATACTAACTATGAATATAACCACGAATAGTCCGAATACGTGACCACTTGGGAAGGCTGGTGAGCTATCCCCGATTAAATGCCCAACAGGACGTGATCGCTGGATTAAAAACTGTATTATTTTTAAGACGATATCACCTGTTAATAGTGTGATAATTGCCCAAACGGCTGGAATACGCAATCTAGCAAGAATTAATACGCCAGCTAAAATTAGTGTATAAACGATATCAACAACAGGGTTGCCTAAAAAAGTAGCTATAGTCATAATAACGTCGCCAAAGTTACTCTGGAAGCTATTAAACCAGCTATGCATCCAACCATCTAGTGCGACGGGGATTATGAAATTGAGTTTAACGAGAATAGCTAACAATAAGGCAATAGCTAGTACGAGCACTGCTTGCCGACGTTGCTTGTTTGTCACAGCAATAATCATATAATATCACTCCAGATGAAGAATTTTATCTTATTCTAGTATAATGAATGGCGTACATATAAACAAGGCTATTCGGCCACGAATATAAAATTACTGACGCTTGGTTGTGGGTGTTTTAATTAAAACATTAAAAAGACTTGTCAATAGTTCCATAATTTGTTATGATAGTATAGTTGTTTGAGACATGGGAGTGTAGCGAAGTCTGGCTAAACGCGACGGACTGTAACTCCGTTCCTTCGGGTTCGTAGGTTCGAATCCTACCGCTCCCATAGCCGATTTAATAGTTAGCGGCTAAAAAGATTAACTATTGCCCCTTCGCCAAGTGGTAAGGCATCGGTTTTTGGTACCGACATGCGCTGGTTCGAATCCAGCAGGGGCAATTTTAAAAGACTAACCATTTGTGGTTGGTCTTTTATTTTCTTAATTGTAGACGACATAAAAAAGCCAACACATTGATTAGTGTGTTGGCTTTTTTATTACTTGCTCAAAGTCTTCTTAGAAACAACTGACAAATCATCAGCTAAATCGTAAACCAATGGTTGGCCATTGGCAATTTCAACATTTAAGATGTCATCATCAGAGATGTTTTCCAAATGCTTAACCAAAGCACGCAATGAGTTACCATGGGCAGCAATAACAACGTTCTTACCAGCTTGCAATTGTGGGGCAATATCTGATTCCCAGAAAGGCAAAACGCGTTCCAAAGTAATCTTCAAGTTTTCGCCTAATGGCAATTCGCCTTCAGGGACATCTGCGTAGCGACGATCAAAGGCGGGGTATGTCTTTCCTTGAACAGTCATTTCTTTATCGTAACCGTCCAACAATGGTGGCAACACATCATATGAACGGCGCCAAATGTGCACTTGTTCGTCGCCCCACTTTTCTGCAGCCTCAGCTTTATTTTGGCCTTGTAAAGCACCGTAATGACGTTCATTTAAACGCCATGACTTAGCTTCCGGAATGAACAATTGTCCAGCTTCTTCCAATGCATAATGCAATGTTGTGATGGCACGTGTCAAAACTGATGTGTAAGCTTGATCGAATTGGATGCCTTCAGTGGCCAATAATTCGCCGGCTTCCTTAGCTTGTGCGATACCTTTGTCTGACAACTTTGTGTCGATCCAACCGTTAAATAAGTTCAATGCGTTCCATTCACTTTGACCGTGACGGATTAATACTAACTTAGCCATGTGTGCTAAACTCCTTAATTTGTGTTTAATATAACATATCCATTATACCACGATTTTTCGACACAAAAAAACTCGCCTAAGCGAGTTTTGAAAGTATCAGAACTTAATCTTACAACTTTACGATGTTTGCAGCTTGCAAACCACGATCTGATGATTCAACTTCGAATTCAACAGCTTGACCTTCTTCAAGAGTCTTGAAGCCGTCACCTTGGATAGCTGAGAAGTGTGCGAACACATCTTCACCGTTTTCGCGAGTCACGAAACCGTAACCCTTTTCGCCGTTAAACCACTTTACTGTGCCTTTTTCCATGATATGTTTCTCCTTTGGTGTGCTCCACCAATGATTTTATTTTGTAACTTAAATAATTGGTACTTGAGCGCCTTCCGAGAAAAACAAATCAAAATCAATAACTTTTATTACAAACACAGTGTAACATACTGGTGAGAATAATCAAGTATAATATGAATTGATAAGCGCTTGATAATGCAATAGTGCGCTAGGGGTGTGTTATCTTGACATTTTCATTGGGCTGGGTTAGAATAATATGGTTGTCAATACAAACGACATCGCAGCCGTGGCGGAATTGGCAGACGCGCAGGATTAAGGATCCTGTGCCCGTTTAGGGCGTGCGGGTTCGACTCCCGCCGGCTGCATAATCAAGGCACTTCCCATTACTAAAATGGGAGGTGCCTTTTACTTTTAAAAGCTATTCAGTTTTTCCTTGTGGTAAAATAGAAGCAATGGAGAACAACGATGCTACTTTTTAAACGAACAAAGCGAGATGAAAAGGCAGAAGACGTTATACCACAATCTGCTTTAGAAAATATGCAACAAGAAAATGATCAATTATTAGATCAAATAGAAGCATTGAAGTTAGATGTATCAGAATTAAGGTCTGAAAATGACCGATTAGTTGAACAGCTAAATCAAAGCAAGTATCAACGTAAATTGATTAAAACAAGTATGGGGCTTGGCGTGTTAGTTGTGAGTTACGTTTTGCTCCACCTTGTTAATGAAGACGTGCAATATACAGCAATGTTACTATTAATTGAGGCAGCATTTATGTTTATGATGTTACAAGGAGATGATAAATAATCATGTCAAAGATGCATAAAGAACAGCGTGTGCCATTTGTCGTTGCTAATTGGAAAATTAATAAATTGCAAGCTGATGTCATGGATTTTTTGTCACAAGTCAATGATAAGGTGCCCGACCAAAAAGTTGTTGAAACAGGAATTGCGGCACAGGATTTGTTTTTAGCTGACATGGTTCGGACGACGGCGGGCACACCTATACATGTGGTCGCTGAAAATGTACATTGGGAAGACGGTGGTGCTTATACAGGGGAGACTTCTCCTAAGGCTTTGAAAGACATTGGCGCAACCTATGTTTTAATTGGCCACTTTGAGCGCCGTAAATTTTTTAACGAAACGGATTCGACTGTGAATTTGAAAGTAACCGCTGCATTACGTAACGGCTTACGCCCGATTATTGATGTTGATGAAGATATGAGTACTTATGCACAGTTTATGGATGCAGAACCGTCTGTTGCACAAGTTGCAGCAGCATTAGCAGGTGTGTCAGTAGATCAGATTCGTAATGTGACGATTGCTTATGAGCCAACTTGGGCTATTGGTTCCGGCGAAGCGGCAAGTGCTGATCAAGCGCAAAAAGCAGCACATTTAATTCGTCAAACATTAGCAAAGCTTTATTCACCGGTTATCGCCGAACAGGTTAGGGTGTTGTATGGTGGGTCGGTAACACCGGATAATGCGCGTGAGATTATGTCACAAAATGATATTGATGGTGTTTTGGTAGGAACGGCTGCATTAGATCCTAAAAAGTTTTTACAATTAATTGAAATTGCTCGGGACCCAACTGTTCCAGAATTTGATATTGATCACATTTAATTGGACTTGCAAATTAGTGGTAAAAGCGTATAATTATTGATAGTAGTACTGTGAATAAATACGGAATTTTGCGAAATATTGTCCGCAATGCCTTTATATTGAAGCAAACGTTGTCTGCGGAAACAGCGGCGATTGCTTTTTTTGTGCCTATGCGGGAACAAAAATAGTCTAAAAGACCGTTTTGTAACCAAATTGTAATAACAAAACGCAGCAAAAAACAAACGAGGTGATAAATGTGGCAGGACATTTAGTAAAGTACGGTAAGCACCGTACCCGTCGTTCATATGCTAGCATCAAAGAAGTACTTGATGTGCCGAATTTGATTGAGATTCAAACGGCATCTTACCAATGGTTCTTAGATGAAGGTATCAAAGAAATGTTTGGTGACATCATGCCAATCGATGACTTCCAAGGGACATTGTCTTTGGAATATGTTGATTATCAATTGATGGAACCAAAGTATAATATTGATGAGGCGCGTGAACACGACGCCAATTATTCAGCACCATTACATGTGACTTTACGCTTGACGAACCATGAAACCGGTGAAATTAAGTCTCAGGATGTATTCTTTGGTGAGTTCCCATTAATGACAGAACAAGGAACGTTCATTATTAATGGTGCGGAACGTGTTATTGTATCCCAATTAGTACGTTCTCCGGGTATCTACTATAACCAAGAAAATGATAAAAATGGTCGCCCACGTTATGGAACAACAGTTATTCCTAACCGTGGTGCTTGGTTGGAATACGAAACAGATGCTAAGGGCATTGCTAACGTCCGTATTGATCGTACACGTAAGCTGTTGATGACAGAACTAGTACGTGCATTAGGCTTTGGATCAGATTCTGACATCATTGATATTTTCTCTGACCAATATGATGCTTTGAACATGACGCTTGAAAAAGATGTGCATAAAGACATGTCGGATTCACGTGTTGAGGAAGCCTTGAAAGATGTTTACGAACGTCTGCGTCCAGGAGAACCCAAGACAGCTGATTCATCACGTGCTTTATTGGTCGCACGCTTCTTTGACCCAAAGCGTTATGATTTAGCTTCAGTTGGACGTTATAAGATTAACAAGAAGTTGTCATTAAAAACACGCTTGCTTAATCAAACATTAGCTGAAACATTAGCTGATCCGGATTCTGGTGAAGTCATTGCTGAAAAAGGCACATTAGTTGATAAGACTGTGATGTCTAAATTGAGTCCGTTCTTGGATCGTGAAGACTTCAAGACAACAACTTATACACCATCAGGAGACGCAGTACTTGAAGAACCTGTAACACTCCAAAAAATTAAAATTGAATCACCTGAGAATCCTGAAAAAACATTACTATTAATTGGTAATGGACACATTGATGAAAATGACCGGACAGTGCGTCCAGCAGATATCTTAGCTGGTATGAACTACTTCTTGAATTTACAAGAAGGCATTGGAAACGTGGATGATATTGATCATCTTGGTAACCGTCGTATTCGCTCGGTTGGTGAGCTACTACAAAATCAATTCCGTATTGGTTTGACACGTATGGAACGTGTTGTGCGTGAACGTATGTCAATTCAAGATGCAAATACAGTTACACCACAACAATTAATCAACATTCGACCTGTTGTGGCAGCTGTTAAAGAATTCTTTGGTTCATCGCAACTTTCACAGTTCATGGACCAAACAAATCCATTGGGCGAAATGAACCACAAGCGTCGTCTTTCAGCCCTTGGACCTGGTGGTTTGACACGTGATCGTGCTGGTGTTGAAGTGCGAGATGTGCACTATACACACTATGGTCGAATTGATCCAATCGAAACACCAGAAGGTCCAAACATTGGTTTGATTAACTCATTAGCTACTTATGGTCGCATTAACAAGTATGGCTTCATTGAGACACCTTATCGTCGTGTTGATTGGACAACCCATATGGTTACTGACAAAATCGACTATTTAACTGCTGATGAAGAAGATAACTATATTGTCGCACAGGCGAACTCACCGTTGAACGATGATGGTAGTTTCGTTCACGATACAGTTATGGCACGTTTTGGTGAAGAAAACATCGAAACACCAATAGATCGCATTGATTACATGGACGTTTCGCCTAAGCAAGTTGTTTCTGTTGGTACAGCAGCGATTCCTTTCTTAGAAAATGATGATTCTAACCGTGCCTTGATGGGTGCCAACATGCAACGTCAGGCCGTACCTTTGCTTGACCCACATGCACCACTTGTTGGTACAGGTATCGAATATAAGGCTGCCCACGATTCTGGTGTTGCCATGATTTCTCGTGCTGCTGGTGTTGTTGAATATGTTGATGGGCGTCAAATTCGTGTGCGTCGTGAAGATGGTCAACTTGATACGTACGAACTAATGAAGTTCCGCCGCTCAAACGGTGGTAAAAATTATAACCAAAAGCCAATTGTCCATGAAGGTGAGCATGTTGAAGCCGATGAAGTTTTGGCTGATGGCCCATCAATGGAAAAAGGTGAACTTGCTTTGGGACAAAACCCATTGATTGCCTTTATGACTTGGCAGGGTTATAACTTCGAAGATGCCATTGTTTTGAACGAGCGCCTAGTTCGTGAAGATGTTTATACATCAATTCATATTGAAGAATATGATTCAGAGGCCCGCGATACAAAACTTGGACCGGAAGAAATGACTCGCGAAATTCCTAATACTGGCGAAGACCAATTGAAGGATTTGGATGCTGATGGCATCATTCGTGTGGGAGCAGAAGTTCATGATGGCGACATCTTGGTAGGTAAGGTGACACCAAAGGGTGTGACTGAATTATCAGCTGAAGAACGTTTGTTACATGCTATCTTTGGTGAAAAGGCACGTGAAGTACGTGATACATCTTTGCGTGTTCCTCATGGTGGTGGCGGCGTTGTGCAAAATGTCCGTATCTATACGCCTGAAAACGGGGATGAATTAGCACCAGGTGTTAACATGATGGTTCGTGTTTATATTGCACAAAAACGTAAGATTCAAGTTGGTGATAAGATGGCCGGCCGTCATGGAAACAAGGGAACAGTCTCTGTTGTTGTTCCTGAAGAAGATATGCCATATATGCCAGATGGTACACCAATTGATATCTTGTTGTCACCCATGGGTGTGCCTTCACGTATGAACATTGGTCAAGTTCTTGAATTGCATCTTGGTTTTGCGGCTAAGAAGCTTGGTATTCATGTTGCCTCACCTGTCTTTGACGGTGCAAGTGATGATGAAATTGAAGCAGCTTTACGCGAAGCTGGGTTGCCACAAGACGGTAAGTCAGTTGTCTATGACGGCCGTACTGGTGAAGCCTTTGATAAACGTGTCGGCGTTGGTGTCATGCACTATATGAAGCTTGCCCACATGGTCGATGATAAGATTCATGCGCGTTCAATCGGACCATATTCATTAGTAACGCAACAACCTTTGGGTGGTAAAGCACAATTTGGTGGTCAGCGTTTCGGTGAAATGGAAGTTTGGGCCCTTGAGGCTTATGGCGCTGCATACACTTTGCAAGAAATTTTGACTTATAAGTCAGATGATGTTGCTGGTCGTGTTAAGGTTTATGAATCAATCATCAAGGGTGAACCAATTCCACGTCCAGGTGTGCCTGAATCATTCCGTGTGCTTGTAAAAGAATTGCAAGCACTTGGCTTGGATATGCAAGTCTTGGATAATGCAGGTGATGAAGTTGAATTACGTCAAATGGATGAAGATGATTCAATTTTGCCAGTTGATGCACTTGAAAAGTTGGTTCGTTCTAACCCTGATTTGTTAAATAAAGAAGATGAAGAAGTTGCTGCAGCATTCTCTAAGGTAGAATCTCGCGATAATACTGAAGTAACCGACGAAAATTAAAATATAAATACAATGTGTCATTGTCATGGCACGTTTGTTATAAGTTATTTTTAATCGCGTGATTAAGAGTAACTTATAGCAAACGTGCAGTGATTGCGAGACATGTTGATATCATAAATAATGAAAGGTAACAGCAAATAGATGGCAATCGATGTTAACAAGTTCGAAAGCATGCAAATCGGTTTGGCTTCTCCTGATAAGATCCGTTCATGGTCTTATGGTGAAGTAAAGAAGCCTGAAACGATTAACTATCGAACACTTAAGCCAGAAAAAGATGGCCTGTTTGATGAACGCATCTTCGGACCTACAAAGGATTATGAATGCGCCTGCGGTAAATATAAGCGAATCCGATACAAGGGAATCGTTTGTGATCGCTGTGGCGTTGAAGTCACATCATCAAAAGTTCGTCGTGAACGTATGGGGCACATCGAATTAGCTGCACCTGTTACACATATTTGGTACTTCAAAGGTATCCCGTCACGTATGGGACTTGTCTTAGACATGTCACCACGCTCACTTGAAGAAATTATTTACTTTGCGTCATATGTTGTCATTGAACCTGGTGATGCACCAGTTGAAAAGAAGCAATTGATGACAGAACGTGAGTACCGTGAACTGAAGCGCGAATATGGTGCTAGTTTTAAGGCTGGCATGGGTGCTGAAGCAATTAAAGATTTGTTGGCAAGTGTTGATTTAGCTGCCGAAGCAGATCAGTTGAAGCGCGAATTACAAGAAGCAACAGGTCAAAAACGTGTACGTGCCGTACGTCGTTTAGATATTATCGAAGCCTTCTTGCAGTCAGATAATAAGCCGCAATGGATGGTTATGGATGTGATTCCAGTTATTCCACCAGACTTGCGTCCAATGGTTCAATTAGAGGGTGGTCGTTTCGCCACATCTGATTTGAATGATTTGTATCGTCGTGTCATCAACCGTAACAATCGTTTGAAGCGTTTGCTTGATTTGAATGCCCCAGGCATTATCGTGCAAAATGAAAAGCGTATGTTGCAAGAAGCCGTTGATGCATTAATTGATAATGGTCGTCGTGGCCGTCCTGTAGCTGGACCAGGTAATCGACCATTGAAGTCGCTATCTCACATGTTAAAGGGTAAGCAAGGTCGCTTCCGTCAAAACTTGTTGGGTAAGCGTGTTGATTACTCAGGTCGTTCAGTTATTGACGTTGGACCATTCTTAAAAATGAACCAAATGGGATTGCCACGTCCAATGGCAATTGAATTGTTCCGTCCGTTCATCATGAAAGAATTGACCACACGTAAGTTGGCTGGCAATGTTAAGTCAGCTAAGCGTAAGATTGACAAAGCTGATGAAGATGTGATGGATGTATTGGAAGACGTTATCAAAGAACACCCAGTTCTTTTGAACCGCGCACCTACACTGCATCGTTTGGGAATCCAAGCTTTTGAGCCAGTATTGGTTTCAGGTAAGGCGATGCGTTTGCATCCACTGGTTACCGAAGCCTATAACGCCGATTTTGATGGCGATCAGATGGCTATTCACGTACCATTATCTGATGAAGCACAAGCTGAAGCACGTTTGCTGATGCTTGCTGCAGGTCATATTTTGGCACCTAAAGATGGAAAGCCAATTGTGGCACCATCTCAGGATATGGTTATTGGAAACTATTACTTAACGACCGAAGAAGCTGGTCGTGAAGGTGAAGGTATGATTTTCTCTTCAGTTGAAGAAGCAAAAATTGCCTTTGCAAGTAAGGTAGTCCATTACCACACACGTATTGGTATCCAGACGTCTTCATTCCCAGAAGCAAAACCATTTACTGATGAACAACGTTCAAAGATTATGGTGACGTCTGTTGGTAAATTGATTTTTAATGAAATTTTGCCAGTTGATTTTCCATATATTAATGAACCATCTGAAGATAACTTCAAGGGTATTAGTGATCAATTCTTCATCGAAGCCGGTGAAGATATTCATGACTATTTGGCTGACACAGCAGTTATTGGCGCTTTCAAAAAAGGCTTCTTATCAGATGTTATTGCTGAAGTCTATAAGCGTTACAAGGTAACCGAAACATCATTGCTTTTGGATCGTATGAAAGATCTTGGTTATGAAAAGTCAACTGAATCTGGTTTGACTGTTTCGATGAATGATGTGACAGAATTGACTGAAAAGCCAGCTATTCTGGAAGATGCACACAAGCAAGTTGCAACAGTGACCAAGCAGTTCCGTCGTGGTTTGATTACTGATAGTGAGCGTTATCAACGTGTTACTGAAATCTGGACAAAAGCCAAAGATGTTATCCAAGATAAGTTGATTGCGTCGTTTGAACCAACTAACCCAATCTTCATGATGCAAGATTCAGGTGCGCGTGGTAACATTTCGAACTTCGTTCAATTAGCTGGTATGCGTGGCTTGATGGCTGGTCCTGGTGGTAAGATTATTGAATTGCCGGTTACTGCCAACTTCCGTGAAGGCTTAACTGTGATGGAAATGTTTATTTCAACTCACGGTGCGCGTAAGGGAATGTCAGATACGGCCTTGAAGACTGCCAACTCTGGTTACTTGACACGTCGATTAGTTGATGTTGCGCAAGACGTTATCGTTCGTGAATGGAATAATAACGCTGACCGTGGTGTTGCTGTTAAAGCAATCATGGATGGTACATCTGTTGTTGAACCATTGTACGATCGTATCTTGGGTCGTTACGCAATGAAATCAGTCTTTAATCCAGAAACGGGTGATAAGTTAGTTTCACGTAACGAAATGATTGATGAAGATGTTGCTAAAGCAATCGTTGCAGCTGGCATTGAAGAAGTAACCATTCGTTCCGTCTTTACTTCAACAACAGAACACGGTGTGTCAGTGTTAGACTACGGTCGCAACTTGGCTACTGGTGAAGAAGTTGAAGTTGGTGAAGCAGTTGGAACCGTTGCAGCACAGTCAATCGGTGAACCAGGTACACAATTGACCATGCGTAACTTCCATACAGGTGGTGTTGCTGGTGGAAACGATATTACCCAAGGTTTGCCTCGTGTGCAAGAAATTGTTGAAGCACGTATTCCTAAGGGACGCGCCGAAATTTCTGAAGTAACGGGTACAGTGGTTGCCATCGAAGAAAATCCAGCTGAACGTACAAAGGCTGTAACGATTGAAGGCGAAACTGATACACGTACGTACACACTACCATTGGCAGCGCGTATGCGTTTTGCTGAAGGGGATGACATTCAACGTGGTGATGCCATTAATGAAGGACCAATTGATCCTAAGGAATTGCTTGCGGTCACTGATACATTAACGACAGAATCATACATGTTGACGGAAATCCAAAAGGTTTACCGTTTGCAAGGTATTGAAGTGTCTGATAAGCATATTGAAGTTATGATTCGTCAAATGTTGCGTAAGGTACGCGTCATGGATCCAGGTGAAACTAGTCTTTTGCCAGGTATGTTAATGGATATTGCCGATTTCCAACGAGCCAACGAACCAGCTTTGTTTGATGGCTTAGTACCTGCAACAGCACGTCCTGTTTTGCTTGGTATTACGAAAGCTGCTTTGGAAACGAATTCATTCTTGTCTGCTGCATCATTCCAAGAAACAACGCGTGTCTTGACTGATGCTGCTATCAGAGGAAAGAACGATCCATTGGTAGGTTTGAAAGAAAACGTTATTATTGGTAAGATTATTCCTGCTGGAACAGGTATGGCAGAGTATCGTAAAATTAAGAGTAAAGTCGTTGGGGAAGTTGTTGCGCAACCAGAAGTTGAGCAAGAACCAACGCCTGATATTCCTAAGTTAGATGATGTTGCTAAGTCTTTTGAAGAATAGACTTTCAACCACATAGCACTTAAATATTAAAAAACCAGTCACTGTTATATGTGGCTGGTTTTTTTTTAACAATAATCTAATTAGGCCAAAATATGTCCAATTAGGCCAAAAAGATGGGCAACAAATGTTTTATTCGCTAAACTAAAATAGTTCTGCAGAACATTTATCAAACTTGTACGCGTTGTGAAAATCTCGCGTATAATATAATTATGCATAATTTACAATACGAACAAATGAATGGGTTGTCGTTGGCTTATATCGGTGATGCAATATACGAACTTGAAGTGCGCCAACATTTATTATCATTAGGAATAACTAAAGTGAATGCGTTACAGAAACAAAGTAAGTTCTACGTTTCTGCCAAAGCACACGCGGCTTTATTTAATCATATGACAACAGATAACATACTGACTGAACAAGAACTTGTGTATTTTAAGCGCGGACGTAATGCCAAATCACATACAAAGGCAAAAAATACTGATGTGGTAACGTATCGCATTTCAACGGGTGTAGAAGCCTTGTTCGGTTATCTTTATTTATCTGAACAACATGAACGCATTAGTCAATTGATGCGCTGGATTTTTGAACAAGTTGAGACAGGGAGAACAAGTGAATGAAACGTGAACAGGGAACAGCAGATCAAGCAGAATTTGTTTATGGGCATTATGCCAGTGTCGAATCTCTTAAAGGAACACAAGAGATAAACAAAGTATGGTTGCAGACAGGTTTGCAGGACAAAATTAGAAATGAAATAACGCAATTGGCTAAAAAAAGGGGTTTGGTTATTCAGCAAGCACCTAAATCCAAATTGGATGAATTGACTGATGGCGGTAATCATCAGGGGGTTGTTCTAAGCGTAGCTGCATTTGCATATGCAACTGTTGATGATTTGTTTGACTTTGCCGACGCACACCATGAAGCCCCTTTCTTTCTCATTCTTGATGGTATTGAGGATCCACATAATTTAGGCTCCATTTTGAGAACTGCTGATGCAGCTGGGGTTCATGGCATTATTATTCCTAAGCGACGTGCTGTTCAGTTGACGGCAACGGTTGCTAAGATTTCTACAGGTGCCATTGAGCATGTGCCTGTTGCGCGTGTCACGAACTTAGTTAATGTAGTGGGTGAATTAAAAGATCGTGGTGTGTGGGTTTTTGGAACTGACATGTCGGGTGATGATTATCGTCGTTGGGATGCTAAGGGACCCACTGCCTTAGTGATTGGTAATGAAGGGAAAGGCATATCACCACTTTTGAAAAAGAAAGTTGATAGTATGCTTACAATTCCGATGGTTGGTCATGTTCAAAGTTTAAATGCGAGCGTTGCAGCGAGTTTGTTAATTTATCAAGGATTTAATTCACGTCACCCACTATAAAATAGTGAGGATAATATATTTGGGTAAGGACAAATTAGTTCCAGTTGTACATGCAGCACAAAGAGGACATGATTTTGCTTATCATGTTTTAATAAAACATTTAAAGGGTGCTGTATTTGATGTCCATCGTCGTAAAATAAGTGGTAGAATGACGGCCGATGATTGGTATGCTGATGGATTGGAAGTATTGATTAAATGTGTTAATAAATTTGATACACGACAACCACGTGCTAAATTTTCCACTTATTTTATTACGGCATTATCAAATCATGCAACAGATTTAGTTAGAGCACATTATACTGCTAAATCCGATTTTGAAAAAACAATAATGTCAGACAGTGCTGAAGCGGATGGTTACTGTTTCGAACAAGGAACAGATACTTATAATCCAGAAAAGTTAGTTATTTTAAAAGATATGTTGCAGCATACTGAACTAGCGCAAACAGCCGAATTTAAAAAAGCAGCATTACATTTTTTAGGCGTAAAAGCAATGACTACTTCAAGTAGCGGGCGCCGCTTGGAGCAAATGCAATATCGCCTAAAAAAGGCGATTAATCATGCGATTGAAGCCCCATTGTGAAATAATTATGCGACAACGTGTGTTTCAAGGAGCTCTCTGTGATATAATATACATGGTATAAAACCATAAACCAAAGGAGAAATAGACATATGTCTTTAATCACTGATATTATCGCACGTGAAGTTCTTGACTCACGTGGAAACCCTACACTTGAAGCAGAAGTTATCACAGAATTAGGTGGTTTCGGTCGTGGTATGGTGCCTTCTGGTGCCTCAACTGGTGAACACGAAGCTGTTGAATTGCGTGATGGTGACAAGTCACGCTTCGGTGGTAAGGGTACAACAAAGGCTGTTGCCAATGTTAACGATGTTATCGCTAAAGCTTTGGTTGGTAAGTTCGATGTAACTGACCAACGTGCAATCGATCAAGCTATGATCGAACTCGACGGTACAGAAAACAAGGGTAAGTTGGGCGCAAACGCTATCTTAGCTGTTTCAATTGCAGCAGCACGTGCTGCTGCCGACGAATTGGGTGTACCATTGTTCTCATATTTGGGTGGTGCAAACTCATACGTATTGCCTACACCAATGATGAACGTTATTAATGGTGGTGCACATTCAGCTAACAAGGTTGACTTCCAAGAATTCATGATTATGCCTGTTGGTGCACCAACAGTTAAAGAAGCCATTCGCTATGGTGCTGAAACTTTCCATGCTTTGAAAAAGTTGTTAGAAGCAGACGGTAAGGCAACTTCAGTTGGTGATGAAGGTGGCTTTGCACCTGATTTTGCTGATAATGAAGAACCATTGAAATATTTGATCCGCGCTATTGAAGCAGCTGGTTACAAGCCAGGTAAGGATATCGCAATTGCAGTCGATGTTGCCTCATCAGAATTATATGATGCAGCAACAAAGACATACAAGTTGCGTTGGTCAACAGGTGATGAATTCACAACACCTGAATTCATTAAGTATCTTGAAGACTTGGCTGATCGTTACCCAATCATTTCAATCGAAGATCCTATCGATGAAAACGAGTGGGAAGATTGGGCTGAAATCACTTCTGAGTTGGGCAAGAAAGTTCAATTGGTTGGTGATGACTTCTTTGTTACTAACACGCAATACCTACAAAAGGGTATCAACATGGGCGCTGCTAACTCAATTCTAATCAAGGTAAACCAAATTGGTACTTTGACAGAAACTTTCGAAGCCATTGAGATGGCCAAGGAAGCTGGTTATACAGCTATCGTGTCACATCGCTCAGGTGAAACAGAAGACACAACAATTTCTGATTTGGTTGTTGCTACAAATGCTGGTCAAATTAAGACAGGTTCATTGTCACGTACTGATCGTATTGCAAAGTATAACCAATTGATCCGTATCGAAGAATTGTTGGATACAACAGCACAATACAAGGGTATTCATTCATTCTACAACTTGTCAACTGCTGCTCGTGAAGCTATTCAAGCGAAGTAATAATTTAATGCCGAAATCATACCTTTGGGTATGATTTTTTTGTACATATAATTAACAATGAATGGTATGATTAATTTTAACAAGAGTAAAAATTATAATGGTAGGTTAAGAGCATGAAACAGAAACCACTTGTGATAACAATAACTGCCGGAATTACTCTAGCAACTATTGCACATATTATTTATTGGCAAACTCGTGATGCAAGGACTAGAGAGAAAGAACCAATCAGTAGGATATTACGATGGCTAATACAACAAAAATAGCGCGGTGTGCATGGGCCTCTGGTAGTAAAACGACGCCTTTAATGATGACATATCACGATCTGGAGTGGGGACATCCCCTAAAAGATAATGATAGCTTGTTATTTGAGCTATTAACATTAGAAATATTTCAAGCTGGTCTGAGCTGGGAGATTGTATTAAAAAAGCGTCATCACTTAAAAAAAGCCTTTTGGGCGTTTGATCTCGAATCTGTGGCAAAAATGGGTGATGATGATGTTTATCGGTTGTGCCAGAATGCTGATATCATTCGTAACAAGCAAAAAATTTTAGCCACGATTCATAATGCAAAGGTAATTCAGCAAATACAGACATCATATGGTAGTTTCTCAAATTATATATGGCATTTTACGGAAAATCAGGTGATAGATCACAATATTCAGATACCAGCAGAGGTGCCGTCAAAAGATGCATTGTCAGAATATATTTCAAAAGCAATGAAAAGGATAGGGTTTAAGTTCACAGGGCCAGTTGTTATATATGCTTACTTGCAGAGTATTGGAATCATTAATGATCATGAGTCAAATTGTACTTTTAAATATCACAACTAATTTTTTAGGGGATAAATAAATAGTTCATGTGATAAACTAAGTGTAAATAAAAATTGAGGAAATTATGGCAAAATTAGAGGGTGTAATTTTATTAAATTCCAGCACCGCTGCGTTGCAAATTGTCAACGTGACGACTGGTAAACGAATTGAAAATGTCACGCGTGAGTTTAATGAAAGCGATATTAATGCACCAGTATTTTCAAATGAGATTATGCATCGTGCGTTAGCACAAGTACAACGTTTTCAACAATTACTCCGTGATTATGATGTGACCGCCGTTAGATTGTATGGTAGTGAAGCACTCTCGCAAATGAAAAATGCTGTTTACTTTGCAGATCAAATTCAAAACATCACGGGTTTGAATTTGAGCTGGCTTAATGGTAATCAAGAAAGTTACTATCGGCAGTTAGCAGTTAGACGAGCACAGCTTGATGGCAAAACGTTATTGGTTGATGAAGATGTTTTTGTACTGGGTATGAGTTCTACTCGAGTGGATTTGGGCTATTTTGAACATGATTATTTTAAATTTTCGCAGCATTCGTCTGTTGGTCCGATTAGATTGGCTCAAACGATTCATGATATGGTTGTTGAAGTCACTGAAGAAACAGCCTTGGCCAGTGAATTTATTAACAGTAAACTGGCTGATTTTTGGCATATGTTACCACCGTTCAATGCTATTGACCGATTGATTTTATTAGGAGCAGATACAGCGCAACGTATTTTTCTGCCCGAAAACAAGCATTGGGTTGCAGTATCAAAACAAGACATTCAGTTAGTTATTAGTGATTTGGGTCGCTTAAACGATCAAGCTATTATTGAAAAATATGCCGTTGATTTCAACGACGTACCATTTGCTTTAACCGAAATGTTACTTTTAATGAATGTTATGCAGGCTACTAACGTTAAAACAGTTCAAATCAGTGATTTAACGGTATTGGATGGTCTCATTGTACAGGATGTTCGTGATGATAACGATATTATTACTGCTGCGCGTGGTATAGCTGATCGGTATATGGTTGAGGAGAATCACCGTGAAATTGTCTTAACTTATGCAAACCAGTTATTTGACAGCTTAAAGCGAGTGCATCATCTGGGAAAGCGTGACCGACTGTTACTCAGTATTGCTGCACTTGTCCACGATGTGGGCAGTTTCATCAACTCTCAAAAACATTATCAGTATTCCGAAGAAATTTTATCGGGAATAGATTTTCATGGTTTATCGACCGTAGAACAACGTATGATTGCCACTATTGCCCGTTACCATAGTGCCGAAACGCCAGATAGTGCCTTACAAGGCACACATGAATTTTTGCCACAAGAACGCCTACGCATTGCTAAGTTGGCGGCGCTATTGCGCCTAGCAGATGCTCTAGATGACAGTAGACTACAAAAAATAGATAAATTGTCAGTTTCAATCGGGAAGGAAAAGATAACGGTCACAGGCCAGACAGTTGCTAATTTACAATTAGAAATTTATGTTTTCAGACAAAAAGCCAGTTTCTTTGAAACGGTATTTGGCTTACCAATTGTGTTAAAGAAAAAGGGGAGAAGAAGTTAATGGTCGATTTTAAACAGCCAAAATACTATGTTAATCGTGAAATTAGTTGGCTGGCTTTTAATGATCGTGTGTTAGAAGAAGCGCGCGATACTGCTAATCCATTGTTTGAGCGAGCTAATTTTTTGGCGATTACACAAAAAAATATGGACGAATGGTTCATGGTGCGTGTCGCTAGCCTGCAACAACAAGTCATGCTAGGTCATGATAAAGTTGATGCTGCAGGGCTAACACCAAAACAGCAGTTAGATGATGTGTCGGCGATTGCTGGGCAACAAATTAGAGATCAGTATCAAGTATTAACGCGTAGTTTGTTACCGGCACTAAAGCGAGAAGGCTTAACACTATTAAAACCAGAGCAGCTTTCTAAAACACAGCACAATTTTTTAAAACATTTTTTTGAACAAGAAATTTTGCCTGTTTTGACACCGATGGCAGTGGATTCTACGCGACCATTTCCTTTTCTAGCAAATGACACTTTGAATATTGGGGTACGATTAAAAAAATCAGGTGAAAAATCAGAAAAATATCTTGCTTTTTTGCAAGTACCTGAAACTTTCACACGTGTAATTGCTTTGCCAGAGGAACAGCAGGCAATTTTATTAGAAGATGTTGTTCAGATGTTTTTAGCTGCACTATTTCCTGGTTATACTATCAAAGAATCTATGGTTTTCCATATTTTAAGAGATATGGAACTCGATGTTGCTGATGATGAGGATACGCCAAATATTTTACAAGAAGTGCAATCCAAGCTACAAGAGCGTGAACGTGGTCGAATTATTCGTGTGATTTTATCTAGTACAGCAAGTAAGGCGTTTACAGCCAAGCTAGTCAAGCTATTGCACGTTGATGAACAGCGTGTTTATGCCGTTAATGGGCCAATTGATTTAACTTTTCTAAATGTATGGCTAAAAAATAATGTGAATGCGCAACTTAAATTCTTGCCGTTTAAAGGTTTCAATAACCCAGATTTAGCCCCTAGTCGTATTTTTGAAAGTATTCGTGCAAAAGATTACCTTCTACATCATCCTTATGATTCTTTTCAATCTGTATTATCCTTTATCCAGACAGCAGCTCAAGATGATCAAGTCTTAGCTATAAAAATGACGCTCTACCGTGTGTCAGGAAAATCCCCTATTATTAAGGCCTTGGGATTAGCCGCACAACGTGGTAAGCAGGTGACGGTTCTTGTAGAAATCAAGGCACGTTTTGATGAAGAAAATAATGTCCATTGGGCGCGAGAATTAGAAAAGCAGGGCGTTCATGTCGTCTATGGGTTACGTGGTTTAAAAACACATGCGAAAGTGACGTTAATTGTGCGTCGTGAAGAAGGTGATATTCGCCGTTACATTCATCTTGGTACAGGAAACTATAATGATGTCACGGCTAATTTTTACACCGACTTGGGGTTGCTCACGAGTGATGCTGAATTAGGCGCTGATGTGGCGTCAATTTTCAATATTTTGACAGGCTATTCAGATCCAGGCTATTTTCACCAGTTACATATGTCCCCTGATGGTATTCGTGAATTTATTTATGAACAAATTAATCGTGAAATTGCCAATGCGAAGGCTGGTAAGCCAGCTGGTATTAAAATGAAATTTAATTCATTGTCAGATGAACGCATGGTAAAACATCTATATGAAGCCAGTCATGCAGGTGTACCAATACATCTCATTGTACGTGGTATTACTATCTTAAAAGTTGGAATTTTTGATGTAAGCGAGACAATCAGTGTGCACTCGATTGTTGGTCGGTTCCTAGAACATAGTCGCATTTATAGCTTTGAAAATGATGGAAACCCCAAAGTTTACCTATCATCAGCTGATTTAATGACTCGTAACTTAGACCGACGTGTTGAATTATTGTTCCCACTCAAGGATGATAAGTTACGCGATAAAGTATTAGAAATATTTGAAACAATGTGGCAGGATAATGTTAAAACGCGTGTGTTACAGGCTGATGGACAGTATGAGAAGAAAGATCGGCGGGGGGTTGCAAGATTAAATGCACAAGAAACCTTCATTGAAGCCGCTGTTCGGCAAACGGATCAAGAGTTAAAACAACAAAAATTAACTGAAATGACCCAGCGCTTTGAACCATTAAATAACCCGTTTACCAATGAAAATGAGGAGGAAAAATCATGACAGTCATTGCAGTCATTGACTTAGGCTCTAACTCTGTTCGTATGACAGTGAGTCGCTATCATGCGAATGGGTCGTATGATGTTTTAGCGCGCTTTCAGGAAATGGTTCGCTTATCAGCAGGAATGGGTAAGGAAAAAGTACTACAACCAGAAGCTATTAAGCGGACATTAGTTGCCTTAGAAAAATTTAAGTTGGCATTAGAAGCATATAATCAAGATAAGTTGTCAGTACACGCTGTAGCAACAGCTGCGGTACGTCAAGCCAGCAATCAAAAAGAATTTTTATCAGCTTTTAAAAAGACTATGGGTTTCAATTTACGCGTCTTAACTGGTGAAGAAGAGGCCCATTATGATTATGTTGGTGTTGTGAATACCTTTCCAATTCATGATGCTTTAATTTTGGATACCGGTGGCGCGTCATCAGAAATTGTATTAGTACGAGATAAAAAAGCTATCCATGCTGTTAGTTTACCAGTTGGTGCGGTTAATATTTCTGAGCGCTATCTAGAACGAGATATCGTGTCGGCTCGTGCACTGTTTCAGGCCATTATTGGTTTGAGACAGCTATTTGGCGATATTGCATGGTTACACGAAGCGATGAATTTACCACTGATTGCGTTGGGTGGGAGCAACCGAACATTAGCTAAAATCAGTCGCAAAAAAGAAAAAATTCAAGATATGGCCATTCATGGCTATCATTTGACCATGTCAGATGTTGCGACAATATATCAAGAAATTTTAGGAAAAAATTTAGAGGGACGTAAAAAAATCCCCGGCCTAGCTAAAGAACGTGGGGATATTATTGTTGGTGGCCTCTTACCTCTTATTGAATTATTGCTTTACACCGAAAGCCGACAAGTGATATTCTCTCAGAGTGGGTTACGCGAAGGGTTCTTATTCGAACAAATTACTTTGAATACAGGACACGATGTTGTATCACCGGAGCCTGCTGCTATGACAGTTGACACTGAGGATGTATCACAGTGAATCTCTGATGTGTAGAAATGCAGGAATGCGAACAATATCTGCAGGAAATTGATCTCGTTCAATATTTTGGATGAGTGTATCGGCTGCAACACGCCCAATTTCTTGGGGATTTTGTGAAACAGCCGTAATGGCAGGTGTTAACATATCTGCATATTGGTCATCGTCATAACCAATAACGCCAACTTGATCTGGAATAAGAATCTTTTGTGTCTGTAAAAATCGAATAGTTGACCATAAAACATGCCCATTTAAAGCAAAAATGGCTGTTTTTTTTGTGCACTTTAAGTAAGACAGTAATTGGCCTTCCCAATGGCGATCTGAAGTAATCTCAATTTGACTAATTTTAATTGTTGTTGTTGCCAAGGCGTTGGCAAGTCCTTTTAGACGATTCATACGGCTTGAAATGCCATGAATGTGGTTAGACAAAACAACAACCTGTTCGTAATTTGATTGCTTTAATAGGTTAGCGACCTCACGTGATTTTTGATAGTTATCTGAAACGATGGCTGGCCAAATGACAGGGTGAGTGTAGCGATCAACCTGTACAACCGGTAACTGTGCATCGATGATATTTTGATAATGATTGGGATGATTAGTCAGTGGTTGCAGAATAATCCCATCGACTTGTTCGGTCATCATTTTTTCTAGATTACTTGCCTCACGTGTCGAATCATTATCGGCATCCATGATTAATACTTGATAAGGTGTTGATTGAAAGTAGTCACCAATACCCTTAAGCAAACGAGAAGTATACATATTTGAGATATCGGCAATTGCGACACCAATCAAAAAAGAGCGTCTTGCTTTGAGTGATTGCGCTTGACGGTTGGGGTGATAATCTAGCCTCGCAATGGTTGCTTCAATACGTGACCGCGTATTGGCAGACATGTTATCGAACTTACCATTTAGAAAACGAGAAATCGTGGTCTTTGATACGCCGGATTCGCGAGCAATATCAACAATTGTCACTTTTTTATTCATAAACTTATTATACTTTAATTTTAAAATAAGTCATTGACAAATAAATTGAAAGCGTTTACACTTATCTTGTAAACCGGTTTCCGTAAACGATTAACCTAAGGAGAATCACGTCATGAATGACCAACCGATGCATATTGATCCAGAAAAATTCGCTTTCAAATTTCTTGAGGCCTATCATTTTGATTTCAATACGCAACATTTAGAACAACAGGCGAAACAAGAATTAGCTGCTTACTTATCGGCCTATTATCTTGCTGATAGATTTAATCAGATTGAGCATCAAAATTTTAACCGTCCAGCCAAGACAGATTTGTCGCATTTAGGGTTTGACGAGCTACTCAAGCATGTGACCAACTTAAATAATTATTGAGAGGAAATATTATGAAAACAGAACAAATTGTATTAAATCTTTTGGTTTTTGATCAATCACGAAAAGCAGGGATGCAACAATTGGCTATGTTACACCATGTTGTTGATTTGGGAATTGGCGCAGCTGAAA
This sequence comes from Leuconostoc citreum, assembly GCF_004354555.1. Taxonomy (GTDB): domain Bacteria; phylum Bacillota; class Bacilli; order Lactobacillales; family Lactobacillaceae; genus Leuconostoc; species Leuconostoc citreum. Next base: position 70,521 of record NZ_PUFH01000004.1, read on the forward strand.
TACGTCGTGAATATTTTGATGATGTAACAGCTGAAATTGCAGGTATTGCTAGTTACGCCAAAGAACATCAATTACAATTGTTTTATTCTGTGCCTGATGAACTCTTCGTTAATCAGCAATTAAATCCGAAATTAACGCAATATTATGATGAGGCTCAAGCGATGGGCGTAACTGCCATCAAGTTTAACATTGGCGATTTTATAGCATTTTCGCAATCGGATGTCAGTGAGCTCAAGCAATTATTGGCACGTGGCATTCAGACAAATATTGAAAATGACCAAACATTAGTTTCAGGTCGATTAATGCCTATTCAACGTTTTATGGTCGGTGTGCAGCAGTCTGGCCTAGACGTTGGTTACGTTTATGATATGGGTAACTGGCGATATGTTAACGAGGATGAAGTGGCGGCTGCTCAGCAATTAAGTCACGTCGTGCGTTATATTCATGTGAAGGATGATCAAGGGGTTGCAGAAACACTTAAAACAGTGCCCTTAGGTGAAGGGGAAATTCAGTGGCAAAATATTTTACAGTTATTACCAAGTAATGTCCCTGTTGCTATTGAATATCCAACACAAGATGACACGGTGATTAAAAGGGGAATTGATGATCTCCTAAACTATGAGGCGCATCAATCATGACGAATATTATAATCAGTATACTATTATTGTTAACATTTATTGGTTTTATTTATTTCATCATTAAAGGTGGCAATTTAGTCATTGGTTTCTTTGTAATGGCTATCTTGTGGTCAGTCATCGGACTGATACCATTTAATCAAGTCATTCAAAATGTGATTGCAAAACCAGCCTTAAATTATGGCCCCACTATTATTTATATCGTATTTGGTTCATGGTTTGGGCGGGTGTTAGTTGATTCTGGCATTGCCGGCTCAATCTCTGCTCAAACACAAAAAGTGGGCCGGAAAGCACCAGTACTTGCTGCTATTTTAGTCGTCTTAGTCACTGCTTTGATTTTTTCATCAGCTTACGGTGTTGGTTCAGTGATTGCCATAGGTGTTATTTTAATTCCAATACTATTATCAATTGGTGTACCGAAAAAAGTTGCAATACCAGCATTCACTATGGCAATTGGTGCGCCAATGTATATCAATGTTGTGCTATTTAATCAAATTAAAGCATTTTTTCCATCTGTTAATTTTTCTGGAAAATATCTCGTTTTTGGTTTAGTAGCAATGTCTGTGCAATTATTAGGTGTGATACTATTCATTCTGCTTCATGCTAAACAAATTAAAAATGGCAAGATTGAAACTATCGCCGATTCTGAAGAAACTACCATAACGCAAACACATCCTATCACATATATTATTCCCATATTGCCAGTTGCTTTAAATATGTTTTGTCATTGGGATGCGATTCCAGCTTTACTGTTAGCAACAATTATTGCGCTATTGTTCACAGGACAAATGGCATCATATACAAAACTGGTTGCTTTCATTAACAAAACAGTTAGCCAAGCTATTAATGATATTTCTGGGCTCATTATTTTTTTGATGGCTTTGGTGATGTTTGCTGGCGCAGCAACTGCCAATGTGCCACATTTTAAAAGTATGATTGAGGTTATTTTGCCACATAATCCGCTAATATTAGCAGTAGCAATTGGTATATTAGCACCGTTAGCCTTGTTTAGAGGCCCTTTACATGTCTGGGGTGCGGGGGCAGCTACCGCGGCAGTATTAGCAGCAACTGGCACATTTTCGCCAATGTTTTTACTGCCACTACTTTACACGGCTAGCATTATGGCGGTTTCAATTGACTTAACCCAATCATGGAATACTTGGGCATTGACCTATTCCAAATTGGAAACCAAAGAATTCTTAAAAATGGGCATACCAGTCATGTGGGCTGTGTCTATTGTGAATGAACTATTAGTTTATGTATTTTTCGGACATTAATAATATATAGAAAGTGTGGAAATATGAGTGAAATACTAACGTTAGGCGAACCTATCGTCACGTTTACAGCAACTGATTTAAATGCTGGTTTAGTAGATAGTATTAATTATTACAAGTTTTTAGGCGGTGCCGAATTGAATGTCTTAATTGGCGCCACTCGTTTAGGACATACAACCGACTATATTTCTCAAGTAGGGGCCGACCCATTAGGACAATTTACGATTAAAGAAATCGCGCGTCATCAAGTTGGCAATCAATATATTTCAGAAGATGCGAAGCATTGGACAGCCTTTCAATTGAAAGAACTAGTTGACCAAGGTGATCCTAAAACTTTTAATTTTCGAAAAAATTCTGCTGCCGCGCATTTAACACCGGACAAAATTGATGCTATTGACTTAACAACTACCAAAATGGTACATCTTTCCGGTATTTTTCCGGCGATTTCTGTACAAGCACGTGAGACCTTTAAATATTTTGCTGAAAAGGTTATTGCGCAAGGAATTACAACGACTTTTGATCCTAACTTAAGGCCAGCTTTGTGGGCAACTGAATCAGAAATGATAACAACCATCAATACATTAGCAAAATATGGTACCATTGTGTTGCCTGGTATTGATGAGGGTGAAATTTTAGTCGGTACGCGTGATCCGGAAGCAATTGCTGATTTTTACTTAGGTAATAGTGAACGTACGACCACTGTTGTTGTTAAATTAGGCACTAAGGGTGCTTATATTAAAAGTAAATCAGGTGAAAGTACAATTGTTCCTGGCTTTAAGGTGGCTAAAGTCGTTGATACGGTTGGTGCCGGGGATGGTTTTGCACTTGGTCTTATTACAGCTCTGATTGAGGGAGCCACTATGACAGAGGCAGTAACACGTGGCAATGCAGTCGGTGCCTTGCAGGTTCAGACAACAGGGGATAACGATGGCTATCCCACACAATCAGAGTTAGCTGAATTCTTTTCAAGCAACGTACAAGGAGTTAGAAAATGACAAAAAAAGTATATTTACCAGATGATATTCCTGCTGTGGGCAAAGACATTTTGACAGCTGCAGGTTTTGAAGTCATTGTTGGTACCGGTCGCCAACGCGAGATCATGAAAAAAGAAGGTGCCGAGGCAAATGCTGTGCTTATTGGCACACAAACTTTTGACGAAGACATTATGCGGGCTATGCCAAACCTGCAAGTCATCGCGCGTAATGGCGTTGGTTATGATGCTGTTGATATTGCAGCAGCTACGCGACGAGGGGTTTATGTTGTCAATACGCCAAAAGCACTATCTAGTTCTGTTGCTGAAACAGCTGTTGCTGAGTTATTGGCAATTAGTAAGAATCTATACCAAAATGCTAAGGCTATTCATGAGGATAACTGGGGTTACCGTAAACAACACCCAGGACGCGATGTTGCCGGTAAAACGGTTGGTATATTAGGTTTTGGCAGAATTGGGCAGCAAGTCGCTGAAAAGTTGAGTGGTTTTGGTCTCCACGTCATAGCTTTTGATCCATTTGCAAAGTCTACTGACACAGTCACCATCGTTGACCGTGAGATGGTGTTTAAAAAATCAGATTATGTGATGATTCATTTACCAGCCATGCCGGAAACGATTCATTCGATTGGTAAAACAGAGTTTGACATGATGAAAAATGATGCCTATTTAATCAACATGGCACGCGGTAACATCATCGTGACGTCAGATTTGGTTGCTGCACTAAAAAATCATGATATTGCTGGCGCAGCTTTAGACGTTTTCGAAGAAGAACCACTACCCGTAAGTGACCCTTTGGTCGCATTAGATAATGTGCTATTAACGCCACATATTGCCTCCAATACGGTAGAAACGAAAGAACGTATGGCTATTGATGCAGCACATGATATTGTTCGAGTGCTTATGGGTGATCAGCCAGTATCATCAGTTAACCAGATATAGTAACAAACAAAAACAGCACAGATTAATCTGTGCTGTTTTTTATAATGATCCACCCGGGAGTCGAACCCGGATTTCAAGAACCGGAATCTTGCGTGCGATCCATTACACTAGCGGATCATAACTATTTAATTATAGCCTATTTGGTTGGAATTTCAAAGAAAGTTTCGTCACCAATAGCGATATTAATTTGTCCAGCGAGTAAATCGTTCAAAGTCGTCTCTACTGCTGTAATATTTTCTTCGGCAATGGGCACAATAAAGTGGACATTTGTGTCATAAATGACATCCAAAATATGATATTGCTGATTGGTCAACCAATAATTTAAAGTATCACTATGCTTGTAATCTACCGTGATTGTTACTTTGATTCGGGTCAAGCGTGTAACCAAACCAGCTGCTTTTATGCCGTCAGCCGTGGTGCCGGCATAGGCACGAATTAAGCCACCGGCTCCTAGCTTAACGCCGCCAAAATATCGAGTGACGACAGCAACGACATCGTGTACCTGATTTTTCTGTAAGACTTCTAACATGGGTACACCTGCTGTACCGCTAGGTTCACCATTATCAGAATAACGTTGAATTTGATCACGGTCGCCAATCATGTAGGCAAATACGTTATGTGTTGCTTTATGATGTGTTTTCGTTATACGATTAATAAAATCACGTGCTTGTTCTTCTGAGTTTACGCGGGCTATATTGAAAATGAAACGTGATTTTTTAATAACTTGTTCCCAAGTGTAGTCGTGTGGTGCGATTGTGACATAATTATTCATATATCGTATTATACAGCATGAATAACTACTATGGACGTCAGATTGTTAATCCTAAAATTGCATCAGTACCAGCAGGTATTATTGTCAGGCCAGCTTTTATTTCTGGTATTTGTCAGCGTTGCGGACAGCAACAACTTGCCCCCTTGCCGAACCAGCAGTTCTATTGTTTAGCATGTTTGTCACTAGGGCGTGTGAGTTCGTTAGATGTACTATGGTCATTACCAGAGCCCAATGCTTTTGCCCATCACGAGATGACTTTGACATGGCAAGGGACACTAACGGCTCAACAACGATTAGTGAGTCAGGCTTTAATCGATACGCTGGGCGCACAACAAGAACATCTTGTTTGGGCAGTTACGGGTGCTGGTAAAACTGAAATGATGTTCCCGGTAATTTCTCATGCTTTACAGGCCAAGCAGCGCGTAGCTATCCTCTCACCAAGAGTAGATGTTATTGTTGAGTTGGCACCTAGAATAGCAACGGCTTTTAATACGACGCCAATGGCTGTCTTATATGGGACGCAAGAAGAAAACTATCGCTATACAGCGCTAGTTTTGGCCACGACACACCAAATGTTACGTTTTAAATCGGCATTTGATTTATTAATTATTGATGAAGTGGATAGTTTTCCCTATGTGAATAATGCCATGCTAGCATATGCTGTTAAACAAGCAAAAAAAGCTGAAAGTACAGTCATTTATTTGACTGCTACACCAACAAAAATCATGAAAAAGCGTGCTGAACGTCGTGAGATAAACGTTTCCTACTTACCTTTGCGATTTCATCAGCACCCATTACCAACATTAAACGTGAGTTTAGTCGGACGTTGGCGAAAAAAGTTGCCACAGAAACTGCTGCGGCAATTACGTCAATTTCAAAAGCGGATGCAACGTTTCCTGATTTTTGTACCACGCGTTGCTGATACGCTAGTTATTTATCGCAAGATTAGTCAACGCTTTCCCGATATGTTGGGTGATTTTGTTCATGCAGGGGATGTCTCACGTCAACAGAAAGTGCAAAATATGCGGGATGAAAAAATTCAGTACTTGGTGACAACAACCATTTTAGAACGAGGTGTAACTTTTCCTGGTATTGACGTCCTGATATTGGGTGCTGAGGAGGAAACTTTTAGTGAAAACGCACTTGTTCAAATTGCTGGTCGGGTCGGCAGAGACAACAAAAGGCCCACTGGTTTGGTTCGAGCTTACGTCCAACACATTAATCTGAAGGTTTTAGCTGCCAAACGGCAGATTAAATTAATGAATCGTCGTGGGGCAACGTTAGGTGGCAAACGTTGATGTGCCTTATTTGTCAAAAAAAGCGACGCGAAACAATTAGCCTATTAGAAACACTAGGTTTACTTAAACAAAAACACCAAACAATCTGTGAGCAGTGTGCCACTCAGTTTGCAAGCATTACGTTGTCTTGTTCCGGTTGTGGTCGACAGCAAGAACATAATGAGCTTTGTTATGATTGCTGTCGTTGGCAAAATCAGGGCCAACTCTTGCTAACTCATCAAGCATTATATGTATATAATGACGCTATGCATGACTATATGCAGCGCTATAAGTTTAATGGTGAGTACGCTTTGCGTCATGTATTTAATCGTCAATTAATACAGGCAGTTCAAAATATAGAGATAGATTTGGTTGTTCCAATACCAGTTAGCCAATACACATTACTGACAAGAGGTTTTAATCAAACGCTTGGCTTATTTGAAGGCTTACGATATCAACAATTATTATCAGTGTCTCAAGCAAAAAAAACAGATCAATCCCGGTTTAATCGGCAAAAGCGCCTAACGCGTGCGCAACCTTTTGTTATAGCAAACCATACATCTTTAAGCGGAAAATCCGTTTTGCTGATTGATGATGTGTATACTACCGGAAGAACGCTCTATTATGCAGCAGAATTAATCTACACACTAGGGGCTAAAAATGTGAAAAGTTTGTCTTTAGCGCGGTAAATATGAAAAAATGATTATTTTTACAGAAAACGCTTACACTTATGGTATAATAACTATAGTAACTCAATGGAGGAATTAATTATGTTAGATTATAATGTACGTGGCGAGAATATCGCGGTAACTGATGCACTTCGTGACTATGTCGAAAAGCGTTTAACTAAGTTAAACCGATACATTGAAGAAAAGTCGAGTGCTAACGTTAATTTACGGACCTATAAGTCGGATAATTCCGGTAAGGCGGAAGTCACAATTGTACTACCTTATGTTGTCTTACGTGCGGAAGATACAAACCCAGATTTGTATGCTGCGGTTGATGCCGTTTCTGAAAAGTTAGAACGTCAAATTCGTAAGTATAAGACTAAGATTAATCGTAAGTCAAGGGAAACGGGCTTTAAGGGCATTGATTCAAAAAATGAAATTCCTGCAACTGATTCTGATGATGAAGCATTGCAAATTGTTCGTACGAAGCAAGTTGATTTAAAGCCAATGTCACCTGAAGAAGCAGCGCTACAAATGGATTTGTTAGGGCATAACTTCTTTATTTTCAGAGACGCTGATACAAATACAGATTCTGTTATTTATAAGCGTCAAGATGGTAAGTATGGCTTACTGGAAACAGTCGAAGACTAATTTTGATTGACATAGGAGCGGCGTCATGACGTTTAGCTCCTTTTTGATGTACAAAAACCTTATATGACAGAATTGTTTTAAAAGTCATAAAACTTTATAAAGCCTAACAAAAAAGCTGTTTTTATCGGTATGCTATTATTAGCAGATAGAAGAGGTTTTTTATGTTAAAGTGGCATGATGTATTAGAAGACAGACGACAATTAATCACATGGCTTTGTGCGATATGTATTCCAGTATGCCTACTTATCGGTATGATAGGGGTAGTTGGGCATCGGACAGAACAGGCAAAACAATTACGTGTAGCGGTTGTTAATTTAGATCAGGGTGGTCAGTATCAAGGCAAGCAACGACAAGTTGGACAGGAAGTCGTTGCAACGCTTAAGCGTACGCAGCAATTTAAAACGATAACTTTTAAAGACGCAAAACAAGCTCGGCAAGCACTTAAAGACGGTCGTGTGGCCAGCACTGTTATTATTCCTAAGCAATTAACGCAACAGTTAGGTCAGTTCCAACAAAATGGCCAAGCAACAGCAATCACACGCTTAGTGGCCAGTGGTCGCAATCAATTTGCTGCTAAGTATATACAGGAAAAATTAAACCAAGTATTAGCGCAAGAAAATACAATGCTTATGGTCGGCGCAGAAAATAATACAATATTCAAAAACATTGCTAGTCAAAGTGACAAGTTAGCTCAGCAATCCAATGATTTGCAAGTTAATTTGCAAGCAATAGGTAATGGTATTGATTCGCAGAGCCTAGGGGATTTGCAGGACACAGCTGGTGATGTGGCAACTAAATTAGCTAATTATTCAGCGCAATTAAATGACGCCATCAATGCTGGCGATAGTGCTAAAACGCAAGCAATGGCGGTAGCGATTAACAATCTGTCATACACGATGCAAAGTAGTGTTGTTGGTGGCATTAGCAATGCGAACGCTAATTTAGCTCAGACAAAAGCACTTAGCGACCACAATGGTAGTATTCAATCCAGCGCTAGAGCAATCCAAAGTCAACAAGCAGACATAGCAGATAAATTAAAAACATTGTTTGGTGACAATGATGCTAATAAAAATACGTCACCACTAACGCAATTAATGGTTTTCAAAACGGACGACACACAACTTGTTCAGCAAGATGGACAGGTGTTTTTACCTTATCTATTAGTTATTGGGGTAGCACTTTTGGCCGCTTTAATTGGCTTGTTGCTTCCAAATATGGAAGCTAATCAAGATATTCTTGCTTTAGAACAATGGTGGCGTATCTTTAGAATAACTGGTGTATTGAGTACAGTTGCCGTCATTTTGATGTCTTCGACTGCTGTGATATGGCATATTTCAGTGGGGAATATAGTCATCATTATAGGTGCTTCACTCCTGACATCTTGGGCAATGATTGCGCTGGTCTGGTTTTTGAAACAATGCTTAGGTTTAGTTGGCTGGTGGGCGTCTGTCTTATTATTAGTTATCCAAATCATCTTTGCCCAACCTATATTGGCGGCAAATTCAGTGACAACACTTATGCGACAACTGTTACCATTATCAGCTTTGCATGATACGCTACAAGGGGTAATTTTTGCTGGTGATATACAGCAAGGCATTGTGACAATAGTTATTTGGTTTATGGCTCTGACAATATTTGTCGTGGGTTACTATCGTGTCAAGCAAAGACGTCATTTTAAAGCAGCTATTGAGCAGTAATTATTTTGCTGCAAATAAGATGTATTTCTGATAAAGTTTAGCAATAGACTTGATGTAAAAGGTAACAAGCAAGATGACAGTTAAAACACAAGCAAATGAAGCAACGCGTGAAAAAATTATGCTAGCCGCAACGACAGTATTTTTATCACACGGTTACGAACAAACAACGACACGAGACATTTCAAAATTACTAGGCATTAGCCAGCCAGCACTTTATCACTATTTTGGTGACAAAGAGGCACTTTTCGTCGCAGTAATTAAACGTGTTGGGCACCAGGTTTTTTCAGACATGACTGATATTTTAGCCCAACAGTATGCGCAACCAATTGATCAGTTAACAGCGTTAACAACAGTGATTGTGACGCGTCATCCGCGAGACGTGTTTACCTTGATTCACGGTAGTTTTGCAACGCTTTCGGCAGAAAGTCAACAGCAATTAGGTCGCGTGTTTGGTCATGACTATGTTATGCCAATTACCCATTTTTTTGAGCAAGCAGCCGTGAAACGTAGGGAAAATATCGATGCGCGTATGGCAGCTTCCTTTTATATTACTAGTTTAGCCCCGTTATTTGGCAGCTTTCACGCACTTGATGACAACTTGAACATGACGGCGCGAATTCAACAGTTATTGGATCTCATTTTTTATGGTGTCTCAGAACGTTGAGTTTTAAAGGCTTAAATGTTATCCTTGTATAAGAATTAATGGAGAACATATATGGCAAGTCAAAAAGTATCACTCGCGTGTACAGTATGTGGTTCTCGCAATTACACAGTCACTTTATCAAAAGATCGCACAGAACGTTTAGCGGTCAGTAAGTATTGTTCTTTTTGTGGGAAGCACACGTTACATCAACAAACAAAGTAAAGGTTACGAAAATGTTGAAATATTTTAGAAACGTTGCAGCAGAAATGAAAAATGTGACATGGTTGTCACCAGATCAAGCCTCAAAAGAGACAGTAACAGTTATTACTGTGTCAGTTGTGTTTGCGCTATTTTTAGGCGGCGCCGATTGGCTAATGCAAAGTGGCTTTAATATGATCATGAAATAATAGCAGTATATTCAAAAATGTAGTATACTGTTTATAGCGAGGAGAACTTCTGTGGAAGTTCTTTTTTATATTACAAAAGAAAGGGCGCATTTAAGGATAATTCACTCAGATGATTATCGTTAAATCGATTAATAACATGTCAGAAAATAACGAAACCCCCATTACAAACACAGATGATATCGAAAAGTCTTGGTTTGTCGTTCATACATACTCAGGGTATGAGCATAAAGTAAAAGCAAACTTAGAGTCGCGAACACAGACAATGGGTATGAGTCAACAAATCTTTCGGATTTTGGTACCAGAACAAGAAGTAACAACAATCCAAGATGGGGAAGCTAAGACTTCAGTTGAAAATGACTTCCCAGGCTATGTTTTGGTTGAAATGGCAACGCCACAAGACTACAATATGACCGATGAAGCTTGGTACGTTGTCCGTAACACACCAGGCGTTACAGGATTTTTGGGTTCGCACGGTGCGGGTTCCAAGCCAAATTCACTGTTGCCAGAAGAAGTTGATTTGCTGATGAAGCGTATGGGTATGGTAACACGCGAAGTGGTCGATCTTGATGTCGAAGTTGGTCAAGTTGTCAAAATTATTGCTGGACCTTTTTCAGGTATGGAAGGAACAGTTACTGCTATTGATTCAGAAAAGCAAACTTTGGAAGCCACAGTTGAAGTCTTTGGTCGTGAAACACCGACAGAACTTGACTTTGCTGATGTCGATACCGTTTTAGATGAAGCTTAAAAAAACTATTGCTAAGATAGTTTTTTTTTTGTATAATAGATGAGTATGTCATCGACATACGTGGGAGCAGCACTTAAGCTGCGTCTACCACAACACGAGGAGGAAAAAATCGTGGCTAAAAAAGTTACAACAGTAGTTAAACTACAAATTGCGGCTGCTAAAGCAACACCAGCACCACCAGTTGGTCCAGCTTTGGGACAAGCCGGTATTAACATCGCGCAATTCACTAAAGAATTTAACGCGCGTACAGCAGACCAAGCAGGTTCAATCATTCCGGTGGAAATCTCTGTTTTCGATGATCGTTCATTCGAATTCGTTACAAAGACACCACCTGCTGCTGATCAATTGCGTAAGCTTATTGGTAAGGGTTCAGGTGAACCTAACACTAAAAAAGCTGGAAACGTTACTTTGGATCAAATTCGTGCAATTGCTGAAAATAAGATGGCAGATTTGAATGCCAACGATATTACAGCAGCTATGCGTATGATCGAAGGTACAGCACGTTCAATGGGTGTTACTGTTGATGGTGTTGACTTGACTGTTGAAGGAACAGCAATCAAGGAGGACGCAGAATAATGACTCAAAAGCATGGTAAAAAATATACTGCAGCATTGGCAAAGGTAGAAGCTGAAAAGAATTATGCCTTGAACGATGCTGTTGCATTGGTTAAAGAAATTGACTACGCTAACTTTGATGCTTCAGTTGAAGTTGCATTTAAGTTGAATGTTGATACACGTCAAGCTGACCAACAATTGCGTGGCGCAGTTGTTTTGCCAAACGGTACTGGTAAAGATAAGAAAGTTATCGTATTTGCACAAGGTGACAAGGCCAAGGAAGCTGAAGCTGCCGGCGCTGATGTTGTTGGTGCTGCTGACTTAGTTGCCCAAATTCAAGGTGGCTGGATGGACTTTGATACAGCCATTGCCACACCTGATATGATGGCACAAGTTGGTCGCGTTGCTCGTATCTTGGGACCTAAGGGTATGATGCCTAACCCTAAGACTGGCACAGTAACAATGGATGTTGCTAAGGCTGTTTCAGATGCTAAGGGCGGACAAGTGACATACCGTACAGATCGTGACGGAAACGTTGCTGTACCTGTGGGTCGTGTATCATTTGAAGAAGGTAAGTTAGCTGAAAATATTAAGACAATTGCTGATACAGTGTTAAAAGCACGTCCAGCAGCTGTTAAAGGCACTTACGTACAACACGTATCTATTGCTTCAACATTTGGCCCAGCCGTTGCATTAGATCTTAATACATTATAATTATTTGACGATATCAATTTCATTTGGTATACTCATTGAGTGAATTAAATCATTTTGCCTAAGACTCAGGTGGTATTTATACCTTAATATCCTGCCGAGGAAGTTTAAAAACTTTTCCCGTGTGTCTTTTAGCGCACGGGATTTCTTTTGCAAAATAATACTAAGGAAGGAGAAGTTATAACATGAGTGAAAAAACTATTGCGATTAAAGCGCAAAAAGTTGAAGAAATCGCTGATCAATTCAAGAATGCTGCTTCAGCAGTTGTTGTTGATGCTCGTGGATTGACAGTTGCGCAATCTACAGAATTACGTCATCAGTTGCGTGAAGAAGGTATTGTTCTTGAAGTTATCAAAAACAAGATTTTGACACGTGCTGCTGAAAAAGCTGGTTTTGCTGAATTGAACGACATTTTTGCCGGTCCTTCAGCCGTGGCCTTCTCAAATGATGATGCAGTTGCACCATCACGTATTTTGAAGAAGTTTGCTGACGCCAACGAAAAGTTGGAAATCAAGGGTGGTGTTGTTGACGGCACTATTGCTAACATCGAAGACATCAACAAGTATGCATCTTTGCCATCACGCGAAGGTTTGCTTGGTCAATTGATGGCCGAATTCCAATTCTCAATTCGTTCATTTGCATATGCTGTTAAGGCTGTGCAAGACAAATTAGAAGAGGGCGGCGAAGCTGCTGAAGAAGCACCTGCAGCCGAATAAGTATTTTTGGTTGGACAACCAATCAATGACACAGTATTAATAAAAATTAAACATATAAATTGGAGGATTTAATCATGGCTTTTGATAAAGACGCGATTATCGCATCATTGAAGGATGCAACAATCTTGGATTTGGCTGACTTGGTTTCAGCAATCGAAGAAGAATTTAACGTTTCAGCAGCAGCTCCTGTAGCAGCAGCTGGTGGTGCTGACGGTGCAGCCGCAGCTAAGACAGACTTCGACGTAGAATTGACTTCAGCAGGTACTGCTAAAGTTAAGGTTATCAAGGCAGTTCGTGAAGCAACTGGTCTTGGTTTGAAGGAAGCTAAGGACTTAGTTGACAACGCACCTTCAATCGTTAAGGAAGGTCTTGACGAAGCAGCAGCCAACGATTTGAAGGCAGCTTTGGAAGAAACTGGCGCATCAGTTACTTTGAAGTAATTTCAATTTTTAAAATTTACGGATTTGTATTGTGTTGGATGATAAACTATGTTATCTTACAACTAAACAACCGTTATATTAAAAGGGGTGCTTCGGTACTTCTTTTTTTGTACATAATATTTAAAGGGGTACACTATGCCAACTAAATCGGGAAAAACTGCAAATGAAATGTACTTTACTGCTAATCCAAATTCCGAACACCATTATCAAAATTTTGAATTCGAATTGTTAAACCACAAGCTACATTTCACGACAGATAGCGGTGTTTTTTCAAAATCTACAGTTGATTTTGGTACGCGCACCATGCTTGAGGCCCTTGAAACGGTCATTATTAATGATGGCAAAATATTAGATTTAGGCACAGGTTATGGCCCAGTTGGCATTGCTATTGCAAAAGCAATGTCGCGGCAGGTTGATATGGTAGATGTGAACGAACGCGCTTTAGAACTTGCGCAACAAAATGCGCAGAAAAATGGTGTGACGCAATTAACGCGAATTTTTCAGTCTAATATTTATGACAAAATTACGGATAAGTATGCACTGGTTTTGACAAATCCGCCAATTAGAGCAGGAAAAGCCGTGGTGACAGTCATGTTGCAAGATGCGATAAAGCACCTTCAGCCAGGTGGCAAGCTAATTGCTGTATTACAAAAAAAACAAGGGGCACCATCAGCGCAAAAAAATATGATGACCATATTTGGTAATGCTCGTATTATTGCTAAGAATAAAGGTTATTATATTTTGGAGAGCACTTATGATTCAAATACCAACATTTAGTGATGAACAAATTGATTATTTCATGCAAGTGGCGTTAAACGAAGCAAGCATTGCTTTTAATGAGGGTGAAGTGCCGATTGGCGCGGTAATTGTTAAAGATAATCAAATTATTGCCAAAGCGCATAATCATCGAGAGGCAGAACAATTAGCAACAGCACACGCTGAACTGATGGCAATCGAAAAGGCTAATCTCAAATTAAAATCATGGCGGCTAGAAAATACAGCCTTGTTTGTGACGCTTGAACCATGCGTGATGTGCGCGGGGGCAATTATTAACTCGCGTATTCCTGCTGTGTATTATGGGGCAGATGATGTTAAGGGTGGCGCAACGCGATCACTTTATCGCTTATTAGAGGATGCTCGTTTAAATCATCGAGTGGTTGTACATCATGGGATAAGAAGTGAGGCTTGTGGGCAATTACTTAAACAGTTTTTTGCACAAATTCGGCTGAAACGTCAAGAAAAAAAGGTTTTACCAAACAAATAATACACGAAATTAAAAATTCGTACTATAATAGACCTAGACTGATTAATAAAGAGGCAAAAAATACATGCATAACCCTAATGCTTGGCGCCAAGACCAAGATTATCTTAATATTGTTGATGATTTATTACAACATGACGAAGTACAGCAGCTCGCACAATACACGCAACATCATTTTTCTAACCGCTTACGGCACTCCATTTCAGTGTCGTACCAATCATATACTATTGCTAAGAAAATCGGTGCAGATGCTGAGGCAACAGCCAGAGCCGGACTTCTACATGATATGTTCTACTATGATTGGCGCGTGACAAAGTTTGAAGAGGGGTCACATGCGTATGTTCATCCCCGAATTGCTTTACAAAACGCACGCAAGATAACACACATTAGTGATAAAGAAGCTGATATTATTGTGAAACACATGTTTGGCGCAACAATTGCCTTGCCAAAATATCGTGAAAGCTGGATTGTATCGATCGTTGATGATTTTGCGGCTGTCAATGAATATCTTATTCCAAAAGCGTATCTAACTTATTTTAAATGGCATACAAAGTGGCTCAAGAAAGTTTCTGAAGTGTTTGCTTAAAATAGAGAAATTAGATATAATAATAAAGCAGGCAAATGTCGGCTCTCGAACCGGGTCAGGACAGGAATGTAGCAGCCCTAAGGTTGTTCGATGTTGTGCTTGTGTACATATTTGGCCGCTTAGCGGTCTTTTTTTGTCAGTTGAGTTATCGTAAGATAAAATAGGCAAGCAAAAATTGTAAATACAATTCAGGTGCAGGAGGAGAAAACATTGGCGTATCAAGCATTATATCGTGTATATCGGCCGCGAACATTTGAAGACATGATTGGGCAAGAAGTCGTTACACAGACTTTGAAAAATGCTATTGAGACTCATCAAACAGGTCACGCTTACTTGTTTTCAGGACCAAGAGGCACTGGGAAAACTTCTGCTGCCAAAATTTTTGCTCGTGAAGTGAATGGGATTGCCCCCGAAACTGATGATTCACAAATACCAGATATTGTTGAATTTGACGCGGCTTCCAACAGTCGTGTCGAAGATATGCGCGATATTTTATCGAATGTTGATTATGCACCGATTGAAGCTGAATTCAAAGTTTATATTATTGATGAAGTGCATATGCTATCAAATAGTGCTTTCAATGCGCTACTTAAGACGTTGGAAGAGCCACCAGCAAATGTGAAATTCATTTTAGCAACGACTGAACCACAAAAAGTCCCAGTTACTATTTTGTCACGGACACAGCGATTTGAATTTAAACGTATTGATGGTCAAGCGATAGCAGCTCATTTAGCTGATGTTCTAAAGCAACAGCATATTGATTTTGACCAAGATGCTTTGCGTATCATTGCCAATGTGGCTGAAGGCGGCATGCGTGATGCTTTGTCTATTTTGGACCAAGTAATTGCTTTTGGCACTGACACTGTGACAGTTGATAATGCCTTACAGGTTACTGGGTCAACCACCACAACACAATTAATGCAGTATCTCACAGCAGTAACAAATAGCCAAACACCAGAAGCACTGAAATTGTTACATGATATACTAGTTGCCGGCAAAGATGCACAACGTTTTGTTAGTGATATTATCGGTCTATTAAGAGATATCATGCTGGCTAATATTGCACCGGAACTCATCAAATCAACCGCACCTTTAAATGACTTACGCACATTAGCACAACAATTAACGTCGCAACAAATTCAAGCCATGATGGGCGAACTAGATGATATTCAAAAGCAGTTGCTGCAGACAATGCAGAGTGATGTGTACCTCGAATTGTTAACTGTTAAACTAGGGATGATGACACAAGGGGATCAATCGCATACTGAATCGGCTCAACATGCAACGCGCAATACGTCGTCATTTGCATCGCCAGAATCCCTCAATGACCCAACAGTCACAACGCAACCTGTATCTTCAGATACACAACCAGATACAACTACGGTAGTTACGGAACCAACTCAAAATGAGGGTGTAAGTGCTCAAGAAAATTTGGAAACGACACATGATACTGTTAAGCCAATATCACAATCATCACAGTATGATGAGTCAGAAGCAGTGTCCCACAATAATAGCTTAGCGCGTACTGGCCAGTTAGCTGTTTTTGCTATTTTACAGGCGGCTAAGCGCGACACACTTAGCCGGTCAAAAAGTACTTGGGCAACGTTAATAAGCACTTTTAATGTTGCACATCAAGCTTTGTTGACAATAGCATCGCCAGTTGCAGCAAGTCAAGAAGGACTGGTCGTGGCTTTTGATTACCCAGCCCTACTAGATCAAGCGTTAAAAGATGTCGTCTTACAAGAAAAACTGATTGCGGCGTTGCGCGAGCAAAATTTGCCAACAGCTTTAGTGCTTATTTCAAAAGATGATTGGCAGCAGGAACGTGCAGAGTATGTTAAGCAGCTTAAAGCTGGGACAACACAGACAATTAGCTTATCTGATGTGCCATATGTCAGTCAGCAAGAAGTATTAACGACAGCGACAGATGCGGTGACAGCGCCAAAAGTTGTGACAGAAGCGCAAAAATTGTTTGGCAATGATATTGTGACAGTTGTTGACTAAGAAATGAAATGAAAGGATTGGCTGACAAATAAGCCTGGTCGTGTTTATGGATTATCCAGAACCAATTGCAAAATTAATTAATAGTTATACCAAATTACCAGGTATTGGCCCAAAAACAGCAACTCGCTTAGCTTTCTATACATTAGGCATGCAGGAAGACGATGTTGTTGACTTTTCAAAGTCGCTTTTGTCGGCAAAAAAAGATCTCACCTTCTGCCAAATATGTGGTAATATAACTGAAAATAGTGTCAATCCATGTGCCATCTGTCAAGATAAGTCGCGTGATCAATCAACGGTGTTTGTCGTTGAAAACTCACGAGATGTCATGGCTATGGAGAATACGCGAGATTATTACGGTCTTTATCATGTTTTAAATGGTGTGATTTCGCCTAGTGCAGGGACTGGACCAGAGGATATTAACTTGCCAAGCTTGATTCGTCGACTATCAGACCATCAAGAAATCAATGAAGTTATTGTTGGTACCAACGCTAATGCTGAAGGTGAGGCAACAGCGATGTACTTGGCGAGACTGTTAAAGCCAGCAGGCATTAAAGTGACACGATTAGCGCATGGCTTAGCTGTTGGGTCTGATATTGATTACGCTGACCAATTGACATTAATAAAGGCTGTACAAGGACGAACAGAACTATGATATTTGGTAAGAAAAAGACAAATTTAAGACGTGAATATGATCAGGCATTAGTTTTTCAAATTGACAAAGCTAAAATAGATTGGGACACTGCAAAAAATTCAGAAGAAGCATTGCTTGATGGTCAGGTGAATGTTCGTCTCATTCAAGCACAAACGGCATTAGCCAAAGCAAAATTTAATTATTTATATCGTGAGGCACGTCGGCGAAAAACAGTTGGTCATATGCAGACACATGTCTTAAAAACTGACCGCATATAGTGTAGTAGCCGTTGCGTGCAATTACGTTGAGAAAACATTGGGGATTATGACTAGACCATTATTTATCACATTTGAAGGGCCCGAAGGTGCTGGCAAAACGAGTGTATTGGAAGCACTAGTGTCTGAATTAAAACCAATACTTGGTGATCAACTTGTGACAACAAGAGAACCAGGGGGAAATCCTATTTCTGAAGCCATTCGTCAGATTTTACAACCAGAAGATGACAATGGGATGGATGATCGAACCGAGGCGTTGCTATATGCTGCTGCTAGACGGCAACACATCGTTGAAACTATTTTACCGGCTTTGTCTGCAGGAAAGGTCCTAATTTCGGACCGCTACGTTGATAGCTCGTTAGCTTATCAAGGTGGTGGCCGCGACTTAGGGGTCGACAACATTTGGCAAATTAATCAATTTGCTATTGATGGTCTATTACCAGACCTCACAATCTATTTTGATGTACCTTCAGAGTTAGGCTTGAGTCGTGTGATGGCTAACCGTCAGGGCAAAATAGATCGCTTGGATAAAGAAAGTTTATCCTTTCATCAACGTGTTCGAACAACATACCTTGAGCTACAGCATGATTTTTCTGATAGAATTAAAATAATTGATGCAACACAGCCGTTAACAGATGTCATATCAGATACGCGTGCGTTGCTACAAGAGGCATTGAATTCGCGAAAGGGGTAATAATTTATGAAATTAATTACAGCGATTGTTCAAGATAAAGACACAAATAGGTTGAGTAATGCATTTGTTAAGGCAAATATACGTGCGACACGTTTAACGACATCAGGTGGTTTCTTACGTTCTGGCAACACAACGTTTTTGATTGCGATTGATGATGATCGTGTACAAGATGTGTTAGATATTATTCAAAAAGTATCTCAGAAACGCAAGCAGTTTATGGTACCGCCAATTAATTTAGATGCAGGTGGTGACCACATGGGGGCCTATCCAATTGAAGTCGAAGTTGGTGGGGCAACAGTATACACACAGAGCATTGAGTCATTTCATCAGTTCTAATGCAACCAGATTTTTTAACGACAACAAAACAATATTATCCAACACAAATGGGACATTTTCATGGGTTAATTCGCAGTAATCAGCTTAGTCACTTGTACCTATTTGTTGGACCGAGCCAGCAGACTAAGCTGGCTTTTTCGCATTGGCTAGCTTGGGAAGTTGTTGGTCCTAATGAGCTAAATGCCATGCGCATTAATAAAAACGAACACCCAGATGTCAAAATAACACGACCAAGTTTACCTAAGAGTGGTAGTGGCACCAAGCGTACATGGAAAGTTGACCAAATTAGGAGTTTAAAACCTGAGTTTATTACTATGTCGCGAGAAAGTCCACGTAAAGTCTTTGTATTTGATGCTATTGAAACGTTACAAGCAGAAGCTGGTAATGCGTTACTGAAATATATTGAAGAACCAGCAGGGCCACAATTGATGGTAATGTTAGCAGAAAATGTTAATGATATTTTGCCAACAATCAAATCGCGTGCACAAATTGTACACCTGAGACCGGAAATACAATTAGATACACCGCACAACGATGAAACAATAGCAGATTTTGAGGCGTGGCAACAATTAACCCGTAGCCTATTATTCAAATGGTTTGAGTTAATGATGCAAAGACGTATTGAAGCCTTTGTTTACGTGCAACAATATTTAGTTAGCCAATTAAAAGATGAACAGCAGCAAGCATTATTTTTAAATTGGCTACATGAATTAACGCGCGATACCATTGTATTTGGTCAAATACCTGAAACACAGTTGAAATTTCCTAAGCTAATTGGGCTATATAAAGTGCTAAATAAGCAGTATAATCAGGCACAATTAGTGAAAGCTAGCGATGCCATACTCAGAGATGATTTTTTTCGACAGTTTAATATGACTTTACAAGCGCGACTTGAAAAAATAGTATTAGATGTTGCTATCGCGTTAGGAGCGTAACATGAATCAACAAAAAAGCTTTGAAAAGCATGAGACGGGCACGTTGTTTTTAGTACCAACACCCATCGGTAATTTACAAGATATGACACCACGGGCAATTGATACTTTGAATGCAGTGGCCCTAATTGCAGCTGAGGATACCCGACACACTCAGCAGTTATTGAACCACTTTGATATTGAAACAAAACAAACGAGCTTTCATGAGCACAATTGGCAGTCAAAAATACCGAGTTTAATTGCAACGCTTAGCCAAGGGGGGGATGTTGCACAGGTCAGTGACGCGGGAATGCCGTCTATCTCTGATCCTGGTAAAGAACTGGTTGCTGCAGCTGTGGAAAACAATATACCAGTTGTCCCGATTCCTGGAGCAACAGCTGGTGTAACAGCTTTAATTGCAAGTGGTTTGGTGCCACAACCATTTTATTTTTATGGTTTTTTACAAAGGAAAAATAGTGAACAACTGTCAGAATTAAAACAGTTATCCACAGTAAAAGATACGGTTATTTTTTATGAATCGCCGCATCGTTTAAAACAAACCTTAGCAAACATTCAAAAAGTAATGGGCAATGATAGACAAGTTGTTTTGGCGCGTGAATTAACTAAACGATATGAAGAATTTTTGCGAGGCCATATTGAAGAATTAGTTTTATGGTCCAAAAATAATGATATTCGTGGCGAATTCGTGGTGATGATTGCTGGTTTTACTGGTGCTAGCCAGTCTGAACCAGAGACAGATTTAACCATGTTATCTGTTCATGACGCGGTCTCAGCACTGGTAGCAAAGGGGCTTAAGCCAAATGCTGCGATTAAGCAAGTCGCAAAAGAACGGCAATTAGATAGACAAGCAGTTTATACAGATTATCATGGGTTAATGTAAGGGGCAAAAAATGAATTCTTTTGAAATTAAGCGTCGCGTTGAATATTACGAAGCCGACGTCACAGGCAAGTTAGCTTTGCCAATGATATTAAATTGGGCTGTTTTAGCTTCTAAGTTACAGAGTGATGCGTTAGGTGTGGGACAATCAACACATTTAGCACGTGGCTTGGGGTGGATTATTTTACAGTATGAGGTACATATTACCAGACGCCCAGCTGTCAATGAAGAAATTACGATTCAAACTTATGCCGCGAAATATAATCCGTTTTTTGTGAGACGTCCGTTTGCATTTTTTGATGCACAGGGTGAGGAGATTATTCGCGTAGATTCAATTTGGACCATGATTGATATTAATAATCGACGGATGGCGCGATTACCACAGGATATCGTTGATAAGTATCAAGCTGAACGCGTGAAGCAAATTCCGCGTATGCCCAATCCAATTAAAATTTTGCCGAGTGATGACATGATCAGCAAAGATTATCACGTGCGCTACCTCGATATTGATGCTAATCAACATGTCAATAATTCGAAGTATTTTGAATGGATGCAAGATGTTGTCCCAACAGAATTTTTAGAAACCCATGAAATTACATCAATCAATCTAAAATATGAGAATGAAATACATTTAGGTCATACAATTCAATCACAAGTTGTGCTTGGCAATCAGTCCAGTAAGCATCGCATTATGTTGGGGGATGTTGTTAGTGCCGAGGCAGAATTCAATTGGCGTAACGTGACATTATAGTGTACACTGAGAGTATCATTTTAGAATAAAGAGGCTTATTATGTCAGTATTAGTACTAGGTGGTGCCGGTTACATTGGCTCACATATGGTCAAAACACTTGTTGAAGCTGGTCGTGAAGTGGTAGTTGTTGATGCTTTATTTACAGGACATCGTGACGCTGTAAATCCCGCGGCCAAGTTTTATCAAGTTGATATTCGCGATAAAGCAGCATTATCGGCAGTATTTGAACAAGAAAATATTGAACAAGTTGTTCATTTTGCTGCTTTTTCAATCGTACCCGAATCAGTAGCAAATCCGCTGAAATATTTTGATAACAATACAAGCGGTATGATAACGCTACTCGAAGTGATGAAAGCACATGATGTTAAGCAAATTGTGTTCTCATCAACAGCAGCAACTTATGGTAATCCTGTCAACATTCCAATCAAGGAAACGGATCCACAAAATCCAATTAACCCTTATGGTGAATCAAAGTTGATGATGGAAAAAATCATGGCTTGGTCTGACCAAGCTGATGGCGTGAAGTGGGTAGCCTTACGTTACTTCAACGTTGCTGGTGCAGCTGAAGATGGCACAATTGGTGAAGACCACAAGCCTGAAACTCATTTAGTGCCTATTATTTTGCAAGCTGGGTTGGGACAACGTGACTATATTGAAATGTTTGGCGATGATTATAAGACACCAGATGGCTTTAATGTTCGTGATTATGTTCATGTCTTAGATTTGGCAGATGCACATATTCGTGCGCTAAAGTATTTGGCAGATGGGCATGATTCTAACCAATTCAACTTAGGGTCAGCAACTGGATTTTCAGTTAAAGAAATGGTTGAAGCCGCACGTGAAGCAACAGGTGTTGACATTCCAGCTAAAATTGGACCACGTCGTGCCGGGGACCCAGATATTTTGATTGCTAACTCTGACAAAGCCCGTGATGTGCTTGGTTGGGCGCCAAAATATGATAACGTACAAGACATTATTAAGACGGCTTGGAATTGGCACAAGAGTCATCCAATGGGCTATAACGATAAGTAAATTGCTAACAGAAAGAACAACCATTAGGTTGTTCTTTTATTTGGTTTGACAAGAAAAGTAAAAGATGTTTTACTATATATATGTAAAATATCTTTTACATAAGGAGTTGGCATTGCATAACTATATCCGTAAGCGACGAAAAGAACGACATTTGTCACAGGACATGTTAGCCCAAAAGGCGAATGTCACGAGACAGACAATAAATGCTATTGAAAATGCAAAATATGACCCATCGTTAGCGTTAGCTTTTAAATTAGCCACAATATTAGAAACGACGGTGGATCAGTTATTTACCAAAAGTGAGGACGAGAATGATTAACGTCAAAAAGAATGCACTCATGACAACACTTATGGTGTTTGGGCTACTCATCATTTTTGTGACATACAGCGTGACAGGGAACATGGCATTATTTGCCATTTACTTTATTTATGGCATCGTGCTATTAAAATATTATAGGACACAAAAACAGACAATAGGCCAACTGTCTAAAAAAGCACAGCTGACTATTAAATTGGATGAATTATACAACGATGAGCGTGAATTAAATGCCATTATGATTGCCAACCGCTTTGCCACACACGCTGCATTTAAGGTGTTGGCAATACTGGGTATTTTGTGTGTTAGTTTTTCACGATCATTGGATCAAATAACAATATCTTTATCCAGTGTGGGTATCGTGTTGTTAATACTTGCGTTTCTTTTGCAATTGTTTTATGTGACAAGATTATTTTATGAGCTACGTGATAATTGACAGGCAAACAGTGAATTAAAACTATTGCGCAAAACAAAAATACATGATATAATATTTTTTGTTGTGAAAGCGACACATGGACAGTTAGCTCAGTTGGTAGAGCAACGGACTCTTAATCCGTGGGTCCAGGGTTCGAGCCCCTGACTGTCCACTAAGTAACCGATACAAATTGTATCGGTTTTTTTTTATGCACGGCTTAATGTGCCATGACGTGGTAGAATGAAAAGGTATGAAGCAAGTGAGTACCTTGCGATGTGGGCAAAACTATTGGGGAGTTAAACACATGATGGGACGACGTCAGATTTGGCAGAAGATTACACTTATCGTTATTGTTATCGTAGTGGGCATACTAATTATTAGTTTTTTGCAGCCTACGCGTAAAAAAGCGCAGATGCAGACAACCACGACATCAAAAGCTGTATCTCAAGATTCTGGGTTACCCAAACAGGCAAGCGTGTCAGATTGGCAACTTATTTTAGTTAATAAACAGCACGCACGGCAATCAGAAATACCTTTTACGCATGTTACTGTGGATGATAAACAGATGGATAAACGCATTGTGGCGCCGTTAGCAGCATTTCGACAAGCTGCTCAAAGAGCAGGTTATGCCACCACGCTTGTTTCAGCGTATCGATCAATAGCTTACCAAACACAAGTGTATGATCAGTCCATTGCGCAACATGAAGCCAATGGTATGGCCCATGATCAAGCCGTCAAACTAACGCAAACAGTCATCCAAACGCCAGGTTCATCAGAGCATCAAACCGGGTTAGCGGTTGATTTAGCAGGCACAGATGCAGTGGCAAAATATCCACAATTAATGGCGCAAATGGATGAATTTAAGTCACAGCAGTGGCTAATTCAACATGCACCAGCGTATGGTTTCATTTTACGTTATCCGAGCGATAAACAAGCCATAAGTGAGACAGGAATCGATTATGAATCATGGCATTTTCGCTATGTTGGTATTGACAATGCACAGTATATCACTAAACATCACTTGACCTTAGAAAAGTATTTGTCACAATTACGACAACGTTAATTCTGAAAAATAGGCCGAATTTTGATATACTAGTTAGGGACTAAATTAATAGAAATTAGGAGAATTGGCATGATCGTATTATCAGGCACTATTGGCGCCGGCAAAACAAGTTTAACGGAAATGTTAGCAGAACACTTGGGTTCAGAGGCGTTTTATGAAAGTGTAGATGATAATCCGATTTTGCCACTTTTTTATGAAAACCCTAAAAAATATGGCTTTTTATTACAGATTTATTTTCTAAACAAGCGACTATCGCAAATTCAAGTTGCACAAGCAACTGGGCGTCATAACATTTTAGATCGCTCAATATATGAAGATGCGCTGCTGTTTCAATTAACGGCTGATTTAGATCGGGCAACACAAACAGAAGTTGATATATATAAATCACTACTAGATAATATGATGGCTGAGATTGCTGGTACAGCAAATCTGAAAAACCCAGAACTTTTAATTCATGTACGTGTTAGTTTTGAGACAATGTTAACACGTATAAAAAAACGCGGACGCTCATTTGAACAAATCGATGAAAATCCTGGGTTATATGCTTACTATAAAGAACTTAACAAACGTTATGATGATTGGTTTGCAGCGTATGACCGCTCGCCAAAAATCCAAATTGATGGTGATCACTATGATTTTGTGACTAACACCACAGCACGTGATCAAGTATTAGCAGCAATTGATGATAAATTGTCAACATTGAAAGATTAAGTTGCTGTCAGTATATCCAATTGCTTTAAGTAAAGGAGCGACTATGTCAACATATGGTTTTATTGGTACTGGTAATATGGCACAAGCCATGATGAAAGGCCTATTGCGTCAAGGTGTCCCAGCAAAAGATATCCACATCACTTCACCGCGTTCTGCTGAAAAATTGGCGGCAGAATTAGGGGTTGTGGCTATGTCGCCAGAATCATTGGTAGCTGCCAGTGATCTCGTTGTTTTAGCTTTTTTGCCTAACCAATTAGAGAAAATTGTTCAGCCATTAAATTTGCAAGATAAGTTAGTAGTTTCTGTGTTAGCAGGTGTTACACTTGAAACGCTTTCTGCGGCGACAAAGTCAACTCAAATTGTACGCACATTACCTAATGTCAATGTGGCAATTAATCAAGGGGTTATTGCGTATGCAAGTACAGTATTATCGGCAACGCATGAGAAAGTATTTCAACAATTTGTTGACAGCTTAGGGCAGCATTTTGATGTGAGTGAATCCCAGTTTGCAACTTTTTCTGCAGTTGCAGGTTCTGGACCAGCCTATGTTTTCAAGTTTATTGATGCGTTAGCTCAGGCAGGAACGCAAAATGGTTTAGAAGCAACACTGGCTACAAAGATAGCCACACAAACTGTCCTTGGCTCAGCTGAAATGCTGACACAAAGTGACTTAACAGCACAAGCCTTGCAAAATGCAGTGGCCTCACCTGGGGGTTCAACCCGTGCTGGCTTGGACGATTTTGATACCCAAAATTTTGACGCAGTTGTTGCGCATGCCATTTTAGCAACAATAAAGCATAAGCATCTTTAATCTTTGCACAAAAGAAAACCGCTCAATGTATTATTGAGCGGTTTTCTTTATTGTTAGGCCCAATCACCGTTACGGAAAACGGGAACGCTGTGATTGTCTTGTGTTATCCCATCAATCATCATATCAGATGAACCAATCATGAAGTCGACATGTACATCGGAGATGTTCCAACCACGGCTAGCCAAAGATTCGGGACTAGCAGTTTTACCATCTGAGATGTTCGAAGCATAGGCTGCGCCAATTGCTAAGTGGTCTGAAGCATTTTCATCAAAGAGTGTGTTATAGAATAAAATACCACTTTGTGAAATCGGTGATGGATCAGGCACAAGCGATACTTCGCCCAATGACTTTGACCCATCATCTGTCTCAATCAATTGCTTCAAGACGTTTTCACCTCTTGTTGCTGTCGCGTCAATGATACGGCCATCTTTAAAATCCAGTGCAATGTTGTCAATGAGGTTACCTTGATATGATAGAGGCATAGTGGCTGCGACATGACCATCAATGTGACGATTGTCAGGGGCAGTGAAAACTTCTTCGGTTGGCATATTTGGAATAAAGATATTACCGGCTTTATCTTGTGAAATAGCAGCTTCCCAAATATGGCCTTCAGCTAAACCAATTGTAAAGTCTGATTTAGCATTTTTATAATGGAGCGCTTTAAAGTTTTGTTGATTCAGCCAATCCGCCTTGGCTTGTAATTTTTTGATGTGGTGATTCCAATGATCGATGGCGTCTGATGTGTCATCGATACGTACATCTTTCAAAATCTCTTCCCATAGGCGATTAACAGCAGCTTGACCAGACAAATCTGGGAAAACTTTTTCAGCCCATGCTTGCCCAGCCGCAGCGACAACTAGCCAGGAAATATCATCCTTCATTGTTGCTTCACGCACACTTGTAAAGGCCTTTTGATTGGCTTTGGTCATTGTCTGCAAACGTGTTGAATCAACGCCAGCAAGACCATCTGGGTCCTGCGATACAAGCGAAATACGTGAAGCGTTATTAGCCATTAGCGTATTAGCTTTTAAGATATCATATTCTGGGACATTCGCTAAACGTTCCAAGGATGTATGTGTTAAAAACGCCTTATTGATTTGTTGATCAGACCATTCTAAGACAACTTCATGTGCACCAGCACGATAAGCCGCGGCAACAATCTTACGTGCAAAATAAGCTTCATCAACGGCGGCGTAGAGTATGATAGTTTGGCCCGGTTGAACGTTCACACCGCGTTTAACAATTAATTCAGCATATTGGTCTAATTTGTGGTCAAGTGTCATGTTTTTTAGTAATGTCAGATGTTATTTATCTAACGTTTCCCTTCATTTTTTAAAAATAATATCATCATTATCTCATGAAAAATATAAGACATCAACTACTGTGATATTTGTGACCTAAGCTTAATGTATTTTATGAGCGTTTGGCTAAGAAATTTTGTATAATTAATATTATGACAAATAACACTGAAACCCCAAAAAAAGTTAAGACTAAAAAATCTTTGTCGCTCATTACCTGGCTAATTATTATTGTTGGTATTATAGCAACAATTGTCATTTGGCTAATGGCCAAACCACCAATTACTGTTGTGAAAAACACGGCACCAAGTGGTTTTAGTGTTCAAGGTGTTGCCATTAACCAAACTTCAGGTTATGTGGATTATAATAATCTAGCAACAAATGGCATTGATTTTACCTACTTGCGTGCAACTTCAGGGGTTACTTTTGCAGATGATGGTTACCAGGCAAGCTATGACCGCGCGCAAGGGGCACATTTGAAAGTCGGGAGTATTCAAGTATATGATGCGAGTGTTGACGCTGCAACACAGGCACAATATTTCATTGATAAAGTTGGCAATAATATTGGGCAATTACCAATTGCCATTTATGTAACTAATGATCAAATTGCTACGAAAAGCAGCAAAGAACGATTAGCCGTACTTATTCAGTCGCTGTCTACACATTATAATCGCGATATTGTCATTTACACGACACCTAACGTGCAACAACAATTAAACCAAGTCATCAAAAAGACAAAATATTGGTTAATTGCAGATAATACTGATAATAGAGCAACAGCAAATCAATTTATTCAGTATAGTGAAGATCATACAATTGGTAAGGGCTTGAAGGCTGTTAAAATGCCAACCAGTGTATTTAATGGTACAAGACAACAATTTAAGGAGATAAAATGATAAAACTTGGTATTATTGGGACAAATTGGATTACCAAAATGTTCGTAGAAGCGGCATTGGCAACCAATGAGTATGTATTAACGACAGTTTATTCACGCTCGTTAGACAGTGGGGAAAAATTTTTAGCTGACTTAAGGATTGAAGATGCAACTGTTGTCACAACTTTAAGTGATTTATATGCAGACATTGATGTCGTTTACATTGCTTCACCTAATGCTTTGCACTTTGAGCAATCAAAGGCGGCGATTGCAGCTGATGTGCATGTGATTGTTGAAAAACCAACAACAAGTAATCCTGTTGAATTTTCTGAGATTGAACAATTACTCGCTCAACATGCAGACGTTCGTTACTTCGAAGCAGCAAGGCATATTCATCAACCGAATTTTAAAATTATCGCGCAGACCATTGGTGAGTTATCAGAAATACAAGGGGCAACACTAGTCTATCAAAAGTATTCATCACGATTTGATGCCTATCTAGCTGGCAAAGAACCAAATGTCTTGACACGTGAGTTTAGTGCGGGCGCTTTGTATGATTTAGGTGTTTATCCAATATATGCTGCTATTGCCTTGTTTGGTACACCAAAAGCTGTTCAATATTTACCAATATTACTGGCAAATGGGGCCGATGCCCGTGGTACAGCAAACCTATTCTATGATAAATATAATGTGACGGTTATTTTCGGTAAGAATGCTAACTCTTATTTGCCTAGTGAATTTTATGGTTTAAAAGAAACCATTTCAACGTCAAATATAGCCGAACTAGAGCATGTCACTTATTATGATGGTGAGGGTCAGACTGAAAATATCGGGGAAACACCTGATGATAATCCTATGATTCGTGAGGCACAAGACTTTGCCAATGTCATCAATGATCCAGTAGGTAATCACGTGATATATAATCAGTGGTTCCAACTTGCAAAACAAGTCAACCAAACATTGTTTGATTTGCGTTCGTCTGCGGGGATTGAATTCCCAGCAGACCAGAAAGAATAATAAATTAATGGCTATTAGACCAGAGTTACAGGAAAAATTTAATCAAGTATTTGACAAACCGACACCAATCCAAGATGCAGTTTGGGAACGTTTAACAGATGGCGAAAGTGTTTTTGGATTGGCACCAACGGGTACTGGGAAAACATTGGCTTTTCTATTACCAATTTTGTCGCGTATAGATACAAACGCAAAACGCACACAAGTGTTGATTTTAGCACCCAGCCAAGAATTAGCTATGCAGACAACGTCTGTTGCGCGAGAGTGGGGCGCTACGATTGGGGTAACTGTTACGAGCCTGATTGGTGGTGCCAATGGCCGTCGACAGGCAGATAAATTGAAAAAAGATAAGCCACATGTTGTTATCGGTACGCTCGGTCGTGTATTGACGATGGCTGCGGGTGGTACGCTAAAATTGGGGATGGTTCAGACTGTTATCTTTGATGAAGCAGATGCCATGCTAAATGACGAACGGCATGATAGTTTGCAAGAATTAGCAACTCAATTGCCAGAAAAAGTACAACTAGGCCTCTTTTCGGCGACTTCTGGTGTTGATTTGAAATATGTTTCAGACACTTTTAATCAGATGGTCAAACCTATTTCAGTTGGTACAGATGCGCCAGCAGCAATAAGCCATGAGTTTCAATATGTTGATCAAAAGGCCAAAGCAAATATACTCATTCAATTAGCGCGACACAACCAACAGGCTCTGGTATTTTTTAATACAATTAGTGGTCTGGTGAATATGCAGGCAACACTGCGTCACGCACATGCCAGTGTGATGAGCATCGGTAGTAATGACAAACGACAGGTACAACGTGCAGATGCATTGCGTCTCTTTAAGAAAGGTGACGTTAAGTTATTACTCGTGACCGATGTTGCGGCCAGAGGTTTAGATATTGATGATTTACCACTGGTAGTTAATGCGCAACTACCACAACGAAAAAAGACTTATATCCACCGTGCTGGTCGGACTGGTAGAATGGGTAAGCCAGGGCGAGTACTGAATCTCGGCAATGATCATGATATTCGTAATCTCAAACACGAATTAGGAGACGATTTTGCCTTAGTGAAGGCAGTGAATGATTTTCCTGACAAGACGACAGAAAAGACATCGGTACAAGTTGGTAATGCAGCATCGCCATCTCGTGCAAAGTTAACCGCTAGAGATTCGAATGTCAAAAAGTCGGCATACGTTAAAGCACCTCAATCCGACATAAACCATGTTATTTCTGAAAAGCCAAAAAAGAAAAAGCGTGCTAAAGCATCAAAAGATAAAGGTAAGCCGAAATGGGCAGGGCCAAAAAAGTAAAAACGCAGATTGCGTTTTTTTATTGACATTTGCATCTTAAAATTATAAAATATCTCATATTAATAACATTTTTCTAATTGCATAGGGGACAGCAACATGGCAATGAAATATATTAAGCAATTGAAAAAGCAACTCAACCTACTCATTTCCTAATGAGTAGGCATTTTGAGCACTGTCTACGGTATCTGGTAAGTACGTAGACAGTTAGTTGATGGGAAAAGCATTCTAACTGATCAGCAGTTAGAATGCTTTTTTGTTAGGAGAAAAGATGATTGTAGATATTGATAAATTTATAAATACACGTAAACAGCTAAAAATATCACAAGTGGCCTTATCGGCAGGCATTTGTACCCAAGCAACCTTGTCGAAATTTGAGCATCAACAGCAGACACCTTCTCTAGAAATAACAAGTGCACTTTGTTCACGACTTAATCTGACCTTAGATGATATTTTTATTATTGAGAATTCGAACAAGCGCCAAGAAGAATATCTTTTACAACAAATTTTTAGAGCATTAAGTAGCCAAAATGATATGTTATTTGAAACAGTTGTTAGAACTTGTGATGTGAGACAGTTTTCTTTGGCGGGATATCAGTTACTTCAATTGTGTCGTTACTTTAAAGTGGTATTAGTGACAAAAAACACAAAACAGGCGAAAAAATTATTGAAAACAATCGTAGTTAGTAAGTTAACGACGGCGCAATGTTATTTTTTTTATGCGATTACGGCGTATTATTATCAATTAATTGGGCGCACAAAGGAAGCAGGACAAATAGTGTCCGACTTGTTAGAACGAAAAGATAGTATAATGTCTGGTGAGTATAGCATTGTGAAAATCATGACAATTTACACCATTGCTATGTCACAACGAGATATGCAACATACTCAAGCATCAGTCACTACGGCGGCAAAGGGTATTGCTTTATCAAATCAATATGATCAAACAGCATTTTTAGAAAATTTTTTTTGGTTAATAATAGATGCTAGTCCGACGTGGTCTAGTCAGCATTTCGTTGTAACCGAACTAACTAAAAATGCGTGTTGCTTGGCTAAAATGCATGGCAACCAGTGGATATTAGACAAAATAAATCAACAAAGTGGGGGAAAACAATGACAACATTACAAATTAAGAATTTACATGTGGCAGTCAGTGGCAAAGAAATACTAAAAGGCGTGAATTTAACAGTTCATACTGGCGAAATGCATGCCATTATGGGGCCAAACGGTACCGGAAAATCAACATTGTCTCAAGCTATCATGGGACATCCAGCTTACCAGGTAACATCGGGAAGCATTACTTTAGATGGACAAGATTTATCAGAAATGGCTGTTGATGAACGCGCACGGGCGGGTTTATTTCTGGCTATGCAATATCCATCAGAAATTCAGGGTGTCACTAATGCGGAATTCATGCGTGCAGCCATCAATGCGCGACGACCTGAATCCGATCAGATGAGTATTATGACATTTTTAAAGACCTTAGATCGTCAACGTGAGTTTTTATCGATGACATCGGAAATGGCAGAACGCTATCTCAATGAAGGTTTTTCAGGTGGTGAAAAGAAGCGAAATGAAATTTTACAAATGATGATGATTCAACCTAAAATTGCTATTTTAGATGAGATTGATTCAGGACTAGATATTGATGCCTTGAAAGTTGTGTCACGAGGTGTCAACCATATGCGCTCAGATAACTTTGGCACATTAATGATTACACATTATCAACGGTTATTAGATTACATTGTCCCAGATTTTGTCCATGTTATGATGGGTGGCAAAATTGTTAAAACGGGTACTGCAGATTTGGCAAAAAAGTTAGAGCTGGAGGGCTATGCTGGTTTACGTGATGAACTTGGACTGGATATTGTGTTAACTGACGAAGACGCTGATCGTCTTGTGGCGGTGAAGCATGAATGAAGAAAGTCTACCCTTGCCTGAATTTACCAAGGTGAAGTATCGTACTTGGCAGTTAGATCAAATGAACCCTTCTCAGGCACAGAGCGCAACGTCCCATTTTTTAACAGACGAATTAGGCATTGAAGTAAGTGGAACAGCAACGAGCTATTATTATTTACCAAAATATCTTGTTGCGCAAGGCGTGTTGCTGACCAACATCAATACTGCTCAATCACGTTATCCGCAACAATTGGATAAGCTGTTAGGACAAGTCATTGCCAATAACACTGATCGACTAACAGCGCAAAATGCCCAGAAATTTAACACAGGCATCCTACTTTATGTGCCTGACCATACAGTGATTAAAGACGTGATCCATCTTAATTTGAACCAATTATCGGTTGGCGGAAATGATTATATTGCGCGGGTATTAGTTTATGTTGGTCGTCAGTCATCAGTCACTATTTTACAATCAGCCCACACAATAGGCTCTGACACAACAAAAGTATCGCTTGTCGTTGAAGTGATTGCTGACGTTGGCGCTTCGGTTCACTATGCTAATCTAGACGCGTTCTCTGGCAAAACAACAGCTTACATTCATCGTGAAGCTGATATTCGTGACCATGCTACCTTAGATTGGTCAAATGTGGCTTTTAATGATGGCCAAGTGGTGACCAAATTAGTGAGTCACTTGAATGGTGAGGGGGCTGTTTCACATGCGAATATTATGGCGATGACCCACCATAAACAGACGCAGGGTTTTATGACGAACATGGTTAATCGTGGCCGTCATTCACTTGGTCATATTTATCAACGTGGTGTCATTTTGAATCATTCAACCTTGGTTTTTAACGGTATCGGACAAATCATTAAGGGTGCCAAGGGTTCTGATGCACAACAAGAATCACGTGTATTGATGCTATCACGTCGGGCACGTGGCGATGCAAACCCTTTGCTCCTCATTGATGAAAATGATGTCACTGCTGGGCATGCAGCATCAGTTGGTCGCGTTGATGAAAATCAAATGTATTACTTAATGAGTCGTGGTTTGAGTGAAAAATTGGCACGAGAACTAGTTATTCGCGGTTTTATGGGTAATGTTTTAGCAGAAATACCGACAAACAGAGCACAGCAAGCTGTTATTAATGCGATTGCGGAGAAACTAAAAAATGAAAATTAAACCATCAGATTTTCCTATTTTGGCACAACAGGTCAACCAACATCGACTAGTGTATTTGGATAGTGCAGCAACATCTCAGAAACCAGCAAGCGTACTGGCAGCTTTGAACCAATACTATACCCATGACAATGCAAATGTTCATCGTGGTATTTATGATTTATCACAACGAGCCACCACTGCTTACGAATTAGCACGAGATAAAGTACAACATTTTATCCATGCTAAGAGACGTGAAGAAATTCTTTTTACGCGTGGTACAACCGAAGCGATTAATTGGGTTGCGCAAACTTACGGTATGACGCATATCAATCCCGGTGATGAAATTGTTATTTCTTATATGGAGCACCATGCCAATATTGTGCCGTGGCAACAACTTGCTAAACAACGTGGTGCAACCCTAAAATATATTAGGTTAGCTGCCAATGGCACATTAGATATGCACGATGCAGACAAACAAATTACGGCACGTACTAAAATTGTTTCTATCACACAGGCGTCAAATGTGTTGGGTGTTGTTAACCCAATTAAACAAATCGCAGCTTTGGCTCATGCTCAACACGCAGTATTGTTGGTTGATGGTGCGCAATCTGTACCCCACATGCCAATTGATGTGCAACAATTAGATGCTGATTTTTTTGTTTTTTCAGGTCATAAAATGATGGGTCCAACAGGAATTGGCGTCTTATATGGCAAACGTGACCTTTTGGCACACATACCACCTGCGCAATTTGGTGGTGAAATGGTAACAACTGTTTCACAAAATGACGCTCATTTTCAACCATTGCCTTGGCGATTTGAGGCTGGGACACCTAATATTGCTGGAGCCATTGGTTTGGGTGCTGCAATTGATTATCTACTGACATTAGATATGGTGGAAGTTGCCAAATATGAGCAACAACTAATACAATACGCATTAGAGTCATTACATAAAATTGATGCTATTACGGTTTATGGTGCTGATGATGTCCACCAAACAGGGATTATTACTTTTAACATGGCAGGCGTACATGCACATGATTTAGCCACGGCATTAGATCAATTGGGTATTGCAGTACGTGCTGGGCATCACTGTGCGCAGCCACTAATGCGTTATTTAGGCGTAGCTGCAACGGTGCGCATGAGTTTCTATGTGTATAATACGCTTGACGATATTGATGACACTGTTGCTGCAATAAAGGAAATAAAGGATTACTTTAAAAAATGACTTTGCATAATTTAGATCAAATTTATCGACAAGCTGTACTTGATTATGCCCAACATCCCCACCACAAAGCACCAGTGACAAAAGCGGATAGTTGTCAAATTGAACAGTATAATCCAACTTGTGGGGATATTATTCGGTTAGCGCTGCCAGTTGAACATCAAACAATAGTTGCTTGCCATTTCGATGGTGAGGGATGTGCTATTTCGACGGCTTCAGCATCAATAATGATGGACCTTATTATTGCGCAATCGTTAGTCACCACTAAAGAACAAATCAAATTATTTTCGCGTATGGTGACAGGAGATGATGGTGACTATAAAATGTTGGGGGATGCACAAATGTTAGCTGGCGTCACACAGTTTCCAGCACGTGTGAAGTGTGCCACGTTGCCATGGCACGCATTGTCGCTGTTAATACAACAAATTGAGGAGGAATAGTGTCATGGAAATTGACCGCCAAGAAGCATTGGAACACACAAAAATAGCAATTCAAACCAAAAAAATAGACGAATTAGGCCGTCAAGATGATTATCAGGCTGTTTTTTCAACTGGACGTGGGCTTAACGAATCAGTTATTCGCGCGATTTCTGCTGAGAAAAAAGAACCAGAGTGGATGCTTAACTATCGGTTACGTGCTTATCAATCTTATTTAGATATGCCGATGCAAACTTGGGGACCAGATTTAAGTGACATCGACTTTGATGCTATCTATTATTATAATAAACCAACACATGAAAAATATCGTGATTGGCAGGACGTACCAGATACTTTGAAACAAACCTTTGAAAGGTTGGGTGTGCCAGAAGCTGAGAGGCGTTGGCTAGCAGGCTCTTCAGCACAATACGAATCGGAAGTTGTTTACCATCGGATGAAAGCTGAATTTGAAAAAACAGGTATCGTATTCACGGATACAGATACAGCAGTACAAGAATATCCAGAGTTAGTGAAAACTTATTTTGGTTCGTTAGTAAAACCGACCAATAATAAATTAGCGGCCTTGAATGCGGCAGTATGGTCAGGTGGCACTTTTATCTATGTGCCAAAAGGTGTCCATGTCACTACGCCCATTCAATCTTATTTCAGAATTAATACAGCGAATGAAGGACAGTTTGAGCGCACACTAATTATTGTTGATGAGGGGGCACATGTTGACTATGTTGAAGGGTGTTCGGCACCAATGTATTCTGGTGATGCATTGCATGCGGCCGTAGTGGAAGTGATTGTTAAAAAAGACGGCTATTGCCGATATACAACCATTCAAAACTGGTCAAATAACGTTTATTCTTTAGAAACTAAGCGTGCTGCTGCACATGAAAATGCCACAATGGAGTGGGTGGATGGCAATTTTGGCTCAAAAACAACCATGAAGTATCCATCAGTTTATTTGGAAGGTGAAGGCGCGCGAGGAACCATGCTGTCCATTGCTGTTGCTGGACAAGGGGTGACACTAGATTCTGGTGCGCAAATGATTCATCATGCTAAAAACACCTCTTCGTCGATAGTGTCTAAATCAATAGCTCATGATGGCGGTGCAACGGATTATCGTGGCACGATTAAATTTGGCCGTGAATCTGATGGGTCTTTTGCCCATGTTGAATGTGATACGATTTTGATGGATGACCAGTCATCTGCTGATACGATTCCCTATAATACCATTTTGAATGGCAATGTATCGATGGAACATGAAGCTAAAGTATCACGTGTGTCTGAAGAACAGCTTTATTATCTTATGAGTCGTGGTATTTCTCCCGAAAAAGCCACAGAAATGATTGTTATGGGATTTGTGGAGCCCTTCACAAAAGAATTGCCAATGGAGTATGCTGTAGAATTAAATCGTCTCATGAAATTTGAAATGATTGGATCGGTGGGTTAAATGGCTACAATTGAAGAAGCTATTATGGCACAGTTGCGTATGGTTGTTGATCCTGAATTACAGATTGATATTGTCAATCTTGGTTTAATCAATCAGGTTACCTATGAAGAAGATGGACATGTCATCATTAATATGACGTTAACGACAATGGGATGTCCGTTAACATCAGTATTAGAAACGATGATTGACGATGCGCTTAAAATTTTACCAGAAGTTAATACGACAGAAATTGTATTGCAGTGGGAACCAGCATGGACCATAGATCGCATGTCACGTTACGCTAAAATGGCATTAGGCTTAAAATAATGCGTGATATTATATCCATTTGGCATATTTTGATATAATTGCTTGCCGTTGAGACATAAAATGATTATGATGAGTTTATTAAATGAAAAGGAAAAAAATCACATGATGAGTAGCATGACAACACAAATAAATAATAGTGCAGTGCGCCTTCTCAACTTGCTTAGAAACTCCTAACAAGTTGGGCTTTTAAGGCTGGTTTGTTGGGTTAAGTTAAACTCTAACGGCTGGCTGACGAGGACATGTGATAATCCCAAACAAGCCGTTTAACGGCAGGTTTGGGATTTTTTTATGACTAAGGGGGTCAAAATGACAAATCAAATCACTTTTTATGACACAACCATGCGTGATGGAGAACAAACCATAGGGGTAAATTTTACGATTGATGAAAAAATAAAATTAGCGCAAGCACTAGAAAAATATGGGGTGTCTGCTATTGAGGCTGGTTTTCCAGCAGCATCCGAGAAAGACTTTGATGCTGTGGTAGAAATTTCAAAGGTAGTACACACAGCTAAGGTTGTTGGTCTTGCGCGCCTTGTGCGTCAAGACATTGATGCCGTGGTTGCAGCCACACAGCAGGCAAAGCACCCCATGATCCATGTTTTTATTGCCACATCACCAGTGCATCGTACCTATAAGCTACATATGTCGCCTTCAGAAATTATTGAAAAAGTAATATCAGATATTCACTACACAAAAACAATGATGTCAGAAATAATTTTTTCACCAGAAGATGCCACGCGAACTGAACCAGAATTTTTAGCGCGCGTGATTCAAGCAGCCATTGAATCCGGCGCAACGATGATTAATATACCGGATACCGTAGGCTACGCCACACCATATGAATATGGTGAACTGTTTGAGTATTTACGCGAACATGTACGAGATTTTGATCAAGTGACTTGGGCCACACATACACACAATGATTTGGGAATGGCTAACGCCAATGCATTGGCAGGTATTATGCACGGGGCTACAGAAATTCAAGGCACAATTAACGGTATAGGTGAGCGTGCGGGGAATGTCGATATTATTGAGGCTGCTGCAGCTATTTATGTTCGACGACAAACTTTTGCGAAACAAACAGCAATTATTTTAGAGCAATCAAAGCACATTTCGGATATTGTTGCTCAGGCCACTCACATGCCGGTAGCTAAAAATAAACCCATCATGGGGCGTAACGCGTTTGCACATGAGTCAGGCATTCATCAAGATGGGTATCTTAAGAATCCTGAAACTTATGAAATCTTGAGACCGGAAATGGTCGGGACGCAAGCCTCATTACCACTAGGAAAACTATCCGGTTCGCATGCTGTCATGAATCAGTTGCTCTCTCTGGGATATCATATTTCTCGTCAAGATATGGTGACCATTCTACCTATTTTTAAGCGTATTGCTGAAAAAACATCAACGGTTTCCGATCAACAAATGCAAGATATGATGACCATGATTCAAACCAACAAGATGATGGGGGCCATTCATGAGTGACATCAAAAAAATAGCGATATTAAAAGGCGATTACATTGGACCGGAAATTATGGCTGCAGGGCTGGCAGTTTTAGAAGCTGCGACGGCGGGTTCTACTTTTAAATATGAGTTAATCGACCTGCCTTTTGGTGGGGATGGCATAGACCGTGTGGGCGATCCGCTACCTGAAAAAACGATTCAAGTAGCGAAACAATCGGATGCCGTCTTATTGAGCGCGATTGGTGGTCCTAAATGGGATGACGCAACGAAACGACCCGAAGAGGGATTACTTGGTATGCGATCGGCTTTAGGATTGTTCGCAAATATCCGACCAAGGCATATCACAGCAGCACAAATTGCGCGTTCACCACTAAAACAATCGTACGTTGCAGACACCGACTTTGTGATTGTACGTGAATTAACGTCAGGCGCTTACTTTGGTGAACCCCGTGTGTTAGCAGCAGACTTTGCAAAAGATACTATGTATTACAGTACTTCTGAAATCACTCGAATCATGCAGACAGGCTTTCAACTTGCCGAAAAACGACGACAACATGTCACGATTGTGGATAAATCAAATGTGCTGGCAACGTCTAAATTGTGGCGTCAAATTGCAACAGAAGTGGCAAAATCCTACCCGGATATTTATGTTGATTATTATTATGTCGATGCTATGTCGATGGCTATTATTGCTAAACCTACAGCCTTTGATGTGATTATCACGCCGAATCTATTTGGTGATATTCTCAGTGATGAGGCAGCACAAATTACTGGGTCTATCGGACAAATACCTTCAATGTCAGTTGGTCAAGGCGGGCCGAATTTATATGAGCCAATTCACGGATCGGCGCCAGATATCGCCGGAAAAGGTATTGCGAATCCAATGTCAATGATTCATGCTGTAGCGATGATGCTTTCCGAAAGTTTTGGGGAAGTGAACTTGGCCAGGCAAATTACTGATGCTGTATCGGCTGCCATTAATGCTCAGGTTATGACGCCTGATATGGGTGGTCATGATACAACGCTCACAGTAACTAACTACGTGATTCAATCTATTCAACATGTGAGAGAGGGTAAGCAATGAAGCAAACACTATTTGATAAAATTTGGAATACGCATGTAGTGGCTGGTGAGCCGGGTGAGGCACAACTGATTTACGTCGATTTACATTTAATTCATGAGGTGACTTCACCACAACCGTTTGATGGTTTGCGTAGTACAAAGCGGCAATTACGACGACCAGATTTAACCTTTGCCACAATGGATCATAATGTACCAACAAAAGACATTTTTAATATTGAGGACCAAATGTCTCGTTTACAAATGGATACTTTGGTAAAAAATGCGCAAGAGTTTGGGGTGCCATTGGCTTCAATTGGTGATGATAAGCAAGGCATTGTCCATGTTGTTGGTCCAGAGCGCGGGCTAACACAACCGGGAAAAGTCATTGTTTGTGGGGATTCACATACAGCTACACACGGTGCATTTGGCGCCATTGCGTTTGGTATTGGTACATCTGAAGTTGAACATGTGATGGCTACGCAAACGATTTGGCAAGTTAAACCAAAAACGATGGGCATTAAAGTAACAGGTGAAATGCCAAAAAATACTTATGCTAAAGATATTATTATGGCTATTATTGCAGAACATGATGTCTCTTTTGGTACCGGTTATGCGATTGAATTTTATGGTGAAACGATTGAGGCGCTGTCTATGGCTGCACGGATGACACTATGTAATATGTCAATTGAAGCAGGATCAAAAACTGGGATGGTGAAGCCAGACCAGACCACATTTGATTATATAGCCGGTCGAGAGTTTGCACCAAAAAAATTTGACTCGGCTAAGGCTTATTGGTCGCAATTTTATACAGACGATGAAACGGCCTTCGATGAGATTATCACTTTTGATGTCAGTCACCTTAAGCCGATGGTAACATGGGGAACAAATCCGGGGATGGCAACTGCAGTAAATCAAATATTACCGGAAATAAGAGATGATAATGATCGCGCAGCATACGATTATATTGGTTTAGAGCCAGGAATACCAGTGACCGATATTCCACTAGACTATATTTTTATTGGCTCTTGCACAAATAGTCGCTACGAAGACTTGGCAATCGCTGCTGCCATGATGAAAGGGCAGCATTTGGCACCCAATATCACAGCATGGATTGTGCCAGGGAGTCGCGCCATTCGTAATCGTGCGATTGCAACCGGTATTGCTAAAATTTTTGAAGCGGCGGGTTGCGAATGGCGAGAACCTGGGTGTTCAGCATGTTTGGCGATGAATCCAGATAAAATACCAGCCGGCAAGCATGTGGCTTCCACGTCTAACCGTAATTTCATTGGGCGACAAGGGGCTGGCTCTCGTACACATTTGGCTTCACCAGCAATGGTTGCTGCTGCGGGTATTGCCGGACACTTTGTTGATATTACAGAAATCTGATTTAAGGGGGGCGTCTATGGAAGCATTTATTAAAGCAACAGGTCGTGCGGTGGTGATCCCAAACGACAGTATTAATACCGACATCATTTTACCAAAGCAGTTTTTGAAAAATATATTGAAAACGGGGTTTGGGCCACATTTATTTTATGATTGGCGCTATCTTGCAGATGGCAAAATAAACCCGAAATTTGAGCTCAATAAGCCAGAACATGCTGGTGCTACTGTACTGATTACTGGGGTTGATTTTGGTTCTGGTTCGTCGCGCGAACATGCGGTATGGGCACTTACTGATTATGGCTTTCGTGCGGTGATAGGTGGCAGCTTTTCAGATATTTTTTATATGAATGCCACTAAAAATGGGTTACTACCTATTGTGTTACCAGAAGCAGAACGACAAATTTTACGTGATATAAAACCTGATGAAACAATAACGATTGATTTGCCAAATCAAATAGTCACTTATAACAATAATCAATTTCACTTTGATATTAATCCGCAGTGGCAAGCAAAGTTTATTAATGGTGAAGATGATATCGATGTCACAATGAAATTTGAAGCAGCCATTACAGCGTTTGAAAAAAAACAACCAAACTTTGATTAGGAGGAAACCAGATGAATCGTGCAACTGTCTTGCAACAGAGCATGGACGCAACACTTGTCGCCATCTGGGGACCAGAAACGAAAAAATCTACAATGAACTAAAAGGAGTATTGAAAATGTCAGAAACAACTACAACTACAAAAACAATAACATGGAACGGTGGTGTTCAAGAAGAGGCCATCACGATTTTGAAAGCAGCAGGGGGCATGATTGTTAGTCCAACAAAGGTTGGTTACATTATTATGACTTCTGATAAGCAAGGATTAGAACGCAAATTTTCTGCAAAAAATCGTCGACGAAATAAACCTGGGGTTGTTTTATGTGGCTCAATGGCACAAGTCAAAGCATTGGCAGAAATGACGCCCGAAATTGAGCAAATGTACCAAAAACATTGGGATGACGATATTTTGCTTGGATGCATTTTGCCATGGAAAGCGGCCGGTAAGGCCATGATTCCAGCAGATGGCAGTCAAGAATTGATGATGGATCAACGTGAGACGAGTTGTTTTGTGATTAAGTTTGGTAAACCAAGCGAAAAAATTGCCAAGACAATGTGGGAAACTTACCATAAGTTTTCGTTTGCGAGTTCAGCAAACCCATCAGGCAAAGGGAACCGCGGACTTGTCACAGGTATTGGGGAACAGATTGAGCGGGCAGCAGACTTAATTATTGAAGCTAATGACTATGTTGC
Source organism: Leuconostoc citreum (assembly GCF_004354555.1). Lineage (GTDB taxonomy): Bacteria > Bacillota > Bacilli > Lactobacillales > Lactobacillaceae > Leuconostoc > Leuconostoc citreum. Next base: position 112,496 of record NZ_PUFH01000004.1, read on the forward strand.
TAGCATTCAACCTGATAAAACAGTTGATACACGCTACGAACAAGGTGTTATGGTTTCAATGGTTGATGACAAAGGGCACCTTATTCCAGAACAGCATGGTCGTGTGGGCGTGCAACCAGCACCTATTGTTATTCGTAAGGGATTAGATGTTGATAAAATTATGAAACACATGAGTGATATTTTCACTACCTGGGATTACCGACATGGTTTCTATTATTAAGTGGGCAACAGAACAATTAGGAGAATAGTATGATAGAAAAACAGCACCGCACCACATTACAAACCGATATTCTACGGTATAGTAGCTTTATTTTACTCATTTTAGTAGCTGGTATTTTGCTACTAATGTCAGGTGTTGCAAAATATCCTGAAATCATAGGAATGGCTTATTTATCCTTTACATTTGGGTTGCGTCATGCCTTTGATGTTGATCACATTGCAGCGATTGATAATATGACACGTAAAATGCTGAACGATGGCAAAAATACACGTGGTGTGGGCTTTAGTTTTTCATTTGGACATTCAATGGTGGTTGTTTTAATGGCATTGTTGACGGTTTTATTTGTGGCGTGGGCGAAGCAATCCATGCCGATTTTTGAGCAAATTGGCGGTGTTTTTGGGACAATGATAGCTGCTGTTATGCTGTTATTATTGACGATTGTTAATACGTTTATTATGCGTGGTATTTGGCGAGAGTTTAGGCATATTGGGCGTGGTGGACAGCAACACACGACTGATGAACGATATCAGCAATCAGCAATCTATCGCTTTTTTTTAAAGTTGCTAAAATTAATTAAACACAACTGGCAAGTTGCAATTGTTGGCTTTTTGTTTGGTTTGGGTTTTGACACAGCGACGCAAATTGCCGTATTAGCGACATCAGCGACGGCTGCAAATGCAGGCATTGCCTGGTATACCACGCTTGCTTTCCCGCTGTTATTTACAGCTGGTATGTGTTTGATGGACACAGTGGATGGTTTTTTCATGAGTACCACCTATACTTGGATTGTGTCGTCATCGTATCGTAAGGTTTACTATAACTTGATTTTGACAGGTATTTCGATTATGGCTGCAGGCTTTATTAGTTTTGTTGATTTCATTCAGTCAATCAGTGTGATGCTTAATTGGCATAATAGTTTGACCGATTGGGCACAAGCTTTAGATTTCAATAAATTAGGGATTATTTTAGTGGCAATATTTGCCGTAACATGGATTATTGCCTTAACGTTGTGGCGTGTACTAAAGCTCTCTGAGAAAGATGTGTTATCTCACTAAACTGCAAAAGAATGTCTGTTACTAAGCAAGATTCTTTTCGTATAATAAATGCGTTAACCATTACAACGGTTGAATATGCTACTATTAATGGTAGGATATAAATTTATTGTGTCAGTTGTTTTTAATCTTCTATTAATCAGAAACAAGTACAATAAAAACAACATAACGCTACAATGGAGATGCAAAATGTCAAAGGCAATTAAAATTTTATTAATCGAAGATGATGCTAATCTCGCAGATAATATTGTGGGCTTTTTGCAAGATTTTGCGGATGTTAATGTTGTAACCAATGGATTAGATGGGGAATACGAGGGACAAGAATCCCCTTATGACTTAATTATTTGTGATTTAATGTTACCTGGCGAAAATGGGCTAGAGGTGATTAAGCACTTGAGAGACAATGATATTGAGACGCCTGTCTTAATTTTAACGGCTAAAAGTTCTTTGGATGATAAGATTGAAGGTTTCAATGTTGGTGCTGATGATTACTTGACAAAGCCTTTCTATCGTGAAGAGTTACTAGTACGTGTTAAGGCATTATTGCGCCGAGCAGGTGTCTATTCTGAAGATAACATGATAACTGTTGGTGATGTACTCATTAATTTGGAGAATCGCGGGGTACAAGTTCATGGTCAACCGGTTAAATTAGTGGGTAAGGAATTTGATATTTTAACTTATTTAGCTCAAAACAAGAACATTATTGTGACACGAGATCAAATTTTTGACCGTGTGTGGGGAATTGATTCAGATACGACGATTAATGTTGTCAATATTTATTTGAACAATCTTAGACGTAAATTAGAAGCTGTCGGGCAAAATGATTTGATAAAAACATTACGTAACATCGGTTTTATTTTAGAGGTTGATGATGCCTAATGTCATTAATAAACAACAACAAATTCGCGGATTTTTACTTTTGATTGCGAGTTTTTTTGTTATTTTCTCAGTTCTTGGTGGGGTGATTTATTGGTCGTACACACGGACAATTTTTCAGAATTCTGATTCTGCCATTACCCAACAAATCAAACAGTTTAATTTAGCAGGGGCATTAAGGGATTCGGAAGATACTAACCGTAAATCACCAATGCTGCTACAATCTAATACATTGGCGGATGTTTGGGTTTATGATAAAGACAAACATCTCTTGTTAGATGACCGTATACCAGAATCATTACAAGAGATCTACCGCAAGCAGTTCAAATATCGTGGTAATTTTATCTCGTCAAGACCCAAGACAGTACAAATAGAAGGTAATTACTATCGTGTCGCTAGCGTAGAATTTATTGACAATACCCGTAATAATAGTGGGCAACTTGTTAAGTATGGGATTATCACTGTCAATGTGAATGATACAATTTTTAACCTGAACCACTTCAAAAAAGTTATTTTGTGGTCGTTTGGTACTTTTGGTCTACTCGCATTGATGGTCTCATATTGGATTAGCCTTAAAAATATGAAACCAATCATTAAATCTTGGCAACAGCAACAAGATTTTGTTAATAACGCGGCACATGAATTACGAACACCGATGGCAGTCATTCAAGGTAAACTAGAAAATATGTTGACGCACCCAGAATCAACAGTCCGCGAGCAGTCGAATGCCATTATCTTGTCGCTATCAGAAGTACGACGTCTAACGTCCTTAACGAACAATATGCTCACATTAGCAAAGTCAGAATCCAATATGACGCGTATTGAAAAAGAACCGACTAATATCGCCGATTTCTTGTCTCGTATTTTAGCACCTTATCAAGAAATGGCAGAATTTGATGGCAAGCAGGTATTACTTTCTGCACATGTTAATCAGCCCATTTATATTGATCAAAAGCGCATTCATCAGTTAATTGTACTTTTAGTCGATAATGCTATGAAATATTCAGAAGCAGGTGCCACGGTAGCAATTGCTGCTAGCATTGAAAAACGTAAGTTTGTTTTGACAGTAGCTGATACGGGGCGCGGTATTAGCGATGAAGCCAAAAAGCATGTTTTTGACCGCTTTTATCGTGAAGATAAAACGGGCAGTCGCGAAACGGGTGGTACAGGTCTGGGACTATCTATTGCAGAATGGATTGTCAGGGCACACGGTGGTAAAATTACTGTAGCAGACAATCAGCCGAAAGGCACCGTTTTTAGAATTACCTTACCACTTTAATATTCAGTAAAACTTGTCACGCTATACTACTTTTATCTTAGGAGGGTCGTTATGAAACATAGTTTAATTGTCGTGGCTGCCGTTTCGGCAATTGTTGGTGGCGGAGTTGTTTATTCAGGCACGCAGCCAAACTCGTGGTTTCAAAGAGAACCAGCAATTGAGAAAAAAGCTAATGTCACAGGGCAAGCAACCATAGCTAAGACATCTTATAAAAGCCAAGACACAGCAACGACAGCCTACAATAAAGTTAAAGATGCTGTTGTTACAGTTCAGAATATGAAAAGAGAGACAGCGCAGCCAACAGATGGTTTTGCTGCATTATTCGGACAAAAACCTAAGCAAAATAACCCAAATGGGGCCGTTCAAACAGCATCAGAAGGGTCAGGTGTTGTTTATAAAATTGATAATGGTTATGTCTACATGATTACTAACAATCATGTCGTGGCTAATTCCGATGCATTACAAATCATCACGGCTAGTGGTGAAAAAATCAAAGCAACTATTGTAGGGACTGATCAACAAAAAGATTTGGCTCTCATTAAAGCCAAGACAGATGCAATTAAAACGGTTGCACCATTTGGCGATACGAAGAATATCCAATCGGGACAGCCGGTCTTAGCCATTGGTTCGCCGTTAGGTTCACAATATGCCACTTCAGTAACCAGTGGTATTATATCTGCTCCTCGCCGTGATTTAACAAGTCAACAGACTGGCGGTAATACAGAGCAAGTGATCCAAACAGATACTGCTATTAATCCTGGTAATTCAGGGGGCCCCTTGGTTGATTTAAATGGGCAAGTAATTGGAATTAATTCTTCAAAAGTAGCCGCTTCAGACAACGGGACAAGTGTAGAAGGCATGGGCTTTGCCATTCCTGCTGATGTCGTACAAAGCTTCATAAAAAACACTGAAAAATAATATGAGTTAAAAACACCATTGCGTCGATAATTATCGATGTAATGGTGTTTTTTGATACTTTTCAACGGATTTTCAAATATATTAGTAAAACATATGAAAGGGCTTTCATTAATAAGAGTGATGTGCTATCATTAAAACTTGTAAACGCTTACAAGTGACAACACTTGTTTCTACTAGAGGAGAAGTAGCATGATTAATACTGTTAGCAAAAGTGCTAAGCATCATCATGATTTTGGGCAATTAGCAGATGGATATCTGAAAAAGACACCAATTTTCCAATTTGTCGTTGTCTCACTTATGTTTCCGTTGTGGGGAACAGCAGCAAGTTTGAATGATATTTTAATTACGCAGTTCAAAACTGTTTTTGAATTAAATGATGCAGCGACAGCTTTTGTTCAGTCTGCATTTTATGGCGGTTATTTTCTGGTAGCAATTCCAGCGAGCTTTGTGATTCGCAAAGCGTCTTATAAAGTAACGATAATGACAGGGTTAGTCGCCTATATTTTGGGCGCAGGGTTATTTTTTCCGGCTTCACGTGTAGCAACTTACTCAATGTTTTTAGTGGCGATTTTTGCGATTGCGATTGGCTTGTCCTTTCTTGAGACAGCAAGTGATACATATAGTTCCATGATGGGTCCCAAAAAGTATGCTAACCTACGTTTGAATATTTCACAAATCTTGAACCCAATAGGTAGTATTACGGGTATTTTGTTGGGTAAGTATTTGATTTTTGGTTCTGTGGGCAATTTATCAGAGAAAATGTCTGGTATGCAAGGTGCAGAACGAATTGCATACGGTGAAAAAATGTTGCAGTTGACCTTGCAACCGTATAAATACATTTTGTTTGTCTTGATTGCGATGTTGATTGTCTTGGCCTTTACTAAAATGCCAAGTGCTAAGCCAATTGTGGATGAAACGAAACACGCTAAAGTGCGTTTTAGTGAGTCCATTGCTTATTTGTTTCATAATTATCGGTTTAAAAAAGGTATTTTAGCGCAATTTATCTATGTCGGCATGCAGACAGCAGTTTGGTCATTTACCATTCGTCTAGCTTTGGTGATGAATCACAGTATTTCTGATGCACAAGCGTCTAATTTTATGATTTACTCATATATTGTCTTTTTCCTTGGAAAGGTTGTAGCGACATGGCTATTTACTCAAATTAAGCCGACGCAAGTATTGACTGCTTATTCAATTTTAGGGACCTTATCACTACTGCTGGCAACATTTGCCCAGGGTATGATTGCTGTTTATGCAGCCGTTGGCGCCAGCTTCTTCTTTGGACCACAGTGGCCAACTATCTATGCGCATACCCTTGATAACGTCGCAGATAAGCGTCATACCGAGACAGCAGGTGCCATTTTGGTCATGGCTATTGTTGGTGGTGCTGTGGTACCAGCTATCCAAGGACTTGTATCGGATGCGGTGGGTTCGATGCAACTATCATTTATCGTCCCTACCGTAGCATTTGCTTTAGTCAGTTACTATTTTGCAACTGAAATCAAGCACGATATTGAATGATTGAACGAAATGGAGAAACTCATGGCAATCAATGACTATTTTACTGGGATACAACATGTTGGCATACCAACTCAGAATTTAGAGGCAACAATAGCCTTTTATGAAACAATTGGCTTCAAAAAATCCGGTTTATTTCGAAATAATGACAGTCGTTGTGCTTTCATGCAATTTAATAATCTCGTTATTGAGACATGGGAGGGCGATACAATAAATCATGCGGGGGCAATTAACCACATATCTTTGAATGCAACAGACATTGATAAAGCCTTTGCAGCTGTTAAAGCAGCTGGTTTGATGTTGGTGGATCAAGAGATACAAAGTATCCCTACTTTCTGGGAAAATGGCATACGTTACTTTAACATTTTGGGACCGAATCAAGAAACGATTGAGTTTTGTCAAATTTTATAACTAAAAAAAGACACATAGCCTATATGTGTCTTTTTAATTCAACGTCCTTTGGTACCAATCGAGAATTTGTTTTGGTGTGAGCCGCTCGCCGTGGCCAATGCGAGATATTTCTTTACCATTCTCAAACAAAACAAAAGATGGAATGCCACGTAAATTATATGCTGTTGCAACGTCCAGGTTATCATCACGATCAGCATCGAACCAGTTTGCTGTTTGGCTAACAGTGTCTTTAATATTTTGGATGAATGGTTTAATAGCACGGCAATCGCCACACCAATCCGCTGAAAGAAACATGACATTACGACCAGGCTTGTGAATATTTTCTGTCACAACAGCGTTGGTATTTTTGACAGGTTGATACATGGTTATTCTCCTTAGTGACATTATTTTTGAAAAGTATACCACAAATTCTAATGGATAATATTTTTTATGTTTGTGAGTTTAAAATGATAAAAATAAAAAAAAGATTTGAAAAATGTTTGACATCACACAAATATTGCGTTAAAGTATAAACAACATAAACGTTGATGAGATAAGTATACTATTTAATCTTAATGAGAGAGCCCGTATTTGGTGTAAGCGGGTAAGTGCGGATAGTCGAAAATGGTCTTGGAGTTTTTTATGGAGATGAGCCAGCGAGCACTCATATGTGTGACGTAGTAAGTTGAAATCGAGGGTGTTCGTTAACGCACGACGTATAACCAAAAGTATTCACAGATGTTCTCGACGAATACTTTGAGGCGTACGATTAAGGTGTTGTGCGGAAGCACAACATGAACACAGGGTGGTAACACGTGTATTGAACGTCCCGTAGTCTAGCAATCTAGACTACGGGATTTTTTTGTTAACAGCAGGACCAGGAGGGGTAAACAGTGAGTGTGACATTGCAAAATGGCTTATTACGTAGAAAAAAAATAATTGTGGGGGAATTTAATATTTTAGCACCGACGTTGAATATTTTGGTGGTTAATTTAATGCCAAATCGATTACAGACAGAAAAACAATTTGTGGCACATTTGGCATCACAACGTATTAATATCAGGCTGACTTTTGCAGTGCCAACTGCGCATAAAGTGAAGCATGAGAGTAATTTAATTAAAGGACATTATGTCACGCTAGATGATATTTGGCAAGAATACTTTGACGGTCTCATTGTAACTGGTGCGCCAGTTGATCAAGTTCCCTTTGAATCAATTGACTATTGGTCTGAATTTCAGAAGTTATTGTTTTGGCGTCAATCTCATGTGTCTGAAAGCTTATTTACTTGTTGGGCAGCCTATGGTGCTGGTTACGTTGAAAAAATTTTTCCGGTTGAATCAGTAGTACACAAAATTTTTGGTGTCTATCAAGCAAGTGTGGCAAGTGATAATCAACACCCAGAATTAGTGCAGAATATTGACCAGCTGATCATGCCACACTCTCGTTATTTTACAATTCCAGATGACAATGTGTCCAAGAACTTAAGGATTGCAGGGAACAATCAAGTAGGAACAGTGTTGTTAAGAGATGCATCGCGACATTCCACTTATACCACTGGGCATTTAGAATATGACACGAATACCCTGCAAACTGAATATTATAGGGATATTCAGCAAGGCGTTCTACCACAAAAACCAGAAAATTATGATAGTTTTGGTCAACCTAACAATACATGGCATGTAAGCGCTAAAAGTTTTTTCGGCAATTGGACTAAGCTATTGCTGATGCAGAAACATTTGCCTGAAACTGTTGATTACATCACTGCACTCGGATAAAAGGAGCCTTTGAATATGGGATTAAGTATTGATACTGTTTTAGCACAAGCAGGGAATGGTAGTGATGATGACAAAACTGGTGCGATTGTGACGCCATTATATTTTTCAACGGCTTATCGGCATCCTAGTTTGGGCGAATCAACTGGATTTGATTATGCACGTTTAACCACCCCGACACGAGCTGTACTTGAACAACAACTTGCATTATTAGAGAAAGGGGTGCAAGCTTTTGCAACTAGTTCGGGTATGTCAGCGATTGATTTAGTTTTTGAAACTTGTCTTAAAAGTGGCGACCATTTTTTGACGAGTGATGATTTATACGGTGGGACATATCGTTATTTTGATGCCATTGTATCTCAAAGTCAGATCACCTATGACACATTTGATACTGTTTCTCATCTGATGCAAAAGCTTCAGTCGAACACGCGATTGATTTGGCTTGAAACACCCTCTAATCCAATGATGAAAGTGATAGATATCGTAGAGTTATGTAGACAGGTACGTCGTGTCAGTCCAGATATTGTGATTGCTGTGGATAATACATTTTTAACACCAATTTTTCAACAGCCTTTAGCATTGGGGGCAGATATTGTTGTCCATTCTGCAACAAAATATTTAGGTGGACATAATGATTTATTAGCTGGCGCGGTCATTGCCGGTAACCAGTTGCTTGCCAAACAGTTGACGGATACACTCATAACACATGGACAAGTGTTGGATAATTTTAGTGCTTGGCTGCTGATTCGTAGTTTGAAAACTTTGCACCTGAGAATGGCACGGCACAATGAAAATGGCCAGTATCTAGCTAAGAAACTTCTGAATGTAGCTGGTATAACTAGTGTAAAGTACGCAGGAGTAGGCGGTATGATAAGCTTCTATTTGGCTAAAGGATATGATGTTAATCGCTTTTTAACACGATTACAACTTGCTTCGTTTGCTGAAAGTTTAGGCGGACCAGAGACGTTAATTACAATACCAGCAATACAAACACATCATGATATGACCATTGAAAAGCGCGAAGCATTAGGCATAACAGACCAGCTTGTCCGTGTTAGTGCCGGTTTGGAAAACAAATTAGATATATTTGAAGATATTGAACAAGCAGTGGTGGGGGCAAAACTATGAGTGATTGGACAGATATTATTCACGTTGCAACAACACATGACCCATTATCTGGCGCCATCAATACGCCAATACAGCTCAGCTCTACTTTTCATCAATCATCTTTTAATGATTTTGGTGAGTTTGATTATGCACGGTCTGGGAACCCAACACGTGCATCAGGCGAAATAGCAATTGCGACACTCGAACATGGCACGCATGGATTTCTTTTTAGTACGGGGATGGCAGCTATTAGTAGTGTCTTGTTTACCTTATCTGCTGGTGATCATATTGTTGTGAGCAAGCATGTTTATGGTGGTACTTTCCGTGTACTAGAAGATATCCTACCACGATGGGGAATTACACATGATTTTGTCGACTTTGCTGATGTGGCAGCTGTTACAAAAGCCATTAAGCCAAATACGAAAGCATTATATATTGAAACACCTTCAAATCCAACATTACAAGTTACCGATATTAAAGCTATTGTTGCTGTCGCAAAAAAGCATCATCTGCTAACAATTGCGGATAATACCTTTTTATCACCATTTTTGCAGCGACCATTGGATTTGGGTGTTGATATTGTTGTCCATTCTGCGACTAAGTTTCTAGCTGGTCATTCGGATATATTGGCTGGTGCTGTTGTCGTTAAACAGAAAGCATTAGCTGATCGCATTTATTTTATTCAAAATGCGGTTGGTGCTACCCTTGGTGTGTTTGATACATGGCTGCTGTTGCGTGGTATGAAGACGTTAGCCGTACGGATGACGCAATCCAGTCAGTCCGCTAAAAAAATTGCCACTTTTTTAGCTCAGCACGATAAAGTTAGCCGTATATTATATCCCGGCTTATCAACGCATCAAGGTTATGATATTCAGCTATCACAGGCTAAAAACGGTGGTGCAGTTCTCAGCTTTGATGTCGGTAGCCAGCATAATGCACAAACTGTTGTTGCTAATTTGAAAATACCTGTATTCTCGGTCAGTTTGGGTGGTGTCGAAAGTATCATTAGTTATCCGCCAAAAATGAGCCATGCAGAATTAACAACAACACAATTATTAGAAAACGGAATTTCTCCTGGTTTACTCAGATTATCCGTAGGATTAGAATCTGCCGATGATCTCATAAATGATTTAAATCAGGCATTAAACAAGATAAAAAAAGGAGCATGATAACTATGACACAGGCAGGAAAATTAAACTATCATTTCGATCAAGTGGGGTCATATTTACGACCTGAAAACTTAAAGATAGCGCGTGAACAATACGCAAATGGTGATATTTCAAAAGAAGATTTATTAACAGTACAACATGCTGAGATTAAAAAACTTGTCGCCCAGCAAGTGGCTGCCGGCTTAAAGGCTGTCACTGATGGCGAATTTAATCGGTCGTGGTGGCATCTCGATTTTCTAGGGAACTTGGGTGGTTTTGAATTTTACGATCAAGTAGATTCTTACAAATTTCATGGTGAAAAAACACGATCAACCAATATACGACTAAATGGCAAGGTTCATGCTAATTTAAAGCATCCGTTCTTTGAAGATTTTGACTATTTAAAACGCATTGTACCTGATGGTATTGAAGTTAAGCAAACCATACCGTCGCCAAGTTTGATTATCAACCGCGATCAACGGTCAGATGCATGGGCACAATACTATGACAACTGGTCTGATTTTCTCGATGACTTAGCGCAAGCTTACCATGATACACTGCAGCAATTTTATGACTTGGGTGCACGTTATATTCAGCTTGATGATACAACTTGGGCTTACTTGATTGCACAGCTCAACGCTTACCGTGATGATCCAGTTGGCCGTGCGCCATTTGAACAAATAGCAGCAGATGATGTGTATGTCATTAATAAAGCCATAGCAGGTTTGCCAGAAGATTTAAAGTTATCGACGCACATTTGTCGTGGAAATTTCAAATCCACTTACTTATTTGAGGGTGGTTATCAACCAGTAGCTCAATATCTTGGACAATTAAATTATGATGCTTTTTTCTTAGAATATGATAATGATCGTTCAGGTGACTTTGAACCACTGAAAGCGATTTACAATAACCGGCCAAATGTTGAAATTGTATTAGGTCTATTAACGTCTAAATCAGCTGATTTAGAATCCTCACAAGAGGTTATTGCGCGTATTGACGAGGCAGCAGCTATTATTCCAAGATCTCAGTTAGCGCTATCCACGCAATGTGGCTTCTCATCAACAGAAGAAGGCAACATTTTAACAATTGCTGATCAATGGCGTAAGTTAGCCTTGGTCAAAAGCATTGCTGATCAAGCTTTAGGGTAAAAATAATATCATTTGTTGTCGCTAACCGAGGCGCGTATACTTAGGTTAACGCATTATTAAAAGGAGAAAATTATGTCAGAAACAGTTGTTGAAAGTTTCACACTAGACCATACAAAGGTTAAAGCACCTTATGTTCGTGTCATCGAGACACAAAGTGGCCCAAATGGTGGAACCATTACTAATTACGATTTACGCTTAACCCAGCCTAATGAAACGGCTATCGAAACTGGGGGATTGCATACGCTAGAACATCTTTTTGCTGGCTTAGTGCGTGATGAAATTGATGGCATTATTGATATGTCGCCATTTGGCTGCCGTACTGGGTTTCATGTCATTTCTTGGGTAAATTATGATTCAGAAACTTTGGCCAAGGTCTTTAAGAAAGTCTTGGAAAAAATAGCCAGTGATGATATTACTGAGGTACCTGCTGCGGAAATTGAGAGTTGTGGTAACTATAAAGATCATAGCTTACATTCTGCTAAAGAATGGGCCAAACTAATTTTGGCTCAAGGCATTTCAAGTGATGCGTTCGAACGTCATGTTGTATAAGTATTAAAAATAGCCGAGATGAGTAATTGTGTCATACACTAAACAGAGAGTTCAAGTTGGCTGAAATTGAACAGGGTAGCACTATGAATATGGTCTCGGTATATTATTGGTTACTATTGTGAGCTGAATAAACAGTTAGCATTAGTCGGTGAGCGCGTTATTGCTTGGTTAATTGGAATGATCCGATTAACAATGAGATATACCTGTGTATATAAACGCTGGGTGGTAACACGATCACACGTCCCGCAGTCTAATAATTTAGACTGCGGTTTTTTATTAGTCAAATGAAACGGGTGGTAGATGATGAAGAAGCAAATAATCTATTATTTACATGCCAATCAAGTTGTCACTGCTATCTTTCTTTGTGGGGATGGCGCACAGGTTGACTGCTAAGCGTTAAAACACTATTTAAGCGGAAAAAATTAATATTTGAAAAAGGTAAAGTATATGACAAACAAGACTTTAAATAAAATTGGCTTTCAACATGTGGGATCATTTTTGAGGCCAGAACAACTTAAACAAGCGCGCGCAGACTATGAAGCGCATAAAATTACTGCAGCCGAATTAGACAAGGTAACGGATGAAAAAATCAAACAGTTAGTCGAAAAACAAGTGGCTGCTGGGTTAGACATAATTACAGATGGGGAATTTCGGCGCTCGTATTGGCACCTTGATAATTTTTGGGGTTTTGGTGGTGTTGAACGTTTCAAGTTTGGCGAAGGGTATCGTTTTGCCCATGAAGAAACACGTGATGACTCAGCACGTTTAACGGGGCGTTTAACTTTTGACGCTGAGGTGCATCCTTTTATTCAACAGTTTGTATTCTTAAAAAAATTGGCAGACCAGCATGGTGTGGCTGCTAAAATCACGCTACCTGCACCAGCGCAATTTTATGCTGAGCTTGTGCGTGGGGATAATGCAGCACGTATAGTAAAGTATTACGACAATTATGAGACATTATATGATGATATTAAGCGTGTCTATCATGAAGAAATGTTGGCATTATATGAGGCGGGGGCACGTACCATACAATTAGATGATTGTACTTGGGGCATGTTGGTGGATCCGAAATTCTGGTCTTTGATGGCTGGCGACGATTTTGATGCTCATACGATTAAGCAAGTTTATTTAGACTTAAACAACGGGGCGATCGCTGGTTTGCCAGATGATTTAGTGATTAACACACATATTTGTCGTGGTAATTACCATTCAGATTGGGCAGCAACAGGTGGGTACGATGCTGTTGCTGAACCATTATTTACGCAAGAAAATGTTGCTAATTATTTCTTGGAATATGATACAGCGCGATCAGGTAGTTTTGAACCATTAGCAAAAGTGTCAGGAAATAAGTGTGTTGTTTTGGGCTTGGTAACAACTAAAAGTGGTGAATTAGAGGATCGTCAAACTATTATTGACCGTATTCATGATGCGTCAAAGTATCTGCCACTCTCACGACTTTGGTTATCAACGCAATGTGGTTTTGCTTCAACCGAAGAAGGCAATGTGATTACGGAAGCACAACAATGGGCAAAATTGGTATATGTGAAATCGATTATTGATGAAGTATGGCAATAAATAATCAGGCGAGTTATCGCCATACATAAAGGATAATCATATGGAGAACCAAAGCAGTTTGAAATCATATGAATTGAATCACATCGCCACTCGCGCTATACTTTAATTATTTACTTTGAGAAAAATTGTGTGATAGGTTAAATTATTTAGGGAATAGGATAACAATATGAATCGAAAAAAACTGACGGGTATTGCCATTGTGGTTGTGCTAATAATAGGTAGTTATTTGTTTTTACAGCAAAAACCAAAAGAACAGCCAAAAAGCCAATTGCAAGTTGCCGTTCAAAACCCAATTACAACACTAGACCCAAATTTTGCTGATGATATTGGTTCTAACTGGGCTGAAACACAAACGTTGGAAGGCTTATATACATTGGATGATAAAGGTCAGGTGGTCGCTGGTATGGCGGAAAAAGTCGTTAAGCCAACGGTCAATAATACGGTTTATACGATTAAAATAAAGGCTAACCAAAAATGGTCGGATGGCACGCCTGTTACAGCTGATGACTTTGTCAATTCGGCTAAGAGACAAGTTAATCCCGCCTCAAAATCAACACGAGCGAATCATTTTAAAGATTTAGCTAACTATGACAGTATCCGCAAGCAAGGTGCAGATATCAATGAACTTGGTATTAGTGCACCGGATAAGGCAACAGTTAAAATTCAACTATCACATCCCGTGCCGTATTTTAATTTTATCTTAGCTAACCAACTTTACCCAATTAATATGGCAAAGGTGCAGGCATATGGTAAAAGGTATGGGCAAACAGCCGAGACGACGGTGTCTAATGGGGCTTATGCAATTAAAAATTGGAATCAATCAGCTACCACTTGGCAATTTGTTAAAAACCCATATTATTCTAACAAGCAACAGGTCCATTATCAAACAATTAATACAACTGTTGTCACGAATGCAACGTTAGCTAGTAAACAGTATTTGGCCGGTAAAGTGGATGAAGCCGAAATTACTGGAAGTGTCCTATCTGATTTAAAAAAGCAGCATAACAAAGATATTAAATCACAACAAAAAGGTCGTATGGTGTTTATTGTTTGGAACGCGCAAGACAAAATTGCCGGCAATACCAATTTTAAAAGAGCAGTGAGCTATGCAATTAATCGGGATGTTTTGGCACAACAAGCCTTGGGAGATGGTTCAACAGCAGCAAAATCTATCGTACCTAGTGGTGAAATCACAATAGATGGGCAAGACTTTAACCATGATTTATCGTTACCTTTTGACAAAACAAAAGCGCAAGCATATTTGAAAAAAGCACAGGATGAATTAGGGACCAAAAAAATTAGCCTCAATTTGAACTTGGCAGATACCGATGCTTATCGTTCGTTAAGTGTTTACCTGAAAGAGAGAATTGAAAGTGTATTACCTGATGTTACAATTAATATTAACCGAATGCCGTTAAATGCAGAAATTTCCGCATTTAATGCACGTAATTTTCAGGCAGGTACGTTGAGTTGGTCGACAGATTATAACGATCCAATTGATTTCTTGGACATGGCCTATTCAGATGGCGCAATTAATTTCACAAAATGGCAGCATCCGGATTATGACCAATTGATTCAACAAATTAATCAGCAAGGTGATGCAACAACAACACGCTTTAAATTAGAAAAAGACGCAGCTAAATTAAATAATGACTTAAATGGTGTCACACCACTCTACCAAATGGCCAATGTTCATTTATTACAATCACACGTACGTGGCTTAACTTATCCAGTAATTGGTTATCAAAATTATAAATATGCTAAGTAGCGCGAAAGAAGGACAGAACAATCATGAAGAAAATAGGCATTGCTGGTAATCACTTGATGCATGCTAATCCGAGGTTTGGCACGAATTATGTGAATTATATTCAGAAAAATTATGCGGCAGGTATCACTAATGGTGGGGCACTTCCGATTATTTTGCCAATTGGCGCCCCCGAATTAGCCTCAGATTACATCGCAACAATCGATGCGTTACTATTACCTGGTGGCCAAGATGTCTCACCAGATGACTATGGTGAAGAACCTATACCACAAATCGGTGAAATAGATCCGCAACGTGATGCTTTTGAAATAGCGTTAATTCAAGCCGCAATTGCCGCAGATAAGCCTATTTTTGGTATCTGCCGTGGCGCACAGATAATTAATGTTGCCTTGGGTGGTACACTATACCAAGATTTAACAACACAAGTACCGGCATTAGCGGTCAAACATGACCAGTATCCAACAAAATGGTCGACACCAACACATCACTTGGCTTGGCAAAGTAGTAACTGGCTAACAGCACATATGTCAAAGACGGCGTTAGTCAACTCTTTTCATCATCAAGCAGTCAAAACATTGGCGACAGGTTTGCAGTTAGATGCTACTAGCACTGATGGCGTCATCGAAGCCTTTTCAGATGAAAAACGGCGTATTTACGGTGTTCAATGGCATCCGGAAATGCTGCTGATGGCGGATAAAAATGCACAACTTGTTTTTGATGCGTTTATTAGTAGGGTTTAACTACTTGTTTGTCATAAAGTCGTCATATAGGACGGCTTTTTTTCATTGTTAAAATAGCGTACAATGTGATGAGTGATGAATAAAAAAGTTTTTGGGTGCGCAGGTGGGAAATAAAACACCGTCATCCTGGAGAAGAAAATGTTTCAATATATAAAAAAGATTTTGATTGGTAAGCCACTAAAAACACTAGATGAGGGCGGACAATCACTTTCTAAGAAAAAAGCGCTTGCACTATTGTCATCAGATGCGTTATCATCTGTTGCTTATGGTACAGAATCGATTACAACAACTTTGCTGGCTGCAGGCGCGGTTGCGTTATGGCTCCAGCTACCAATCGCTTTATTGGTTCTGATACTATTGGCAGCAATTGTTTTGAGTTACCGACAAATTATTCATGCTTACCCTTCAGGTGGCGGTGCGTATGCGGTAGCGAGTGAAAATTGGGGCGCTAAGGCCGGCTTGGTCGCTGGTGGCTCCTTACTTGTGGATTATATGTTGACGGTGGCAGTATCTGCCTCCGCTGCATCTGATGCAATCACGGCAGCTATCCCGATGTTCCAACCTTATGTTGTGCCACTATCGATTATTATTGTGGTGTTATTGACAGGGATGAATTTACGCGGATTACGTGAAAGTGCTAATTTTTTGATGTTCCCCGTTTATTTCTTCATCATGGCTTTGGGCGTAATGATACTATGGGGTGTTTATCAAGCAGCAACTGGGCAATTGCCTTACCATGCTGCTGCACGTGTTGGCACGAGTTTTTCCGGCTTGTCATTTGTGTTGTTTATGCGAGCCTTTTCTAGTGGTTCCTCATCATTGACAGGTGTTGAAGCAATTTCCAATGCTGTACCAAACTTTAAAGTACCAAAAGAGAAGCATGCAGCAACGACACTGAGTATGATGGCCTTAATTTTGGCCTTATTTTTTGGTGGTATTACTTTTCTAAGTTATTGGTACGGGGTTAAGCCAAATGCCCATTCGACCGTATTGTCTCAAATTGCGGCAACAACATTTGGCGGACATGGTGTTGGTTTTTATGTCATTCAGCTTGCGACGGCTTTGATTTTGGCAGTAGCGGCTAATACCGGTTTTTCTGCATTCCCAATGTTGGCACTTAATCTCGCTCGGGATAAGTACTTGCCACATCTTTATATGGATAAAGGTGATCGATTGGGTTATTCAAATGGTATTTTATCACTGGCATTTGGTGCGATTATTCTGTTATTGATTTTCCATGGTTCAACAGATGCTCTGATTCCTCTATATGCTGTCGGCGTTTTCGTACCATTTACACTATCGCAATCAGGTATGATTATCCATTGGTGGCGTAAAAAACCAGGTTATTGGTGGTTTAAAGCCCTGATTAATTTTATTGGCGCCGCGATATCGGTAATTCTAGTTATCACGCTATTTGCGACACGTATCGAGCACGTTTGGCCATATTTGTTGATTATGCCAATTGTGATGTTTATGTTCTTAAAGGTTAAGCATCATTATGTTAGCATTGCACGTCAGTTGCGTTTAGAATATGTTAAAAATGATCGTGCGGTTCGACATCACTATGATGGTGCCACGGTGATTGTATTAGTATCAAATATCACTAAGGTGACAACAGAGGCCATTGATTATGCATTATCAATTGGCGATTATGTTGTTGCGATGCACGTGAGTTTTGATGTTAATCCTAAAAAAGAATTAGAAACATCCAATGGCTTCAAAGAAGACTTTCCAGATGTGCGTTATGTTGATATCCATTCATCTTATCGGTCAATTGTGAAACCGGCATTAAGTTTCGTAGATGCCGTTGTGAAACAGGCTGAAAAGCGTAACCATTCTGTGACTGTTTTGTTGCCACAATTCGTACCGAAAAAGCCGTGGCAGAATATCCTACACAACCAAAATTCGTTAAGGTTACGTACAGCATTTGCTTCACGTAATGATATATCTGTGTCAACGTATTATTATCACTTATCAGAATAAATTGTGTACATCACACAAACAAGCGCAATAGCTAACCGTAATTTTACTTAAAAGAAAGGGCGACGCCATTATTCGACGTTAGAGGCTAAAATCTATGTCATTTGATACAAAATTAATTTTGTTTTTTATTTGGGTTGTGATCGCTATGACAATTTCAACAGTTGGCCTGATTCTTATTATGAGATGGTACCACCGCGAAGTTAAAAAAGTTAAAAGTGCACAACAAGAGAAGCAGGCACTAGACAATAAACGAATACCAAAAAAATAAGGGACAAAAAAAGCAGTCAGGCGTTTGACTGCTTTTTTAGAACGATTCGGTTGGCACAGTGTTAAGTTTACTTTGCCAATCGATGTCTGGATATTTACGTTGTAGTGTGGTAGCAAGCACTCTCTTTGCTAGATTACCATTTCGTGTAAAAATAGGTCCGTGGAAATAAGAACCATAGACATTTTTATAAATGACACCTTCAGAATGATCCATGCCGTTGTTACCGTTGCCGGAAATAACGGTACCAAGTGCACGTTCGCCTTGGCCAAGGAAAGTCCGTCCTTGGTGATTTTCAAAGCCGTGATATTCTTCACCATTGTCGTTGTTTTTGATGACAATATTGCCAGTTAAACGTTTACCCGACAAAACGGTTAAGCTTTTATCATACATATTTGTTGTAAAATGATCCATCACGCCAATACCGTCAACTTTTTTGCCATCGGCCATAACCATGTAATGTCCTAAAAGTTGAAAACCACCACAAACAGCTAAGAGCGGGCCATCATGTTCGATATATTGTTTTAAATCTGTTGCTTTTTGCTTGAGGTCTTCGGCGACGATAGTCTCTTCATAGTCTTGTCCACCACCAAAGAGAACAAAATCAAACGCTGAACTATCAAAACGATCCCCTAAAGAAACCAGATGGTAATTCATCGTTACACCTATTTTGGTAGCATAATATTTTAGGGCAATAATATTACCATAATCGCCATAGGTATTCATGAGGTCACCATAAAGATGTGCGACCGAAATGTCATATGTCGCCATTAAAAGCCTCCTTTAATGTAGCCAGCCGAGCCTAATTGTTCACGTAATTGTAGCATTGCCGTGTAAGTTGCGACAATGTATACCTTATCTGTTGGCATGGCTTTGATTGCTTCAACGATACGTGTAAGATCTTGATAAATAGCCTGATCTTCAAAGCCGGCCATTTTCAAACGAACGTGAATATCTTTATAACGCTGACCACCGGTGGCAACAGCTTGAATGTTGGTATCATGCAGTTTTTCAAACTCAGCATCCCAAATCCAACTTGTGTCAATACCATCGGCATAATTGGCATTGAGTAATGCGAGCATAGAAAAATCATCCTGTTCGGTAAGCATCATATCAATAACCGAATTGGTACCGACTGGGTTTTTAATGAGGACAATGGTGACATCCTTACCATCAACATGAATGGCTTCTTGGCGACCAAATATTTGTGCATTTGACTCAAAAGCTGTTTTTATCTGATCGGCTGAAACATTAAATTCGCGTCCGACAGCAAAGGCGGTGAGGGCGTTATAAATGTTGTACAAACCACCAATCTCAATGCGCAGTGGTGTATTATCAATTGAAAAAGTAGAGTATTTTGGTGTGAGCTCATCGACATGTGTGACTTGATAGCGTAAGTTGGGCCTAGCAAATTGATCAGTGGTGCTAAAATATTTACCAAGATTAGCATAAGTAATGAAATCATAGTGCAATACACTGTGGTCTGTTGGTGATAAAATACCGTCTGTATTAATTGGTGCTGCACCTGGCTGATATTCTGCAGGCTGTACATGATTAAATCCAAAATAACGTCGTTCATTCGGGAAATCGCCGCGTGTGAAAATTGGTGAATCGCCATTAGCTAAGACGACCGCTTCGGGGGCATGCTTGATACCCGCGATAATTTTATCGTAAGTGGTGTAAATTTCACCATAGCGGTCAAGTTGATCTCGAAAAATATTTGTCAAAACAAACATCTTAGGCTTAATTGCAGAAGCAATTTTTTCGACGTTAGCTTCATCTACTTCTAATACAGCAACGGGCTTCTTGCCATTCGCTGATGGCTTAATTTTACTAGTAACTAGCGTACCAGTGATACCTTGAATCATATTCGAGCCAGAATGGTTGGTAATGACTTCATAACCGCCAGCTTGTAAAACACGTGTGATTAAGGCAGTGGTTAACGTTTTACCATTTGTACCGGTAACAATAACTAAATCAAAATCTTGCTGAATAGACTTTAAAACATCAGGATCAATAGATACAGCTAATTTACCTGGTAAGCTAGTGCCACCACGATGGAGCACGTCATGTAGCAACCAATGAGCGCTTTTGGCTGTTGTACGTGCAAGTGTACTTTTAAGTGTCATAAATATCCCCACTTTCATGTTTATAATTTTACCACGGGAAGGCTTGTTTTGGCAGTTTTAGTTCATATTTGTCACATGCTTAGTCAAGTTGTTTCATTAGACGACTCGTCTAAGTAGTTAATCATTTTGCTTGAATTTTGATATAATGTTAAGGAGTGACAATTCTTTGTCAACGATGAAGAATTGGGAAAGGGTGTGTTGACGAATGAATTCGCCAGCACATATAAATTATGGCACAATTATTCTTTGAATATGGCGCAATGAGTTCAGGCAAGTCAATTGAAATCCTGAAAGTCGCGCATAATTATGAATCGCAAGGACGTAAGGTTCTGCTGATGACCCCTAATATTGATACACGAGCTGGTGTTGGCATCGTAGCGAGTCGTATTGGTTTATCGCGTGAAGCCGTCGCCGTCAAACCCGAAGACGATTTGTATGAGTTAATCAAGCAAATGAAAAATAACGATAATCTGGCTGTGGCGTTAGTTGATGAGGCACAATTTTTGACGACAAAACAGGTGGATCAGCTGGCCTATGCTGTTGATCATTTGAATATGCCAGTGATGACTTTTGGCCTTAAGCAAGATGCTTTTAATCAACTGTTCGAAGGTTCCAAACGTTTGATAGAAATGGCTGACAAGCTAGAAGAAATGAAAACAATTTGTTCGTTTTGTGGTAAGAAAGCCACCACACAATTACGTATTGTGAACGGCCAACCACAGCGAAAGGGCGCACAAGTATTTATTGGCGGTGATGAAGCTTATATTCCAACATGCCGACACCATTGGTATCATCCTGATTTAGACAAAATCACAGAGATGTTTCCTGCAAATTAACACTCACCTTATGGTGACGCGTACATATAAAATAAGACATGCTGCTAGCACATGTGTCATGGAGAAATAAAATGGACCCAATATTCCAATCGCTACAAACAGTAGTTGACCGTTATGATGAACTGAATGAACAGTTAGCTGACCCGGAAATAGCCGGAGATGGTCAAAAATATATGGCTTTATCAAAAGAAGCCGGTGAAATGCGTGAAACAGTGGAAACATACTTGCACTACCAACAGGTGATGCAAGATATTGCTGATGCTGAGGACTTACTAGATGATGCCGAAATGGCACCTTTAGCTAAAGAAGATTTAAATACATTAAAGCCGGAAAAAGAAGCATTAGAGTCACAATTAAAAATCTTGATGCTACCCAAAGATCCTAACGATGACAAGAACATCATTATGGAGATTCGCGGTGCCGCAGGCGGGGATGAATCATCCTTATTTGCTGCTGATTTGCTTGATATGTATCGCCGTTACGCAGAAAAGCAACGTTGGACGTTAAGTATTATTGATGAAACGCTGACAGAGGTTGGTGGATATAAAGAAGTTGCGGTGATGATTACAGGAGACAACGTTTACTCAAAATTGAAATTTGAGTCAGGCGCGCATCGTGTGCAACGCGTACCAGCCACAGAAACGCAGGGACGTGTGCACACATCAACGGCAACTGTTGGTGTGATGCCTGAATTTCAAGAAATCGATTTTGAATTAGCAGAGTCTGACTTGGAAGAGGAATTCTTTCGATCAGGTGGTGCTGGTGGGCAAAACGTCAATAAAGTCTCGACAGCTGTGCGTCTAGTGCATAAGCCAACCGGTATTATGATCAAAATGCAAGAGGAACGGACACAGATTAAAAATCGTGACAAGGCGCGTAAATTGTTAGCAAGTCGCGTGTATGATTTTTATGCCCAACAAAACGAAGCCGAATATGCTGAGAAACGTAAATCAGCTGTCGGGACAGGTGACCGTTCTGAGCGTATTAGAACATATAATTATCCGCAAAATCGCGTGACAGATCATCGTATTGGGTTAACACTCAATAAGTTAGACCGTGTCATGAATGGTGAGTTAGGTGAGGTGATTGACGCGCTAGTTATTGCCGATCAGACAGCCAAATTGGCCGAATTGAATAACGCATAAAATGACAGAAAAACACTTTGAAACACCAAAACAATTTAAATCTTTGGTGGCACAAAAGAAGCTAAAATCAGACCGACTAACGACACCTAAGTGGTATGACTGGGACGATATTAAGAAGCCGACACAACTTGATCATGTCAAAATGTCTTTATTAGAGGCTAGAAAATGGGCCATTAATGAGTTATTAGATGCTGGCATGCCCAAAGATGATGCAACCGACAATGTTGATTTTTTGTTGAGTGGCGCGCTAAATATTAACTATGCTTATTTACGCGCTAATATTACACGTACCATGCCAGCAAAGTTGGCGGCTGTTTGGCCAAAGTGGATTGCGATGCTTATACAACAACAACCACCACAATATATCTTAGGTCATGCGCCTTTTTATGGTCGTGAGTTTATCGTTGATGAGCGTGTCTTGATTCCACGTCCTGAGACTGAACAATTAGTTGCATGGATACTTGCAGATGCTAGTGGCACAACCGGCGAATCGGTATCTGTGCTAGATATTGGGACAGGTTCTGGTGCTATTATTGAAACGCTCATGTTAGAGAATCCACGTGTTCGAGGATTTGCAGCAGATATATCAAGCGATGCGTTAACTGTTGCGGCGTTAAATGCGCAGCAATTAAACATTAAACAACTTCGTTTTGTAGAAAGTGATGTCTTTTCAGGCTTGGCAGACCTTAGATTTGATTTAATCGTAAGCAATCCACCTTATATTGCTAGTTCAGACGAAGATGAAATGGATGCTAGTGTGTTGACTTATGAGCCGCATGACGCATTATTTGCTGATAATCAGGGATTAGCTATTTATCAAAAAATTGCTGAAGGGCTGGCCGCGCACTTAACACCTCAAGGTCGTGCTTATTTTGAAATAGGGTATAAGCAAGGGCAGCAAGTTGTTGACATCATGCAGAAGGCTTTACCCAAAGCCACAGTCACATTGAAACAAGATTTTGCTGGGCTAGATCGTATGGTCCGTGTAGTGAAAGGATAACAAGTTAGGCATGACTAACTAGATAATAAATGATGAATACAGAACGTTTAACAAATCAAGATATTCAGCGCGCTGGCGTCTTACTCAAAGCTGGTGAAGTTGTCGCATTTCCAACAGAAACAGTGTATGGTTTAGGTGCTGACGCAACACATGAAGAAGCAGTCCAAAAAGTATTTGTGGCTAAAGGGCGGCCGGCCGATAATCCGTTGATTATGACTGTGGCAGATGCTGAGCAGTTAACAAATTTTGTGAGCGTATCTGAAGCAGCGAAAGCATTAATAGATGCCTTTTGGCCAGGTTCCCTAACCATTATTCTACCCATTAAACCAGGACAAGTATCTATGATGGTGACTGGTGGGTTAGACACTGCTGCCTTTCGTTTGCCAGATAATGAAACGACACGTGCGATTATTCGCGAAGCAGGCGTACCAATTGTCGGCCCAAGTGCGAATACATCAGGCAAACCTTCGCCAACAACAGCACAGCATGTTTGGCACGATATGCAAGGTAAAATTGCGGCCATTGTTGATGATGGGCCAACACAAGTTGGCGTTGAGTCAACAGTGGTTGATATGGCGGCAGATGTGCCGACTATTCTAAGACCTGGTGCTGTCACACAGCAGCAACTAGAAGATGTCTTAGGTATTCATGTGCTTGATGCGACAAGTACGATGTCAGTTGCTGATGATGTCACACCAAAAGCGCCAGGTATGAAATATAGGCATTATGCGCCTGATAAGCAAGTGGTTATGTTTGATAGATTAGACGCGCTGGCTTTGAAAGTAAGTTTAGCACCGACTGACGTTGTGATGGCGCAAGAAGAAACGTTGCAACGCATGGCACTACCATTAGCACAAACTTGGTCATTAGGCACGACGTTAGAAAATGCAACAGAACAACTTTTTGCTGGTTTAAGATATTATGATGATGTGGCACATGTCAAGACTATCTATGTTGAAAAGATGCCACCAATTGGTCTGGGCAAAGCTTTCAATAATCGCTTAGGGAAAGCCTCGGGAAACCAAGAATATCAAGGCTAATCAAAAACGGCTTCGTGCTGTTTTTTTTATTTACAGAAAAAGGATGTTCTGTTTGTGTAAACGTTTACATTTAAAAGCCCGCCAGATAGGCATTTTCAGCTTAATTCCCTGATATATCAGGGATTAAGCCAACATTTTACTTGATATTTTGTAAGCGCTTTGATACACTAATAGCAGAAGCTGATTCACAGCTAAAAAGGAGAAATTAATCATGGCACAATCAAAAGACTTTCATATCATAGCAGAAACAGGAATTCATGCACGTCCAGCAACTTTGTTGGTACAAGCTGCCTCAAAGTTCACTTCAGATGTTACATTGTCATATCAAGGTAAGGATGTTAACTTGAAGTCAATCATGGGTGTGATGTCACTTGGTGTTGGTCAAGGTGCCGATGTTACTATCAAAACTGAAGGCGATGATGAAGAAGCTGCAATGGCTGCTATCGTTGAAGCAATGGGAACAGAAGGACTTGCAGAATAACAATGGCTAAGAACTTCAAAGGAATCGCGGCAAGTAATGGCGTAGCAATTGCTAAGGCCTATTTGTTAGTTGATCCAGATTTGTCTTTTACAAAGACAACAATTACTGATGTGACAGCTGAACAGGCTCGTGTCGACGATGCTTTGAAGGCTGCCAGTGCTGATGTTGAAATTATTAAGCGTAAAGCTGAAAAAAACTTAGGTGCTGATGAAGCACAAGTTTTTGAAGCACATTTGATGGTTTTGTCTGACCCTGAAATGTCAGGTGCGTTTAAGCAAAAGATTGCTGACGATAAGGTCAATGCTGAAGAAGCAGTTAAAGAAGTAACAGACATGTATATTAGCATGTTTGAAGCAATGACTGACAATGCTTATATGCAAGAACGTGCGGCAGATATTCGTGACGTCACGAAACGAATTCTGTCACATTTGTTGCAAGTAACATTACCAAATCCAGCGTTGATTGATGAAGAAGTTGTTTTGGTTTCTAAAGACCTGACACCATCTGATACAGCACAACTTGATCGACAATTTGTTAAGGGTATTTTAACGGATCTAGGTGGTCGTACTGCGCATGCTTCTATCATGGCACGTACGCTCGAAATTCCTGCTGTTGTTGGGTCAGATGTTGCAACGCAAGAAGTAACAGATGGCGTCACAGTAATCGTCGACGGCTTAACTGGTGATGTTATCGTTGATCCAGATGCTGATACTTTGGCAACTTACCAACAAAAGGCAGCAGACTATTCAGCACAACGTGCTGAATGGGCTTTGTTAAAAGATCAACAGTCGGTGAGTGCGGATGGCAAGACTTTCGTAGTTGGGGCCAATATTGGTTCACCAAAAGATATGGCTGCTGTTTTGGAAAATGGTTCAGAAGGCGTTGGTTTGTATCGTACTGAGTTCCTATATATGGAATCAGATCACTTACCAACCGAAGACGAACAATTTGAAGCTTATAAGGCTGTTGTCGAAAAAATGGCCGGTAAGCCTGTGACAGTGAGAACGATGGATATTGGTGGCGACAAGCACTTAAGTTACTGGAAGCTACCTGATGAAGAGAACCCATTCTTGGGTTACCGTGCTATCCGTATTTCTTTGGACCAGACTGAAATTTTCCGTACACAACTACGCGCGTTATTGCGAGCATCTGCCTATGGTAATTTGTGGATTATGTTCCCGATGATTGCCACATTGGCTGAATTCCGTGCTGCTAAGAAACTTTACTTAGAAGAACGTGCTAAGTTGGAAAATGACGGCGTTGCAATGGGCGAAGTCAAGTTGGGTATTATGATTGAAATACCAGCTGCTGCTGTTTTGGCTGACAAGTTTGCTAAAGAACTTGATTTCTTCTCAATTGGCACAAACGATTTGATCGGTTACACAATGGCTGCAGATCGTGGTAATGATAAGGTTGCTTATTTGTACCAACCCTACAACCCTTCAATTTTGCGCCTAATCAATAACGTGATTGAGGCAGCTCATAAAGAAGGCAAGTTCGTCGCTATGTGTGGCGAAATGGCTGGTGATCCAGTTGCCGTCCCAGTTTTGATGGGCATGGGCTTGGATGAATTCTCAATGAGTGCCCCTTCTGTTTTGCAGACACGTTCATTAATGAAAAAGTTAAATACAGCTGACATGA
Source organism: Leuconostoc citreum (assembly GCF_004354555.1). GTDB lineage: Bacteria > Bacillota > Bacilli > Lactobacillales > Lactobacillaceae > Leuconostoc > Leuconostoc citreum. The sequence continues at coordinate 139,073 of NZ_PUFH01000004.1, forward strand.
AATTATTGGCTGAAAAGGCTTTGGATGCTGAAACGAATGATGAAGTAATTGCATTAGTTGAAGCAGCAACAAAATAAATAGTTAAATTTTTTTTAAATGCAAGTATGACTCATATTGAGGAATACTTGTTTTTTTGTGTAACCATTTTGTTTTTGATTCGTTATATCTATAGAAAGGCGGGGGAGATGAAAATAGATTACTATGAACAGCTTTTACTTGACATAGCACATGAGCTCACCGGTTTTTTGATTAATCATCGGATTCAAAGACAAGATGCAGAAGACATTATACAAGATGTCTTTGTCAGGTTGATTCAAGCCGACATCATGTTACCGCCTGAGAAATTAAGACCGTGGCTATATCGTGTTGCTTTATCACGTTTTTACGATTTATATCGTCGGCAAAAAAAGTATCGCGATATTTTACTAGCACAGTATGCACAATATTCTGAAATTGCGCCAAGCATGACTAAAAATGAGCTTTTGCAACAGGCACTAGACAAGTTAGATGACTATCAAAAATCGTTGATATTACTTTATTATGACAGTCGCCACAGTATTCGTGATATTGCCACAATATATAATGCGAGTGATTCAAAAATAAAAGTTGATTTATATCGCACAAGACAGCAACTGAGGCAGACAATAGAAAGGGCACAAAATGAACGATAACCAAAATTTTGAGCGAATAATAAAAAAAGAAAAGCGTAAAAAACTACTCATAACAGCAGTTATTTCAAGCATCGTTACAGTAACTATTGGTTTTGTTGCGGTTATGGCAACAACCATTATTTTAGGAAAACAGATGGACGTTCAAGCTGAAAAGCAGATTAATCAATTTAATATTGCTGATCTTATTTATTCACCAAATATTAGGTCAACATCGCAACGTTATAGGCTTACGGCAATGACGCGTGCAACATTATCTAGTGATCGTCAAAAGAATATTGATGGTTATCGCGTTGCTTATCCTGAAAAAAAAGTGATACTCAATCTGAGTGGACCAGAGAGTAGCAGTGAAACATCCTCTAATATCTATAAGAACGATACCATTAAAAACATTAACATTATGGCAGCAAACCCTAAAACAGGGCAAAAAGAACCGATATTTTTCAATCGGGCCTACCCAAATTGGTATGGTAGCCAAAAGAACAAAGACAAGTTGATGTCACCGATTACACCGACACATGAAGCGAAAACCCTACAAGCATTACCCAACACACTAGGCGAAGTGGCTATCACGTTTGATAAGCGATACAGATACGAAGATATTTTAAAGATGATGCCACACAATATTATGATTAACTATTATTGGCTTGGTTTCCATTCTGCTGCACTTGATACGTCAAGTCATGTTGGTTGTTATGTTGGTTTGAATGCAAAAGATGACGGCAGCGGGAAATTGAACGATCAATTTGCTGGGCTACCTGATAAAACGAAATATAATGATTATCAAGGTCTGAAGAAGGCTTTAAAAAGTCAAATTAACAGAAAAAATGTTGATCATATTGATATTGCTAAAGATGCGGAAAAGCAACTTGCACCATCGCTTAAAACGGCTGAGTTTGCTGGGGTTATCGTCACTGGACGTACAGAAAATCTTGCGAAGTTAGACCAATTACCTTATACTTATGCAAGTAATGTCGGTATAACCACACCTATCATGCCATACCAGTCGCCAATTAAATAAATGGTGATTGTATTTGTTTGAAATCAGTATAACAGTTCAAGACCGTCGTTTGGCGGTTTTTTTGTGGTAGAATATAGATTATGAAGATTTTAGCATTTGATACAAGTAACCAACCACTAACCGTGAGTTTGGCGGAAGATAATCAGGTTATTCGTGTTTTTTCAACCAACGAAGCACGTAACCATTCTATTCAGCTACTACCAGCGATTCAGCAAACAATTGCAGAACAGGGTTGGACATTATCGACAATTGATCGAATCATTGTTGCACAAGGGCCTGGTTCTTTTACAGGATTACGTATTGGCGTGACTGTCGCTAAAGTATTAGCCGATACAATTAAGTGTGAGTTAATTGGGGTATCTAGCTTAGCTATTTTGGCTGAACAACAAACATTTGATGGGCTAACCATCCCATTATTCAACGCACGTAATGACAACGTGTTTACTGGGGTGTACGCGATGGGAAATAATGTATTGCCGGATGCGCACCGGCCAGTAAAAAGTTTATTTGATTGGTTGGCGTCTCGACCAGAACCATTGCTTTTTATTGGTGATACTGATGTGTTTGGCACAGCAATTGTTGAACACTTTGATTCTCGAGCGCAAATTTTGTCACCTGATGAGAGTTTGCCAGATGGGCAGGGTATTGTGTCGCTTGGAAACAGGACATTACCAGCTAAGAGGGTAGCGGATTTTAATCCAAATTATCTGCGTCGCACGCAAGCAGAATTAAATTGGTTAGCTGCCCACCCAAATGAGGATAAGCCTGAAAATTATGTTTTTGAAGTTTAATCGTCAAGGTAAATTACCTTTAACAATCCCACAATATCAAAAGCGTGCTATTGACAGTCAGGGTTATAGTTTTTTGATACGGCGTGCAACTGTTGAAGATATTGATACGCTAGTGAACATTGAAGAAGCTGTTTATGCTGGTCAGGCGCCTTGGTTATTGAGAGATTTTTTAAGTGAACTATCACGACCACATATCCGACTGTATTTAGTTATTGAGCGTCATAACCAGGTCATCGGTTTTGCTGGTGCGGCTTATCAACGTGAAATATATGACATGCATATTACAAATATTGCCGTCGTACCGGTCTGGCAAGGTAATGGGTTAGGACGCTTGCTGATTGAAGATATCGCTAACTTCTCTAAAAATATTGGTATACACACAGTATCCTTGGAGGCTAGATCATCAAATGTTAGAGCAATAGCCCTATATCAACGACTAGGATTTAAAAATGTTGGGATTAAAAAAGGCTACTATTTAGGTGATCATGAAGATGCGATTTCGATGGTAAGAGAGATTGATAATAAGACAAGCCAAAACTGAAGATGCACGGTTGATTTTTAATATTGCCGAAGCAGCATTTGTGCCGTCGCCTTGGCCGATGGCTGTTTTTGAGCATGAATTATCTAGCCCGCGAAGCAGGTATTTTATTGCAAATGCTGGATTTATTGGTGTGACGCAGATAATTGATGAAATCGAAATTGGCAGTTTGGCCGTTCATCCTGATTATCAACGGCGAGGTATAGCACAGCAGTTGTTAAATCAAATCCTTAAGCAGCCAAAAGTCAAACGATTTCTATTAGAAGTTGATGAAACCAATATTTCAGCCATTCAATTATACGAAAAAAATGGTTTTCAGGCTTATTTTCGCCGTGAAAAATATTATAAAAACGGCCATGCAGCAATCATGATGGAAAGGAACATCTAACCGTGACAAAAATTATAGCTTTTGAATCAAGTGCTGACGAAACTAGTGTAGCGATTGTTGAAGATGGTCATATTGTACTTAGTAATGCGGTAGCCACACAAATTAATTCCCATCAACGCTTCGGCGGGATTGTGCCAGAAGTTGCTAGTCGCCATCATATTGAATGGATTACGCGTGTCTTAGATGATGCACTAGATGCAGCACAAGTTAGGCCTGAAGATTTAGATGGTGTAGCTGTGACTTATGGCCCAGGATTGGTTGGCTCATTACTAGTTGGGCTGATGGGAGCCAAAACTTTCGCTCTGGCACATGATTTGCCAATCATACCGGTTAATCACTTGGCGGGTCATATTGCCGCTGCTAATTTCAATGTCCCAATTATTTATCCAGCGTTAGCATTGATGGTTTCCGGTGGCCATACTGAGCTTGTATTGATGACATCAGAAAATAATTTCGCTGTCTTAGGTGAGACTCGTGATGATGCGGCAGGTGAAAGTTTTGATAAAGTTGGTCGATTACTCAAACTCCCTTATCCAGCAGGTAAAACAATTGACGAAATGGCGCATAGGGGACAAGCAACCATTAAATTTCCAACTGCTATGGCACATGAAGATAACTATGATTTTAGTTTTTCCGGCTTAAAAAGTGCAGTTATTAACTATGTTCATCATGCTGAACAAAAGGGTGAAACAATCGATCATAACAATTTGGCGACAAGTTTTCAAAATGCTGTCGTTGATGCATTGATTGGTCGTACCAGAAAAGCCTTGAAGGATTATGACGTTAAAAGTTTTGTTTTGGCTGGCGGTGTAGCGGCCAATACGCAGCTACGTGATGAGTTAGACATATTATTATCACAATTCCCCAAGACAACCTTTATTCCAGTGCCACGAGAATACACAGGCGATAATGCGGCGATGATAGGTGCTGCTGGTTATTGGAACTTTAAACAACATATTTTTGCTGGATTAGATCTTAATACTAACCCTGGCTTAGATTTTGAATTATTAAATAAATAGTCACTTTGTGAATGAATCACTATCTTTTTTTGAAAAGCCTATTTATGTGATATAATAGTTATGCAAAAGTTCACAAGGTGAACATAGAGTGTGCTTTAATATTAAATAGAAAGTGACCACGTTCAGATGGTGACTTAAATGAATTGGAGAAACTATGACTCAACAACCAAAAATTCCACGTGCTACGGCAAAAAGATTGCCGATATACTTCCGTTACTTAACATTTTTACACGATGCGGGGACTGATCGCATTTCATCAGCAGAACTTAGTGATGCTATTAAATTTGATGCGGCAACAATACGTCGTGATTTTTCTTATTTTGGTGCACTTGGTAAGCGTGGTTATGGTTATGATGTGAAAGCACTATTAGATTTTTTTGCTAATGTTTTAGATCAAGACAGCTTAATTAATGTTGCTTTGATTGGCGCTGGTAATCTTGGACAAGCGCTCCTAAACTTTAACTTCCATCAATCTTCAAATATGCGTATTTCCGCTGCCTTTGACGTTGATGAAACTCGAGCTGGAACGATTATGGCTGGTGTGCCTATCTATGCCATGAGTGAGTTAACAGAACAGATTACAGCACAGCGCATTAATATTGCTATTTTAACTGTTCCACAAGGTGTCGCACAAGAGATTACTGATAAGCTTGTTGAAGCAGGGATTAAAGGTATTTTGAACTTTACACCACTGCGTGTGACTGTACCAAATAATGTGCGTGTGCAGAACGTTGATTTAACAAATGAATTGCAAACATTGGTTTATTTTATTGATAACTATGGTTCAATTACGACAGGGTTATAATTCAGATGGCTATTTTAGATTTAAATGATGCAGAGAAAGTTACCGCCTACCAAGAATTTGTTCGTCGTGATCCAAGAGGGCAGGTAACACAGGATCCGCTTTGGGGTGAATTAAAATCTAATTGGGGTCATGTCTACGTTTACCATGAGACTAATGGCCGTATTGATGCAGTTTTGTCAGTCTTAACGGTTGAAGCTGTTACTGGCAAGTTACTAGGCTATGCTGGTCGCGGGCCGATTGCGGACATCGACGATATTGATTTGATAAAGTCTATGATTGAGGAAGCTTTGACAGCTTTACCAGATAATGTATTTTTAATTCGGATGGACCCTGAAGTGCCTTACACACCAGCACGTAATACAGCTTATCAAAACGCAGGTTTTGTCACTCGTAATCGCGATATTACGCACATGCATGGCAATATACAACCACGAAAGAACGTTGTCTTATATTACGATGGTCGTGGTGAAGGCGCTAAACCAATTACCAATGAAGATGACCTGATGTTGCATTTTAAGCGTGATTATCGTAATCAAATTAGACGTGCAGCCAAGGATGGTGTGACAGTAACTTCTGGTGATAGCGAAGCCGATGTCCGGGCATTCTTTGAGACCTATGTGATGATGGCTACAGCTCAAAGTATTACACATCGTCCAATTGATTATTTCTTGCGTATGCAAAAACTATGGCAAGGGACAGGACTATTTAAGATATTCTTAGCTCACTTTGAGGGCCATGTTGTTGCTAGTGGCATTGGCTTTAGTTATGGGGACGAAATTTGGTATATGTATGCTGGATCTGATCGTCGTTATGCCAAGCATTATGGGCCTTATGCAGTGCAGTGGCATATGTTACAATGGGGCTTGGCCCTGGGTAAAGTAGCCTACGATTTTGGTGGTGTGGGGGACTTTGTGCCAACAGATGGGCTATATAAATTTAAACATGGCTTTGCCTATCATGATCCGCATGCTGAATATATTGGTGAGCTTGATTGGGTTCTTGATGATAGTGCATATCAGATGTATCTTGAGCAATTTAGTTAAAAACCGCCAAAAGGCGGTTTTTAAAATTAATATGTTATAATTAATGAGTTATCTATGTTAAATTGAACAATACTGTATCACTACTTTCTGATACAATTTTGTTTGGCTTCGCATAGATTTTTATTCATTAACAAGTTTAATATGGCGTAATAGATTACGCATTAACATTTTTTAAAAGGTGGGAGACCAGTGAACATTAGGATGATTGCCTCTGATATGGATGGCACGTTTTTAACAGCTAATGACGAATATAGCCAAGGTCGTTTTGAGCGTATTTTGGATAATATGAAAGCGCGCGACATGCGTTTTGTCGCGGCTTCTGGGCGACAAGTTAAAAACTTACAAGAACTATTTGAACCAACAATTGGTAAAGGTTACGAAATTGACTTTGTTGGTTCAAATGGGGCTATGGTCGCGACGAGTCAAGAACAGCTATACGCTGTGCATTTATCACCAGCACAGCTATCAAAAGTGATTGCTTGGAATGCTAAAAACCCAGAATCAGCGGAAAATATTATTATTATGACTGGTGATCGGGCAACATATGTTTCTAATCATGCTACGGGGCCAGTAGCTGAGATGGTATTTCAATTTTATCCTAATGTTAAACAAGTTGAAAAGCTTATGGAGGTTGATGACCATATTTTAGAAATTACGTTTGTTTGGCCGAATGATGAAGTGCAACAACATGTTGCTGAATTACGAGAAATATTTGGTAGTGAACTTCATGCAACCGGTTCGGGATTTGGTTCGGTGGATGTGTTGGGTAAAGGTGTAGATAAGGCTGCCGGTTTGCAGGTGTTGCAGGATTATTATGATGTGTTAGACAGTGAAGTAATGACTTTTGGTGATAATGGGAACGATCTAGAGATGCTTCAAAAGTATCCTAATAGTTTTGTCATGCCAAATGCCAATTCATTCATGCTAACCGCAGTTCAAAACAAGGCTTTAAATACCAATGTCAATGATGGCGTATTGGAAACAATAGAACATTTTCTAGGTATATAATTAGTCAAAAAAAGTTAATGGTTAGCAAAAAAAATAAGGCGTCAAGCCTTATTTTTTTGGATCGGGGGACGCAAATCGATTAACAGCAATGGCTACAAAGACACCAATAAATGTATCAGCAATACGATCAATGACATAAAGCACAGTTGCCCCACTTGGAATGTTTAGTGAAATCATTAATAGTGCCGCTAGTGCACCAATGACACCGCTATTATAGTTAAAACCGTCTAAGAAAACAATGGCTACAACAACTAAAAAAGGTAAGAAAATCATTGACACCCATACTGCATGAGACGTAGACGTATGAACCATAAAATAGACTAAGGCTAGTAACCCGCCGACCATGTTTGAAATGAGACGGATCTTAGCAAAGCTTAATGTTTTATCCCAACTTTCTCTTAGCGCAAATACTGATGCCAATGCGGCAACAAATGGTGGGCGCTTGAAGAAATAGAAGGCGGTAATAATGAGCATAACGGCCATTGCTGTCTTTAGTGTGCGTAACCCGATACGGAATTTTCCGAATTGCATAGTCGCCTCCACTAATATTCTTATTATCTTATCATAAAAACATGGTAAAATCTATTTATTATAATAATGGAGGAATAATGATTATGTTCGCGCTCGAGCGTGTATACATAATTATATAAAAACAATGACAAATCCTGTAATTGATTTACTCAAGAATCATAAATCTATTCGTGCCTATACCGACAAGCCTATATCAGATGATATCGTTGAAACGATTTTCAGTGCGGCTATTGCTGGACCAAATATCAATAACTTTCAACCAGTGACTTTTATTGAAATTACCGATCAAGCATTCAAAGCAGAAATTACAACGCAGGTTGGCATGAAATATATTGAAAGTGCTGCGCGCTATTTTGTTGTGGCAATTGATTTTAATAAGGACTTAATTGGCTTGACGCCAGAGGTGCGTCAACTGGCAGAAGAACGGTTAGCCAGTTACCCTATGTTGGAGGGGGCAATTGTTTCAGCTGGTATTGCCTTAGGACGTGCTCAAGTTGCTGCTGAATCACTAGGTTTGGGAAGCGTGACCATGGCCGGTGCGTTGGGGTCTTTTGAATTATACGAAGCGCGCTTGAAATTACCAAAATTTGTTAAGGCTGTTATGGGATTTTCCTTAGGCTATCCAGATCAAGAACCTGGCATTAAACCAAAGCTTCCTCTGTCAGGTGTACTTATGAAAGACGGTTATGATCAAGCCACTTTAGAAAAAACAGTTATGGCTTATGACAACACAATGAAGGCCTATTATGCTGATCGTGGGGTTGATAGCTCGTGGTTTAAAAATAACACGAAATTATTGACTAGGGACCGAGATATGGAACCTTTATCAAATTATCCAACGCGTAAAGGTTTTAAATTATAGTAACTAAAAAAGTATGTGTGTTTTTAATTTACTCACATACTTTTTTGATTGGTGTTAATAAACGTTCCACTAAGTGCGTCAATGGACCTAAACCAAAGGTATTAATAAAATTGAAGCGGTTGTCCCAACGCCACTTTTGTGATGTCAAATCAGCAAAATAAAAATCTAAGAGTAATTGGATTGCATCTATATGTGCCCTTTTTTCAATTGTTACTTTCGTAAAATAATTGCGGTGATAGTTTGATGAAGAAAGTTGATGCAAAAGGTGTGCTATTTCATGTGCAACACGAAAATCATAACTAAAGTGCGTTTCATAATTGCAATTAATAATAATCACACGCTTATTTAAATTCACCACATCAGGATCATAGGCTGAACCGTGAAGGTGAAGTATAGTTAATTTATTTTGGTAAATAATACGCTCAAAATATTCTTGAATCGCATCACTTTTAAATGAAGGTCGCTGCTCAGTCTTTTTTAGCATCAGGTAATGTTTTTAAAATAGATAGAATAGCTTGTCGATATTCTGGTGATAGCTCTTTACCTTCAAAAGATAATAGCAGTTTATCGTTATCAAGTTGTTCACCTAAGTCAATTGTGTAACGATCAGTTTTATCATTTTCATGGGTAGTGATACCTGCTATATCTAAAATTTCGTTCTCAGAAATTCTTAGACCTTTAGCAATTTTATAGAGTGTTTCAACCTTAGGTATATTTTTATTACCATTCTCAATTTGAGATAGGTAGGCAGGTGATATGTGCCCTTGGAGTGCTGTTTGACGAACAGTAAAATGCTTTTGCTCGCGTATTCTTTTAATTTCTAAACCGAAAATTTCTTTAGATATCATATTATCAATTGTTTTCCTTGTTGGAATGTATTATGTACAACTATAAAGCAAACAATAAACAAATATAAAACAAATAACTGAAAAAACGTTTGACGATGTGATACAGCGACTGTATAATAACAACATAGTAATAATTAAAAAAGGGGCAATATTGTGGCATTAACATTGAAATTTAAAAATCCGGAACAGGTCAAAGAAAAGATAGCCATCCAAGGTGAGACAATTGCTGGATTTTCAAAACGAATAAGCGTTAATTACTCGCTGATGGTTGAATATCTAAATACCAAAAAATTTCCATCACCACCAACAGCCAAAAAGATAGCGGATGGGCTAGAAATGGCTATCGGGGATATTTTTTCGATTTAATGTTTACTAAAGTAATACAAAAGCGGTTAACCGCTTTTTTTATTTGAAAAAAATACGATTATTCGTATAACCGTATAACAAGATACCATGTTTTAAAGGAACACATTGTGACGTGATAATGTTTAAAAAATAGAAATCCCTTTTTTTGATATTAATGGCTAAAAAATACAATGATTTGAAAAAATTAAGATGGTAATATAAACGCTAGCTATGATTAAAGGGGGATATTAAAAGCTTATACATGAAAAAATTATTTGATAGTAATCTATAAATATTCAGTAGGTACATTAATGTCATGACACTTCGTGGGGGAAAAATGGAAAATAAAAAAGAACATTATAAATTATACAAATCAGGGAAAATTTGGGTAACAGCATCAATTGTTGCTGCTGTTATGGGAGCAACTACTGTTTCTGTCTCCGCTAGCACGGATAATACCGTGGCAGATAAACAAAGTATTGAAAGCTCACCAAAATCTAAGACTCTGGATAAATCAGTATCAAGTGCCGATCTTGATCAAAGTATAAAAGATGCTAAAAAGGCCAATGTTGATGTTCGAGAAAATAGTAAAGCATCAAATATCACAAGTATTCAAGGGACTAACTCTGCTGATAGTAGTTTACAATTACAATCTACCCAAGATTCAGATACTGAAGATTATAAAAAGCAAGTTGGTAATTTAAATAATGCACAACAGGATGAACAAGCATACCAGAAAGCCTTAGATACCAATAAAAAAAGCAATAAAGATGGGAAAACACAAATTGCAACCTCGGGGAATAAACAGGCCTTAACGTTAGATACAAGTAGAACAAAGCAAGATAATAGTCAACCAGATGCTAAGACAGCACAGAAAACTAAATTAGAGCCAACTAAGGTTTATATTTTGGCAGATAAAAAAACATGGGATGTTGACAATAAAACTGGGCAACCCATTATAAATGATATGCAACCAACTACGGGTGACAGTATCACACCACAAAGTGATACTGTTTGGAAATACACCGGTTCTCAATTAATTGGATCTACCATTACTAAAAGTTGGACGAATGCTGCTACACTTAGTATTGCAGACGGCCAAGATGGTTTAGGTAATATAAAAACAAAACAAATTAATGTAGATTTTCATCAGTCTTTTCACGATTTTCAACTTCAAAATGGAAACTTTAATGATGAAACCGATTACAAGAAACCGGGTTTGCCATCAGTGGAAATATCTAGCAATCTGATTCAGAATGTTCGTATGAACAATTTGAATTGGGCTACAACATTTTGGATGACGTATTCAGGAACGGAGGAAATTGTACCAATTTCAAAAATGACTGGTAAAAATGGTGAACCAAAAGTATATTTCTTGAGTGGTTCATTAAGTTCTACGAATTATGATGGTCCAGCCAAGTTAAATCCAGCAGAACCATGGGATAATTGGTCAATTAATCGTAAAGAATATGCTCAAACGTATGATGCACAAACTGCTGTTATTTCCGCGGGTTCTACTATAGGTTTGACTAATATTAGCTCTACTGGTTCTAAGACTAATGTAAAAAATGGGTTAGCTTACGCTAATACTAGTTCTGAATTTCAATCGCCTAGCGGTGAAGATGATGATCCTGAAATTTATGCTATACAAGAAGGTGTATCATTTACTGATTTCACATCTGATAGACCTACATTATATTTTGGTTCTGTAGCTATGCGTAACGATGCACGTTGGTGGCACGATATTCATATTCTTAATTCTGATAAACTAGCTTTTGTTCAGAAACCCACAGTTGCTTATCATAAAAATACCATTTCATATACACAAATACCCATAAAATCAATCAACGAAAGAATAAACTATGTAGATACCTCGGGAAATAAGTTGGCTGATAGTTACGAAACTAATGATAGTAATAATAAAAAGTTTATTACTTTAACACGAGTTAGAGAAGATGGAACCGACTATGTTGAACATTGGACGACAACTGGTGAGATTGGAACTGATAAAGTGGGCAATCCTACTGTTGTCAAGAAAGTAACTAAAGATATTAATGGTAAAGATGTTATTAGTGAAACCATAACTGGCACAAATGGTTGGAAACAGTTGGATAGCAACAGTTTTCCTGCTATCAAGAATAAAAAAATATCTGGATATAAAGTAGTAGGAACAACAGATAAGCAATCAACTAATGAAAATTTCAACACAACAAAACAAATAGTTACTGCAACTGAACCTAATCAATTACGTGAGATTACCGTGGCTTACGAACCCCAGATTAAGAAAGCTAATGTACACTATGTATTGAAAAATATTAATGGTGTTGAGTTGTTACCTTCAACAAAATTGACTGGAAAATCTGGACAATCTTTTTATGATAAAAATGGAAACTTTATTAGCTACAATTCAAAGAACGAGTCTACAATTTACAATATACCGCAAACATTAGACCAAGCGGTTGGAAATATAAAAGACTCTAATGATCAGAAGCTACATTATTTAGGTACGTCTGATGCTTCTGGGGGGTGTTTCGTAAAAAATTCAGACGGTGAACAGAATATCTGGGTAATTTATACTTATGTTACAGACGGTAAGGACGGCCAAGACGGCAAGAACGGCGAAGCTGGCAAGAATGGTTTAGACGGTAAGAACGGTCAAGACGGCAAGAATGGCTTAGACGGCAAGAATGGTGAAGCTGGCAAGAATGGCCAAGACGGCAAGAATGGCCAAGACGGCAAGAATGGCTTAGACGGTAAGGACGGTCAAGACGGCAAGAATGGTGAAGCTGGTAAGAACGGCTTAGACGGTAAGAACGGCCAAGACGGCAAGAATGGCCAAGACGGCAAGAACGGCGAAGCTGGCAAGAATGGTTTAGACGGTAAGAATGGCTTAGACGGTAAGGACGGCGAAGCTGGTAAGAACGGCTTAGACGGTAAGGACGGCGAAGCTGGTAAGAACGGCTTAGACGGTAAGGACGGTCAAGACGGCAAGGACGGCGAAGCTGGTAAGAACGGCTTAGACGGTAAGGACGGTCAAGACGGCAAGAACGGTGAAGCTGGCAAGAATGGCTTAGACGGTAAGAACGGTCAAGACGGCAAGAATGGTGAAGCTGGTAAGAACGGCTTAGACGGTAAGGACGGTCAAGACGGTAAGAATGGCTTAGACGGTAAGGACGGTCAAGACGGCAAGAACGGCCAAGACGGTAAGAACGGTGAAGCTGGCAAGAATGGCCAAGACGGCAAGAATGGCTTAGACGGTAAGGACGGCGAAGCTGGTAAGAACGGCTTAGACGGTAAGGACGGCGAAGCTGGTAAGAACGGCTTAGACGGTAAGGACGGCGAAGCTGGTAAGAACGGCTTAGACGGTAAGGACGGTCAAGACGGCAAGGACGGCGAAGCTGGTAAGAACGGCTTAGACGGTAAGGACGGTCAAGACGGCAAGAATGGCTTAGACGGCAAGAATGGTGAAGCTGGCAAGAATGGCCAAGACGGCAAGAATGGCCAAGACGGCAAGAATGGCTTAGACGGTAAGGACGGTCAAGACGGTAAGGACGGCGAAGCTGGTAAGAACGGCTTAGACGGTAAGGACGGTGAAGCTGGCAAGAATGGCTTAGACGGTAAGAACGGTCAAGACGGCAAGAATGGCTTAGACGGCAAGAATGGTGAAGCTGGCAAGAATGGCCAAGACGGCAAGAATGGCCAAGACGGCAAGAATGGCTTAGACGGTAAGGACGGTCAAGACGGCAAGAATGGTGAAGCTGGTAAGAACGGCTTAGACGGTAAGAACGGTGAAGCTGGTAAGAACGGCCAAGACGGCAAGAATGGTGAAGCTGGCAAGAACGGCGAAGCTGGCAAGAATGGCCAAGACGGCAAGAATGGCGAAGCTGGTAAGAACGGCTTAGACGGTAAGGACGGCCAAGACGGCAAGAACGGCTTAGCTGGCAAGAACGGCTTAGCTGGCAAGAACGGTCAAGACGGTGCTACCAGCGAACAAAGTGCAACTAGAGTAACAGAAACGAATCAAAATGAAACTGATAGAAAATCCAAAAATAACAAATTACCTCATACGGCAACATCAGATCGCTATTCTGGTGTACTAAGTCATGGGGTCATGGCTCTTGGGTTAGTATCGTTATTATCAGTGTTCAAGGGTAAGCGTCGTAAAGATTAGTATCACAACATTAAAGGGATTGTTTTTAAATAATTTTGAAACAATCTTTTTTGTTGTGTTAGAATGAAAGCGCATACATATATCGTTAAAATGTCTACTAATATCACGGTTCACTAAGGAGAAAAACAATGACTGTATTGATTTTAAAACCAGCGCTTCATGATAAAATTTGGGGCGGGACACGATTAAAACAATTTAAATATGATTTGAAATCCGACCATGTTGGTGAAGCTTGGGTAATTGCTGCGCACAAAAATGGTGTTTCGACTATCGTTAATGGAGATTATGCTGGACAGACGTTAAAAGAACTCTGGGATAATCAACCAGATTTATTCGGTGGGCACCATGTCAATGAAACGTTTCCGTTATTAGTCAAAATATTAGACGCGCAAGATAACTTATCCATTCAAGTACATCCAAATGACAAACAATCTTCTGAAAATTTTGGTAAAACAGAAAGTTGGTACATTTTAGATGCAGAGTCAAATGCTAAATTATTCTATGGGCATCATGCAAAAACAATGCCAGAACTGAAGCAATTTGTCGACAATAAAGCGTGGGATGCGTTATTGCGGACAATACCTGTGAAAAAGGGTGATTTTTTTTATGTACCTGCTGGCACATTCCATGCCCTAGGGGCTGGCGTTTTAGCACTTGAAATACAACAAAGTGCGGATACGACTTATCGTTTTTATGATTTTGATCGTGTGGATCATACTACACACAAAAAAAGACCATTGCAGATTACTGAAGCTTTGTCTGTGACAAAAGTGCCACACGTTGACCCTATTTTAAATCAACGTGTACGTATTCAAGATAGTACGGTTGTTACTCGCCTATTGACCTCTCCAAAATTTACAATTGATAAATTGTCTGTGCGAGGGACTAGTCAATTTAACCAACACCATCAATATGAACTATTCAATGTAATATCGGGGCAAATTACGTTACAGGATTCAGAAGGAACTTATCAATTCGAAAAAGGCGATAATTTCATTATGTTTAAAGATACACAGCAATACACATTAGATGGTTCTGGCGAGGTTGTGGTGAGTTTTGTCACGCCAAATAGCTACCAATCACAAGAGTTAGCATACTTAGATAATTAATTTAATGTAAAGTTTCCAGAAAATAAATGTAAATTTTTTGATAACAGTTTGCAAAAGGTAATGAAAGCGTTTACTTTGATGGCAGGTTAGCGTATAATATCAAATGTAAACAATAGATGATAAAATTTATTGTGAAAGCGTTTACATTACACTGTAATTCGATTATAATCGTATAGTAAACAATTTATTGAGAAGGAGATTATCAATGGTTAATCTTATTGTTGCCAGTCATGGTGACTTTGCAAAGGGCATTTTGATGTCAGGATCAATGATTTTCGGAGAACAAGAAAACGTTGAAGTCGTGACTTTTCAGCATACCGAAGGACCAGATGACTTAGATAAGCATTATCAAGAAGCATTAGCAAAGTTTGATAATGATGATGACACCTTATTCCTAGTTGATTTGTGGGGTGGTTCGCCGTTCAACCGTGCGAGTTTGATTCAGCAGCAAGATCCTGAGCATAAGGCTATTATTGCTGGATTGAATTTACCTATGTTGATCGAGGCGTATGGTGGTCGCTTAGGTATGAATACTGCGGCTGACTTAGCTAAATACTTAGTGCCGGTCGCTAAAGATGGTGTTAAGTCTGTCCCTGAAGCTGAAGAGGCGACACCAGCAGATGCCAAGTCAGACGCACCAATTGCTGGTTTGAAAGAAGGGCACATCAACATCAAGCTTGTGCGCTTGGACACACGTTTGTTGCACGGACAAGTGGCAACAGCTTGGACACCGGATTCAAAAGCAAATCGCATTATCGTTGTCTCAGATGCTGTTGCTGGTGATGAACTGCGTAAGAATTTAATCCAGCAAGCTGCGCCAAATGGAGTTAAGGCAAACATTGTACCAATTAGTAAAATGGTAGAAGTTGCCAAAGACGATCGTTTTGGCGGTGTGGATGCGTTCTTATTGTTTGAAACGGTTGAAGATGTGTTACGTGCCGTTGAGGGCGGTGTGCCAATTAAAACATTGAACGTTGGTTCAATGGCACACTCAGAAGGTAAGACGATGGTCAACAAAGTATTGTCGATGAACAAAACAGATGTTGCAGCATTTGAAAAGTTGCGTGATTTAGGTGTTTCGTTCGACGTCCGTAAAGTGCCAAGCGACAGCCAGGCTAACTTGTTTGACTTAATTAAAAAAGCTAACGTTCAATAAATGAATGTTTATTAGGAAAGGTGTTTAAACTATGTCTATTATCGCAATGATTTTAGTCGTAATCATTGCCTTCTTTGCAGGTATGGAAGGTATTTTAGATGAATTTCAGATTCATCAACCATTGGTTTCGGCAACTTTAATTGGATTAGTAACCGGTCACTTGACAGCAGGTATTGTGCTGGG
This sequence comes from Leuconostoc citreum, assembly GCF_004354555.1. Lineage (GTDB taxonomy): Bacteria > Bacillota > Bacilli > Lactobacillales > Lactobacillaceae > Leuconostoc > Leuconostoc citreum. The sequence continues at coordinate 155,559 of NZ_PUFH01000004.1, forward strand.
TGGTTCGCTACAAATGATTGCCCTTGGTTGGGCCAACATTGGTGCCGCTGTGGCACCTGATATTGCGCTAGCATCAGTTGCTTCAGCCATTATCATGGTTAAGGGTAATAACTTCTCAACATCAGGAATTGGTGTTGCCGTAGCATCAGCCATTCCGTTGGCGGTTGCTGGGCTGTTCCTAACAATGATTGTACGTACAATCTCTGTTGGTTTGACACACGGTGCCGATGCGGCGGCTAAAGAAGGTAAGTATCAGACAATCGAACGTTTGCATTTGGTTGGTATTTTACTACAAGGGTTGCGTATTGCAATTCCCGCCGCTTTACTAATTGCAGTTCCTGCTTCAGCAGTTCAAAATGCGTTGGGCGCTATGCCTGATTGGTTGACAGGTGGTATGACTATCGGTGGTGGTATGGTTGTTGCCGTAGGTTATGCTCTGGTTATCAACATGATGGCAACACGCGAAGTATGGCCATTCTTTGCTATCGGTTTCGCATTAGCTGCCGTTAGCCAATTAACATTGATTGCCCTTGGTGCAATCGGTGTTGCTCTGGCTTTGATTTACCTTAACCTATCAAAGATGGGTGGTAATGGTGGCGGTGGTTCAAATGGTGGTGGCTCGGGTGACCCAGTCGGCGACATTTTGAACCAGTACTAGGAAGGAGCAACATGATGGCTGAAAAAATCGAATTAACACGTAGCGATCGCATGTCTGTTGCATGGCGTTCACAATTCTTGCAGGGCTCATGGAACTACGAGCGTATGCAAAACGTGGGTTGGGCATATGCCTTAATCCCAGCAATTAAAAAATTATACACGACAAAAGAAGACCGTACAGCTGCCCTAAAGCGTCACTTGGAATTCTTTAACACACATCCCTATGTTGCTTCGCCAATTATTGGTGTAACATTGGCGCTGGAAGAAGAGCGCGCTAATGGTGCACCAATCGATGATACAGCGATTCAAGGTGTTAAGATTGGTATGATGGGTCCTTTGGCCGGAATCGGTGACCCAGTGTTCTGGTTCACTGTGCGACCAATCTTAGGTGCGCTTGGTGCGTCATTAGCATTAGGAGGCAACATATTAGGCCCAATTTTGTTCTTCGTTTTGTGGAACGTTATCCGTATGTCTTTCATATGGTATACACAGGAATTTGGTTATAAGGCTGGTTCAGCAATTACCCAAGATTTATCTGGTGGTTTGTTAAAGGATATTACCAAGGGTGCATCAATTCTTGGTATGTTCATTCTAGCTGTGTTGGTTGAGCGATGGGTATCGATTAAGTTTGCCGTTGAATTGCCAGCTAAGAAGTTAGCTGAAGGCGCTTATATCAAGTTCCCTAACGGTGCAGTCAGTGGTGGTAAGTTGCAAGAAATCTTGTCACAACAAGCATCTGGCTTGTCACTAACTAAAATGGCACCTAATACATTGCAAGGTAACTTAGACAGCTTGATTCCTGGGTTAATGGGCTTGTTGTTGACATTCCTAGCTATGTGGTTACTTAAGAAGAAAGTATCACCGATTGTTATGATTATTGGTATCTTTATCTTTGGAATCCTCATGCGTGTACTTCACATTATGTAATTATCATAACTTATAAAGTGCGCTCGTCTTCTGCGACGAGCGCCTTTGTACATATAAATGACACAAACCATTGTGAACGTATTCAATTTAATGATACGATAAATAGAGTTAATTATCACAAGTTTTCTGATGGAGGAAAAGCATGGTACAATCACTGAATTCAAAAGCCGAATTAACAACGAAAGGTATTTCCTATTTGGGTATCGGTGCGCAATACGGCAAATTTTTAATTGGCGATCGCGCTTTCGAGTTCTTCAATGATAATAATGTGTCAGATTTTATTCAAATCCCTTGGGCCAATATGACGGTTGTCTATGCTAGTGTTTCTAAAAATAAAATTGGTCGACGTTTTAAAATTCAAACGGATAAAGGTGTTTTTGATTTTTCGTCACCTGAAGCTGGCAAGATATTAAAATTAATACGCGAGCATCTGGGTAACGATAAAGTACTCAAAAATCCAACACTAATTAAACGGCTACTCAGAATATTTAAAAAAAAGCACGTTAAGAAAGGCGTTTAATGAAATTATTACAGAAGTATCAAATTTTACGATATGTGATTATTATTACGGCGTTAGAAATTGTTGCCATTAGTATTAACTTTTTTTATGCGCCCGCTAAAGTAGCTGCTGGTGGTGCAACTGGTTTTGCTATTTTAGTAAACGAATTGTTTGGTGTTGATCGTGCTGTCACGGTACTCGCCATCAATATCATTATGATTGTTTTAGCAGCTGTGTTTCTTGATCGAGGGACAACTGCCAGAATAACATTTGGTAGTCTTATCTTACCAATTCTTTTAAAAATCACACCTAGTGAACAAGTCTTAACAGATAGAACCTTTTCTGTGCTTGTGGGCGGTACTATTTTTGCTATTGGCGTGGCATTATTGTATCGTGTTGATGCATCGAGTGGGGGTACAGCAGTGCCGCCAATGATTTTAAAAAAATATTTTCGTATTGCGCCGGCTGTTTCATTGTTAGTTATTGATATGGTTGTCTCGTTAGGTAACTTAGTAACGGAAGGGATCGAAGCATTATTATTAGCTTTCTTTTCTTTGATGATTACCGCAGTTGTCATGAATTATATTGAAACTGGATTAGATAGACGCAAGATGGTTTATATTACAAGTAATCATCACATCAATGCAGTTAAAGACTATTTATCAGAAAATGAGACTGGTTATACAGCAATGGATGTTCGTGGTGGTTATACTGGTGATGGTCGTGAAATGTTAATGGTTATTTTAGATAACCACGATTATAATCGTTTAATTCGCGGTGTGCACCAAGTTGATCCAGAAGCATTTATGATAGCTTATGATATCAGTGAAGCACATGGTGGAACTTTCTTATAGAGAACAATTACCTAAGCAGATGAAGTCATTTTCTAATGATGAAAATGTGCTTTTTTTATTGACAATTCATGGTAAAGTGCTATACTTAAAATTGTAATTAGCACTCATTGTAAAAGAGTGCTAAAACTTAAAAATCGGAGGTATTGTCTCATGTTGAAGCCATTAGGTGATCGCGTGATTATTGAAGTAACAGAAGCTGCAGAACAAACAGTTGGTGGCATTGTTTTAGCTAATAATGCCAAGGATAAGCCAGTCACAGGTAAAGTTGTGGCTGTTGGTTCAGGCTATGTTCTAAACGATGGTTCAAAGCAAGACCTAACAGTTAAGTCTGGTGATCAGGTCTTGTTTGATAAGTATGCAGGGCAAGAAGTATCATTTGAAGGGGCAGATTATTTGGCACTTCATGAAAAGGATATTGTTGCGATTGTTGAGTAACAACAAAAGAGACGTAGTCACTTTTTAAGTGAATTCAAAATATAACGATAAAAATTCTAAAGAGGTATTTTAACAATGGCTAAAGAATTAAAGTTTTCAGAAGATGCACGTGCTAAGATGAAGGCTGGCGTTGATAAGCTTGCTGACACAGTTAAGACAACAATTGGTCCTAAGGGCCGTAATGTTGTTTTGGAACAGTCATACGGCGCACCAACGATCACAAATGATGGTGTAACAATTGCTAAAGCAATTGAATTAGAAGATCATTTTGAGAATATGGGCGCTAAACTAGTCGCTGAAGTCGCCTCAAAGACAAATGATATTGCTGGTGATGGCACAACAACAGCAACGGTTTTGACACAAGCAATCGTTGCAGAAGGCTTGAAAAACGTCACAGCTGGGGCTAACCCAGTTGGTATCCGTACGGGTATTGAAAAGGCAACTGCGGCTGCTGTCGCAAAATTGCATGAAATGTCACATACAGTTAATACAAAAGATGAAATTGCTCAGATTGCTTCAATTTCAGCGGCTAATGAAGAAGTAGGTGCTTTAATTGCCGAGGCAATGGATAAGGTTGGTAATGACGGTGTCATTACCATTGAAGAATCAAAGGGTATTGAAACAACACTCGATGTTGTTGAAGGTATGCAATTCGATCGAGGTTACATGTCACAGTACATGGTAACTGACAATGACAAGATGGAAGCAAACTTGGATAATCCATACATCTTGATTACAGATAAGAAGATTGGTAACATTCAAGATATTTTGCCTGTGTTACAAGCTGTTGTTGAGCAAGGTCGCGCGATGCTAATTATTGCTGATGATATCACCGGTGAAGCATTACCAACACTTGTACTAAACAAGATGCGTGGTACATTTAATGTTGTTGCGGTTAAGGCACCAGGATTCGGTGATCGTCGTAAAGCACAACTTGAAGACATTGCTATCTTAACTGGTGGTACGGTTATTACCGAAGATCTTGGATTGAATTTGAAAGATGTTACAATTGATCAGCTTGGACAAGCAAGCAAGGTTAATGTGACAAAGGACAACACAACGATTGTTGAAGGCGGTGGTGACAAAGCAGCTGTAGCAACGCGTGTGGAAACAATTAAGCAACAAATCGCTGAAACAACTTCTGACTTTGATCGCGAAAAGTTACAAGAGCGTTTGGCAAAATTGGCTGGTGGTGTTGCCGTCATTAACGTTGGTGCAGCAACCGAAACTGAACTCAAGGAACGCAAGTATCGTATCGAAGATGCTTTGAACGCAACGCGTGCAGCTGTTGAAGAAGGTTTCGTTGCTGGGGGTGGCACAGCGCTTGTTAATGCCATTTCTGCTGTAGAAGCTTTGTCAGAGGCTGGCGATGTACAGACTGGCATTAACACAGTGATTAAGGCGCTTGAATCACCAGTACGTCAGATTGCTGAGAATGCTGGCCTTGAAGGCTCAGTAATTGTCAACAAGTTGAAAGATCAAGACGAAGGATTTGGTTACAATGCGGCAACTGATGAATGGGTTGATATGATTGCCGCTGGTATCGTGGATCCAACTAAGGTAACACGCTCTGCCTTGCAAAATGCAGCCTCTGTCTCAGCTTTGTTGTTGACTACTGAGGCGGTAGTTGCTGAAGAACCAAAAGATGAAACACCTATGCCTATGCCACAAGGTGGTATGCCAGGCATGATGTAATGAAGTGATACAGTCAAACGATAACCTTTTTGATAGGGTTTATCGTTTTTTTGTGAATTGATAAAGCTTCAGGGTTGCGGTATACTGTCATAGAAACTAATTAAGAGTTGCCAGCGAGCAATCATTGGAGGCGTATATGATTATTTACTTTTCACAGGGTGGGCATACGAAAAAGGTTGCAGAGGAGATAGCCAACAAAACAGGCGATCGCTTATATGCTATCGAACCAGTTGTACCCTATCCAAGTAGTACAATATTAGCAACGCCACGTATTACTAAGGAAATTGCCACACAGAGCATACCAGAAGTCAAAAAAGCGCCGACAGATGTGTTATCAGATGATACGATATATCTCGGTTATCCAATGTATGGCATGGACATGGCACACGCTATGCGCGGATTTTTGGCAGTAAATGATTTATCCGGAAAGACGATTAAGCCTTTCATAACGAGCGGAACAAGCACCGTTAGTATGAGTCTCAAAACGCTCCAACAATTAGCCCCAAATAGTGTTATCGATAACAGTTTTGATCCTAAACAGTTATAGAAGTGTTTTTTAATTAAGATGAGTAAAGCGCAGCTGTTTGTAATAAACATAAACTGCGCTTTTTATTGTTGTTTGAATTGTTTTAAAAAGCGGTCGGGGGAGAGATAGATTGTGAATTTTTATAGTGTTAATTTTTTAAGTCAGAATGCTAACTTGAACGATACGATTGTCATTTATACTATGGTAGTTGTTTTTGGATTAATGGCGGTTGGTGCAGTTGCCTCATTACGAAATCGTTATAATACTAAATATCGAGACTTAAGTATTATTGCATTATTGTTGTTTTTATTTTTAGCAGGTGCTAGATATACAGACTATGAACAAGCAAAGTCAAATGATACACAAGTAACGCAGATGCCTTCTTTTGCACAAAAAGTTGCTGAGACACAACATGTAAGTAAAAATGACCTCTATTTTAATCAAAAAACGATCAATGATGGCATGATTGTTAAAATAAAGGACAAGTTTTTTCGGATGACAATTAGTCCTGACCAACAGTCTTATACATTAACGCGAACTTATATTACAGCAAAGGAGATTAACTATATCAAATGACAACCTATTTTCCGATTTTAATTAAATTAGCGATTGGTTTGTTAGCGTTAATTATCCAAATTAATATTATGGGTAAAGGTAATTTAGCGCCTACATCAGCACTAGATCAGGTTCAAAATTATGTATTAGGTGGCATTATTGGGGCAGTGATTTATTCCGATACCATTACTATTTTCCAATTTACGATTGTGCTTATTATTTGGACGATGCTCGTGATGTCGTTGAAATTTGCTAAGCAACATAACAACCTTGTTAAAAAGCTAATTGATGGGCAACCACGCGTCGTGATTGAACGTGGTCAAGTTCGTGTCGATAATGTGTTACGTGCCAGTATGACGGCTGATGAATTAATGTTTAAGCTACGGACACAAGGGATTTATAAAATTGCAGACGTCAAGCGGGCTATTTTGGAGCAGAATGGGCAATTAACTGTGATAGAATTTGGTGATGATAGCATTAAGTATCCCATTATTTACGATGGCCAAATTAATGTGGATGTATTAGAGATGGTTGATAAAACAGAAGACTGGCTCAATGATCAGGTTAAGGCACAAGGTTATCAGCACATTGGCGATATCTTTATTGGTGAATTTATTGATGGTGAGGTGCGGTTAGTTGCTTATCATAAAACTCAAAGTTAGCTGACGATATTTTTCTGGTAAAATAAAAGACTAGAGGTTGAAAAAATGACACCAAAACAGTTTTTAGACTTAGTTGAGATTCGTGTTGTGATTCCTAGTGTGGCCCCTTTAATGGTCGGATTAGCCTATAGTCAGTGGCAATATGGCCGTTTAAATTGGACCAACGCACTATTACTCATAATCGCGACAGTATGCGTTCATTTAGCAGTTAATACATTTAATCGCTATGAAGACTCAAAACGACAAAAAGAAAATGAGTTTTTGCGTGAAGCAGCACAAGGTGAAGTGATTTCTAACAAGCAGGTACTGTACGTTGCTGCAGGGTTGGCATTGATTGCCGCCATTGCTGGTGTTGTAGTTGCTGTGCGTACTGATTATGTGACATGGATTATTGGTATCGTCAGCTTTTTAATTGGTTATTTGTACTCGGCAGGACCCAAACCAATTACTAATACGCCTTTTGGAGAAATTGTTTCAGGCATCACCATGGGTTATTTCATTTTTGTTGCCCAGGTATATGTCAATACACGTATGGTACCGATGCCAAGTGTATTATGGCAATGGTTTATGGTCAGCTTGCCTTTGACAGTGTTTATTGCAGAAATTATGTTGGCCAATAATATCGCAGACCATGCTGAAGATGAACGTAACAACAGACATACGATTGTTCATTATACTGGTATCGCTGCCGCAAAAAAGCTTTATCTATTTTGGGCAATATTAGCCGTGGTGGCGTTGTTGATTGTGACGTACGTTGGTTGGTTACCGGTGACAAGTTATGCAATTATTATTTTGTTACCTTTGATTATCAGTAATGCGCGTCATTTTACTGCCCGGCCAATCAAAAAAGAGACCTTCATATTGGCTATCAAAAACTTAATCATTGTTATGCTCGGTATGACAGTAGCGATTCTTGCTGGTATATTGATTTGAATTAAAAAAGTTAGACCGTTTATGGTCTAACTTTTTTTGTAGTGAAACCTTGTTGAAAAGTAACAGGCAAAGTTGTAATTGTTGCTTGGGATACGGGATGCTGTGACGCCATTTGTTCGTATAATTTTTCCACAGTTGTTTTGGCAATGGCTTCTACAGGCTGACGTATTGAGGATAAAAAAATTTTTTGGCGTTTATAAACATGCGCAGCATCAAAACCAATAATTTGGACAGTGTTGGGAACATCAATATGCTGTTGCATAAGCAGATGCCAAAAATCACTGGCATACTCATCGGCATCTGAAAATATTCCATCGTAAGCAAAATCATGATTGTGAGTATGATTAATAATGAATGCTTCAAAGTCGTTAATGAAATCAGGTGAGTCAGAGGCCAGAAAGGTACTAACTGATAGGTTATTTTTAGTACAAAAATCTTTAAACCCTTTTTCTCGAATACTAGATATATTTTTAACAGGTGCTTTAGAAATAAAGAGCAGTTTCTTGGCACCGAGCGTCTGTAATTGTTTGGCTGCTAATTGACCGCCTGCATAGTTGTCAGATACAACGAGAGGAAATTGAGGCGAAACAGGTTTTTCGATAGCCACGAGTGGAATATTAGGAGAGACAATATCAGCAATATCGGAATATGACATGGTAATAATGCCAGCTACTTTTTGCATATTAGCCATTTGAATGTAATCAATTTCATCTTCGGGATTACTATTAGAATTGCATAAAATCATTTTATAGCCAAATTGATTTAATGATAGCTGCATGTGGTAGCTCAATTCTGAAAAGAAAGGGGTGTTGACCGTTGGAATAATTAGCACAACGTAATTTGACTTGTTGGTTTTGAGCGCTCGTGCAGTAGCATTGGGCACGTAATTTAATTGCTCAATAGCTGCTTCTATTTTCAATTGTGTTGCTGGTTTTGTACGACGACCATTGATGTAATTAGATATCGACCCTCTCGATACTCCAGCAACGCGCGCAACATCATTCATATTAACCACTAGTCATACCTACTTTTATTTTCTAAAAAAACGTCTGATACAGACGTTTTGACATGTTAAGGTTGAAACCTACCTGATAATATTTTATCAAATAATTCGGAAATTTGCTTTTGTTTCATCTGATCCATTTGACTAATTTCAAGGTGATTAAAATCTTTAATTAAATAATATGTTTCTAAGTAGAGTGTTAATTGTTGTTTGATGAACTGTGTATTCGTTGTTTTCGGCTCTTTTTGTGTATTGCGAATGATTGTCATCGCAAATTCAGTGGGATCGATTTGTAATTTGTCTTCGGATAGCATGTTTATTTCCTCATTTCATTAGTTGCTGAAGGCTGCATCCTCGGCAGCTTCTTTTTGGTGTTTTGCATTAAGTTCTTGTCGCATAATCCGTTCTTTGTTTGGCGTGAGTTGATAGAATAAAATAAGAATAAAGGATAATACGAGTGCAAGTAATGGGACCCAAACGTAGTTTGCTTCAATACTAAAGAGCGAAGCAGCTGTTTGCGTTTTATTTGGGACGTAGTGACCGATTGAGAGTAGTAGGCCAGTAATGGCGCCACCTAAGCCCATGCCGAATTTTGCTGTAAAACTTGAAGCAGAAGTCACGATACCTTCGGCACGAACGTTATTTTTCCATTCACCATAATCAACGGCGTCAGCTAATAATACCGCGATTAAAGCACCGACAAAGCCGTTACCAAAGTTACCGACAATTGTGCCTAAAATAACAGTTACTGTGCTTAAAGTCCAAGCGCCGAGGCCCAAAATAAGTTGACCGACAATACTAATCAGTAGACCGCCCAGCAAGGTTCGTTTCTTGCCAATTTTTGTTACGACGTAAGGGGTTAAGAAGACAGAGACAAGACCAACGGCATTAAAGAACAGTGCAAGAGAGACTAAACCAGGTTCCTGTAAGTTATATTTGAAGAAGTAAATAGTGACTTGACCTTTAGTTTGCATACCCAGCCAGTAGACAAAATTGAGACCAATCACAATTAACCATGGCCAGTTACGCTTAAGGGCTTTGAGAGATGTTTTAATCGGCAATGGTTTTTGAGACTGCCGTGTTTGGACACGCTCTCTTAAGTTAGCAAAAACAAATAAATAAATGACGAAGAATACCAAAGCAGCAAGGACAGCTAACCAAAAGAAGCCACGCCGTGGATTATTTGCGCCACCAAACAGGCCAACTAATGGTAACGCTATAACAGAAATTAAAGTACCACCAAAATTTGAGAAGAGTGAGCGTATCGTAGATAAGACAACGCGCTCATCAGGGTCTGCAGTCATACTTGGCAGAATCGATGTCAAGGGGATGTTGACGGCCGAATATAACACATCAATACCAATATAGGTGACATAGGCCCAAACGATTTTCCAGGTCATGGGGAGATTGGGTGTGGTGAAACAGAGAATGGTAAAAATAGTAAACGGGGCATTAAACCATAAGAGAAATGGTCGACTACGACCCCATTTTGTATGTGTGTGGTCAATCATAATACCCCAGAAAGGACCATCTAAGGCATCAATAACACGAGCAACTAGCATTAAGGTACCGACAGCGGCAGCAGAAATACCAAATACATCCGTATAAAAATACATTAAATAAGTGCCAATAAGACTAAAAGTAAAGCTGCAGGCAAAGTCACTGGCACCATAACTGAGTCGTTCACGCCAAGGCAGTTTTCCTGTAATATAACTATCCTGTGCATTTATATGATTATCCATGATACAAGACCTCCTTGTTAATCAGTTGCAGCAGTTGATTGATAAAGGTAGACTTTCGTTTCATAAGGGCGTAGTGTGCTGCCCTGATCATCGGTATAATTTTGAACAATTAATTTATGATCACTTGGTATGTCGTAATAGCGTGTGAGTTGATTTGCAGTAAAATTAGCTATGACTAGCAGTGTTTGATCACTGTTTTGACGCGTATAAGCAAAGACTTCTGTATCTTTCTCATTGCCTGTTACTAAACTAAAAGTACCGTTTGTTACAACAGGCAAGGTATGGCGCCACTTGATGAGTTGCTTATAGAAATTGAAAACAGAGTTGCTGTCTGATAGTTGCTGTTGCGCATTTACCTCGGTATGGTTATCGTTGACGGGCAACCAGGGTTTATTTTGACTAAAACCGGCATACTGGCTGTTATCCCATTGCATCGGTGTACGTGCATTATCGCGAGAAGTTGTCTGTAAGTAACGTAGCATAGTTTCAGGTGAGACAAGTGCTTCTTTATCAACGAATTCATGATAGGCATTGAGAGATTCCAAATCACGATATTGTGATAAATCATGCCACGCGCTATTGGTCATTCCCAGTTCTTCACCTTGATAAATATAAGGCGTACCTTGCATGAAGTGTAGCATAGCACCAAGCATTTTAGCTGAATAGTCACGATATTGTGGATCATCGTCACCAAAACGTGAGACTGCGCGCGGTTGATCATGGTTGTTCCAATAGAGACTATTCCACGCTTTGCCGGCTAATTGTGTTTGCCACTTAACAAGATTTTCTCTCAAGTCAACTAATGAGACACGACGATCAGACCATTTTCCTAGTATAGGGTTCACATTACCATCTAAGCTGACATGTTCAAATTGAAATACCATATTTAACTCTGAACCATCGAGGTTAGCGTATTTGTCAGCTTGTTCCGTTGTGACACCGGCAGTTTCGCCGACGGTAATCCAATCATATTTTGATAAGACTTCTTGGTTCATTTCTTTGAGATACTGGTGTACATGGGGACCATTGGCGACAGCTTGGCCAGCATCTTCATAAGGTTGGCCTTTACCTGCGTGATCATCTGTTAAATTTTTTGGTTTAGATATTAGTGAAATGACATCCATTCTAAAACCATCAATACCCTTTGCCGCCCACCAATTCATCATACGAAAAATGGCCTTGCGAACTTCCGGGTTATCCCAGTTAAGATCAGGCTGCTCTTTAGCAAATAGGTGTAGATAATATTGTTGGGACTGTTCATCGTAGGTCCAAGCAGGGCCAGAGAAAAACGATCCCCAGTTATTTGGTTCATGACCGTCAACTGGGTCGCGCCAAATGTAATAGTCGCGATAAGGATTGTCTGTTGATGAACTACTTTGTTTAAACCAATCATGATCGCTAGAAGTATGATTAACGACAAGATCCATCATAATCTTTAAACCACGTTGATGAGCTTCAGTAACTAATGCATCAAAATCAGACATTGTGCCTAAGTCAGGGTTGATACTTTGGTAGTCTGAGATATCGTAGCCACCATCAATATTAGCAGTTTTATAGACCGGATTAAGCCAAATCACATCTGCACCTAACTGCTTAATATAGTCTAGTCGACTGATGATTCCACGCAAATCACCTAGGCCATCTTGATTACTATCTTGAAAGCTTTTGGGATAAACTTGATAAATAACGGCTTGTTGCCACCACTTTGAATTGTTCATGTGATACATCTCCTTTATTGTCATAACGACTAAAATGGAACGTTCCATTTATCAACTATAGTATATGCCTAAGTGTCATTTTATGCAAGCGCTTACATTTTTATGTAACAAAAAAAGAGTGACTAATTTGATACTTTTGGAAAGCACCATTGTTAGTGACTCATGAATTGTTTGAACTATATCAGTTTATGCATTGAAACGTTGTAAATCTTCAATACTAGTTACTTGAAAACGCTTTTTCTCAAGATGCTTTACCAGTTTTTGTAGTTGTGGACTATCGACACTAATTGGCAGTGTGAACATAAGTGTTACTGTTTCACTAACGGCTTGTAGGCTTAGTACCGACTCAATGTTTGAATAACGTGCAATGATACCAGAAATGAGCTTGAGATCACCTTGTGTATTATGTGATGCAATCGATACAGCCACACCACCAGTGCGAACAGACCAACTTTGTGACAATAAGTCCATTAAAGCATCATGCGTGAAAATCCCAGTAAAATAATGATTTTCATCTAGAACAGCAATAAATGGTAAATCGCGAATAGCAAAAAATACCTCATAAAACTGACTAGTCGTATAAATGAACTTAGTCGAGTTACGCATGATAGCGGTAACTGGCAAATTCATATCACCTTGCTTTGCAATGTGTTCATAGACGTGTTGTTTGTAAACGTTTCCCCGAAAAAGCTTGCCAGATTCATCTAAAATTGGCATTGTCCGTGTGTGAGCCTCTTCAGGAGAATTAAATAATTCATTTACTTGTGCAATCGTTGTATTTTCAGTTACGGTTGTAATATCTGATTTTGGTGTGATAAATGACTTATGAATCATATCTATGTCCTAAAATTAATTTTTTTATCATGAAATAGCCATATATCATGATAACACAGAATTCTGTTATACTGGTATATAAGATTAAGAAATTTATTAAGGACACACGTATAATCAATATGAAGTATGTTATTGGATTGGGAAATATTGGCACGAAATATGAGAAAACACGTCATAATATTGGATTTATGGCAGTAGATAATTTTGCTGAAGCACATCATGTCGCTTTTTCGCCCAGCAAACAATTTGCAATTGTGGGCAAAACAGCGATTAATGGGGAGCAAGTGCTAATCGTCAAGCCAACAACCTACATGAATGATTCAGGGAAAGCAGTGCGTGCACTGTTAGACTACTATGGCGGGAACATCGATAGTGATGTTTTAGTATTAGTTGATGATATGGATTTGCCATTTGGCAAGTTGCGTTTTCGAGGCAAAGGGTCAGCTGGTGGGCATAATGGGCTAAAATCTATCATAGCGCATACTGGCTCACAAGCTTTTTTGCGTTTAAAATTTGGGTTAGGTCATCCACAGCATGAGCAAGAGGCTGTGATTAATTATGTTCTTGGTCAGTTTACACGTAGTGAACAACCAGAAATTGATCAAATGCTAGATCGGAGTACACAGGCCATTGACATGTGGCTATCAGGGGCCAAGGTATCACAACTAAGTAATCAATTTAACGGATAATAGGCGGTAGTAAAATAATTATGACAAATGTGTTAACTGATTTTCTAGCACAAACCGACACAATTAAAACATTAAATCAGCATGCGCGCCCAACAACACGACAACTTTTGCTAGGCGTGAATGGTAGTGCTAGAGCTGCAAACATTGCCGCTTTATATCAGTCAAATCCGCGACAGATGTTAGTCATTACGGACACCCAGGCACATGCTGACCAAATGTTAGCCGATTTATCTGGCTTAACCCCTGAAGCAATAAGCTTTCCGGCTGAAGAATCCTTAGCAACTGAGATGGCCATTAGTTCACCTGAATTACGTTTGCAGCGCGTCTTAACGTTACTTAGGCTGCGTACACAACAGCCATGCATTGTTGTGACTAGTCTTGCAGGTGCCGAACGCTTTTTACCGGAGCCAAGTACTTTAGATCAGGCGTCACTATCGTTGACTGTGCAAGCACGATATGACATTCATCAGATTAAAAATACTTTGATGATGATGGGGTATATACCCACTAAGCTAGTACAAGGACCTGGTGAGTTTGCACAACGTGGTGCGATTGTTGATATTTACCCACTAACTGAAGACAATCCTATTCGATTAGACTTTTTTGATGATGAGCTCGATCAGATTAAAATATTTGATGTTGAGACACAAAAAAGTATCACTGTGCTTGAAGCGACAACGATACAGCCGGCAACCGACTTGATTGTCTCTGAAACGCGCTATGAGCAAGCAAAACAAATAATTGAAGCACAATTTAATACCTATCGTACGACATTATCAGGTATTGATAAAAAGCATATTACAGAGGGCTTTGCGGCAACGCAATATAGGCTTAGTAATCACACCCGTGATAACCAGCTGTTACCTTATGCACTGCATTTTTTTGGTAAAGAAACCAATTTATTAGACTATTTTGATGGGCAAGCATTAGTCGTTATTGATGAGTATACACGCCTCAAAGAAACAAGATTACAGCAGTTGATGCGTGACCAAGAGTGGTTATCCCATCAACTTGAAACTTATCAAATATTGCCACATCAATCCTTACGTGCAGACTTTGATCATATTGTTTCTAGTATGGCCCAACCATTTATTTACTTAGCTAATTTTCAACGTGGTCTCAATAAAATTCATTTCACTAACATTGTTGAAGTGACGACAAGGCCTGCTACTCAGTATTATGGTCAATTACCGGCAATCAAAAATGACCTTGTTTACGCGCAAGAATCGGGAACAACGGTTGTTATGCTAATTAGTGAACCGCAAAGAAGGCAACATTTCGGTCAATCGTTACAGGACTTAACGGTGCCACTGCATGAATCAAATCATTTATTAGTTAATGAGGTACAGTTGGCAGATGGCAATCTATCAGCTGGATTTGAATGGCCTAAACTTCATTTAACTGTTTTAACAGAGCACGAATTGTTTACCCAGTCGCGGCGGCCTGCACCGCGGCAACGAAAAATAGCCAATGCTGAACGTTTAAAATCATATAACGAGCTCAATGTTGGTGATTATGTTGTGCATATTAATCATGGTATTGGTCGTTATGAAGGCTTACAGACTATCACTGTAGATGGTGGTAAGCAAGATTATTTGTCGATTGCCTACCAAAAAAATGCTAAGATTTTTATTCCAGTCACACAGTTAAACCTGATCCAAAAGTATATTGGTGCCTCGGATGCAGCAAAGGCGCCCAAGTTAAATAAATTGGGTGGTGCAGAATGGGCAAAGACGAAGCGACAAGTTGCAGCCAAAATAGAGGATATTGCTGATGATCTCTTGGATTTGTATGCGCAAAGAGAGGCTTTGTCAGGATACGCCTTTCCACCAGATGACACCGCTCAATTACAATTTGATACCACATTTGGATACCCTGAAACACCAGATCAAATTCGTTCTATTGAAGAAATTAAGGCAGATATGCAAAAAGAACGACCAATGGATCGGTTATTAGTTGGAGATGTTGGTTTTGGAAAAACAGAGGTTGCCTTGCGTGCTGTATTTAAAGCAGCACATGCTGGGAAACAAGTTGCATTTTTGGCGCCAACCACAATTTTAGTGCAGCAGCACTATGAAACGATGCTGGCACGGTTTAGTGACTTTTCAGATATTCGTATTGGCGTCTTGAGTCGCTTCCAAACACCAGCGCAAAATAAAAAAGTAATCAAGGAACTTGAAGCACATGAACTTGATGTAGTGGTTGGTACACATCGATTATTAAGTCAAGATGTTAACTTTGCTGATTTGGGTCTACTCATCATTGATGAAGAACAACGTTTTGGTGTGAAACATAAAGAACGTCTGAAACAATTACGAAACAATGTTGATGTGTTAACATTGACAGCCACGCCAATTCCCAGGACACTTAATATGGCCATGGTTGGTGCGCGTGACTTATCCGTCATCGAGACGCCACCCGCTAATCGTTATCCAATTCAAACATATGTTCTTGAAGCGGATTGGACAATTGTTAGAAATGCTATTGAAAAAGAATTAGCACGAGACGGTCAAGTCTTTTATCTGCACAATCGTGTGGCAGATTTAGATCGTGTTGCCAGTCAAATAGAAGACTTAGTGCCATCTGCACGTGTAGCCAGTATTCATGGGCAAATGTCAGAAACGCAATTAGAAAGTGTGCTTTATGACTTTTTAAATGGCAACTATGATGTGCTCGTGACCACAACTATTATTGAGACGGGTGTGGATATTCCTAATGCGAACACGCTGATTGTTGAAAATGCTGATCACATGGGGCTTTCACAACTTTATCAACTACGTGGTCGCGTTGGTCGTTCAACACGTTTGGCCTATGCTTACTTTACTTATCCATTCACACGTACACCTAGTGAGGAAGCCGAAAAGAGGCTGGAGGCTATTAGAGATTTCACTGAACTTGGCTCTGGCTTTAGAATTGCCATGCGAGATTTAAGTATCAGAGGTGCAGGTGATTTACTTGGTAAGCAGCAGCACGGTTTCATAGATTCTGTTGGTTATGACATGTATACACAAATGTTAAAAGACGCCGTGGCAAAAAAACAAGGCAAAGTAACGCAAAATCAGCAACCAGAAACAGATACAGAATTGATATTGGGTGTGTTGGCTTATTTGCCTGACGACTATGTTCCTGATAATGCGCAAAAAATTGAACTTTATACGCGTATTAGACAAGCAAAATCAGATGAACAGTTTGAAGATATTGAAGCTGATATGTTAGACCGTTTTGGCGACATGCCAGATGAGGTCGCACGCTTGTTATTGGTTGGGCAAATTAAATCACTAGCTGATCAAACGCAGTTAGTCTATATTAGACGACAAAAAAATCAGTTAACCCTACAGTTTAATCATGATGCAACCGAAAAATTAGCTGGAGAAGCAATTTTTGAAACCTTAGCTGATGTGCCACTTAAAGTCGCCGTCCGAACAGAAGCGGGAGATTTACAGGTGATAATGACGGTTGATGATGTTGCTGAAAGTAGTATATGGTTAATTATTTTACGTCAGTATTTATTGACTGTCTTAGAAAAAGAGCAAAATATGACGAGCAACCAAATTTAATTAAAAGGAAATAAATTATGCGTTTAGATAAATATTTAAAAGTGTCACGCTTAATCAAGCGTCGCACTGTTGCAAAAGAAATCGCCGATCAAGGGCGCATTTCAATCAATGGGAAGGTTGGCAAATCTTCTTCTGATATTAGTACAAATGACATACTAGAAATAAGGTTTGGTAACAAAACACTAACCGTTAAAGTATTGAAAATTGTCGAAACGACTAAAAAAGAGGCATCTGCAGATGTGTATGAAGTGATTAGTGAAAAGTATGAGAATGATTTTCGTACACCGAGTGATGAGACGCCAAAAGTTTAAGTATTGTTAAATATTCTTGTAAAAATGATAAGAACGTGCCAAACTAGGACTAGGTAAAGTTCATGTCGACTCAAAAAAGAAGACAATTGAATAGGCAGCATGTTAATCCTGAAATACAGCAAATTATCCGAAACTCAGAATCGGCAAACATGCAGGCAAGGCGTCACTATAAAAAGGCGCATGCTAGTCGTGAAAAAAAGATTCTGTTTTTTGGCGCGGTTATCGCAACTATTTTTGCAGTACAGCTGCTTGTTAGCCAAGTGAAACTACACACGGCTAATGCGACTTTAACAACAACACAAAGTCGCTTGACATCAATACAAAAAACAAATGATAATCTTAAGGCTGATGTTAAACGCCTGAATGATCCAACTTATTTGCAGCAAATTTTGCGAGATAAGTACGGTTACACTAAGCAAGGTGAACTAATCTATAATTTGCCTTCGGATAAGCAGTAATAGGGCACCGGAATGGTGCTTTTTCTAATATGATTAATAAAATTGATGAACAATTACGACGCTATGCTTGGGAAGCAACGATTATTGTGGCTGTTTCAGGCGGAGTAGACTCGGTTGTCTTGCTCCATGCTTTGCGTCAATACTTACCTGACACCAAGTTAGTGGTTGCGCATGTTAACTATCATCTTCGTAAAGAAAGTGACGGTGATGCGCTTTTTGTGCGTCAGCTTGCTACGACCTATCAAGCAGTTTTTGAACAAATAGACTGGTCAATTATGCCTAGTCATGCTGTGGAAGAACAAGCACGTGAGTTCCGCTATCGTTTTTTTGCGCGATTGGCTGGCCAGTATCAAACCAAGACTATTGTTGTTGCACACCATGCCAATGACCAGGCTGAAACAGTGTTGCTCAAATTAATCCGTGGCGGACGGTTGGAACAGCTGGCGGGTATGTCAGTAAAAAAACGCTTAGTTTTGCGTCCCTTTTTGGGGATAACTAAGCAGCAACTGATAACTTATGCACAACAACATCATTTATCATGGCGCGAAGACGACACTAATTTTGATGCGACATACACGCCTAGAAATCTTTTGCGAAATATTGTCATACCCGAATTGAAGACAATTAATCTGCAAGTGGTTAATCATGTGAATAGCTTTGCCAAACAAATAGCCGAACAATCTGAACTTATCTCTTTTCAAGCGAAACAGTACGTACCGTTATTAACAAAGGATTGGACCAAAATTCCTGATTTGTGGCTTGAAGTCACGTTAGCCGCTTATTTACATGAGCAGAAGGTATATCGGTTTAAGCAACAGCAATTAAAACATATTCATCAATTGCTGATTAATGAGAAAAAACCGACTGGTTCGATTCAATTATCTCACACGGTTGTGTTAATTAAGAATTATCGGCAGGTTTATCTTAAAAAAACAACAGAAATACCAAATACAGTGCAAGATTTGCCGACACTTATGTTAAAATTAAATCAATGGCAAAATTTTGCAGATGATGTATATTGTTGGACAACAAATCAGCCAGTTAACTCTGACAATAGTTTTGTCTTTGGCTTGGTTGATGATCTGCCAGCTATATACTTGCGCCCAGTAAAAACAAGTGATAAACTTGCACTCATACATGGGCATAAAAAACTGCGACGCTTAGCGATTGATGAAAAATTATCACAAAATGAACGGCACGATATGGTCGTTTTATCAACACCAAATGACGATGTGATAGCCGTACGTGTTCGTCAGCGTTGGCGTTTAAGTGCAGATTTTGTCAGCAAACAAGATGCAACCAATTATTGGCTTGCATGGCGAATTGAGGAAAAGTAGTGGATAACGATATACAAGAAGTGTTATTTGACCAGGCTAGTATTCATAATGCTGCCTCACGCTTAGGTCAAAAAATTACACAAGATTATGCAGGCGAAAAACCGATTGTTTTGTCAGTGTTGAAGGGCGCGTATCTTTGGACAGCTGACTTATTGCGAGAAGTTGATTTATACGTTGACTTAGAGTTTATTAACGTATCTAGCTACCATGGTGGCGTTAAAAGCACCGATGAAATTACACTGGTGACAGATATTCGTTCCGATGTTAAAAATCGACAGGTCATCATTCTTGAAGACATTGTTGACACTGGACAATCATTGTTGTTCATGAAAGATTTGTTACGCAAGCGTGGTGCAAAGTCAATTAAAGTAGCAACCTTGTTAGATAAAAAAGAAGGTCGTAAGGTATCAATTGATGCTGATTATGTCGGCTTTGATGTGCGTAACGAATTTGTTGTTGGCTATGGTTTAGACTACAAAGAAATGTACCGAAACTTGCCATATGTTGGTATTCTGAAAAAAGAAGTTTATACTGACTAACTTCTAGAAATTGGGGAAACTTAATGAATAATAATCCAAAAGGTGGTTTCTTAAAAAGTTCTGTCTTCTATATTTTCATTTTCCTAGCTGTCGTTGGGATGATTTATGGTTTGTTTGGTAATGATAAGTCATCTTCTAAGACACTAACGTCAAGTGAATTTATGAAGGCACTGAATGACAAGGAACTTAAGTCAATTACAGTGCAACCTGGAAATGGTATCTATAATGTTTCAGGTGAGTATCGTACGGCGCAAAAGACGAAGGCTGACAAGGGATTAAGTTTCTTGCAGTCATCTCAAAAAGTAACACGCTTCAGTTCTACATTGCTACCTAACGATGCTTCTCTGAAGTCAGTGACACAAGTCGCTTCATCAACTGATACGGATATGGTTACAAAGCAACAAGAGTCGTCAGGCTTTTGGCTAAATTTGTTAGTATCGTTGATACCTGTTTTGCTTATCGTGGCAGTATTTTATGTCATGATGAGCCAGGCTGGTGGTAAAGGCGGCCAAGGTGGCATGATGAGCTTTGGAAAATCAAAAGCAAAGCCATCTGATCCTAAGGACAACAAAGTTCGCTTTTCTGACGTCGCTGGCGCCGAAGAAGAAAAACAAGAATTGGTTGAAGTTGTTGAGTTCTTAAAGTCACCTAAGAAGTTCGTTAATCTTGGTGCCCGTATTCCAAAAGGTGTTTTGCTTGAGGGACCTCCGGGAACTGGTAAAACATTATTAGCTAAAGCAGTCGCTGGTGAAGCGAGTGTCCCATTCTTTTCAATGTCAGGTTCTGACTTCGTTGAGATGTTTGTTGGTGTTGGTGCTTCACGTGTACGTGATTTGTTTGAAAATGCTAAAAAGTCGGCACCAGCCATTATCTTTATTGATGAAATCGATGCCGTTGGTCGTCGACGCGGTACAGGCATGGGTGGCGGAAACGATGAACGTGAACAAACACTTAACCAAATATTGATTGAAATGGATGGTTTTGAAGGATCAGAAGGTGTCATTATTTTGGCTTCAACTAACCGTTCTGATGTGCTAGATCCAGCATTGCTTCGTTCTGGTCGTTTTGACCGTAAAATTTTAGTTGGGGCACCTGATGTTAAGGGCCGTGAAGCTATCTTAAATGTTCATGCCAAGAACAAGCCATTGGCAGATAATGTTGATTTGAAAGCCATTGCGCAGCAGACACCAGGGTACGTTGGTGCCGATTTGGAAAACTTGTTGAACGAAGCTGCTTTACTTGCAGCACGTCGCAATAAGAAAAAAGTTGATGCAGCAGATATTGATGAAGCTGAAGATCGTATTTTCCAAGGCCCAGCAAAAACAAACCGTGGTATGTCAGAGCAAGAGCGTCGAACAACAGCATACCACGAAGCGGGTCATGCATTAGTTGGTTTGGTACGTTCAGAAGCATCAGTTGTCCGTAAAGTAACGATTGTACCACGTGGTCGTATTGGTGGGTATGCATTGATGACGCCTAAAAATGATCGTTACAACTTACGCTACTCTGAGGCAAAAGAGCAGCTAGCTGGTTTGATGGGTGGTCGTGCCTCGGAAATATTCATGTTTAATGAAGCTAGTTCTGGCGCGTCAAACGATTTTCAACAAGCTACTGGTTTAGCAAGACAGATGGTTACGGCATTTGGTATGTCTGACAGAGTTGGTATGGTACAGCTTGAAGGTAATGCCAGTGTCGGTTACGCTGAACAGGCTGGGAATCGTAGTTATTCTGAAGAAACCGCAAGATTGATTGATGAAGAAGTGCGTCGTATTACGAAGGAAGCATTTGAAGACGCTTCAGCAATTCTTTCTGAACATAAGGATAAGCTGGTTGCGATTGCCGAAGCATTGCTAGAAGTTGAAACATTGGACGAAAAGCAAATTAGAGATATTTACGAAACTGGTAAATTTACACGTAAAGATATACAAGATGATGATGAACTGGCGACAGCTAAATCATTTGAAGAAGCAAAAGCAGCCGTTGATGCTAAAGATTCAGAGGCTGAAGAGCGTTATGAACATCACGATGAACCAAAAAAACAAGATGATAGTCAGTCAGAAGTTGAAACACCAGATGATGCGCCAATTGATGACAAAAACGATAAAAATAAGTAAAATGATAGTTGGCGTTTAACGTCAACTTTTTTATTTTAATGACGCATGGCGTAGAAAGTATATTATGGCAGATCAATTTATTAAAACAGTGACAAAAAACAAATTTTTTCGAGCATATGCATTAGATGGTACGCAGCTTGTTCGTGCTGCAGCTTTGACACATGACACATCGCGCTTAGGAGCGATTGTTTTAGGGCGTGGTATGTTGGCAACGACATTAACTGCTCAATCAGTCTTAAAGGGCGAAGAACGACTTGCTATTCAAATTAATGGCCGTGGCCCAATTGGGAATATTGTGGTCGAGGCAGATGCTAAGGGTAGCGTTCGCGGTTACGTGACCAACCCGCAAGTTGCATCAATCGTTGATGACAAAGGACAATTGGATGTTGCGCAAGCTGTTGGTTCAAATGGTTTCTTACAAATAACTAAGTTTGCACCTTATTCAGATCCTTATATAGGGCAGAGTCAGCTGGTCTCAGGCGAAATAGGTGATGACTTTACCTATTACTTGGCGCAATCTGAACAAATACCATCAGTTGTTGGTGTATCAGTTTATATGAACGCTGATAACACAGTTGAAGCTGCCGGTGGTTTTCTCATTCAAGCATTACCGGATGCAACCGACGAAGCACTTGATACCCTAGAAAAAGCGTTAAAGCAAATGAAGCCCTTGGCGGATATGCTAGTTGATAGTTACACACCACTAGATATTTTAGAAGAAATTTTTGGTAAAGGTGAAGTCGAGATACTACAAGTAGCAGGGGTTGGTTTAGCTGCAGAGCCATCAAAAGCGGCTTACCGGGATATGTTGACAACTTTGCCCGCAGAAGAAGTACAAGCGATGATTGATGAAGATGGCGGTGCGGAGGTTGTGGGTAAGTTCTCTGGTAAACGGTACTTTTTCACAGCTGAAGAATTAAGCCGTATTGTTGCAGAAATTAAGAAGAATAATCAGGACTAACCTTTGAGGTTAGCTTTGTTTTTTGGTATAGTTATTATTAGTGAGAACTTTTAGAACTGGTTAATATAACCAGAATAATATGGAGGAAACGTGCTCAATTCAGAGCACTTTATACACATGGCAGAAGAAAAAGCCCTCAACGATCAAATGCTGGCTCGTCGTCAAAAATTAGCAACTATTGTTGATGATTTGCATTTAGATCCATTTGGTAAGCGTTTTGAGCGTACAGCAAAGGCGCAGGAATTACACGATTTATATGATAACAGTACATTGGAAACGCTCGAAGCAGAACAACATGAAGTTGTGATTGCTGGTCGTATGATTGCTAAGCGTGGTGCAGGGAAAGTGATTTTTGCTGATTTCCGCGACGTTTCAGGCAAAATTCAAGTCTATGCTAAGCGCGATGATTTGGGTGAAAATTATCCAATTATTAAGCGAGCTGATTTGGGCGATTTCCTTGGTATTAAAGGAATTATAATGAAAACTGAAGCGGGTGAATTAACCGTTTTGGCAACCGAATTAACGCATTTAACAAAGGCTTTACGTCCCATGCCTGACAAGTTCCATGGTATTGCTGATGTTGAAACTCGCTATCGCAAGCGTTATTTAGATTTGATTGCTAATGAGGAATCATTCAAGAAATTCCAATTACGCTCGAAGATAATCTCAGCAATTCGTGCTTATATGGATTCACAAGACTTTATGGAAGTTGAGACGCCAATTTTACAAACAGAAGCTGGTGGTGCTGCTGCGCGGCCATTCATCACACATCATAATGCACTTAATATTGACATGTATATGCGAATTGCGACTGAATTGTACTTGAAGCGTTTGGTTGTTGGTGGCTTTGAACGTGTTTATGAGATTGGCCGTATTTTCCGAAATGAAGGTATGGATCCTAAGCATAACCCTGAGTTTACAACAATGGAGACATATGCTGCATATATGGACTTCACAGACGTTATGGACGAAACTGAAGGCATATTCAAAGCAGCTGCTTCGGTAGTCTCTTCCGATTTAAAAGTGACGTATCAAGGGACAGAAATTGATTTGGGTTCAAACTTTGCGCGTAAGCATATGGTTGACTTGATTAAAGAACAAACAGGTATTGATTTCTGGCAAGACATGTCTGTCGAGGCAGCACAAAAGTTAGCTGACGATAAGCATGTTAAATATGAAAAATATTGGGGTGTTGGTCATATTATCAATGCATTCTTCGAAGAGTTTGTTGAAGACACACTGGTACAACCAACCTTTGTTTACGGTCATCCCGTCGAAGTATCGCCATTGGCTAAACGTAACGCTGAGGACTCTCGTTTTACAGATCGTTTCGAACTGTTTATCATGGGTAGCGAGTATGGCAATGCCTTCACTGAGTTGAATGATCCCATTGATCAGCGCGCACGTTTCGAAGCGCAAGTTGCTGAACGTGAAAATGGGAATGATGAAGCAGAAAATATCGATGAAGATTTCATTGAAGCACTTGAATACGGTATGCCGCCAACAGGTGGCTTGGGCATTGGCATTGATCGTTTGGTCATGCTGCTGACAGATTCTGATACGATTCGTGATGTTTTGCTTTTCCCAACAATGCGTTAAATTGTAAAAACTAATTATCAAAAACGCTTGACACATCGCCTAGTTATTCGTTATAATAATTAAGTTGTGTTAAGCAATTATTCCGACTTAGCTCAGTTGGTAGAGCACCTGACTGTTAATCAGGTTGTCGCCGGTTCGAGCCCGGCAGTCGGAGTTATATGAGAAGCAAATCTTAAAAGATTTGCTTTTTTTGTGCCATTTTTCTGGGTATCTTTATCGAAAAAAGTGTTGACATTTTTAGTCAAAACTGGCATAATTAAATAGTTGTGTTAAGCAATTATTCCGACTTAGCTCAGTTGGTAGAGCACCTGACTGTTAATCAGGTTGTCGCCGGTTCGAGCCCGGCAGTCGGAGTTATCAGGTAACCTCAGTGTTATCTACTTGCCGATGTAGCTCAGTTGGTAGAGCACGGGTATCGTAAACCTGGGGTCGGAGGTTCGATTCCTCTCGTCGGCATCAGTTTAAAACCTTCAATCATAAATGATTCGTGATTGAAGGTTTTTTTGTAATGTTGAGACTAATTGATTAGCTCAGTGTTATGTTGGTAATTTGAAAAATAAGCAAATGACGAGGTACAAAATACTTACTAACAAAAGATAAAAACAATTTGATTACAATATGTTGTTATTCTTATTAAAATGGCTGTTATTGCGAATCGATGTGATACAATAATGGCGGTGTAATTGACTTGCCTGATGACTCAGTGGTGATGGTCTACTTGTTTGCAAAATAGCTAAGTACTAAGTATTTCAACCTACTGCTTCCCATTGGTGCCAAAGGTATAGCCGTTTAATAATGGGAGAAAATCATGTTTAAACCTTGGTCTATTTTATCAACGTCTGTTATCATCGCAACAGCACTAACTACTATCAGTTTAAAGCAAGCAAGCGCGGATACAATAACTGGCGCAGCAGTAGCCGACAATAAAACGCAGACAGTAACAACGCCAATAACAGCTGACGCTACTATGGTGTTAACTGCAACTGATGTTAACCGTCACCAAAATGTTGCAACGGTAACGAGTAAAGTACCTGATAAAGCCAGTGACACAAAAAATGATGTTTCAGTAACAACGGCTAGAGATAAGAGTCAGAAACAAGAGATTGTTCAAACCCCAGACAAACAAACGAGTGCTGGCAATGATATACCAACAGATATACAAGTCTCTCATTCAGTGGCGCGTGATGACACATCTGCTACTGAAACGACAGACACAGACAAGACATCGGAATCTGCCAGTGCTGGTAAGGTAGTGGTCAATCAAGAGACACATGAACATACTAATTCTCTGCAAGTAGCAACATTAACTAGTTTTCAAAACCAAAGGACCTTTCGGGATTCTAATCGGGATTCTAAAATACAAGCTCGTTCTGGCTGGGTAAATGATAATGGTCAAAGAAAGTACCAAGAAAATGGTCATTTTATCAGTGGTGAGAAGAAAATAGATAACTACTGGTATAATTTTGATAACAACTATGTCATGTCACGTGGTTTGACACAATTACCAAATAAAATCGTGTACTACAATGCGCAAACTGGGCGAATGGTGTATGGGTATCTTTGGTACAATAATGATTTTATGTACTTTGATGATTATGATGGTCACATGATTAAGGGTGAACGGCATTACGGTAATAACAGCATGGAGTATTACGATAATTCTGGTATGCAAGTACGTGATGCTTATGTCTGGGCTGGTAACACATTTTATTATATGAAGCCAAATGGCGATGCGGTTAAAGGTGTGCGTTATTATGGTAATGGCAATATGGAATTTTATGGTGATGATTTCAAGCAAGTACGTAATAATTATGCACAAGATGCTGCTGGCCGATATTATTTAACTAGTAATGGGGATGCTTTCAAGGGTGTTCGCAACGTTGGTAATAGTTTTGAAATTTACGGTAACGATTATAAACAAGTTATCAATCAATATGTCGCTACTGGCAGTACCTTTTATTATATGGATCAAAATGGTCTGGCGATTAAAGGGATTCGCCATTATGGCAATAATAACATGGAGTACTATGGTAGTGATGCCAAACAAGTTCGAGACGCCTATGTTCACGACAATGGTGTGCTATACTATATGAAATCTAATGGCGACGCGCTGAGAGGCTTTCGGCATTATGGCAATAACATGTTAGAGTACTATGGAGATAATTTTGTTCAGTACCGTGACAAATACTTAATATACGGTCATAAAAGATACCATTTTGGCCGGTGGGGTGACGCTGACACGATTGATACTGTTGATGCCAATGGCAATGTGGTCGCCGTATCGAAATTCAACGTCTGGGACACAGCTTATATAACAAAGTTTGCTGATTCAACATTAGGCGGTAGTCATGACTTGAAGCAGCTGGCTGGACAAAATGTTACAATTCTCAACAAGACACAGACGAATTATTCAAATTCTTCATACTATTATACGGTTAGGCTGGCTAATAATAACATTATTAGTCATGTTTTAGAGCAAGACTTACAATCGTCTCCGGTACAATTTCACGTGGATGTTAATCAAGTCATTAATTGGTTTGAATATAATAAGGGTCGTTTGACTTATTCAATGTATGGTTCACGTAATGGCGCCGATGGTACAGCCGATTGTTCTGGTTCAATGACACAAGCTTTGTATGAGGCTGGGGCTAAACCATATGATTACTTGTACAGTACAGAGTCATTACATGATTATTTGACAAATAATGGATTCAAATTAATTATTGAAAATGCTTCTAGTTGGGATGCCAAACGTGGCGATATTGTGATCTGGGGTAAGCGCGGATTTAGTGAGGGAGCTTTTGGTCACGTTGGGATTATGACCACAACAGAAAATGACCCATACTTTATTTCAACATGTTATTTAACAGCAGGGGCAAAAGGATCAGCTGTTCAAGAAGTGCGTTATAATGAATTTGCGCAACGTGACAGTTACCCGTATTACTATGTTTATCGTCAAATGTAAGTTATTAAAAGCCGAAGGGCTTTTTTTCATTGCTTTCTGAAAATATTTGTTATAATGACAGTAGCAACACAGAAAGTTTTGAGTATTCATACGTTAATTTGGCGCAGCCATTAAAGGGGTAGCAAGAAATATGAATATGATTTTTAACATACTAGCTGACTTACACTTAGAAATTATATATCGAAAAATACGCTCAAGAATTGTAACTAGTTCGCCATAGATTTTTTCATGCGCACGTGTATAAATTGTGCTATCAAGCTGTCTCCAAAAATTTAAACGATAATCACAATAGGCATTGTGCGCATTTATCAGCTTAATGAGTCTAAATGACAATTGTTGAAAGTGAGTTGGCGCATGAATAGCGATTATTTGTACAAAGTCATTAAACACGCATTGTTAAAATTACAGGCAAAAGCTAATCAAAATGAGGCTGAGAGAGAAAAACTTATACCATATATTAAAAATTACCAAAAAGACCTAACAACACTTAAACGTAAGAAACGCGCAGTCCATCCAAATGATCTTAATAGTGGCGATTTAGCCGTGCGCTATGAAACACAAGTTGCCGTTGCCGACCACGAAGTTATCTTAATTATGCGAAAAACTGAACGGATAATTCAGGATCTGGCTAAGTGTCCGAGACGCGGTATTGCTGTTAATTATTAATATAAAAGAGACGTGCAATCTATTAATGGATTGCACGTCTCTTTTAAAATGTCGTTAAGCTGGCTTAAATTTAACAGTGAAAGTTAGCACACTCGCAATGACTAATATGACAGCCACGAAACTATATGGCAAAAAACTATTAATGTCCAGTAGCACACCGCCCAGAACAGGACCAATAATATTACCGACACTTGTCAAAGACATATTTAAGCCATTAATAAATCCTTGTTGTTCATTATCAATTTTGGATAGCATAGTTGTGATGGCGGGTCGTAGAATATCAAAACCAACGAAAATAATTAAGGTAGCGATAAATACTTCCCATTTGCTTTGCGAGAATAAAATCCACAAAATAGCAACAAATCCAGCCATAAAGCTGATACGAATGACCATCAGCTCACCGACTAACATGACGAGCTTTTCAAACAAAATAACCTGAAAAAAAAGAGATACGGCACCGTTGATTACTAAAAACCAAGCAATTTCTGTTAAATTAAAACCACGAACATCATGAAAGTATAGGCTGAACATATTCTCAAAGGCAGACAAACCAAACGATGCCACAAAAATCATTAATAAAAGCATGACTAATGCGACTGTCCAAAAATTACGAATAGTTTTAGTCTGAGATTGTGTCGTCTCAGCAATATTTTTGACGCGTAAGTCCTCGTCTTTTGGCATGAATATCATAAAAATGAGGAAAGCAGTGGCACCGAGTACAGCTGAACCAACGAAAGGCAGTGTATGATTAATATTAGCTAAAACACCACCAATACCAGGGCCTAAGATAATACCACCACTAAAAGAAGCGGATAACCAACCAATCACACGCGCACGATTATCGTTAGTTGTCATATCGGCTGCTAGTGCGGTAATTGAAGGAATTGACAATGCTGCCGCAAGACCACCTAATGCGCGAGCTAGGTTGAGTAACCACAAAGCATTGCCTATGCCAAAAGCGAAAACAGCTTCCGATACAGCAAAAAAGAATAAACCAGCAGCAATTAAGGGGACACGCGCAAATTTATCAGAAATTTTACCAATAATGGGTGAGGCCACAAATTGTACAGCTGCAAACAGTGCAGCCATAATGCCCATATCAGTGGCTGTCAGTCCCATATCATCTTTGATATAGGGTTCAACTGGAATAATGAGACCAATACCCAACATAATGAGTAATTGTGATCCAACTAATAAAGTTAATGCACGTTTTTGAATCTTTGTCATGAAATGTTCACGCTCTCTTTCAGTATTAAAAAAGTGTATAAAAAAGAGGACGTCGCATTGACAACGTCCAATCTATACCCATTCTGCAGGGTTAACGCATACGTGAAGTCACGTCGGTATTTACTTAATCACTATACAATATCATCAAAAAAAAGTTGTGTCAACTAGTCAAGCTGGCGTAGTAAAATAGCAGCGAGGAAACGATAACGGTATACTAAAATAGGTTATCGCGCTAACTGCGTATAAATGACGTACCAATTGACAAAAAAGACGATTACAAAGCAAACAATTGACGATTATTTTCATGAAAAGAGATATGTTTGTAACATATAACCTGTTATGATAGAAGAATATGTTTAATCATAAATGGAGAAATAGAGGAGTAAACATGGCGACAGATCAAAAACTTAATCGGACCATGACGTTAGTCCCTGCGATTTCAACTGTGATGGGTACAGTGATTGGGGCAGGGGTATTCTATAAGGCATCGAGTGTAGCTGATGCAACTGGTTCGACAAGCATGTCGTTGTTTGTATGGTTAGTTGGTGGATTAATTAGTTTAGCAGCTGGTTTGACAGGCGCTGAATTGGCGGCCGCTTTGCCACAAACGGGTGGGATGCTTGTCTATATTGAACGTGCCTATGGCAAGCTAGCAAGTTATTTATTAGGTTGGGCACAAATTATTATTTATTTCCCAGCCAGCATTGCAGCTAAGGGTGTCATCTTTGGGACACAGGTCGCTAATTTGCTACATTGGGGTAGTGCGGCGATTATTCCTTCTGGTATTGCCGCTTTGGTATCAGTTGCAATGATTAATATGTTGGGTTCAAAAATTGCTGGGCAGTTCCAGTCAATTACATTATTTTTCAAACTAATACCACTAGCTTTAATTATTATTTTTGGCTTA
This sequence comes from Leuconostoc citreum, assembly GCF_004354555.1. Classification (GTDB taxonomy): domain Bacteria; phylum Bacillota; class Bacilli; order Lactobacillales; family Lactobacillaceae; genus Leuconostoc; species Leuconostoc citreum. The sequence continues at coordinate 185,929 of NZ_PUFH01000004.1, forward strand.
TTACAGCCAGGCGGGGTTGATGTCAGCTTATTCCCTGTGTCACCTGGACACGCAGTTGGCGGTTGGGCAACTGCGATGGGTGCTGGATTATTAGCCACAATGTATGCTTATGATGGTTGGATTCACGTGGGTAATATCGCCGGTGAAATGAAAAATCCAACCCGTGATTTACCACGTGCGATTGCTGGTGGCTTACTAGGCATCATGATTATTTATTTGTTAGTTAATTATGCTTTCTTGCATGCATTACCATTTCATGCTATTCAAGGCAATCAAAACACCGCTATGGATGCTGCACAACAAATATTTGGTGGTTTCGGTGGTAAATTAATTACAATAGGTATCTTAATCTCAATTTATGGTACTTTAAATGGTTATACCATGACCGGAATGCGCTTGCCCTATGCTATGGCATTAGAAAACAGCTTGCCATTCTCAAAACATTTAGTTAAACTTAATCGTTTCAAGATTCCTTATATTGCTGGTATATTTGAATTGATAGTGGCGATTGCTTTGATGTTTGTCGGTGGGTTTGATACATTAACTGATATGCTGATTTTTGTGATTTGGTTATTTTACACAATGGTCTTTATTGCGGTGATTAAGCTGCGTCGTACAGAACCAGACTTAAAGCGCCCATACCGTGTGCCATTTTATCCGGTTGTGCCAATTATCGCTATTTTAGGCGGTGTATTCATTATTGGCATGACATTGATGACTGAATTTAAATTAGCTATGATTGGTGTCTTGGCAACATTAGCTGGGTTGCCACTGTACTATTTCATGCAAAAGCGTAAATAAATCAGTAAAACGTCTGACGATTGTCAGGTGTTTTTTATTTTCGCCAACCACGCCTAAAAGCGAACCAGTAGCATTTTGAAAAATGACATGGTAAAATTTTATTAATCAAAACTTTTTTGCTCAGTATTGACATGCTTGCGGGAGTAGCGGCACAAATGTGTGGGAAACTGACTAACTAGGTAATCTAATATCTAGCGGCCAACCTTAAACAGCAAGACGCAAAGTAAATTTCTCTTAAAGGAGTGTGTCATATGAGCATACAAACTAGTGAAACGGACGACGTGCCGTTATCGCCTGACATTAAGTTTCACAATCAAGAATGGTCCCAAGTTGTTGATGAACTATCAACGCCGTATCCTGATGGTTTGAGTACCAAGGAAGCAACTGATAGGTTACACAGCAATGGGTATAATGAGGTGACATTAAAACCAACACCAAAATGGGTCATGTTTTTACGGCAATTCAATAATATCATTGTGTATATTTTAGTTGTTGCCGCTGTTTTAACGTTATTGATGAGGCATTACTCTGACTCAGTGGTTATTGGATTAGTCGTGGTTATTAATGCGCTAATTGGCTATTTACAAGAAGTTAATGCAAGTAATGCACTTGAAAAGATTAAGCGCATGTTGTCAGTGGAAGCAACAGTGATTCGACAGGGACAACGTGTAGATATACCAGCGCGTGAATTAGTGACTGGCGATTTAGTATACTTAGAGGCTGGGGATAATGTCCCTGCAGATTTACGATTATTAGATGTTGATAACCTACGCATACAGGAGTCATCCTTAACCGGGGAAGCAGATTCGGTTTTAAAAAATGATGCTGTATTATCTGCTAATATGCCATTAGCTGAGCGCTATAATATGGCCTATGCTTCAACAGCAGTGACTAACGGTAGTGCTACAGGTATTGTTGTGGCTACAGGGCTACAAACACAAATTGGACAAATTTCTCAAAGTGTATCAGATGTCGCTGGAAACAAATCACCATTAACGCGAGAATTAGATAAACTGGGACATGGCATTTCTTGGTTTATTGTTGCGGCTTCTGTTGTGATGTTTGTTATTGGATGGTTACTAGATATTTATACATTGCCAACTTTGGTAATGGCTATTATTGCTATGATTGTTGGTTCAATGCCGGAAGGCCTTCCAGCTGCAACATCAATTATTTTGGCAACTGGTGTACAAAAGTTAACCAAAAAACATGCGATTGTAAAAACTTTACCTGCTGCTGAAACACTGGGAGCCGTTGATATTATAGCTTCTGATAAGACTGGGACGCTCACAAAAAATGAGATGACGGTGCAAGATATTGTGATTGATGAGAAACATTATCAAGTCACAGGAACAGGTTATGCACCCAATGGTCAAATTCTATATAACCAACAACCAGTTGAATTATCACAAGATAAATCACTAGCTATGTTTTTGACTATGGGGCATCAAGCTAATGATACGTTTTTAACAGAAACAAATGGTATTTGGGAGGTTAATGGTGAACCAACGGATGCAGCATTCTTGTCAGCTTATTATAAAGCTTTTGGACAGAAAACACCTCAGTTAGTAGAAATAGATCGTATTCCTTTTGATTCAGATTATCGGTATATTGCCAGATTAGTTGAAAACCAGAAACACGCACGTTTTATTGCTATAAAAGGTTCCCCGGACAAATTATTTGACTTAGCAGCGCATGATGATCAGTTCGATCGTCAGTATTGGGAAAAACAAGCGACTCATTTTGCGCAACAAGGTAAACGTGTGATTGCTGTGGGTTACTTAGACGTTGCTACTACATTGTCTGAAGTGACACATGAGCATTTAGCTATTGAAGGGATTAAATTACTTGGTTTGGCAGCTATTATCGACCCACCGCGGCCAGAGGTAGTTGAAGCAATTGCTGACATGCGACGGGCAGGCATTCGCGTTAAAATGATTACTGGCGATAGTGCGGATACAGCCAGAGCCATTGGTAGTCAACTCGGCCTTGCTAATAATATTAAAGCAATGACAGGCGCTGAGGTAGAAACCCTTTCTGATCGTGCCTTAGCAAAAATCGTTCCAAAATATGATGTCTTTGCTCGTACCACCCCACAGGATAAGTTACGCATTGTTGCTGCTTATCAAGCTAACGGTCTTGTAACGGCGATGACTGGGGATGGCGTTAATGACGCACCAGCGTTAAAAAAGGCAGATATTGGCGTTGCTATGGGGATTAAAGGTACGGATGTTGCCAAAGATTCTGCGGATATGGTACTAGCAACCGATGATTTCTCAACGATTAAAGTAGCCATTGCACAGGGACGCCGCTTGTATGATAATATCCGTAAAACAATTTTATATTTATTACCTACAAGTTTTGCTGAGGGGCTGATTGTGGTCTTTAGTATCTTGCTACGCCAACCAATGCCGTTGACAGCAACACAATTATTGTGGATAAATATGGTATCAGCACTGACGTTACAACTTGCCTTGATTTTTGAACCAGCTGAACCAGGTATTATGACAAGACCACCACGTCGGGCCTCGGCAAAACTGATGACACGTCATGATGTTATTCAGATGGTTTATGTAAGTGTAATTATTGCTGCGGTAGCTTTAGGCGTCTTTGAATACCTTAATGGTAAAACGAGTTTTGCGGTTGCCAGTACGATGGCAGTGAATGTGATTATTTTCGGGAAAATTTTTTATCTTTTTAATATTAGAACAGCAGCGCCTGCGCTAAGTCGTTCATTTTGGACGAATCCAATGGCATTTGTGACAATTGCTGTGATGATTCTATTACAGTTGGTTTTCACCTATGTGCCATTTATGCAAAGTGTCTTCTCGACGGCTGCATTGCGTCTAGAAAACTGGGGGGTTATTATCGCAACAGGCACAATTGTCTTAATTGTTGCAGAATTAGATAAATACCGACGTCTTTTCAAGAGTCGTCATTAAGTAACAATATATCATACGATAATAGCTGGAAGGTCGCTTAATGAGTGGCCTTTTTGCTATAATAAAAACGGTATACCCATTTAGGGCAATAATTTGAGATAGGTAATGACATGGCAAAAGTTAGATTTCACATTGCATCACAAACAGAATTAGTCCTTGATCAAGAAGCTCATATCGGGGATGTGATTGATTTGACTGATGAACAAAATATTGATACGTCTATTATTAATGGTAAGATTGCAGATATTTTAGATGATAAGTTGGTGCAGGCCAAGGTGGAATGGCAGGCACAACAAGAAAAGCAAGCGCAAATAGAATTAGAAAACCAATTACAAGCGCAAAAACAAAGTTTACAAGAACAACTTAATGACAAGTCACAACAAATTGTGGCACTAGAGACCAAATTAACAGCATTATCACAACAAAATGAGGCTGAACTGCAATCAAAACTTATACAAAAAGACCTTGATTTGCAAGAAACATTAGCTAAAAAGCAGGCTGAAATCGTTGAATTACAAGCTAAAATTGATGCTGTGAAACAACAAAGCCAATCTGAATTGACAACAACTTTAATCAAAAAAGACGCAGAAGTGCAAAATGAATTAGCTACACGCGAAAAGGTTTTAGCCGAACTGCGCTCACAATTACAGCTCAAGGAACAAGAAAAACAATTACAGCTAGCTAGTGTTAAAAATGACTATGAAACACAACTTAAAACAGCTAATGAACAAGTTGAATTTTATAAAGATTTTAAAGCACGTCAGTCAACTAAGGAGATTGGTGAAAGTTTAGAGCAATATGCCATGACAGAATTCAATAAAATTCGGCCATATGCTTTCCCAAATGCTTATTTTGAGAAAGATAATACCTTGTCGGAAACCAATTCCAAAGGCGACTTTATTTTTAGAGACTACCAAGATGATTTAGAATTTATTAGTATTATGTTCGATATGAAAAATGAGGCTGATACAACAGCTTCTAAACATAAAAATACTGATTTTTTTAAAGAATTAGATAAGGATCGCCGAGAAAAGAAAACCGAATATGCAGTTCTAGTGTCCATGTTGGAAGCCGATAGCGACTTATACAATACCGGTATTGTCCAGGTGCCGGATTACGATAAAATGTACGTGATCCGACCACAATTTTTTATTCAATTTATTGGTGTGTTGCGTAATGCGGCACTTAATTCAGTTAGTTATAAAAAAGAACTAGAACAAGTTAAAGAACAAAACATTGATATTACACATTTTGAGAGTGATTTGACGCAATTCAAAAATGCGTTTGGTAAAAATTACGAAAGTGCCTCAAATAACTTTAAAAAAGCAGTTGAGGAAATTGATAAGTCAATCGCCCGAATGGAAGCTGTTAAACGCGCGTTGACAACTTCGGAAAATCAATTACGGTTAGCCAATAACAAGTTGGAAGATGTGAGTGTTAAGAAACTGACAAGAGGCAATCCAACGATGAAGGCAAAGTTTGATGAGACTAGCAATGTAAACAGTAAAAAATAATGCAACACGGTGCATTTAAAAGCGACAGAATATGGCAATAATTTATGTTACTCTTTAGAAGCAAGCATTAGAAGATGGTTTGATTTTTATCTTGTTGTATATACTTTTTATATCTATCACTAAAAATTAAGTTGATGCTGTTCTTTTTTATGCTGGTCTAGTGTTATATTTCTAAAATAACTTTCCAAAAACTCTGATACACCATCGTGAACGTTGTCTAGTGTTTGAAAATCAGCAGCTGCTTTTACCTTTGGAATAGCATTTCCCATTGCAACTCCTATGCGGGCAAGTTTGATCATTTCTATATCATTTTCCTCATCACCGAAAGCCATTAGGTTATCTGGTGTGAGTGATAAGTGTTCTAACAATGCATTTAGAGCAAGTGCTTTGTTAACATTTTTGGGAACGAATTCTAAAAGAATACGGCGAGATCTCACAAAGTTAAACTGATTGTTAATCAATGGACTATTGGACAATATTTTTTCTAAGTGTGATAATTGTTCGCTTGTAGCGCAAACGACAAATTTATTAAATTGAAAGTTAGTATGGGTATTTAATACGCTTAGATTAATCTGAGAATATGGCAATGATCGACTAATGAGTTGAGAATATGCAGATTGGCCATATTCTTTAATGCTGTACACATGATTTTGTGTGACCAGATCGATAGGTAAGCTTAATGATTTAAGAATTAATAAGATATGTTGAATATTTTTTATTGAAAAATACTTGTTCAACAAAATATTGTTATTGGATAGATTTTTTATTAGGCCACCATTAAATAATATGACGTAATCATCCTTTTCTGTAAAATTAAGCTGATCAAGAATTGGCTTCGTGTTAGGCAAGGGACGTCCAGTTGTCAAAACAATCTTAATATGATGATGATGCAATGTTTGGAGAATACATTTATTTCGATGAGAAAGTGTTTTATCAGGTAATAGTAAAGTGTTGTCCAAATCTAGTGCAATGAGTTTGATTGTTGTCATGTGAAATACTCCTTAGATTTCAGAAATTATTTTCTGCAATCTTTCAAATTCGCTATTGTTTAATTCTTGGCCTATCAAAAAGGTTGGTTGCTTTGTTTTTAATTGTGCAGTATCAGTAATAATGATATCGAAACTGTCAAAATCATCAATATTTTCAGAGAGTTGTAGTAGTTTTCTAATAGAAAGATTAATATTTGAACCAGAACGCAAAATAATGGTTCTTAGTAAATTTTGACTATAGACTGGGAGTGCAGATGTTAGTAAAATATTGACCGGTTTAACTTTTTGATGTGATAAATAAAAGTTATAAAAAATCATAGCTAAGATGGTGACTTGATCGGGAAATAATCCGAATGGGAATAATTGATGATAAATAGCCGATTTGGACAGCGATTCAAGGGTTGATTGCATCTTATTTTCAAAATTTTTATTATGATACAGATACTCATAATTCGTAATTGATTGGTAGTGAACGGCAAACCAAAAAGGTTTAAGCTGTGTTTGTACTGATTCAATCAGTTGGTCTAATTCCTCTGGTTCGGGTCGATAATTTTCGTGCATTGTTAGAAAAGTGTTGACAATATCGGTACTGACTAACAATAAATCTTGAAATGCTTCACTATTAAAATGTGCGTCACTCTCTTTTGAGACACTTAATAATTCAAGCGTTAAAAAGTATTTGATGAAATCAGTAATTTGAATATCAAAATTTAGCGCTACTATATTAGTGAACAGGTCAATAACTTCATATTCTTGTCGATTGGTAAATGACAAAATATCATTGTGGCTAAACAAATGTTGCATGTGCTTAGTGTTGATATCGTAATAGCGAGCCAGAATAACAGAAAACATCGCTAATGCATTTGCATCGTAATTAGATATTTTTTTATCTAAATTTTCTTGGTATATACTTTGTAGTTTACTACTTAATAGGTCGAATTTTGAAAGTGTCATCTCTCTGTCAATCGTACTAATGAATAGTTTACGTATCCCAATGTCGTACTGCAATGAATAGATTAGGTTATAGGCATGAACTAAGTTGGTATATATAGGAGAATCATACATAAAACCTTTCCCTTTATCATAAATAGGTCTGAATTCTTTTCGGGCTTTTAAATCAGAGATATCTCGTAACGCTGTTGCACGGGAAACAGTAAATAAATCTTGGAAATCAATTAGACGCCATTTTCTTAGGGGCATACTAATTAATATATCCATTATTAATTGTCTTTCGTACGCATTAATGTATGACTCTGTTTTTTCAGAATCGGCTAAAGCATCTATCAACACGTGAATTTGTGAGGCATGAATTTTTTCATTAGGAAATAAGAAAGGCTGATGAGCAGAACGCAACTCCGCATTGGCATGTTGCAGAATGTAATAAATCTTGCGAGAAGACAAGTTTAAATGTCGCGCAATTGTGCGCACGCTGGGTAACGATTTGTGAGAAACAAGATAATGAACAAAATTTGAATAATTGTCATCAAAGGATTGCATAATAGAACCTCATTTAGCTGAATTCGAGAAACTACTTATGAGTCTCATTATAGAGATAGTATGAAACACTTAACAGTATCATTAGTGTACAAGTAACCGACGTAACTAAATCTGTTGCCGATAAGTTTTTTGTTAGATAATGATGGTACAAATAAATTGTAAGCGCATACATTTATTAAATCAAATATTCATGAAAAGGATGGTAGTGACATATGGCAAAGCCTAAGAATGTTATTGAGGCAACACGTGAAAATTGGATAGCAAATACTTTTCCAGAATGGGGTACTTGGCTAAATGAGGAAATAGAGCATAGTTTGGTTCCAGAAAAGAATTTCAAAATCTGGTGGTTAGCAAACAATGGTATCTGGTTAAAAACACATGAAGATACCAATATACTAGTTGATTTGTGGAATGGTACGGGTAAGCGAACTCATGGCGATGGTCTCATGAAAAAAGGGCATCAAATGCAACGTATGAGTGGTGTTGCGAAACTACAACCCAATCTCCGCTTGCAACCTTTCGTGATAGATCCCTACGCTATGAAAGATATCGACGCACTATTTGTAACACATATCCATTCTGATCACTTAGATATTAATACTGCTGCAGCTGTGTTACAAAACAGTACGCCAGATACGAAATTTATTGGGCCTCAAGCAGTTGTTGATATTTGGCATAGCTGGGGTGTACCAGAAGAACGTACTATTGTGGTACATCCTGGGGATGAAATACAAGTTAAGTCGGTTACTGTTAAGGCGTTAGAAGCTTTTGATCGTACAGCGTTGTTAACAGTAAATCAAGATCAAACGATTAAAGGTTCAATGCCACAGGATATGAATGAAATTGCTGTGAATTATTTATTTAAAACGTCTGGCGGTAATTTATATCATGCGGCCGATTCACATATGTCAAATATGTTTGCTAAACACGGCAATGAAAACGATGTGGATGTTGAAATTATTAATTACGGTGAGAATCCACGTGGTATTACTGATAAAGTTACATCTTTTGATGTTTTAAGATCAGCAGAAGATCTTAAAACAAAGGTTGTTATTCCAGTTCATTATGATATTTGGTCAAATTTTGATGCTGATCCAAAAGAAATTATAAAAATTTGGCAGATGAAAAAGGATATTTTGAACTATCAGTTTCATCCGTTCGTTTGGAAAGTTGGCGGTAGCTATACTTATCCACAGGATAAGGAACGTACTCAATACCATTATGATCGAGGATTTTCCGATGTCTTTTCGTTAGAAAACGATGTACCGTTCCCATCGTTTTTGTGAAAAAGGAGAATAATATGTCCACGATGTTGAAATATTTTTATGATAACAATCTTGTGCGTATTGAGAAGCAACAGCCCAAAGATTGGCGACAAGCATTGAATCAGTCGACTCAGAGTTTGATAGATGCAAATTTGGTTACCAAAGATTATGTGAATGAAATTATCCAAAATGTGGTATCTTACGGGCCATATATCGTCATTCAGCCAGGGATTGTCATGCCACATGCACTATCTACTAGTCCGAATGTGTTGGGTACGGGTATTAGTTTTACAAAGTTTAATCAACCTGTTTATTTTGATGAGGGTAATTATGAAAAACAAGGAAACTTATTTTTCACATTAGCTGCTAAAGATGAGACGCAACATTTAGAAAATATTCAAAAACTTATGTCACTATTAATGCGTGATGGTGTTATTGAGTCGTTGCAGTCAATTAATACTGAAGAAGACTATATTCGAATTATGAACAGCCTTGAACAAATCTCGACAACATGACTAAGGAGAAAAAATGATAAACAATTTAATAACAGGGATTATGGCTGTTTGGTCTTTCTTTGCTAATAATATTTTGACGCAGCCTGCCTACATGATTGGATTCATTGTGTTAATTGGTTATTTATTGGAAAAAAAGCCTTGGTATGATAGCTTAGCTGGTTTTCTGAAGGCAACCATTGGCTATATGATTTTAATGGTTGGATCAAGCGGTTTAGTGAATGGCTTTAGACCAATTTTAACTGGACTTAAAGACCGATTTCATCTCACAGCAACCGTAATTGATCCTTATTTTGGACAAAATGCAGTTACAGATGGTGTGATGAAAACATTTGGTAGATCGTTTGGCGATGTTATGATTTTGCTGCTAATCGCCTTTGTTTTTAACATATTACTCGTTAGATTTTCAAAGTATACCAAATTACGCGCGGTGTTTACAACTGGTAACGTTCAGGTACAACAAGCAGCAACAGGATTTTGGATTCTACTTTTTGCCATACCTAGCTTGAATCGTATTGAAGTTTTACTTGTTATGGGGGTACTGCTAGGATTGTATTGGGCTGTAGGGTCAAATATGACCATTAAACCAGTTCAGGAATTAACAGATGGCGGTGGATTTGCAGTAGCGCATCAGCAAATGTTTGGTATTGCGCTTGTTGCTTGGCTATCTGATAAAATGAAAAAATCCAATATTCAAAAAGGAAAGCGTTCTGCAACGAAACTTGAAGATGTCTCACTACCTGGTTTCTTGAGAATATTTAATGAAAATATGGTTGCCACAGCAATTCTAATGTTTTTGTTCTTTGGCATTATTATGTTAGTTTTAGGAGAAAATTATTTTCATCAAGTATTTATTGAAACTAAGGGCGTTTCTGGATTAGCAAAGGGTGCCAGCTTCTTCTTTTATATTTTAACTACATCTCTGGGATTTGCTGTTAATTTAGCTATACTACAACTTGGTGTAAGAACATTCGTTGGCGAATTAACTGAAAGTTTCACGGGTATTAGTGATACAATTCTCCCTAATTCTGTACCAGGGATTGATGTTGCAGCCACATTTGCTTTTGGTGAACAAAATGCTGTAACGATCGGTTTCTTATTCGGTGCATTGGGACAATTCTTAGCCATTGGTGCGCTGATGCTGTTTCATTCTCCTACCATTATCATAGCTGGTTTCATACCATTGTTTTTTGATAACGCTGTGTTTGGTGTTATTGCCAATAACCGTGCCGGTGCTAAAGCAGCAATGATATTGCCGTTCTTTTCGGGCATTATTCAAGTGGTAGGAGCCGCACTAATTTCTACGTGGATAGGTATGTCAAAATTTGGCGGTTATTTGGGTATGTTTGATTGGGATACAGTATGGCCTGGATTTACAGTTATTTTGAAGTATTTAGGCTATGTTGGTATTGTTGTTGTTGCCTTGATTTTAATTCTTATACCGCAACTACAATATCGAAAAGATCCTAAAAATTATTTCCTAATGGTTGAGGATTATGAGGCATATAAAGAAAAAACAAAATAAAAATAGTGACTACGACTTAAGTGATAAACGTATTGGAGAAAAAAGATGAATATTTTAGTTTCTTGTGCAAATGGTTCAGGTACTAGTTTAATGATGATGAAAAGTGTTGAGAAGGCAATGAAAAAGCTGGGAATTCCAATTTCAAATATCAATCATACAAGTATTGCTGAGGGAAAATCCACTGCGGGGCAATATGATGCTGTATTTACACCATTAAATTTTGTGGATATGTTTGACGATGCTGCAAAAAAAGGTGTGAAAGTGATTGGTGTTAAAAACGTTATGAGTGATAAAGAAATTATGCAACGAGTAATTGATGAGACAGATTTTCAAGAGAAATATGTGAAGTGAGGATGATAAGATGACAAAACCAAATTTACAAATCGCTTTGGATCAAAATAGCTTGGCAGATGCCGTAAAAATAGCCCATTTGGCTGGGCCAGTAGTTGATATTGTAGAAGCAGGTACAATTCTTGAACTGCAAGCTGGACAACAATCTATTAAGGTATTACGAGAGATGTTTCCCGAAAAGATTATTGTTTCAGATACGAAATGCGCAGACGCAGGCTCAACTGTTGCACAAAATTCTAAAGATGCTGGCGCTGATTTTATGACAGTTATTGATTCTGCAACCATTGCAACTATGAAATCTGCCAAATCTATTTTGGCAGGTATCCAAGTTGAATTATATTCTGCGTGGAATTGGGATTTAGCAAAAAAATGGCGAGAGATCGGCATTGATCAAGTGATTTACCATCAAAGTCGCGATGCATTACTGGCTGGTGAAGTTTGGGGGAAAAAGGATTTAGATATTGTAAAAGAATTTATTGATATGGGGTTCAAAGTCTCCGTAACTGGGGGATTAACTTTGGATACAATTAAACTATTTAAAGGGGTGCCAGTGTATACTTTCATAGCTGGTCGTGCAATTACAGGGAAGGAGAACCCTGCTGCCGCAGCGAGAGATTTCCAAGATGAAATTAGAAAGTATTGGGCATAATGTCAAAAATAGGAATAAACGAAAAGTCACTACCTTATGATTTACCTTGGTCTGAAAAATTAGCTTTGGCTAAAGAAGAAGGTTATTCATTTGTTGAATTATCAATAGATGAGACAGAAGAAAGACTAGCTCGCTTAGATTGGTCTAAAGAAGAAAGACTGGCCATTGTTCGCGCAGTTTATAATGTTGGTATACCAATTGACACGATGATGTTGTCAACTCTGCGAAAAACGCCGTTAGGATCAGAAGATGATCAGATTTATGAACAAGCATATTTGATTTGCAGAAAAGCTATTTTACTGGCTTGTGATCTTGGTGTTCGTAATATTCAAATTGCAGGATATGATGAATATTATGGTAAAAAAACAGTTTTGACAAGAGAGAATTTTATAGAAAACTTGCAGCGTGTGGTTGATTTTGCGGCAGAAAATCAGGTAATGATTGCTGTTGAAACAATGGACGATTCATTTATGAATTCCATCTCAAAGATTAGAACCATTAAAGAAACGATAAAATCACCATGGTTACAAACTTATCCTGACCTAGGGAATATTTCGGCTTGGCCAGAAAACAATCCTAGTTTGGATTTAGAATCTGGTCTCGAGAGTATCGTGTCAATTCATTTAAAAGATACATTATCTGTCACTGCGAATACACCAGGAAAATTTAAAGATGTTGGATTTGGTTCTGGACAAGTTAATTTTTTGGGATTATTAAAAACCTTAAAACGGATTGGTTATCAAGGTACCTATACAGTAGAAATGTGGAATGAGAGACGCCCAGATGCGGTAAATCAAATGAGATATGCCAGAGCATTCTTTGAGCAACTATTTAAAAAAGCGAATATTGTATTGGAGGATGAGTATGTTAGAAGAAGTTAAAGAGAAAGTCTATCAAGCAAATATGTTGTTACCACAATCTGGTTTAGTAACATTGACCTGGGGTAATGCTTCTCAAATTGATCGTGCTAGTGGCTTAGTGGTTATCAAACCGAGTGGTGTTCCTTATAAACAATTGACACCAGAAGATATGGTTGTTGTTAATATGGATGGTAAAGTTATTGAAGGAGATTTACAGCCGTCTAGCGATACACCAACACATCTCTATTTATATAAAAAATGGTTGAATATTACCGGTATTGTGCATACACATTCCCCTTGGGCTGTTGCCTTTGCTCAAGCAGGGTTGGACATTCCTGCAGCAGGAACAACGCACGCAGATACTTTTTATGGCGATGTCCCTGTGGCGCAGAAGTTGAGTAAAGAGCAAGTCGAGCGTGACTATGAATTGAATACGGGAAAAACGATTGTCTCCGAATTCACAAAACGTGATCTTAGCCCGATGGCCATCCCAGCGGTATTGACAGATGACCATGGACCGTTTACATGGGGAGAAAACGTCAATGAAGCAGTACACAATGCAATCATACTAGATACAGTTGCCAAAATGGCATATCATACAATGATGTTGTCTCCTGGCCAAGATATTCATATTGAGCAGTATTTATTAGATCGCCATTATTACCGTAAACATGGAGAAATGGCTTATTATGGGCAAAAAAACCAGACATTTTAATCGTTTAATAGCAGTATGTCCGTAATGTTAATAATTGGTTATTTTATGCAGTTGCTATTGTTATTCTTTTGTCTATTGATTTTAACTCAAACCAACATAAAAAGCCGCAACCGAAGTTGCGACTTGATATAGCTCGTGAGAGAATCGAACTCTCGATTCCGCCGTGAAAGGGCAGCGTCTTAGCCACTTGACCAACGAGCCATGGTCAGTGATGTCTAATTTGTATCAGACAACTATAATATCATATCAACTTTCACGGTGGGTGTCAATACTTTTCAATTGCTAGTTAAGTATTTTTTTTAGAGTTTGTCGTTGCGTAACTGTTAGATATGTTTCTAACGCACATAATTGTGCTATATAGTGTTGACGCCCTTGGTATGCGATGATGCCTTTGGCATGTTGTAAATGTTGGTAATGAGCAATTAATACGTCTGCTTGAGATTGTGCGACTTGGTTAATTTTGGCATGTATATTGTTATCTTTCGTGGCATGTGCCATAAGATTTAAATCGTTAATTGTCACATCTGGCATTGTCAGCACGTAGTCAAAACCTAGTTGTGATAACGCTTGTGTGCGCAGTGCGTCTGATAAATTTAATGAAACCATCTCATACTCCTGTTTAACGTCCAAAGGACTAGTTAAACAAATAAAAAACGTGCACGATATACGCGCACGTTAAGAGTGACGTATATCCTATTACAGTGGAGCACCTTGCCAAAGTGGTAGGTTGCTGCTAGGTCGAAGTGTGTAATCACTCACTAGCTCTCGATATAACACGTGATTTAATTGTTACACTCAGTCTATACAATAAGACAATGAATGTCAATACGACAGCGATTCATTTTTGTAGTAGCCCAGAATTATTTCTGGGCTATTTTTTTTAATAAAAAGTTGTCTAGGGACAGAATAACGAGATAGAGTGCTTGCTTATCAACTTGTCTATACATTTCTTTAAAAAGTGCGTATATCTAATTTGTAAGCGGTTACATTACGTGATATATTGGGCTTGTTAACACAGGGGAGGGCATTAAAATGAATAAATATCAGATAATTCATGATGACCTAGTGAAAGATATTCTGGCGGGTAAATATCACGAAAAAATGTTACCTAGTGATTATGCGTTAATGAATCGCTATCATGTTGCGCGCGAAACTGCTCGCAAAGCTATTGCTATGTTGGTCGATGAAGGCTATGCCATGCGAATCAAAGGCAAGGGCACATTTGTGATTCAACATAATCGTTATTCATTTCCAATCTCTCATGTTGAGAGTTATCGTGAATTAGCCAATAGATTACACCTTAAAGAACATACACAACTAGTTGCGATTCAGGACGCTGAGGTGCCAGCAACTTTTGATAGTAAAGCAGAAACAGTGGTGCTAGCAACAGAAATTACGCGTGTACGCTATTTAGATGATGAACCAATCATCATTGATAGAGATTATGTTTTGAAAGCTGTGATTCCGGAAATTCTAGCACTTCCAAAATCATTGTCTCTATTTGAATTATTTGAGCAGCAACTAGGCCTAACGATTAGTCATGCGACCAAAACAATTACCATTGAAGCACTAAGTATACAAGATAAACAACTAATGAAATTACCCGAAGCGGGTGTCGTCGTTGTTGTGCGTTCCGAAACGTTTTTAAGCGATGGCAGGACATTGTCGTACACTGAATCACGTCATCGCGCTGATAAATTTAAGAGCGTCGAATTTGCTAGACGGCATTAAATTACTACGTGACTCATGCACTAACAGCCGATATGAAGGAGAAAATGATGAATAATGTGGAGATATTGGCACCAATTACTGGGCAACTGATAGCGTTGTCATCTGTAAAGGACAACGTTTTTAGTCGAGAAGTGATGGGGAAAGGTTTTGCTATTATACCGACTGGGCAAGAAATCGTTGCGCCAGTCGATGGCGAAGTGATAGCTTTGCAGGGACATGCTTTTGGCATCAAGCAAACCAATGGACTAGAAGTACTGACGCATGTTGGTTTAGAAACAGTTACCTTGAATGGCAAACCCTACTCATGGTCAATTAAAGTAGGCGAAATGGTTCATGCAGGAGATGTTATTGGTCATGTCGATTTGGCACAAATTGCGGCAGCAAATTTAGATGCAACAACAATGGTTGTGATGACAAATACTGATGATGTCGTAGAGCATGTTAATATTTTGTCGCAAAGTACAGTCAATATGGGGCAATCAGTTGCTAAAGTAACGTTGAAAAAAGTCCAACTGACAGAAGTCGCCAGTCCAACTGGTAGCCAATACGAAAAATTGGCAGCTGATATTATAGCTGGCGTAGGTGGTAAGCAAAATGTAGTTAAAGTCATTCACTGTATCACACGGTTACGATTTTATCTTAAAAATCATGAGCTTGCTGACGACCAGGGAATCTCACAGTTAAATGGCGTTGCTGGCGTGAACTATGCAGAATCACTGGGACAATATCAAGTAGTGATTGGACCAGCTGTGACTGATGTTTATGATGAAGTAATCTCACAGCTTGGTGATGGTGTTGCCGATGATTCAGCCAAAAGCAATAATAATACGGATAGTGCCTCAAAAAATCCAATAATACGTGGTTTTCAAGCAATTATTGGTACAATTACAGGTTCGATGATGCCTATTATTGGGTTATTGGCTGCTGGTGGAATGCTGAATGGTTTCTTAAGTTTATTTTCTAACAAAGCGTCGTTTCCAGCGATTTATTTTATTGATCCTGCATCAAGTACTTTTACTATTTTACAGTCCATGGCGATGGCACCATTCTATTTCCTGCCAATTTTAGTAGGATTTTCTGCTGCACAACAACTTAAAAGTGACCCATTTGTCGTTGCAGCGATTGGGGCTTTCTTAGTTAAGCCTGAGTTTATTGGGATAACTAATCCGCATGTTGTCGATGGTAAGTTGGCAGAACCAGCCAAGGCAGTTGGTTCATTATTCGGCGTATCGCTGAATGCGACTTTTTTCGGGCTACCAATTAACATCCCTAGTTATGCCTATTCAATTTTCCCAATTATTTTTGCAGCCTGGCTAGCAAGACCAGTAGGTAATTGGTTAAAGAAACATTTACCATTGGTTTTGCGGTCAATTTTCCAACCATTGTTAACGCTCTTGGTTGTTGGGGCAGTCGTTCTTGTCTTTGTTGGCCCAGCGATTACATTACTATCGCAGGGTATTTCTACCATAATTAATTGGTTATTGCACTTGAATTATCCATTGTCTGGATTGATTATTGGTGGCTTGTATCAAGCTTTGGTTATTTTCGGGTTACATTGGATGGTTGTACCATTGATTGCCAATGAAATTGCACAAACAGGGCACTCAACTCTAAATGCAATCGTGAACTTTACAATGATTGCACAAGGTGCTGGGGCATTAGCTGTTTGGGCAAAAACCAAGATACCATCATTAAAGGGGTTGGCTGGTGCTGGTTTCTTGTCAGCGATGGCCGGTATTACAGAGCCAGCAATGTATGGTATTAATTTGAAATATGGTCGTGTATTCTGGATGGCTAATATTGGTGGTGCTGTTGGCGGTTTGATTGCTGGGTTATTTAATCTGAACATGTATGGCTTTACAGGGTCATTAATTGGTTTTCCATCATTTGCGGTACCAAAGGGGCAAGCTGGTTCAGCAAACAATATGCTTATATTCTGGGTTGCAGCTATAGCAACCATCGCTGTTGCGTTCCTGATGGTTTACTTCTTTGGCTTCAAAGATACAGATACACAACAAATTAAAACTGTCGAAAAGAAAAATGCTTTTAAAGACGCAGTAAAAAAGTAGAAAGGACAACACATGGTGGATAAAAGATGGACCTTAACATACGATACGATGGTAACGGGGGTTAAAAATTATGGTCGTGAGAGTTTATTAAGCCTTGGCAACGGTTTTCTAGGTTGGCGTGGTGCTCTAGTGACCAACGACTTCAGTGATGATTCATACCCTGGGTTGTATGCGGCCGGTGTTTTTAATCAGACGACAACACCGGTGGCCGGCCGCCAAGTGGTAAATGAAGATTTAGTCAACTTGCCCAATTTACAGCGTATTAATATCATTATTGATGAACAGCCTTTACGTGTTAACGCTGAAACAGTTAAACAGCTAAAACAAACTTTAGATTTTAAAACAGGGACACTAACAGATTCATTTCGTGTACAAGTTGATGATAATGTCTTGCATTATGTTGATATCACTACAGTGAAAGTGATTGATCCTGTGAATTGGCATTGTTTAGGCTTAACATTGGCACTCAAAACAAGTTATGAATTTAATCTGACTTTGAAGGCAGAAATTGATGGGCAAGTATTGAATCAAAATGTCGCGCGCTACCGACAATTTGATAGTCAAGAATTTGATGTAACAGCTACTAAACCAGGGTTGATGTTGCTATCTACTAAAACGACTGCAGTCGATATTGCCATTGCGGCGCAATCAAGCCTGGATGTAGCAGCCCATAAAGAGGTTGTCGTAGAAGCTACAAAGTTATCCGATCGTTATCAGCTGCAATTGGCACCTCAGCAAACAGTCACTTTGAGCCGAGTGATGGCAGTTGCCACAAGTTTGGAAACACCGGGGAACTTGGCCACATTTACAACGCAGACAATCGAAAAGCAAACGTTTAAACAAATGCAGATGAGTAGTCAAAATTATTGGCAACAGTTTTGGCATGAAAAAGATGTTCATATTGTCGGCGATGATGCAATTCAACGTCTAGTGCGAATGAATATTTTTCACCTTAATCAAATGGCTAATCCCAATGCTAATAGCCACTTAGACGTTTCAATTGGTTCACGTGGCTTGACCGGAGAAGGCTATCGTGGTCATATTTTCTGGGATGAATTGTTTGTTTTGCCTTACTATTCAGCCAATGAACCTACTATGGCTAGTCAGCTATTGAATTATCGTAAGCGCCGACTACAAGCAGCAGAAAAAAATGCTGATTTTGAAAATGAGGTTGGGGCGATGTATCCGTGGCAATCAGGCATGTATGGGGATGAACAAAGTCAACGGATTCATCTTAACACGGTAGATCAAACTTGGATTCCTGATAATTCGAGATTGCAGCGGCATGTTTCTCTGGCAATAGCCTATAACATGTGGGTTTATCAACAAATCAGTGGCAAAAAAGATCATTTGGAGAATGATGGCTTGGCTATGTTGTTGGCGATTGCACGTTTTTGGGTAAGTAAAGCGGAAAAAGTTGCTGGACGTTATCATATCAGTGGTGTTATGGGACCTAACGAATTTCATGAAGCCATGCCCAAACAGTCAATTGGTGGGCTAAAAAATAATGCTTATACGAACTTAATGGTGGTTTGGTTGTTAAACTATGTGCATGATTTAGAACAGCAGGATAAGACATCCTTTGATTTGATTGCTGCGACAGTCGGCTATACGAAAGCATTACAAGATAAGGCTGTTATGATGCGACATCAGATGAAGCTATCAATTAGTTCAGAAGGTATTATCGAACAATACGAGGGGTTTTTCAGCTTAAAATCGTTAGATTTTCAAGCCTACAAAACAAAATATGGTGATATTCATCGTATTGATCGCCTCTTAAAAGCCGAAGGTCAGTCACCAGATGAATTTCAGGTCATTAAGCAGGCTGACTTGTTGATGCTCCTTTATAATTTTGGGGCCCGTCAGACCGAGGCGTTGGTCACACAACTTGGATATACCTTACCAAGTGATTGGCTAGCGAAAAATACGGCTTATTATTTAGCACGTACAACGCATGGTTCAACTACGTCACGACCAGTTTTTGCTGGTATTTATGTTGCGTTAGCGCGGCAAGGACAACAAGTATTTGAAAAACAAGCCTATTATTTTCTGACTGAGGCGATTGGCTCTGATTATTATGATATTCAGGGCGGGACCACCGCTGAAGGTGTGCATATGGGTGTGATGGGCGAAACCTTAGCGGTCATTCAAAATGATTATGCTGGAGTTGACATGCTGCATGACACATTTCGGGTGATGCCAAAGTTACCATCGCAATGGTCAAGTATTTCTTTCACGCAAAAATATCATGGCGTCACTATTGATTTACAAATTTCGCATCATCACGTGATAGCTAAGGCAGATAAAAAAATTTCTGTGATAATTGCTGGTGAACAGATGATATTACAACCAGATGAAAGGAAAGAGGTAAAATACCATGGTTGAGTTTTCTGATATTAAAGGCTTTACTTTTGATTTAGATGGGGTAATAACCGATACCGCTAAATTTCATGAACAAGCTTGGCATGAATTAGCAACAGAACTATCTTTGCCTTTTCCAGATGAACTTGCGCGTCAACTAAAGGGTATTAGCCGGATGGATTCCTTGCAAATGATTCTTGATCAGGGGGATAAGTCCTATACGGATGATGAAAAAGCAAATTTTGCAGCACGTAAAAATAAGCACTATGTGACATTAATTACCGGGTTGACGCCAAATGATATTCTACCAGGTATGTTTGACTTTATTGCTGATATAAAACAGAAAGGTTATGTGGCTAGTATCGCTAGTGCCTCAAAAAACGCGCCGACAATTTTAAAACAGTTGGGTTTGACAGATTATTTTATTGGTATTGTTGATCCAAGTACATTGGCGCATGGTAAGCCAAATCCTGAAATTTATATCAAAGCTGGGGAATTGCTAAAGTTAGCACCACAACAAATTATTGGTCTAGAGGATGCCAGTGCAGGCGTTAAAGCCATTCAAGGTGCTGGGCAAACAGCATTGGGTATTGGCCCAGCTGTGTCGCAAGACAATTTACAGCTGTGGTTTGCCGATACAGCAAGCGTGACATTAGATAATATTAAACAAAAGCTAACGCAGTAAGTTTTACATTGCAAGGCAGTGCAACATAAAGGTAAATTAAAACCGCTTATCACAAAAGCGGTTTTTTTTTGATGCTACTTGGTAAACTAACATCATAAAGATAGGAACAACAGGGGGAATGATATGTTAGAGATGAAGCATATTAAAGTCAATTATGGTGAGTTTGTTGCACTTGATATGGGACGCGATATAATTGTTGATGCACATGATATCGTTGGCATTGTTGGCAGTAACGGGGCTGGTAAATCAACTTTAATCAAGGCATTAACGAATCAAGTAGCTTATACTGGTAAAATCGTTAAACCAGGGCAAATTGCGGTGCATTTGCAAGAAAACAATTACCCAGCCACTGTCACTTGTCGCACAATTTTGGAAGGTTTATTACAAACAACCTACAAGAAAAATCCAAAATTAATTGCGCTCGTACAATTTTTTGACTTTGAAAAGAATTTGAAAAAAAAGGTGGCCCAGTTATCGGGTGGGCAAAAGCAGCGATTGACGATTATTATGGTGTTATATCAGGATGCGCCATTAACTTGTTTTGATGAGTTGAGTACTGGCCTTGATTTTGAGACACGCTTTAACTTAATGGCCAAAATTAAAGCATGGTATGCTAATAAGCCAGCTATGATTTTACTGATTACACATTATTTTGATGAATTGGAAAAATTAGCCAATAAATTATTGATTATTGATCAAGGGCACGTTGTAGATTACGATTTAACGACGATGTTGTTTGCAAAATATGTGGGTTATTCGGCGGTTGTCGTAGATGCACCGCAGTTAGCGATTACCTTGCCAAAAGGGTGCGATATTATACGTGGTGAAGCAGGGCAAACTGTGATTGGTTGTGACAATCAGAATAGTCAACAGTTAGTGATTGCGCACTTAAATCAACACGGTTTTACCTTTTCGGCAACACGAACAAGTGTGACACTTATCTATTTGAACGCGTTACACCAGCGTGAAATAAACAGATTGGGGCAGACATCATGAAGCACTATATTAAATTTGAACTTAAAAATACACTAGGGTATAGTCTTGCGATGATCGTTGGTGGACTATTACCGATGATTTTGGCTATTGGCAATTATCATGCCACTAGTAACACGTTAGCAAATCAAGCATTAGCTAAAGGTTTATTTGCAACGTTATTACCGATGATACCGCTTGGCTTAGTCATTTTGCCATTCACGATTTCTTTTGGTCGAGATATGGCTGATGGTGTCACAACACGATTTGTCTTGTTTGGCTATCGTATGGCTAAACAGTTGGTCGCTAAATTTGTCTCAGTGGCCATTTTGGTGTCACTGGTGACAGTAGTTTATTGTTTGGTTTTGTATCAGGTATTACCGTTGCCTTCAATGAGTATGCTGAGCTTAGCCAACGTCTTTGCTAGCACCATGATTCTAACTGCAGCATTATATCTTTTGTCTTTTGCCATTGCCCAAGTTTTTAAAGGCTTCAATATGATTCAGGGCGTGGCGATGGTGTGTTACTTTGGTATTGCCTTCTTAACAGGCAGTATGGGCACATTTCAATTGCCGCGTACGCTTGAAAAAGCCATAGAATGGATTCCATTTGCTGCCATACGAGAGACACTCAAAATGCATTGGGGCAGTAATACGGTGACTGATATGCAGACAGAGTGGTTTAAACTGATTGTTTTCTTATTAATCACGCTATTCTTATTTGGTCTGGCAGAATTTTATCGCCGTCTCAAAACACACGCCGTCTGATAACAGAATTTGATAGAATAAGGTTATATTGGTAAGCTAATTGCCACATGGGGGAGAGACATGGAAATTAAAATCAATGTCGATGAGCAACTTGATGGCATTAAAGTTGTCATTTCGGGCAACGATTTGACACAAATGACAGCCATCGCCAAACAACTACAAACAAAAAAATCAGAAACAAGTAAATTTGTGGTTAAAACGGTTGATGATATTCATGTGATTACGCAATCAGATATTTTAATGGTATCAAGTTTTGGTAACGAATTAACAGTGACACGTAATAATCATCAGCAATTAGTAACGCGTAAAACACTAAAACAATTTTTAAATGAAGACAAGTCGCAGTTGTTTGTTCAAATATCTAAAGCAACAGCGATTAATTTAAACCAACTATCACGAATGGCATCGGCTTTTTCTGGTAATTATTATGGTTTTTTAACAGATGGGACACGTGTTACTGTGTCGAGACGATATATTAAGCATATTTTAAATCGATTAGAAGGGAATGATGAAAATGAGACAATTTAAGTATATAATCATGCTAGCTTTCATCGGTATCGGGATAGGGTCATTTTTCTCCTTATTGTCAATCACATTAAATCAAGCTATATTTTCATTGACACAATTTGCTTTGTTAATGACCATGAGTGCCATTATGGGAATATTATCAATAATTTTTGATTATGATAAGTTCAGCTTCATGACGCAACTAGTCTTACATTTTGTATTAGAGATGTTAACTTATTTGATCTTTATTGCTTTGACTTTTGGTAAAACAAGCATCTCATTAACAAATATACCAACTTTTGTGATTATCTATTTAGCGATTTTTCTTTATATGCGTCAACAAGGACATGACAATGCTCGACGTATTAATGAACAATTGGCCAATAAAAAGCACAGTTGAATGCGTTCATTCAACTGTGCTTTTTTGCTGATGTTAACGATAAGCAAAGGATAACTCACCATATCAAATTTTGCCATAGCAATACCAGTTTTTAGTGAAATATGTGATAATCTGGTAAAATGAGAGAAAGTATTAGAGAAGAAGTGACACAGGATAGGACATGCCCAAATATCTTATTTTAACTGAAAAGCCGTCAGCTGCCGCAAATTTTGTGAAAGCGCTAGGCGGTAAAAACGGTCAATTTGACACGTTTACTTACACAATTACCAATTTGCGTGGTCATGTGATGACGCTAAAAGATCCTGAAAAAATGGTGTCAGAAGACCTAAAAAAACAGTATAAATCCTGGTTAATTAAGCATTTACCTTGGAATTTAAACGATTTTAATTGGGCGCGTACCTATATTCGACAACGTAATTTGCGGACAGGTAAAGTCGCATCTACTAAGCAGTTAGTTGACGATCTCAAAAAAGAAGCTGCAAATGGTTATGATGCCATCGTGATTGCCACCGATACGGATCCTTCTGGTGAAGGTGAGTTATTGGCTTGGGAAGCATTAGAAGCAATTAAATGGCGCGGACAAGTATTACGTGCCAATTTTATGGATGAATCGGTTAAGGGTATTCAGACGTCTATGCAGCATTTACGTGATGTTTCTGATAAAAATCAAGATGGCGAGTACATTAAAGGTGAAAGTCGTAATCGATGGGATTTTGCGTCCATGCAATTGACACGTATCGCCACGACAGCTGCCAAGAAGCAAGGTTTCAAAGTTGTGGCACGTGAGGGCCGACTGAAATCAGTGATTGTTTGGCAGATTTATGCCCAGCTAGAAGCGATTAAACGATATGTGAAAAAACCTTATTTTGAAGTTAAGTTTAAAGACCTTGCGGGGCACATTTTTGGTCGTATTACGCCAGAAGGGGATGTGATACCTTGGCGTTTTGATAGCAAAGCAGTTGCACAGCAGGATTTATTGCAATATCATGAGAGTGCGGTTACTAATGAGCGGCACCAAACCCGTACACAAGCACCTGGTAAACTATTAGATTTAGCTGGATTAGCAGCCATATTAGCACCACGTGGTTTTTCTGCCAAAGAAGTATTAAGTACCTACCAAAAAATGTATGAGGCCCAGGTTGTTTCATATCCGCGTACCGAAGATAAGACAGTGACCCCAGAACAATTTAATGAACTATTACCTAAAATTGATCAAATTGCTCAAGTTGTGCATGTTGATACAGCCCTGCTGACACATAGGCAACCACGGGCGACCCATGTTAAGAACCAAGGAGCACACGGGGCTAATCGACCTGGAGAAAATGTACCTACTGATTTGGCAACCCTAACCAAATTTGGAGCGAGTGCACAAGCTATCTATGAGGTATTGGCCAAAAACTATTTGGCCATGTTGGCAGAAGATTATGTCTATGATCATGTCACGGCAAATTTGACTGATTATCCAATTTTTAAGACAGCTTATAATGTGCCAGTTCAGTTAAATTTTAAGGCTGTGTATGATTCACAGCGTGCCATTAAGGTAGATGATGATGATGAAACAGCTGTAATGGGTCAGCTTGGACCAACTGCACAACCTTATTTGTATGAAGGGGCCAATAAAAAGCCACAGGCGCCAAGCACGAAGTGGATCATGGCCTTTTTAGAGAAACACAATGTTGGAACAGGTGCGACGCGCGTCTCGACCTTATCTGATATGAGTCGGGGGACGAAAGCTATGATTAAGGAAACGCGTGGTAAATTAACACTGACTGAAACAGGTAATGTCTCAGCTGTTATGGTTAAAGGCACATGGATTGCGTCCCCTAAAATAACTAAGCGCCTCTTTGAGATGATGGACCAAGTCGGTCGTTTTGAAATGACAATGCCTAAATTATTGGACTCTGTTACCCAAGTTGTGGTACATGACATGCCTATCATGGTAGCAAATGCTGAGCAATTAGAAACGTTACTTGGGCAACCAAAAATAAAACCGAAACGCCCAGTAAGTGAAAAGACGACGGGCCAATTTAAAGGTGAAGAAATCACCTTTGCTAAAGAATGGAGCGGGCATGTTTTTACGGACGAGGAGCTAACCAAGTTACTCAATGGCGCTGAAATTAGTTTTGAAGCTAAATCTAAACGTGGTAAACTATATACGGCTACAGGCACAATGGCAAAACAAACATATAAAGGGCGTACTTTTTATGGCTTCAAGTTAAAACCCAAGCCCAAAAAATGAAACATCTAACAGTACATTAATGACTGTTAGATGTTTTTTAATTTGATGTATTATTTAGTTGTTCTAATATGATCAGCATAGTCGAACCTTTTGGTGAGATTTTATAGATAACACGCAGTGGAATACGTTCCAAAACTGTGCGACTAACTAGACGATAAGTCACTAGTTGTTTTAAACGATCAGTGAGTACCTTGTGCGATATTCCCGGTAAAGACTGATGCAATTGGTTGAAACCAGTAACTTGTAAATCTGCAATGGTCAATAATATTTCAATTGACCATTTGGCGCCCATTAGCTTCATGACTTGCTTTGTAGATGTTGAAATAGTGGGCATGTTTCCTCGATTTAGTCATTAACGCACAAAATAGTGCGTTATGTGCGATTACAGATAAATATAGTAAAATAATTCACATGGCTAATTATAAACTATGCAATATTATTTAGCAAGATAAGGAGGCCTCCCATGCAGATTGATCACTTTGCTGAAGCATTAGATGCCTCTCAGCCATTGTCTATTGATGCCAATAGCTTGCTGGCACACCATCTGCTTATTACTGGCGCCACAGGGAGTGGTAAATCAACCTCACTCCTGAGGCTAGTGGAATGTTTACGAGACAAAAAACAAGCAACAATTATTTTTGACCCAACAGGAGAATATCAGACAGCTGGGCATGTTGTTCGTTATAAATTAGGAGAAAATGCCAGTATAGATGTTAGTCAGTTAACCGCCATGGAAATTACCAAGCTTCTTGGTGATCATGAGGGCGAGTTTGTTGACAGGTTTGAGAGTGCAATTACTGCGTTACAAATACAAAAACAAGTCGTCAAGCAACCAGGGATATACAACAAAATTAATCGCACACAAGTCAGTTACAGAAATGATAAATCGCAGCTAAAATTCTGCGGACATGACTATGATACGTCTCAATTAATTAATCAATTAATTCAAGAATTTATTGTACCATATGCTGATCATCAGGCTGACTACAATTTATTGGGTCAGACATTAGACTATCAAGTTATTCAAAGACATTGGTCAAAAATATTGGCCATGCAAGAACAATTATCATCACCGAATTTGGCTGGTTTATTTAAGCATGAACAAGTCAATGCGCAACAGCCACAAACAGATATGAGTTATGTACTTAAGTTATTTGCAACACGAAAAAGTCAGGCTACTTTGGTGATTGACGTGAGCATGCTAATGAAGCATGGGGCACAAAGTAGGCTAGTATTATCCATTTTGTTAAGAGAATTACTGACTATTCGCACGACAAGTGATGCCCGTTTTCCGCTAACTATATTTTTAGACGAAGCACATCGTTTCTTACCAAATAACAATGATACACTTTCTGATTCAGGACTTTTTAAATTAATACGTGAAGGCCGTAAGTATGGTTTGTATGTTGTGTTATCGACGCAATCGCCATTGGACTTACCAGTCAAATTAAGCGGACAATTTGGCAGCTTGTTGATACACCAGTTAAATAATCAGGCAGAGGTAACGAGCTTACTAAATAACCAAGCAGAGCAGGTCGCTACATATCAAAAGTTATCACCAGGTCAAGGGCTACTTAAAGTGAATGGGACAACAGTGGTACATCCAGTTTGTGTTGCTATACCGAATGCTTTACATTCTACGGATTCACCTAAATTTAGTTAAAATAAGGAAAAATAAATGAATATACTAGTAATTAATGGCTTTGAAGAACACCACGATGCAAATGGTCAGTTAAATCACCGTTTGTTTACAGAATATGTGAGACAACTAAAAACACAACACAACATACGTGTGTCATTTGCAACAGAATATCAACGTGCTGATGAAATTAATAAATGGTTATGGGCTGATTTAATCATCATACAATGCCCTATTTATTGGTTTAATGTACCAGGAAAACTGAAAAGTTACTTTGATGATGTATTCGCTTATGGCATCTTTTATGGGCTAGATTATACAAAATATGGTCAAGCTGGCCGATTAATAGGTAAAAAGTTTATGTTGTCGACAACATGGAATGCACCTGAGTCAGCATTTAATGATAATAATGAATTCTTTAATGGTATGCGAGTGGCAGATATCTTGATGCCCACAATTAAAGCATTAGAATTTGTTGGTGTAGCACCTTGGTCACGTGATGGTGTCATTGCTTATCACGATGTGATTCATAACCCGCAATTTGAGCTGTATTTATCGCAGCAAGCGCAATTTATTGATGAGGTTAATGCATGATTTGTATCGTTAATTTTAAGAGTCTGATGTGCTATAAGAAACAGCTACAATGGTTACAAGATATTGAGCAACTGCCACTTAATTTTAAGTTACTGGTTGCACCAACACTACCTGAGCACAACACGTATCAAAATTATGAAATTATTGCGCAAAACATTAGTCTAGCACAACGTACCGTTGGTGAAATGTCTGCCAATGTGCTTAAAGCATTAGACATTAGATACGCTTTTGTTGGTCATTTAGAACGGCGAAAATTATTGAACGAGACCACGGATATCATCCATGAACGCTTAGCCAACTGTCTGAATAATGATATGATTCCAATTATTTGTTTGGGGATGCATAGTGGCCCAGATTTGGTTATACGTGAATTAAAATCTATTCTTAAAAATATTGATTTTATGGGGCAACGTATTATTGTTGCTTATGAATCGCTTCGTTCCACACAGTCTAATAGTTCAGCGTACTCTTATGTAGAAATGGAAGCTGTTTATTTGAAGTTAAATCAATATCTGTCTGAATTAGTAAAAAACAGCAATTTAGCGTCTTATAGTTTAGTAATGGGTGGACATATTACGGCAGAAGGTATTTCTGTAGCTCGAAAGATTGGCTATGATGGGGTGCTTATTGGCGATCGGTATCAAGAAGTTAGTGCATTTCAGCCCATTATTGAGGCATTAAATCAAGTTAAAAAAGAAAGGTGAGGCTGCTTTGAAAGCTGAAATTATATCTGTCGGCACCGAGTTGTTACTAGGTCAAATAACAGATACGAATCGACCATACATTGCACGGGCTTTGCACGATATGGGGATTGAATCGTATCATCAGTCAATTGTGGGCGGTAATGCGGCCGATATTCTAACAACGCTGCGTTTAGCTGCACATCGTTCTGATTTAATTATATTAATTGGTGGATTAGGGCCTGCCGTTGATGATCTCACAAAACAAGTTGTGTCGCAATTCATTAATAGCTCACTGATACCAGATACAGAAGCATTGCGTAAATTAAAAAAGTGGCATGATGCTGTTGATGTTGAAATGGCCGATAATAATTATCGGCAAGTGCTCTTCTTAGAACAGGGTAAGCCATTAAAAAATGATTTTGGTTTTGCTGTTGGTAGTTTTTATCAAAGTAATGATGGGCCAGATTTTTTATTAATGCCTGGACCACCTTGGGAAATGGTGCCAATGTTTGATCATTATGTTGTCCCGTTACTTGAAAGACAGTATTTGCATGGCCAGGTATTGAACTCGCTCGTCATGCGTTATTTTGGCATTGGTGAATCGCGATTATCTCAACTAATCAGTGATTTAATGATTTCTCAAACGAATCCAACAATGACAACTGATGCTAAAAAACACGAAGTAACCATTAGGTTAACGTCTAAGGCATCATCTGAAGCCATAGCAGAGAATTTAAATCAAAAAGCGGCTGCTAAGATTAATACATTGGTTGGAGACTACTTTTATGGTTATGGTGCCCATAATTCACTCGAAAAAGTGGTTGCAAATTTACTTGAAGAAAATCAGCAAACGATTGCGATGACAGAAGTTTTTACACGTGGCTTGGTACAATCAACATTGCAAAATGCGTTATCGCAAACGGAAACATTAGCTGGTGGCTTTAATGGTATGAGTGCTTTACTAGATCTAACTGACGATGAAATTGAACTATCTGGTGATAATGGCGCACAATTAGTGTCACGTCTAGCACAACTAACGCAACAGCGTTTAGGCGCTGATATAGGGTTGGCAATTTTAGCAGAAACACCCGAATCCAATGGACAGCATGATTATGTTAATGAAAAAGTTTGGTTTGGCTTAGTTAGCCATCAAGAGAGGTTACTAGTCACTTCACAAAGCTTTGCAAAAGATCATCAAGATAACGTTGAAGATGCGATTTTTGTAGCACTTGACTTAATTCGTCGACACTTATCGCAGCAAAATTTAGTAGATCGTGCTTGAAAAATAGGGGGAATAGATATGGTTAAACAGTTACAAGGTAAGACGGTTTTAATAACAGGTTCTTCTCGAGGTATTGGTTTGGCAATGGCTAAGCATTTTGATATTCTCGGGGCACAAGTCATTTTACATTCACGACAAGGTGTCGCAGACAATATAAAAGCACAATTCCAGACACAACCATTGGAAGTGATGTTTGATTTGACTAATCAGCAAGCCATTGATGATGGCATAAATGCCTTGTACCGAAGTCAGGCATTTAAAGGGGTTGATATTTTAATTAATAACGCAGGCATTACAGCCGATCAACTAGCTATCAATATGTCATCAGACAACTTTGCACAGGTTATTAATGCTAATTTAGTGGGGACGTTTAATGTGACGCAACCAATTTTAAAGCACATGCTTAAAGCCAGAACAGGCTGCATTATTAACATGAGCTCGATTGTCGGTCTGCATGGTAATATTGGACAGGTTAATTATGCTACAAGTAAAGCAGGATTAATCGGCATGACAAAAACGCTAGCCAAAGAAGCGGCAAGAAGACAAGTGCGTGTCAATGCAATTGCCCCTGGTATGTTTAAATCTGATATGACTGATGTGTTATCTGATAAGATTAAGTCTCGAATTCTAGAGACAATACCGATGCAACGCTTTGGAAATGTAGCTGAATTAGCTGAAGTAGCAGCATTTTTAGCTGAAGCACCATATATCACAGGGCAAACAATTGTGGTCGATGGCGGTCAAAGTATGTAACTTAGAGGAGGAAGTATGATGAAAAGCTATTCTAGTCCAGCTTTATATATGCAGGGTCAAAATATTCTATCACAAGATTACGATCAAATAACGTGTCTTGGTCACCGTGCAATTATTCTGAGTAACGGTATTGCAGTTAATGTTGCAGCAGAACCACTATGCCAGACATTAAATACGCAAAATTTAGTGAGTGAAGTTGTTGTAATTAGTGATCATTTTAATGATCATGAATTGACTAATTTAACAGCACTCATCAAAGAAAGAGCGGCAGATATTGTCATTGCTGTTGGTGGCGGTAAAGTTATAGACATTTCTAAGATTGTCGCCGCAAAAATTGACTGTCAATTAGTTATTGTGCCCACATTGGCATCGACAGATGCACCAACCTCAAGATTATCGGCAACTTATAATGCACAGGGACATTTTGAAAATTATATTTTTTTTGATCGCAGCCCCAGCCTCGTGATGGTCGATACGGACATCATAGTCAATGCACCAACACGAACACTGATTGCAGGCATTGCTGATGCACTGGCAACATTTGTTGAATATCGTGCTGTCAAGTGTGCTCATGGACAAAATATGTTTGGGGATAAGGCTACGATCGCAGCAGGCGTGTTGGCAGAACAAGCGACTAAAACAATTTTTAGAGAAGCAAAATTAGCGATTAAAGCCAATAGTGCACACACTGTAGATCAGCATTTTGAAAATGTTGTTGAGGCGAATATCTTATTAAGCGGTATCGGTTTTGAGAGCGGTGGTGAGGCGGCAGCCCATAGTATTGCTAACGGTTTAACGCAATTTGTTTCGCCTACCATTATGCATGGTGAAAAAGTAGCTTTCGGATTGTTGGGTCAACTAGTACTCTCGCAATCATCTAGTGTATTATATCAAAAATATCTCAAATTTTTGCGAGCCTTAGGTTTGCCAGTTTGTCTAAAGGATTTAGGATTAACACGAGATCGACAAACACTTTATCAGATTGCACAAGAAGTATTAAGACCTAATGAAACAATTCATCAAATGAATCTCTCATTGACAGCAGCTGATATTGTTAATACGCTGTTACAAATAGATAGTTACGCCAATTAATTATGGATGATCAGTATGTCTGATAAGCAAAAAAAGCGACTAACACGAATAAGGTGTGAGCCGCTTTTTGAATCAAATACTGTTATTTATTTAAATCACCATCAGCTATGGCAGCTAGTAAATCGCGCGATGGAATAAAGAACAATTGACCAGAAAGTATATCAGAAAAGCTAAGTAAGAAATCGGATTGATCTAGCATGTTTTGAAGCATGCCTTTAATAATATGCCAGTGACGTGAGTAACCCATAAAGTAGGTGCCAGTTTTACCTGAGGCGGGATTAGAAAAAGGGACATTCATACGAATTATTTTTTGTTCTTCACCGTTTGGTTCAAATTTTGAGGCAACATTGTGCGCATTATGATATTTATCTTCATCTGCTAATTCAAGATCTGAGAATTTTTCGCGACCAATGGCTTTTTCTTGTTCTTCAGTCTTCAAATTGTGCCAGAAATCCATGTTATGTTGCCATTTTTGTGCAAAAGCATAAGATCCATTAATGAAAGGTGCATCTTCATCACCAATTAATGCATACTCTGCGGTATCTTCAATAGCAGGTGCCTCTGTGCCATCAATAAAACCAATAATTGCGCGACCTTCAAAATAACGAAAACCTTTCGTCTCATCCACCACACTGGTAATATTTTTTAAAAAGCGCATAAATTGTGTTTGTGCTTCGTAAACAACGGCTTCATTACTAGCACGAATATGAAAGAAAATATCACCGTCAGTTGCTGGCATGCTATATTCAGGGCCGCGCAAGGTTTGGTATGTTTCTAATTCACTTGGTTTGGCTGCATTGGGAAATAAATATGTCCATGCTTGGTTGCTGAAGCCAAAGGCTACTTTCAAACCAGATTCTGCGGCTAAATGAGAATCACGAATGCGTAGTGATCTTATAATAGCTTGTGAACGGTCGGCAAATTCTTGTATTGCCTCTTGTGCTAGCGCTTGATTGTGTCTTGTTAATTTTAAAACGGTAAATTGTACATGTTCACCAACGTCTTTCCACACATCTTGTGCTTTGCTTGGGGTAATTGCCATAGTGATAACCTCCAAAAGTTAGATTTTATTTGCAACATTAGCGTACACTATTTTAATTCATTAATCAAGAATCATTCTAATTTAACTTGAAAAAATCATTCTAAAAGTTTAGAATGATTATAAGTTATTTACAGAGGGAGAAACAAAAAATGTTTAAAAATGTGAAACAATTAACCCCATTTTCGCTCGTTTTACTCGCTATTTCATTTACAATGTCAATTAGTCAATCAACTATGACAACAGCTTATCCGATTTTAATGAAAAATTTTGGGGTTGATGCTAGTACAGTACAATGGCTAACTACTGGCTTCATGATTGCGATGACACTTGTTATGCCACTTAGTCCATGGCTATTAGATAATATTAAACTAAAACCATTACTCAACGGAATTGTAGCCGTTTTTTTAGTTGGCACAGCAGTAGCTATGGTGACGCCTGTGTTTTCGGGTATTATTATTGGTCGGTTATTAGAAGGCATGGCTGTTGGCGCACTATTTCCAACTTTTCAAAGTGTTATTATGGAAAACACTAACCAAGAAAAACGTGGGACAACAATGGGGGTTGTTGGTCTAGTGATGGGTTCAGCACTTGCTGTTGGTCCGATTATATCTGGCGTTGTGTTGCAATGGGTATCTTGGCGCGCACTATTTATTTTATTTTTTGTTATACTACTTGGCCTTTTAATAGGCTGCCAGAAGTTGATTCAAAACACACATGAGCTTAAAAAGTCGCAATTTGACTGGTTATCAGCTGTTACGCTCATCGGCTTTGGGGGTATTTTGTACGATATTTCTAGTTTGCCAAAAAATGGCTTTAGTGTACAGTGGTGGCTGATTTTAGTTGTCAGTCTGATATTACTGACTTTTTTCGTGTTTCGGCAACACAGATTAACACAACCATTCCTTAATTTAACGGTATTTAAATATAAAGGGTTTTTACCAGGTATGTTGTTAACTGGTATTTCTTATTCAGGGCTCATTATTGCTACCGTCTTAATGCCGTTATTTTATCAACGTGTTTTTCATTTAACACCCCTTTGGTCAGGCCTATTAATGGTACCCGCCGCTATTTTTCTCAGCCAGCTCAATCCAAGAGCCGGACGTTTACTTAATCAAATTGGCCTAAAAAAGCTAGTCTATATTGGAACTAGTATGATGATTTTTGGGTATTTATTATTAAGTATTGCCGGCACTACATCCTGGCTCATTGGTTTACTGGCGGCGATGCTACTAGAAGGTGGCAATGCCTTTATTATGATGCCCGCGATAACAGCTGCTAACAATGCCTTAACGAAAGACCTGATGAGTCATGGGACAGCTCTAATTACAACAATGCGGCAAGTCATCGGCGCAGCGAGTGTTGTTGTGGCGTCTATATTAATTGCTTACTTTAGTACTACTAAGACGATTGGTACCGCATTATCTCAAACGAGCGCGTGGTTTGTTCTCGTGCCGATTATAGGGTTATTAATGACTAGTCGTTTACAAAATCATGTATCCAAATCTCAAATGAATAAATAGTAAAAAAGCAAGGAGTGCCTGTGATCCTTGCTTTTTTATTGTCCTATTATAAATAAAGGGTGTAATATTCAATTTTGCATAATTTAAGATAAGCTGTTTTTGCTATGTATGATTTAATGAGAGTCTTGTGCTTAAGCGTCAATATGAAGTCATTGACCTATTATACAAGCAAATTATGAGTTCATAGGAGAACAAAAATGCAAAACGGCGAAGTGTGTCAGCGTAAAAAACTGTACAAGTCAGGGAAGATATTAGTTACAGCAAGTATTTTTGCTGTTATGGGTTTTGGTACTGCCATATCACAAGCAAACGCGAGCAGTAGTGACAATGACAGCAAAACACAAACTATTTCAAAAATAGTAAAAAGTAAAGTCGAACCGGCAACTGTTCAACCAGCGGAACCTGCGGAACCTACTCATAAAATAGTTGACCAAGCAGATATGCATACGGTCAACGGGCAAAACAGCGTGCCACCAGTAGTGACTAATCAATCCAATCAACAGGCTGCAAAACCAACTACACCTGTTACCGATGTCACAGATACGCATAAAATCGAAGTAAACAACGTCCCTGCTGATGTTATGCCAGCAAATGATCCAGATAAACAATCAGTGACTAATGCACCAGTAGTGTCGCCAAAGCATGATACGGACAAGCAGGACGATTCACTAGAAAAACAGCAAGTATTAGAACCGACCGTAAATAGTAATATACCAAAAAAGCAGACAAATCAACAGTTAGCGGTTGTTACAGCACCAACAAATTCAGCACCTCAAACCAAAACAACAGCAGAAATTTCTGCTGGCACGGAGTTAGACACGGTGCCTAATGTTAAGCATGTAGATGGCAAAGTTTATTTTTATGGAGATGATGGCCAACCAAAAAAGAACTTTACTACTATTATAGATGGTAAACCTTACTACTTTGATAAAGATACAGGGGCACTATCTAATAACGATAAGCAATATGTATCGGAATTATTCAGTATTGGCAATAAACATAACGCCGTCTATAACACATCATCAGAAAATTTTACGCAATTAGAAGGACATCTGACGGCAAGTAGTTGGTATCGTCCAAAAGATATTTTGAAAAATGGTAAACGTTGGGTACCTTCAACAGTGACTGATTTCAGACCATTATTGATGGCCTGGTGGCCGGATAAGAGTACGCAAGTCACTTATCTGAATTACATGAAAGATCAGGGCCTCTTGTCTGGTACTCATCACTTTTCCGATAATGAAAATATGCGGACCTTAACGGCAGCTGCCATGCAGGCACAGGTAAACATTGAGAAAAAAATTGGGCAACTTGGCAATACGGATTGGTTGAAAACGGCGATGACGCAATACATTGATGCCCAGCCCAATTGGAATATTGACAGTGAGGCGAAAGGAGATGATCATCTACAAGGTGGTGCACTGCTTTATACAAATAGTGATATGTCGCCAAAGGCCAATTCTGATTATCGTAAGCTGAGCCGTACGCCTAAAAATCAAAAAGGTCAAATTGCTGATAAATATAAGCAAGGTGGGTTTGAACTATTACTAGCAAACGATGTCGATAATTCTAATCCAGTTGTGCAAGCAGAACAACTTAATTGGTTACATTATATGATGAATATCGGTAGTATTTTACAAAATGATGACCAAGCTAATTTTGATGGTTACCGTGTTGATGCTGTCGATAATGTGGACGCTGACTTACTACAGATTGCTGGTGAATATGCTAAGGCTGCCTATGGTGTTGACAAAAATGACGCGAGAGCGAATCAACATTTATCAATTTTGGAAGACTGGGGAGATGAAGATCCAGACTATGTCAAAGCACATGGCAACCAGCAAATTACAATGGATTTCCCCTTGCATTTAGCGATTAAATACGCGCTCAACATGCCTAATGATAAACGGAGTGGCCTTGAGCCAACCCGTGAACACAGTTTAGTCAAACGAATTACAGATGATAAAGAAAATGTTGCACAACCAAATTATTCATTTATTCGAGCTCATGACAGTGAAGTACAAACGATTATTGCTGATATTATTAAAGATAAAATCAACCCGGCCTCAACAGGGCTAGATTCAACAGTGACTTTGGATCAAATTAAGCAGGCTTTTGACATCTATAATGCTGATGAATTGAAAGCAGATAAAGTTTACACACCTTACAATATTCCAGCTTCATACGCTTTGTTATTGACTAATAAAGACACAATTCCACGTGTTTATTATGGTGATATGTTCACGGATTGATGGTCAATACATGGCTAAACAATCACCTTACTATCAAGCCATTGATGCGTTGTTGAAAGCTCGTATCAAGTATGCTGCTGGTGGTCAAACCATGAAAATGAACTATTTTCCAGATGAACAATCTGTTATGACATCAGTTCGTTATGGTAAGGGTGCAATGACGGCAAGTGACTCTGGTAACCAAGAGACACGCTATCAAGGTATTGGACTTGTTGTCAACAATCGCCCAGATTTGAAACTATCTGACAAAGATGAAGTCAAAATGGATATGGGTGCGGCACATAAAAACCAAGATTATCGCCCAGTTTTGTTGACGACAAAATCAGGATTAAAAGTCTACAGCACTGATGCAAATGCACCTGTCGTTCGAACTGACGCCAATGGCCAATTAACTTTTAAGGCAGACATGGTATATGGTGTAAACGACCCACAAGTGTCAGGGTACATTGCGGCTTGGGTACCAGTAGGGGCTTCAGAAAATCAAGATGCTCGAACGAAAAGTGAAACAACGCAGTCAACTGACGGGAGTGTTTATCATTCTAATGCAGCGTTAGATTCGCAAGTCATTTATGAAGGCTTTTCAAATTTTCAAGACTTTCCAACAACACCCGATGAGTTTACGAACATTAAAATTGCTCAAAATGTTAACTTATTTAAGGATTGGGGTATTACTAGCTTTGAAATGGCGCCACAATATCGCGCCAGCTCAGATAAAAGTTTCTTAGATGCTATCGTACAAAATGGTTATGCATTTACAGATCGATATGATATTGGTTACAACACACCAACAAAGTATGGGACAGCAGATAATTTGTTAGATGCTTTACGTGCATTGCATGGTCAGGGGATTCAAGCGATTAACGACTGGGTACCAGATCAAATTTATAATCTACCCGATGAACAGTTAGTCACGGCTATTCGAACAGACGGTTCAGGTGATCATACTTATGGTTCAGTTATTGACCATACTTTGTATGCATCAAAGACAGTTGGCGGGGGCATTTATCAGCAACAATATGGTGGGGCCTTCTTGGATCAATTAAAAACACAGTACCCGCAACTTTTCCAGCAAAAACAGATTTCCACAGATCAGCCAATGAACCCAGATATTCAAATTAAGTCATGGGAAGCCAAGTATTTCAACGGTTCGAACATTCAGGGGCGTGGGGCTTGGTATGTTTTGAAGGACTGGGGCACACAACAGTATTTTAATGTGTCAGATGCGCAGACCTTCCTTCCAAAGCAATTATTGGGTGAAAAGGCCAAAACTGGTTTTGTTACGCGTGGTAAGGAGACTTCATTCTATTCCACTAGTGGCTATCAAGCAAAATCTGCCTTTATTTGTGATAACGGTAATTGGTACTACTTTGATGACAAAGGGAAAATGGTTGTTGGAAACCAAGTTATCAATGGCATCAATTATTACTTTTTACCAAATGGTATCGAATTACAAGATGCCTATCTAGTACATGATGGTATGTACTATTATTATAATAATATTGGCAAGCAACTGCACAACACATATTACCAAGATAAACAAAAAAATTTCCATTACTTCTTTGAAGATGGGCACATGGCACAGGGTATTGTCACCATCATTCAAAGTGATGGCACCCCAGTCACACAGTACTTTGATGAAAATGGTAAGCAACAAAAAGGCGTGGCGGTCAAAGGATTAGATGGTCATTTACATTACTTTGACGGTGCGTCAGGGAATATGCTCTTTAAATCATGGGGTAGACTAGCAGATGGCTCTTGGCTATATGTAGACGAGAAAGGTAATGCGGTTACAGGCAAACAAACCATTAATAATCAAACGGTTTACTTTAATGATGATGGTCGTCAAATCAAAAATAACTTTAAAGAATTAGCAGATGGTTCTTGGATTTATCTTAACAATAAAGGTGTTGCAGTAACAGGAGAGCAAATAATTAATGGGCAGACACTTTATTTTGGTAACGATGGTCGTCAATTTAAAGGGACAACACATATAAATGCTACTGGTGAAAGCCGTTACTATGACCCAGACTCAGGTAATATGATAACTGATCGTTTTGAACGTGTTGGTGATAATCAATGGGC
This sequence comes from Leuconostoc citreum, assembly GCF_004354555.1. Classification (GTDB taxonomy): domain Bacteria; phylum Bacillota; class Bacilli; order Lactobacillales; family Lactobacillaceae; genus Leuconostoc; species Leuconostoc citreum. The sequence continues at coordinate 224,219 of NZ_PUFH01000004.1, forward strand.
TTATTTTGGTTATGATGGTGTTGCAGTAACAGGGGACCGAATCATTAAAGGGCAAAAACTCTATTTCAACCAAAATGGTATCCAAATGAAAGGCCACTTACGTCTTGAAAATGGTATCATGCGTTATTACGACGCTGATACTGGCGAATTAGTTCGTAATCGATTTGTATTGCTATCTGATGGTTCATGGGTTTACTTTGGCCAAGATGGCGTACCCGTAACTGGCGTGCAAGTGATTAATGGCCAAACATTATATTTTGACGCAGATGGTAGGCAAGTCAAAGGGCAGCAACGTGTAATCGGCAATCAACGCTATTGGATGGATAAAGACAATGGTGAAATGAAAAAAATAACATACTAGAATGATTAAAAAATAACCTCACAGGCGTTGGTTGCCTGCAAGGTTATTTTTTAATGTTGAAATTGCCATGTTTTTTGTTGCCAAGCAGCTTCCCAAAAGTGCCATTCCATTTCTAAACTGCATAAAAATGTTTGTGCAACATGCTCTTTTTGTTCATTATTTAGAGTCGTTACTGCTCGGTTTAGCGCTTCAAAACGCCAAATATTGTAATCAGGTGTATCTGAATTTTTTTGTGGTGCATAAAGTTCAATCCACTCTTTCAAGGGGTTTTGCTCTCGATTAGCGCCACGTGAAACGAGTTGTTCACCAATGACCGCATAACTCCAAACACATGGTAGCAAAACAGCGATGGCATCCGCATAAGTACCGTGATATGCAGATGCATACATATGATCAGTATAGCGTTTTGTTTCTGGTTCACGTTGCCAATTTTCTATGTGGTGACCAGTGATGCCAAGCATGACTTCATGTGCTTGTGACTCATTTTGAACAAAGGCAGCGGTCGCTAAAAGATTGGTAATATCTTCGGCATTCGTTGTTTTTGTAATAGCTAATGAAGTGACCTGCAAATAATCTTTTAAATAGTGTTCATCTTGTTCAACATAATAATTTAAAACGTTGTGAGGCACCTGACCATTGGCGATAGCTTCGACAAATGGGTGGCTCATAATCGCGCTCATCATAGGTTGCGCACGTTCTAAAAGTGTTTCTGAAAAAGACATGTTTTTTCTCCTTAATACCAACCTGGGAATAATAGTAGCTGAAACATAAGTAAGATAATCGCGGCAATAACCCAATCACGTAATTTGATTTTTACAACTGCCAGATGTGTTCTGGTTGCCCCCTCTGTGAAGCCATGGCTAACCATACCTTCTGCTAAATTTTGAGACCAACGAATCGCAGCTAAAATGGCTTTGAAATATAACTGTGGTGCCCAAATATGAAGTGTTTGGCCACGCATTTGTGCTGCTACGCGTATAGTTTTAACTTGTTGATTCACTGCTGGCATGAAGTTCAAGACGCCAACAAGGGCATAAACAAATGTCGCGCTTAAATGTGCGCGTTGCTCAAGTGTCGCCAGGAAAATATCACGTTCATCATTGAGTTTTAATGTGAATAAACCACCAAGCCATAAGTAAGCAAAAACACGAGATAACATGATCCATGCCATATGAACATGATCACCGGTACCAAAATACATCAGTGAGAACCATGATCCCAGGCCAGGCAAAATTGGAAGTAACAATAGCCAAAGCCATTGTTGCCAACGCAATTTAAGGACAGTATAAATGAGAGCACTAACGATAATAATTACCAAATTAACAGTGACGCTTTTAATAAAAGTTAGTTCCAACGCAATCAACATAATAACACCAAATTTCATTAGTGGATTCATGAGGCATCCCCCTGAAATGTTAAGTGTTGTTGCTCGAATTCGAGATGATAGTCAAACCAATCCGTTACAGCATGCAGTTGATGACTAATCATGATAACAGTCTGTGATTGTTTATCGGTTACTTCGGCAATTAAGTCTAATAGTTGTTTTTGTGATTCAGCATCTAGTCCGGCCAGCGGTTCGTCAAATAATAACACTGGGGTACCTGTAATTAGCATCAACAAAACTTGCAGCTTTTTTTGTTGTCCACCAGATAGTTGATAAACAATATGGTCGCGAACATGTGTGAGATTTAAGCGTTGCAAGGTGGAAGTAATGACATCATCTGACCATTGTTTGGCGAAATGACTGGTAGCTTGCGCTTGTTTGAGTTCTTCTGCCATTGTCATTGCAATAAATTGTTGTTCAGCATTTTGAAAGATCAGGGCAACCTGACGTACATGCTGTGCAATACGGCGTTTAGCAATGTCTTGGCCTTGGTAGCTGATTTTACCACCATAAGGGTAAAGTTTGACTAACGCGGAAAAAAGAGTCGATTTACCTACACCATTTGGTCCAGTAATCAGGGTGCGTTTAGCTGTAGGAAAAGACAAACTTGTCTCATTTAGTAGTAGTCTGTCACCATTTGATAGGGAGACTTGTTTGAGATCTAAATCACCAGGCTGGGCTGCCGGTAATTTTGTATGAATTTCAGGGGCAATAGGTAACTGCGATAAAATATGATGGCTTTCTTCGGCATTTGCTACATGGAGTTGGCCATCAGACATCACAAAAATATCGTCAATGACATCAGCATAACCACTCCAATCATGATCAGCAATCAGAATGGTTTTACCTTGTTTTTGATAATCCTTAATTAAATGAATGAGCTGTAACCGTGATTGAGGGTCTACATTAGCAAAGGGTTCATCGAGTAATAGATAATCGCTGTCTGCTGCTAAGATAGCTGCTAAGGCTACCTTTTGTTTTTCACCACCAGATAATGTCATGAGGTCATGCGTGATAAATTCTTTCATACCGACACGTGCAAGTGATTGCGTAATAAGATTAGGTATTATTTGAGGAGAACGCTGTAAATTTTCCAGACTGAAACGCAATTCTTCAAATGGTGTTTTCATCACGAACTGGCGGGTTGGGTTTTGGAAAAGATAACCAATATGGTCAACGCGTTGATAAGGGACGATATCATGAATCGCATAGTTGTCAAGTGTTAGTTCTCCTGTCAGTTTACCACCACTAAATGTTGGATAAAGACCAGCAATTAATTTAAGTAGTGTTGATTTGCCGCTACCACTAGGTCCAACTAGCAAATTGAGACTACCAGGTCGCAACGTCATCGAGACGTTTTCGAGTACGGTGGTGTCTTGATAAGCAAAACTGACCTGTTTGACAACCAGATTAGCCACGATGCAAGACACCTGATTTTTCAATTAATTTTTGAATAGCAACAACTAGTACACCGCCAAAGAAAAACAATGAAATGAACCGTGTAATAAATAGGGCCACCAACAAACCAACATGATATGAAGCATAGCCATCACGGAATAATGACCAAATAAAAGTGATAATTGTACCAGTAATTGCTGAGGCGAAAATACCTCGCCAATGCCAATCTTTATAAGCTAAAGCGGCAAATCCGGCTTCACTACCCACACCTTGAACCAAGCCTGAGAGCAATGTTGCAACCCCCCATTGACCACCAAGCAACATTTCGACTGCTGAGGCAAAGAGCTCGCCTAATACACCAGCGCCAGCCTGACGAATTAATATGCTGGCTAGTGGCGCGGCCATCATCCAACCCCCGATTAATAAATCGTTAGCAAATGGGGCTAATCCCATGGGTGTCAAAGCAGCTGCTAGTATATTATAAACAGGGCCGAGGACCCAAAAGATAAAGCCAATAAACACCGCAACAAAAGCGAGCAGTAAGACATCGCGTAGCGCCCAATGGTGTTGTTTAGATTCTGAAACAGTTTGCATAATTGTTATGCCTCCATAAAATTTTTTGTAGTTTCTATTTTATGTCTGGCAAAGTGCAGTTATTGTGTGCTGATGCTTGAATTTTAGCAAATAAAAAACGCCTGGCAATTAGATGAGCCATGCGTTTGCTAAAATACACACTAAAGCGCAATGCTCCCTTCGCTGGTGCTAACCAGAGCAGGTTCAATGGGTGTTTCTCAGCCAAATGGCACCCCAGATTGTTAAATATAAAACTACACGTTAAACTTAACATAAATTGTGTAGATATGCAATTATTTTCATGAAAACGACCAGTATATTGACTTGACATTGCCTGATATAATATAAGTAACGAGGTAAATGATGGTTGAATATCAGTATGAAGTTGGTGTTATTGGCGCTGGTCCAGCAGGACTTGCAGCCGCTTTTGCCGCAAAAGCTTTGGGTAAAAAAGTGGTCATTTTAGAGCAATACTTATGGGGTGGAACCTGCCCAAATTACGGCTGTGATCCTAAGAAAATTTTGCTTGCAGCAGTTGAGAATATTAAAAGACAAAAAGCCTTACAAACGCGAGGTTTGCATGGCTATTCACAAATTAATTGGTCTGATTTAATGGCTCACAAACAGCGTTATGTTGATGCTGTGCAACCGCGTAAAATTCGTGGTTTGGATCAAGCAGGTATTGCGCGCTTTTATGGTCATGCCAGCTTTATCAATGAAGATACTGTTCGTGTCGGAGATTCTAAGGATACAATTAGAGCAAGTGATTGGGTTATTGCAACGGGTCAGCGACCGCAGACATTAAATTTTCCGGGATCAGGCTATACACAAAATTCAGAAGATTTTTTGAACATGCCAAATATGCCAGAAGACGTGACATTTATTGGGGCTGGTTTTGTGGGCTTTGAATTTGCAACAATTACGAATACGGTTGGTGCACACACGCGTATTGTTACTGAGGGGCAAACTGCTTTGCGGGCATTTGATCAGATATTGGTACAACAATTGATGACAGAGATGCAGGAAACAGGGATTGAATGGTATTTTAATGCTACTGTGTGCCGCATTGATAAGACTTTAACTGGTCGCTTGGTCGTTAAACTAACCAACGGAACAACATTTGAAACAGACCGTGTGTTTGTTACGGCTGGACGTATTGGCAATTTTGATCAGATGAATTTGGCCGCAGCTGGTGTGGCTTGTCAGGTGGCCGATTTGCCTGTTGATGAGCACTTACGTACCAGTAATTCCCATGTTTATGCTGTCGGGGATGTTGGCGGCTCACCAGTACCAAAACTTGTCCCAACGGGTAACTATGAAGGACGTTATGTGGCACAAGTGATTGCCGGAAAAACGAACGCGCCAATAAGTTATCCAACAACACCAATTGTCGTATTTGGATCACAGCACATCGCCCAAACGGGCTTAACGGTTGCCGCCGGTCGAACAGCAGGTTATCGTGTGATAGATATGGATATGAGCGATGTGATTACTTTTTTCCGTTACCATGATCAAGTGCGTGTACGTGTGGTATTGGACCACAATGACTGCATTGTCGGCGCGAGCGTCATTGCAGCTGAAGCAGAAGAAGTGATTAATTATTTTGTGACAGCGATTAATGAACGGCGTACATTAGCGGAAACACAGGCAAATTTGTATGCTTATCCATCTTTGGGTTCGGAATTTGCAACATTTTATTAACCTTGCATCTAAAAATGGGCCGACATTTAATGGCAAAAAGCATAACATGACTTTGTTCTGTCAATCAATTGTTACTATACGCGTTTTTAAACCAAAAAAAACAGTCCGAAGACTGTTTAGAAATTGCCCCTGTTGGATTCGAACCAACGCATAGTGGCACCAGAAGCCACCGCCTTACCGCTTGGCCAAGGGGCAATTACTCTATATATTTTACAGGGTCTCCTACCATTTTGCAAGTAGAAATTTGTCTTTGTCAAAAATAAGATTTTTCGTTATACTTAGGAAACAGACTAAGGGGGATACCATGCAGTACGCAACCTATGAAAATACCGTTGAGAAGCTAGAGCGTCATCACATTACAATTCGTGCCATTGCCGACATTGCTTACAATAGCGAAAAAGCTTATCTGCCGAATTTATCTATTGAGCAAGTGGAAGAAGCTGTTATCAGTATTTTGCATAAACGTGTTGTACAACACCAAGTCTGGGTAGCCTTAGAACTTGATCGTTTAGCAGAAGCACATTTACTCGAGTCGCCATTGCAAGATCTTGTTGAAAGCGATGATTCTTTGTTTGGTGTGGATGAAACACTAGCCACTGCTATTGCTATGTCTTACGATACCATTGGGGTAACGAATTATGGCTATATCGATAAATTAAAAATTGGTTTGGTGGGTGAACTTGACCGCAAAGGGAAAACCACCTCAGCTGTAACAACTTTTGCAGACGATATTGTTGGTGCTTTAGCTGCAGCTGCAGCATCTAAAGTTGCTCATAAATACCCAACTGGTATTTTGGACTCAGATAAAATTAATTAAAAACGCGTTGACGTTTTTTTTTATTGCCTTGATTTGCATAATCGGTCTATACCAATTATAATGAGTATAGACACAAGGAGGAGAGGTGCTCAAATGTCTACGTTAATAAACATGTTGTGGTGTGCGGTGTGTTAGTAACTAGACTACCTCGCAGATAATTATGGCAAAGTTACTGAAAAATATTGATTTATATACGGGTTATCAACATATAGCAGATGCCTATGTGCGTTTCACGGATGTTATACAAGATGTTGGCTATATGGTAGATTTTTCAGAGCAAGCAGATGATGAGCTAATTGCGGAGGCAACAGGACGATTGGTTGTCCCAGGATTTATTGATGTCCACAAACATGGTGGCTATGGTTTAGATACGATGGATGGTGATCCAGATAAATTAAATAACATGGTTAATTTGATGGTTACTGAAGGGATTACATCATTATTTCCCACAACAATCACGCAATCGCCCGAGAACATTGAGCGCGCACTTGTCACAATTAATCAGGTTGCAAAAAAAAATCCTGTGATTCAGGGCATTCATTTGGAAGGACCGTTTATTAATAAAGTCTTTATGGGCGCACAACCAGAAGAATACATTATTAATCCGAATACGGCTTTACTTAAAAAGTGGTATGCTTTATCAGGTGAACGCATTCGGCTAGTGACCTATGCACCAGAAAATGGCGGCATTCCTGATTTTGAAGCATTTATGTTGGCACATCGTATTGTTCCTTCTATTGGACATTCTAATGCTACACGCGCACAATTGTGCCATTCACGAGCAACGCATATCACGCATCTGTATAATGCCCAACGGCCATTACATCATCGTGAGCCAGGTGTCACCGGGCATGGTATGATAGAAGAAGCAATTACTGGTGAGCTAATTGCTGATGGTTTCCATATTACCCCTGACATGTTGGAGTTGGCTTTTCGCTTGAAGGGTGCGCAACGACTTGAATTAATCACTGATTCAATGCGTGCTGAAGGTTTAGGTGATGGTATCTCAGAACTTGGTGGTCAAAAAGTCACCGTAAAGGATAAACAAGCACGTCTAGATAATGGTCATTTAGCTGGGTCAGTCCTAGCTTATGATGATGCCTTCCGTAATATTCAAACGATGACTTCAGCCAGTATTCAAGACGCGGTGCAGATGAGTTCTGTTAACCAGGCACTTGAATTTGGATTAACACAAAAAGGGCATCTCGCGATTGGTAAAGATGCTGATTTCAATTTATTTAATAAGAAGGATATGCGATTACAGGCGACTTACTCAATGGGTCGCCGCTTTGCAAGGGAATAATGATGACAAAATCCGCCACACCACGTTATATTCAAATTCACAATCAAATAAAAGCGCGAATTGAAGCCGGCGAATGGCAGTCCGAAAAACGGCTGCCGGCTGAACGTGAGTTGGCGGAAACATTTGGCGTATCACGAATGACGCTAAGACAAGCTATTCAAACACTGGTAGATGAAGGCATACTTGAACGTAAAGTTGGTTCTGGGACTTATGTTGCCGAGCAGAAAGTAGCCGAGCGTGCTTTAGGGATGACTAGTTTTACGGAATTGATGTCAGCGACTGGACGTGTAGCAAAAACACAAACAATCAGTTATAAAATGACTTCACCCTCGGCCTCAGAAATGGCACAACTGGATTTATCAGAAAATGATGAAGTGTTGGTCATGGAACGCTTGAGAATGGGGGATAACGAACCAATTTTGCTGGAACGGGCAACGGTGCCCGCAACACTTGTGCATGGCTTTTCGCGCCATGATCTAACGGAGTCGTTGTATCATACTTTAGCAAAAGCGGGTATCAAACCAGGCCGAGCTGAGCAGACGATATCAGCCAGCCTAGCCAATGAACGTTTATCGGAATTATTACAAATTAAGCGCGGGGATGCTATTTTAAGTGTACGTCAAGTGTCATTTGACCAAAATGACCGTCCCTTTGAATATGTGAGATCGTATTATGTTGGTGAACGATTTGAGTTTAAATTAGCACGTTAAAAAAGCCTTGGTTATACACCAAGGCTTTTTATTTATGACTGAGCTTTTTAGCTAGGAAATCCCCAACTAATTGGACAATTAAGACAAAAATCAATACAAGAATTGTTGCTACCCATGTCGTATCTGAAGCAAAGCGATTATAGCCATACGAGATAGCCATATTTCCAAGCCCACCGGCACCAATTGCGCCAGCCATAGCGGTTAAACCAATTAAGCTGATTAGTGTTACAGTTGACACACGAATAATTTCTGAACGACCTTCGCGTAAATAAACACCAAATACAATATCCCAAAATGAGGCGCCAACTGCTTGTGCAGCTTCGACAATGCCGCCATCTACTTCAGCTAATGCTACTTGTACTTGACGTGCATAAAAGGGAAAGACACCCAATGATAAAGGTACTAATGCAGCAGTTGTACCAATTTGTGTACCGACAATTAGTTTCGTGAAAGGTGCGATAGCAGCCAGCAAAATAATGAATGGCACGGCACGGAATATTGAAACGACTTTATCAAAGAGCCAGAATAGAGCCCGATTTGGGGCGATACCATTTGGTGCAGTAATAACCAAGCCAATACCAAAAATCAAGCCCAGCAAACCGCCAAATAATGCAGACCAAAAGGTCATGAATAATGTTTGTGTAATAGCAGTTAGCCAACCGGTATCGCCGGTCCAACCTTGATAAACGACGTTAGGAAATGTTTGTGTAAACCATTGGCTCATAGTGTTGAACCTCCTTTAAGAACTTCTACTTCGACATGATGATCAGCTAGTGTTGATATGGCTGATTTGACTTGTTCTGCATGACCAGAAAGTACAACCAGTAAAGACCCTACCGGCGTATCCTGCAAAATTTCAATATTACCATATAAAATATTGGCCGTGACATTGAAATCGCGGAATAATCCAGTAATTAGTGGTTCGTCTGTCGTATCACCCACGTAGGATAAGCGAACAAAGACCTCGTCTGACTTTAAGTTTTGAACGAGTGGTTGGAAAGAAATTGTCTCGATAGCTTTATCAATATTAGTTGCTGTTTCGATAAATTCCTTAGTCAGTTGTTCAGTTGGTTGTGCAAAAATTTCTAGTAGTGAACCGCGTTCTATAATTTCACCATTTTGCATCACGGCAACTTTGTTGGCAATTTCTTTTACTGCCTGCATTTCGTGTGTGATTAAGACAATCGTTAGACCAAGTTCTACGTTTAATTTTTTCAAAAGTGCAAGAATTTGGTTGGTTGTCTTCGGGTCAAGAGCTGAAGTGGCTTCGTCTGAAATCAGTATTTCCGGATCATTAGCCAATGCCCGCGCAATGGCAACGCGCTGTTTTTGTCCACCCGATAGTTGTGAGGGATATTGTTCAGCACGGTCTGTTAAATCGACTAAGGCAAGTAATTCTTTAACTTTTGCGTCTTTTTGTGCTTGGGACAACGAACTGTGTTGTAGGGCGAAGGCAACGTTTTCGGTAACGGTACGTTCGTTTAGTAAATTAAAGTGCTGAAAAATCATACCAATTTTACGGCGACGATTGCGTAAATCTTTTGCTGAAATATGTGTTTTAGCCCCTGCTTCTGTATCAGCTTTGAAAAATGTTTCGTCGTTAACAACAACAGAACCGCTAGTTGGCTCTTGTAACAAATTGATAACGCGAACAAGAGTTGATTTACCGGCACCCGAATAACCAACGATACCATAAACATCCCCACGTTCGATGTGAACAGAAACATTTTTTACCGCGTTGATTGTTCGTTTTTTTTGGTGAAAGGTAACATTAATATTATCTAGTGCAATAATTGGTTGGCTCATAGAGTTACTCCCTTAGTGATTTATGATTTTATGTTTTGACTCATTGTAGCTGTTAATAAGCGCTTTGATGACATCAATATGCTCGTTATAGTCCGATAAACGAACATTTTCATTTGGCGCGTGATCATATGTTTGCGCATAACCAATGCCTAAACTGGCAATTGGTGCTTGCAGCGCATCGTGAATAATGGCCATTGGTCCAGTCCCAGGGGAGGTTGGCATCACACTTGGTTCAGCATGGTAGTATTGTCTGGCAACATTAATCACGCGTGCAATTTCTGGGTGAGACATGTCGCTTCGGTAACCCGGCTGTCCCAATGTCATAGTCAATGTGATATCTGGAAAACCTTGCGAGACTAGGTGATTATTGATATGTTGAATCGTTGACTCTGGGGACATATTTGGCACTAGTCGTGATTCCAATTTAGCATGAGCTTGCGCTGGTAAAACTGTTTTGACGCCTTTACCATTATAACCCGAGATTAAGCCTTCAATGCTAATTGTTGGTTGAAAGTACAAGATTTCTTTAAAATCAGCATCATAGCGATTAGTATATAGTGGTGCGTTCAGGCTGTATTTCTCAATGAGAGATTCAGGTGTAATTGGTAGCGCAGCGACTAAATCTTTTTCACGCTGATTAGGCGGCAACACGTCGTCAAAAAAATGTGGAACGATAATGCGACCGTGTTTATCGAACAGTGTCGCAATGGCTTGCGACAAGCGTATTGCTGCGGAATCGACAACGCCTGCTAACGAAGAGTGTAAGTCAGTATTAGCTGTTGTGACAGCTAAGTCAAAAGTGACGATGCCTTTATTACCACCAAAAATTTCAAGTACACCGTCATCGTTTTTACCACCGGATTCCCAAATAACTAAGTCAGCAGTTAAACCTTGCGTATGCTTAATCAGGTATTCTTGTAAGTAACGAGAGGCCGTTTCCTCTGAACCTTCAACAATAAAAACAATGTTAACTGGTAATGTCTCATGTTCATCGATATATTCTGCAACAGCAGCCATCCGTGCAGTGAGATTACCCTTATCATCGTCGACACCACGGCCAAATAATTTATCATCATGTGATGTCAATGACCATGGATCAGTTTGCCATAATGCCAGTTGCTCGGCGGGTTGCACATCATAATGATTATATATCACGATAGTTTGCGCATCTGGATGGGGACTGTGTAATTGGGCCATGATGAATGGTGCAAAGTAAGTGTCATCATAAATGACTTCAGCGCCGAGTAATCTAAAAGCATCAGCGATACAAGTTGCTGCCTCTGGTAGATGCGATTGTTGCGCCGAAACACTAGGAATAGCGATTAATGTTTTTAAAAGATTGAGATAATGATCACGAATAGACACTGGCTTCCCCCTTTTTTGTGATGAAGTTATGTACCTGCAAACTTAGTTTGCAGATGAGTGGGACTATTTTTTATAATCCCAAACAGTGATTTCAGCTGAACCATAATATTTCTTAACAAGCGCCTTTGTTTTATCAGTTTGTAGTGATTTCACAACATCCTTATAAATTTGCTTATCTTTATCTTTCTTATTGGCAGCGATGAAGTTAAAGTATTGCTCTGAATCTTTGTTTAAACGTTCAATGTAGATAGCTGTGTCAATATTTAACTTGGCAGATTTAGCAAAGTTTGTGTTAACTACGGCAGCACCAACCTTTGGATCTTTTAATGATGAGGGTGTTTGTGAGCCATCGACGGGCGTAATTTTAAGATTCTTAGGGTTGTCAATAATATCTTTAGGCGTAGCTTTGTCAGTCTCTTTAATCTTAATTAAACCGGCATCTGCTAATAAGTGAATGCCACGATTTTCGTTGGTAGGATCATTAGCAACTGTGATTTGCTCGCCATCTTTAATATCTGAAACATGTTGATACTTATCTGAATAAATGCGCAATGGTGTTGTCCATGTGTCACCAATCGATACAATGTCTGTCTTATATTGTGCATTCCAGTTTGCTAGATAAGGGTAATTTTGGAATGCATTTAAATCAATATCACCAGCAGATAGCGCTTTATTGGGCTGAAGGTAATCTGTAAATTTCTTTGTTTTTAAAGTAATACCATATTTATCTTTGGCTGTTTTAATGACAGATTTCCAAATTTCGTCTTCATTTTTGTCACCAGCCATCACACCAATTGTGACAGTTTTGTTCGCTTTTTGACTACCGTGACCACCAAAACTAAAATAAGCAGCAACAGCAATCACAACGACGATGATACCGCCAATTAACCAATTCTTTTTACGCATAAATAAACTCCTTTTCTATTCAGCTTATTGCTTACTATCCCAAGCGGGTAATTCTGCACCATCGTATACTTTTTTAATCACATCTTTTGTTGTTTGAGTTTGATAAGCTTTGACAACATTTTTTAGTACTTGTTTATCTTTATCCTTGTCATTTGCAGCAATAATGTTAACCCACTGATGAGAATCCTTATTGATTGGTTCTACAAAGATAGCCTTTTTATAATCAAGTCCAGCAGTGTCGGCGTAGGTACCATTCACCACAGCACCTTGTACATCAGATAGTGTTCGTGCAGTTTGGTCAGCGGCTAACTCTTTAATTTTAAGTGATTTAGGATTTTTGGTGATATCCTTCACGGTAGCTGTTTTTAAGCCGGCTTTTAGATCAATTAGTCCCGCAGCCTTTAAGACGTAGAGTGAACGGCTTTCATTGGTAGCGTCATTTGGTACAGCAATGGTATCACCCGCTTTGAAATCTGATACTTTTTGATAAGTGTTTGAGTAAAGTCGAATAGGGGAGATAACAGTATCACCGATCGCAACAATCTTATTGCCGGTTGCTTTGTTAGAGGCATCTAAGAAAGCATAATGCTGAAAGGCGTTGATATCTACTTCACCATCAGACAAGGCCTTGTTAGGCTGATTATAATCTGAGAATTGTTTGAATTTAAGTGTGATGCCGTATTTATCTTTAGCTGTTTTAGAAACTGAATCCCAAATAGACATGTCTTGCTTGGATCCAGACATAATACCAACTTTAACCACTTTACCATCAGTTTGGTTTGACGCTGGTTTACCAAAACTCAGGTATCCGATGGCGCCAATAGCAATGATGGCAGCGCCACCAATCAGCCAGTTTTTTGTTTTACTCATAATTGATTCTCCCAATAATATATTCATTTTAGAGATAGGCTAAGCAGCAGCAGTTAAACGAAAAAAAGCCGCTTCTGTATACCTAAATACAGAAGCGGCTAAATAGCGCGTTACCATTCTGAGTTGTCAGTTATTATTACTAATAACTTGCTCACTAACCATCGAGCATTGGGAGATGACCCTAGCTGAATGGTGTGCCCAGTAACGAGGGCCAAACCGTTGTCAACTAAATGGTAAACCAATTCGTCAACACCAATCACAGGTCATTTTCGCAATCGCACGCATGCTAATTTTCATCAACCATTAGCTTTCTGATTTTTGCTTAATTGCTACTTTTCTGCTCTACTTGTTTATCTCTAAAATCGTTAAACCTAATAATACATATCTCGATTATGTTTGTCAACTATTTTATTTCGTATTGTCAAAAATAAGGAGAAAAATACCAGTTAAAATAGCAGTCGAACCAAATAGTGTGTATTGTCCAAACCAAGGGACAAATAGTGTAGAAAGCAAGGCGCCAAAGAAGAACGCTAAAATAATTAGTGTAAATAGTCCAGCATTTCTCAAAGCAGCATGATCCTTGGTGTAAATAAAAGTCATGAGGTTTGCACCAACGTTACGCAGATTACCTGTTGACATCACACTTGTGAAAGGTAACCCTTGCACTTTAGGAAAAGCATCTAGTTGAATCGCTAGAAAAAAGGAAAGCAAAGTGATATATGTGGTACTACTGATATGATGTGATAATATCACAACTAAAATGATACCGATGGTTTCAACGAGGATACTGTGTTGTTGTGTCGATAACTGCTTAGGTTTGAAACGGTGCTTAATAATACCATTGAAAGCTGCGCCCAAAAGAAAAAATAAGATAGGCAAAATGAAGTTGACCGCACCTGTGTAATTGCCCTTGGCAAGCACGATGCCAGCCTGAATGATATTGCCTGTTTGCAAACTGGCGAAACGTTCACCATGAAATTGAAACGTGTAAGCGTCGACAAACCCAGAATTAGTGGCTAACAGTAGTGCAATCGGGAGGCGCTCGTGAATGGGGTGGTTAATCGTGTTTTCTGACATAATTTTGTGGACAGCAGCGCCGGTGTGATTCTTTTGGCCTGTGTCGATTCTCCGATAAAATTTACTTTTCTATTTTACGCTATTTTATGTGATACGTGGTGAAAACAATTGAAAATAGCATCATTAGAAACGGAAAAAACTTATTTTAGTCATCATATTTGTTATAATATGAGCAATGAGGAGAGCTAATGAAAAAAATAATCACAATTATCTTAACTATGATAACGACGTTTGTGATTGGCATCGGCATGGCGCAAGCCGATTATCAAATTACAAAATATCAACAGCACATCACAATTAATGAGGATGGTAGTGCTTTGATTGAAAAAGAGGTTCATTATCATTTTGATAAGCAGATGAATGGTATTTATCTTAATGAAACGTTAAAGGGGGCTGCTGACCAGAAACGCAACTACACTTGGGGCGGATTAAAAGCTATTACTATATCTGACAATGGTGGACCTTTTAAATCTGTTCCGCCAATGGAAAAATCAGCAGTCATAGGCTACGTAGAAACGCAGCATCAGGACGAGGTGCAAGAAAAAGTTTACTATCCGATAAAAGCTGATAAACAATTAGTTGTCAAGTACCTTTACCAAATCAACAATCTTGTCGTTAATTGGGATGATGTATCAGAATTAAATTGGTTAGTGATTACTAACTGGGATGTGGCGTTACATGATGTTAAAGTGACCATGTCATTACCTCATCAACCCAGTCAAACTCTGAAAGCTTGGGTACACAATGATCAAGGAATACAAGGACGTGTAGCTATCAATAAGGACAAGTCACAGCTGACTGTTACCACAGATGAAGTTGCACGCCATAAACGATTAGAATTAAGAAGTTATTTTGACAAAATGCAGACACCGCGTAATCAGAACAGCCAATCCGGTCAACGCGCTAAAGTAATTTCAAATCAGGAAGCAGCAAAAACGATCAAAGCCTATCGCGCTTTGCAACGTGTTAAACTATTCGGATTAGTGGTATTGCCAATGGTAACGTTATTATTACTACTTGCCATGCTAGGGTTTATGTATCATGTGAGACGAGCCATTAAGCAGGGAAAGCAAGCCAGCGGTGCCAGTCAACCGCCTGTGCATGTTTACGATATTCCTAATGACTTGGGACCAGCAATTATTAATGCGCGTATTGATTATAAGGCTGATGTGTCAAAAGTGATTGTGGCAACATTATTAGATTTGGTCGCTAAGCATAAAATTACAATAGCATACACGCAAGTCACTGATGTTTCGCATGCGGTTTACAAAGTAATCAATGAAGATGGTTTGCAAAATTATGAGCGGACATTTATTCGCATGATTTTTGGTCCATCGCGTGATAATGTGTTTCAATCTGAGTTTAAGCGACAAGATTCGGCTGTTTCTGACAGAATTCGGAAAGGTGTTGGCTTGTTCACGCAACAAATACGCAACCATGATGAGACAAAGGCGCTAATCAACCAAAAGCGCACAGATTATTATAATAATTTGAAAATCAGTCTCAATGGATTGATTGGTTTTAGTGGCTTTATTATTTTTATCGCCAATATACTAATGGCCAATTATAGTGGTATTTGGCAAATATGGTTAGCTGCAGTGTTTGAACTGATTATAAGTATTGCCATGTTTGGTATCGTTTATTATCAAAATACAACAGTATATAGTGTGCCCGATGGTTTTTCAGAAAAATGGGCATGGGACGGCTTTCGCTTGATGTTACATGATATTGCTAATTTGAAAGATAAAACAGTATTGGATGTGCAATTGTGGGATAAGTTACTGGCATATGCTGTGATATTTGGCGAAGCTAAAAAGGTGTCCCAAACTTTGAAATTATGGGCACAAGATGAAAACGTCGTTGTCCCTAATTTGCCACTCTATATGGTATACAGTAGTTTTGGTGTCGACTGGGCTGATAATTTAGCCCAGAATATCCAAACAAATAGTGCCTTTGAGAGTAACGTTTCTGGTGATGGGGGTAGTTTCTCTGGTGGTGGATTTTCAGGCGGTGGCGGCGGTGGCGGCGGTGCTTTTTAGCTGTGACACGGGGTTCAGCTTGCGTAGTTCACATGATTTTGATAAAATTAAAGTATAATTAAATCATTCCTGAGGGAGTAACTGGCGGATTTTCCGCGATAATACCGTCAAAGCAAGTAATTTCAAAGAGATTACTTATATCGAACACTATGTTCCGGTACTATCTGAAACGGTGAGACTCATGTAAAAACCAGACGTTGTTCGTTGGGTTATTTACATGAGTCTTTTTGTTTCTTGTGAGACACAGGGTGATGAGCGCAAAATGCGTGGGAGGAAAATATATGCCAAATCGGCCATTGTATAATCAGGATGCGACGGAGATATTATCTGATTTAAAGACAGATCGTCATCATGGGTTGAGTCAAGACGCGGCAACAGCGTTGCTAGAGAAAAATGGCTATAATCAGCTTAAAGAGGCAGCCTCAACGAGTTTATTGCAAAAATTCATTAATCAGTTTAAAGATTTTATGATTGCAATTTTGTTAGTTGCAGCTGTCGTTGCAGCTTTCACTGGTGAACTAGTTGATGCTATTTTTATTTTGGCCATTGTCATCATTAATGCCGTTTTTGGTGTTTTTCAGGAAGCCAAAGCGGAAGATGCTATTAACGCACTAAAAGAAATGTCAACACCCAACGCCAATGTTATTCGTGATGGGAAGGAAATGTCCGTGAAATCAACAGCGCTAGTTGTTGGTGATATTATTCGGTTAGAGGCTGGTGATATTGTACCAGCCGATTTGCGGTTAATTGAATCTGCTTCATTACAGATTGAAGAAGCCTCGCTAACTGGGGAATCTGTTCCGGTGAATAAAGTGTCTGATACCCTAACAGATAAAGATTTGCCATTAGGTGATCGTACTAATTTAGCTTTTATGAATACTAACGTGACTTACGGTCGTGCCGTCGGCGTTGTCATTGGGACGGGGATGCAGACTGAAATTGGTCATATTGCTGGAATGCTGGAGGCTGCAGACGAAACGAAGACACCTTTGCAAGAAAACTTAATACGACTAGGTCGTGTTTTGACATATCTGATATTAATTATTGCTGCGGTCACCTTTGTTGTTGGTCTCGCAAGAGGCAGGGAAACAATTATCGACATGTTGTTGACATCAATTTCCTTAGCTGTTGCGGCTATTCCCGAAGGATTACCTGCAATTGTCACGATTACATTGGCGCTAGGGACAACACGAATGGCTGCACGGCAAGCCTTAATTAGAAAATTACCAGCAGTAGAAACACTAGGTTCAACTGATATTATTGGTTCTGACAAGACTGGTACCTTAACCCAAAATAAGATGACAGTCGAAAAAGTTGTGGTCAATGCTGAAATTCAAGATGCAGCTACTACGGAAGAACTGAGTGGTACTTACGCACGTTTGGCTGATATTTTAGCGTTAAACAACGATACTAAGCGTACAGAGAATGGTTATGTAGGTGATCCAACAGAAACGGCCCTAATTGCTTTTAACGAAAACCATCACCGTGACATTGATACATTATTTTCAGAAATGCCACGTGTTGCTGAAATTCCCTTTGATTCTGAACGCAAGCTGATGTCAACAGTACATCCAGCACCTAATGGGTACATTGTTACCGTGAAGGGGGCACCAGATGAATTGCTTAAACGCGCCACACAGATTGAAATGCACGGTGATGTCGTACCATTGACAGATGAAATCCGGACAAAGTTGTCTGATATTAACTCGGAATTAGCAACACAAGCATTGCGTGTTTTGGCCTTTGCTTATAAATTGTCTGATACTGTGCCACCAAATATGACTTCTGATGCTGTGGAAAACAATTTGATTTTTACTGGTTTTGTTGGCATGATTGACCCAGAACGACCAGAAGTGGCGCAAGCGGTATTAGAGGCCAAGGCAGCCGGTATTCGTCCAATGATGATTACTGGTGATCATCGTGATACGGCAGCAGCCATAGCTATTCGTCTGGGCATTTTGAATGAAGCAGATAAGGCGACTGCGGTGATTTCAGGCTCAGAGCTAGATGCTATGACAGATGAAGCATTTGCTGCAAATGTGCATAAATATAATGTTTATGCGCGTGTGGCACCAGAACATAAAGTAAAAATTGTGACGGCTTGGCAGAAGAAGGGTAAAGTTGTTGCCATGACAGGCGACGGTGTCAACGATGCACCCGCTTTAAAAGCTGCTGATATAGGTATAGCTATGGGCATTACAGGTACTGAAGTGTCTAAAGGTGCTTCAGATATGGTTTTGGCTGATGACAATTTTGCGACAATTGTTCACGCCGTTGAAGAAGGTCGTAAGGTGTTTGCGAATATTCAAAAGTCATTACAATATTTGCTTGCTTCCAACTTAGCTGAAGTCATTTCAATTTTTGTGATGACACTATTAGGCTGGAATATTTTAGCACCAATTATGATTCTATGGATTAATTTAGTAACGGATACGCTACCAGCTATTGCCTTAGGTATTGAACCAGCGCAAAAAGATGCCATGTCACGTCAACCGCGTGGCCGCAGTGCAAGCTTCTTATCTGGTGGTGTTGGGGCAGCCATTATTTGGCAAGGTATTTTACAAGCTGTGATAGTATTAAGTGTTTATGGTTTCGCACTTGCCTATCCGGTACATGCTGCTGAATTTGAAGCTCATCGTGATGCGTTAACCATGTCATTTATGACGTTAGGTTTGATGCAAATGTTTAACGCCATCAACGTTAAATCGGTTTATGGTTCAATGTTTGGCCCCCAAGCTTTCAAAAATAAACTATTTAACTGGGCACTCTTGGGCTCGTTAATTGTGATGGCAGCAGTTGTTGTTATCCCGCCGTTAAACCCAATTTTCCATGTATCACATCTAGATGGCTATCAGTGGGCGATTGTATTAGTTGCAGGAATCAGTATCATTATTATTGTTGAACTGGTAAAATTAGTACAGCGAAAATTTTTTAAAAAAGGATAAAAACATTGGCAAAATTTAACCCTAAGCAAGCACAAATCTATATTCAAACACTTCAAAGTGTATTAACAAATACAGAAGACACGGCAACGCGCGTCACACCGTTCTTTACAAAATTAGATGATGCGAAAGCGGCAGACAAAATTTCAGAGATTCCTGCAGCTGAATTTGCAGAAATTAAAGCTGAATTTGAAGACGCTGTTGCCAGCTATCAAAGCAATGCGCAACAATTAGCCAAAGCATCAGCACCGGTGCGCCTTCTTGGCGTCCATAAGACATTGTCAGCTGCTTACACAAAGTACGCAGAGGCGACGCAGTTGATGTCTGAGGCTGTTATTGTTGCGGGACAAGCAGTTGATAACGACAAATATGCAAAGTCTGAAGCTGATCAAGCAGTGTATCTTGAAAAAATACATGCAGCGGTTGGCAAGATTATGAACAGTGCTAGCATGTCAAGATAATAAAAAAACGTTTACCCATTGGCGGTAAACGTTTTTTTATTTGGCATCATCTGGATCAACACCATAAATTTCAATGTGAAAACCGGTAATATTTAAACCACTTGCTTGTCTAGCAGCCTCAAACAGTGGTTTAACATCAAAATTATCAGCATCAATAATTTCATTGGTGCGACTATTAATAATATGGTAATGTGGTTCACCATAAAAATCATAATGTCGTTTGCCATCTTTTTGGGTATCAATGACAATGACAATCCCGACATCTACCAATTTTTCGAGTGTATTGTAAATTGTAGCAAGACTAATAGTGGTCAAGTCCGCATGAATCATTTCAGCTGTTGGATGCGTTTCGTGAGTCATTAGATAGTCCAAAATGGTCAGTCGCTGAGATGTTGCTTTTAAACCGTGATTTTGTAAAATATCACGTAATAATGGTTCTGTCATGAGCTAGCCTCCTATTAGTCTCTAAAAATATTATAGCACGTAAAATAGAATGTTTCTAATTAACTTGATTTATAATGATAAATTTGGTATAAATAGATTAGAATAATTCTAAAGAGGGAAATGATGGATAAGCAAAGTTTAATGCAACGCAATAACTTAATTCGTGCAGGCGTTATGGGTGCCAATGATGGCATTTTATCAGTTTCAGGTATTGTTTTGGGGGTGGCTGGGGCTACAAGTAACACAGGAACTATTTTGCTGGCGGGTTTTGCTGGTATGTTAGCTGGTACAGTATCAATGGCGATGGGGGAATATGTCTCAGTTAGTTCGCAGCATGATGCCCAGGAAAAAGTTCGGCGTGTACAGACCGAAGCACTAAAATCACAATATGATACTGAATTTACATTTGTTAAAGATAAATATGTGGCAGAAGGCATTTCGTCACATTTAGCACATCAGGCTGCCGAAGAAATGATGAGCAAAGATCCACTAACAACCACCGTACGTGAACGATATGGCTTTTCACTTGATCACGAATTGAGTGCTGGGGGTGCGGCATTAGCATCCCTGATTAGTTTTCCAATTGGTTCTATTTTACCGATGTTAGCCATTTCTGTGATGCCAAGAAGTATGCGCGAAATTGCTACCTTTATTGCCGTAGTCATTGCTTTGGCCTTAACAGGTTATGCAGCAGCCGCTTTAAATGGGGCCAACAAACAAAAAGCTGTGATGCGAAACATTATTGCCGGTGTATTTACGATGATTGTAACTTATGTCATCGGCTCGTTATTTAGATGAAAGGGGTGTGCTAAGCTATTATGTTTTTAGGCACAATAAAACCAATGGATATATTTAAAAAAGAAAAAGCGACAAAAGAACAAGCAACGATGGATGAAAAGCTCAATGCTATTCGTGCCGGTGTTTTAGGATCTAATGATGGCATTTTAACGGTTGTTGGTGTACTATTTTCGGTTGCAGCTGCGACAACGAATAATTTTGCAATCTTTATCGCCGGTCTTGCCGATTTAATGGCTTGTGCGCTATCGATGGCTTCAGGGGAGTATGCTTCTGTTAGTTCACAATCCGATAGTGAAAAAGTAGTTGTGGCACAAGAAGAAGCATTATTAAAAAGTGATTTTAGTGGACAACATCTGACTGTAGAGAATTTTTACGTTGACCGTGGTGTGACACGGTCAACAGCAAAGGCGATCGCAGACGAATTATTGACAAAAAAGCCATTAGAAACAATGTTGAGCATTAAGTATGATATCAAGCTTGGACATTACATGAACCCATGGTCTGCAGCTTGGGCGTCATTATTTAGTGCAGCTATCGGTGGTGTGTTTCCATTGGCTGCATTAATATTGTCACCAGCACGATATCAATTTATTGCGACAATTGCTGCGACAGCTGTTGCGGTAGCACTTACTGGCCTGTTAAGCGCCAAGCTATCTAATGGCCTAGTTAAGCGTGCTGTCATTCGTAATATTATCATTGGGTTGCTTACGATTGCTATTCACTACGGTATTGGTAAGTTATTCTAAAAATAGTTTTTTTAGTATAAATATTGATTGATATTTGGCATAATAGAGTTATGCTAAACCAAATGAAAAAACAATTCGATATCATTTATAAGCGTTACCATTTGGCAGTTTTGAAAGATCTTTTTGATCGTGCTCAAATAGGTTATGTTGGGCCAACGTTTGCTTATTACGCTTTGTTGACTATATTTCCAACGATTATGTCTGTTGTTATGCTTATTTCTATTACCAACGTCAATCAAAAAGACATGATAGCGGTTGGCTCAAGTATATTACCACAAAATATTCAAGCTATTGTGTTGCCAATATTAAGATCTGTCCTTTCGTCAACGCATTTGACACTTTTATCTTTTTCGGTACCATTCACGTTATGGACGGTGTCACAGGTGCTTGCAGTCTTTCGCATGTCGTTCAATCGCATTGCCGATGTTGAAGAACATATCAGTGGGCTCTTAACGCGCGTTTGGTCATTTCTTTGGCTACTTTTAATTATAGCGGCATTTGGTGTCTTGATGATTGGTAGTAACATTCTAGCAATTGTCGTTCGCTATATTCCCGGTAGTCAGGTGCAAAATATAATTATTAGTGGCTCGAAATGGTTTATATGGCTCGGCATGTTTTTGCTACTTGTCATGTTAAATTATTTTTTACCGACAAAAATGGGACGCGCACCAATTAAATGGGTCGCTCTTGGTAGCTTTATTGAATTAATCATGTTAAATCTACTTAATGTCGGTTTCACATGGTATGCACAAGTGGGTATCAAGCAGTACAACTTTTATCAATCAATAGGGTCTATTATTGTGTTGTTAATTTGGCTGAACCTGATTGGTACCATATTGGTATTAGGTTATGTGTTGATTCAATGGTTCAATATGATTAATCAGCAGGCTGATACGACACAATTGGAGGAGAGTGCTAGTGATCTTTGAACAGGAAGATTTTAAGGTTTTTGATGAACAAACATTAGATGGTCGTATGCAAGGTATTCGATCAGTTATCGACCCCAAATTTGAACAATTAGCCAAGGTAATTTTACCACTCTTATCGGAAGACGGCCAAGCGTGGTACGCACACATTGCGAAACATTTGCGACGAACTACTAATCCGCCTGAAAATACTTGGGTTGCTTTCGCGCCAAATAAGCGTGGCTACAAAATGATGCCACATTATGAAGTGGGAATGTGGGATGATCATGTGTATATTTATTTAGCTGTAGAAGAAAATATGAAACCAGCATCAACCCAAAAAATTGTAGCGCAAATGACAAAGGCACGGGAACTTGTGGCACAATTACCGGCCACTTTTACCTTAAGCCAGGATCATATGGTTAATAAGACAGAGCCGTTGACGTTAACGCATTATGATTTGGCCGTTCAAAAGTTTGCTGAGACGAAACATAGTGAGGTATTGATCGGTTTGCAGATTATGAAATCTGACTATGAAACATTATCGTTTGAGGATACGAATCATATTATGGCGACTTTTAAAGCACTGCGTGCTATATATGAAATAATCAAATAAAAAAGTGTCTGTTATGAACAGACACTTTTTTTAATGATAGATCAGCAAAGTTGATAAGGCTAACATTAAAACGTAACCCATATGCTGCCAGTTACCAATTTTTGCTTTAACAAACTGTAAAACAAAAGCAAATAAGCTAAATATGATAATAAATAACGTGCCAAAGTTAACAGCATGACTAAATAATGTCACCCAAAACAATCCAAGCGTTAGAATACTAAGTTTGCGACCATCAGGATTAGGCATCATAATTGGGGTGAAATAAAATAAAAAGGCAAAAAACAAGGGTAACAGTTGCCAAATAAAACGCTGTGTCAAGAAATTATTGGTGACGTAAAATATAGCAATGGGTATAGTAAATGTTGATAAAACACTCAGTAAAATCAAACCTAAAATATTTTGTAACCCTAGCCAACTTTGTTGAATGGCAATGAAAAAGGCGCTTAGGAGTAATAGTAGTATGAAAACTTCATGCCGCGTCTGAATGAGGGAACTAAAAGTAAACAATAAACTGATACCTAGAAAAAGGTAACTTAATAGACTACGAAAATTTTGCGTGATTAATAGAGTTACGGCGATTGATAGTACTAAAGTATAGCCAAATAGTGGCATAATTTGCCAACTCACAGTAGCAGCTGACAAAGCCTGCGTATGTAATAACGGTTGTCGCCACCAA
Source organism: Leuconostoc citreum (assembly GCF_004354555.1). GTDB lineage: Bacteria > Bacillota > Bacilli > Lactobacillales > Lactobacillaceae > Leuconostoc > Leuconostoc citreum. Next base: position 248,117 of record NZ_PUFH01000004.1, read on the forward strand.
ACAATATTGAGACTAACCACAATCACGACAAGTGGCATCCATCGGCGCCAATCAAAAAAACCAGCAGGCGTAAAGTTTTCGTAACTACGGCGCTCTTGCGGATTGGTTGTGGCGCGTCGTGGTATCACGCGACCATCTGGGAGCTGATGCATTTGTTCATATTGACTATCCATAAGTAATATTGTACCTTAAACCGTAAGTTTTGATGGTACGAGTTTGTGATATTTATGTTACGATTTGCTTTTTTACGCAACCTTTGCTATTCTGAATATACAATTTAAAACAGCTATCAAGAGCAGGTGAGTGATACAGCACTATGACCCTGCACCAACCGGCAAATATGTCAACGCATATTGTGTCACGGTGGTCCATCTGTACAGATAGTCGTCACGTTAAGCGCGTCCCGACTTATCATTGGGACGCGCTTTTAATTTGCGGCCAGTAGCTTTTTAATTTGAATTTTGAAGGAGGTCATGTTTTTATCATGACAAAGTATTTTACATCAGAATCAGTATCTGCGGGGCATCCAGATAAAATAGCCGATCAAATAGCGGATGCGATTTTAGATGCTGTTTTAGCACAAGATCCTAATGCACGTGCAGCAATTGAAGTGACAACTTCAACAGGCGATGTATCAATTTTTGGTGAATTATCGACATCTGCCTATGTCAATGTTCGGCAAATTGCGACTGAAACCATTCGTGAAATTGGTTATAATCATGCAGAATTAGGATTCACCGCTGATTCTGTTAATGTATCTAACAAAATTGTCGAACAATCAGGCGATATTGCCCAAGCAGTCGACAATGCTGATGATGACCCAGAACAATTAGGAGCAGGTGATCAAGGCATGGTGTTTGGCTATGCGACAAATGAAACTGATAGTTATTTGCCACTCACATTAGCCTTATCACACCGTTTGATGCGTAAAATTCGTGATGTGCGTGAAGCGGGCATAGTTGGTTACTTGCGTCCAGATGCTAAGGCAGAAGTCAGTGTTGAATTGGATGACCAAGATCATATTACACGCATTGCGGCTGTTGTATTATCCACACAACATGATGAAAATGTTTCTCTTGAACAATTAAGAAAAGATGTACGTGAATTAGTTATTGACCAAGTATTGCCACAAGAATTAGTTGATGATAAGACAATTTACTATATTAATCCATCTGGTCGCTTTGTGCTCGGTGGACCGCAAGCAGATTCTGGTTTAACGGGACGTAAAATTATTGTAGATACGTACGGTGGTGCAGCACATCACGGTGGTGGTGCGTTCTCTGGAAAAGATGCCACGAAAGTAGATCGCTCAGCAGCTTACTTTGCTCGCTATGTTGCAAAAAACCTTGTGGCAGCAGGCGTTGCTGATAAACTCGAGCTTCAAATTGCGTACGCTATTGGTGTTGCCCAACCAGTATCATTGAATATTGATACATTTGGCACAGCCAAAATTGACGAAGCTAAAATCCGCGATATTACGGCAGAACTTTTTGATTTCCGACCATTGGCAATTATTAACCAACTTAATTTACGACGTCCAATCTATAAGCAAACAGCAGCATTTGGTCATTTTGGTCGTACCGATATTGATTTACCTTGGGAAGCACTAGACCGTGTCGATGAAATCAAGGCTCGCCTCTAATTTTTTACCCGCTGGAATATGTTAGAATAGGATATGTTTAAAAAGCAGTCAACAATTCAATTTTTAATGTTCGGTGTAGCAATTGGCGAGAGCATGACGCAATTGTCTAATAGTCAGCAAGAAGCATTGCTACAACAGCCGATGAATTTTCAGCAGGACCTAAGATGGGGTGCCCAAACAAGTTTAGCTTTGACGACGGTCGCTAGCTTATCAAGAGGTTATCAGTTAGCCGATGTCATGAACCATTTTCAAAATTGGTACAGAAAACGGCAGTTCGCGCCTGAAAAAACGATCCAACATGTCGACGTGATTACCAAAAAAGCGATGGATAATTATATTAAAAATCGCGATACCCTGTCTTCAGGTGTTTTTGAGGACACAGCTGATAGCGAAGACATTCTGGTGAGAATGCTACCAGTGGCGCTCTATCTTCATCATGAATATGGGGTCTCATTTATTAATGATGAAATGGCTATGCTGACGTTGCATCGCATTGCTGGATTGACACATAATGATGAGGGCGCATTGGTCAGTGTTGGTATGTTAAGTTTGATTGTGAGTCAATTATTAGAAAAACAATCTATTCGCGATGCAGTTGAAAATGGGCTTGCTTTTGGTTTTGAATATTACTCAAGACACAAAGTGTTTGCTTCTGAATTAAGCGCTTTTGAAGAGTTGAATTTGCCGGACTTTGCTAATATTCCGGTAAGTAATATGACACTTGATGGTCGCAGTGCTAGTACACTAGAGGCAGTCATTTGGTCGTTGTTAAATAGTGACAGTTATACCGAAGCGATGCACAACGCGTTCCTACATGGGCATGCAAATAGTGTTGTGCCAACGATTGTCAGTGCTATTGCTGCGATTGTTTATCAGGAAGAATTAATATTACAAGCCAGTCAATATCTCGTTTCACGAAAATTGATTGTTGGCGTTGCTAGTCAGGCAGAACGGTTAGGACGATTTAATTAAAAAAGATGTTCACGATAACGTGAGCATCTTTTTTAGTTAAATCCAAAATGGGTAGGTTTGCAGGGTTGTTGTAAAAATAAAACTACCATTACCAAGCTCTTCACCATCTAATTGACCTGGTTGGATATCATGCACGTGTATTTGTGCACCTTTTTGTAGTGTAAAATGGTGTACTTTTTGGTCTTTTAAATGACGACCATCCTTTTTCAAGCCTATAAATAATGTTAAAAAGTGAATAAAAGACATTTTTTCAACAACAATCATGTCTAACTGTTCTTCAAACAGATCAGCTTGTGGCAGAATAGCCAAACCACCACCAAAATAAGGTTGGTTGACAATGGTTGCTAAAAATACTTGATGTAGATGATAATATTCCTCACCATTTGTAATTGTTACCGGAAAGCTATTTTGATTAAAGAAAGTAGAAAAGGCAGTAAAAGCATAACTCATTGCGCCAAAATGCAATTTGTTAAAGTATGTTTTCCATTTTGAGTGATTATTTTGAGTAACGACTGCGGCATCAAAGCCCATACCCATGTTATTAATAAAATATTGTGTTGTTTGGTGCGGCGCTTCACCGATGATTTTGCCGACATTAATCATTTTGGGCTTAACAATTTGTTGTAAACGGTTAATGACTTCATCTGATGAACTAATATGACAAGCACGAGCGAAATCATTGCCTGTACCGGTAGGAATATAAGCAATAGGCAAGTATTGGTGTCGTTGTATTTGTAATAGACCATTAAGTGTTTCGTTAAGTGTACCATCGCCACCGATAACCAGCACCACAGCTTCCGCATCAACCAATGTTTTAGCCAAATTCTTGGCTAAATAAATAGCATGATCCGGATACTCTGTATCAAACCATTCGATGACATTAGGCATATTGCGTATATTGTTAGTTACCGCTGTATGTTCACCGTTGCCAGCATGCGGATTATGAATCACATAAAAATTAGGCATTGTCCTTGTCTTTCAATAAAACTAGTTTTATTGTAACAAAAAAAGCCCATTAGGGCTATGCCAGTTAACCTAAGAAATGACGAAGTTGTGCCATACGATTAATTAATGCTGTGACAGCAATTGGGGCACCATCTTTGATTTGAACGACTTGTAGCGCTATTTCTGCGTGTTGTTGTTCTTCTCTGGTTTGTGGGCCAACTTCAAGGTTGAAAATAGCTTTTAGAATCATAATATCACGTTCGACCTCAGCCCAAGCAGGACTTTGAGTTTTAAGCACTTCAAGTGCATCGAGATTGACATAATGTGATAATTCTTGGAAATCTTTTTTCATGCTAGGATAATTACGTACAAGGGCGGATAGATGATCGGCGTTTAAGTTTTCTAATGCACGACCGAAACCAATAAATTCTGGTGGGACACCGATGGAATAAAAGGCGCCAGTAAAGTTAATCGCACGAGGTAATTCGATGCCGTCAACTGACCGAGAATAGCCTAGAACACCCACGTGTTGGCGACGGTCACGACGCTTAGGAAAGGCCTTAAAGATTGGTTGCATATCAGGCACCAGTTGATCTAACGTATGAGCGTAGAAGGCCGCGGATTCTTCAGCAACCTCGGCCAAAATCGTTTGATCTTCAGCTGAGATTTGCAATGGTTCTACGACCGGTAATTTTACTTTCAATTCACTGATGGCACTTTGAACGTCTTCGATGGGAAAATCATAGCGAAAAGCTGATTGGACAGTCGCTGTTCTCACACCTGGGAATTCTTTAATGTAGCGGTCAATACGCTTTGGTGACAAGCCACCACGGAAAATAGCAGAGCCTGTACCAGAAATTGGATAAATTTCTATATTTTCTTCGCGCGCAAATTCATGCAGACGTGCAATGGCCAATTTGTTTCCTGTGATTGAACTCATGAAACCAGCCGTTAATGCTGAATCAGAACCAGCTAGGAAGACACGAAGATACTTAGGACGGAACCCAAAGTGCTTCTCATGGAGCTGAAGGTATTCTTTTAGAATTTCAGGTGCATGCAGTTGTGTATCGAAATCTTCAAATAATGGAATCATTTCGATGTATGGTGTATTTTTATCTGATCTTGTAAATTCAACTGATTTAAAGTTAGCCAGCTTTTCAAAAAGCACTTGCATTTCTATTAATTGATCCGCACGTTGCGCCATTGGTAAAATTGTTTCAAATAATGGTCGTTGTGCAAAGCCTAAGTCATGTGCAAAATCCTCTGAACTGAGAATTGCGGTCATGGCCTGCATTAAATTATAGCCTTTTTCTTCCCAGATGTTAGGAAATCGGAAAGTGAGAAATTTATCTCTACCAATTTGATTTGTTTTAAAGTAATCGTATTCGGTGCTAAACAAACGGTCAATGACAGCCGCATCAGCGTGCTTGCCTTCCCAATCCCACATGTATTCATCAACGTTTAGCTCACTGAAATTTTCAAAAGCTTCATTCATTTCACGGTAAGCGCTGATAAAAGGTTGTTGAGAAGAATCCCAGAATGGTGCATTAGCGTTATCTGGATGTTGTGTACCCATAATTGTTGGGATTTTTCTTTCTGTCATTGGGGGCTCCTTTAATTGATACTTATATCATTCTAGCATACTATGACTTGATTAAAAATAAGAATGTCCAGATTTATTAGAAAACATGATTGTTTTTATTCAAAATGTTCGGAATATACAGTGGATTTGTTTATATTAAAAAAGCACCCAATAGATGGGTGCTTGGTTTAAATCATAATTAACATTGGCAAAATCATTGGCTTGCGTGCAGTTTCTTTATAAAGGAATCTAGATAAGTCATCAATGACAGCTTGTCGAATATCTGCTTCACTGGCATTTGAATTATTCATGATACGACGCATTGTACCAAAAATAATGCGGCGACCTTCATTAATGAGTTCGCCCGATTCACGCATATAAACAAAGCCACGTGACAAAATATCCGGTCCAGATAGAATTTCTTTCTTTTTTAAATCAATTGTTGCTGTGACCACCACTAAGCCATCTTGGGATAACTTTTGACGATCATGTAGTACAACAGAACCGATATCACCAATACCTGAGCCGTCAATATAAGTATCGTCACCAGGAAAATGACCTGCAACACGAGCGTTTTCGCCATCCAAAGCCAAGACATCACCATTTTCTAGGATGAAAGTATGGTCTTTTGGAATATCTAACTCATGTGCCAAAGAAGCATGGACTTTTAGCATACGGTATTCACCGTGAACTGGCATAAAGTACTTTGGCTTCATTAATGCTAACATCAATTTCTGTTCTTCTTGACCGCCATGACCAGAAGTATGAATGTTATTGACTTTACCATATATAACATTGGCACCGCCTTCTTCAAGCTTATTGATGACAGCATTGACCGAAGCGGTATTTCCTGGTATTGGGGAAGATGAGAAAATAACATTATCTTTTGGCTTCAAACGAATTTGCTTGTGTGTACCTTCAGCAATACGTGCTAGAGCGGCCATTGGTTCGCCCTGTGATCCAGTAGATAGTATTAATAATTCATCATCAGGTATATGTTTGATTTCTGATTGTTCAACCAACATGTTATCAGGGATGTTCAAGTAACCAAGGGCACGACCGTTTGTGACCGCAGATTCCATTGAACGGCCGAAAACAGCTATTTTACGCCCATGAGCAATTGCTGCATCAGTTGCCATGCGAACACGGTTCATATTAGAAGCAAAAGTTGCAAATATAATGCGACCATGTTCCAACTTGTCAAATATGCGATTAACAGATTTTGCAACCCAAGCTTCAGATTTCGTCCACTCTGGTCGCTCTGCGTTGGTCGAGTCACTCATCATTAGTAACACGCCTTTTTCACCAAGACGCGCCATTGACCAAAGGTTAGGTGGCTGCTTTGTTGTTGGCGTCAGGTCAAATTTAAAATCACCAGTTTCGACGATAGTGCCAACAGGGGTGTGTACAGCAACACCAAACACATCAGGAATGGAATGGGTTGTTCGGAAAAATTCAACATTCAGTTGATCAAATTCTAGAACAGTGCCATCCGTAATTTCGTGTAGTTCAACACGGTTTAACATTTGCTTTTCTTCAAGTTTGTTCTTGATTAAAGCCATGGCTAATGGGCCGGCATAAACTGGCACATTAACAGCTTGCAAAAAGTAGGCGATAGCACCAATATGGTCTTCGTGTCCGTGAGTAATGACAAGTGCTTTGACGCGATCGATATTGTCGACTAAATAAGTATAGTCGGGAATAACATAGTCAATACCAAGTAATTCGTCTTCGGGGAACTTAATACCCGCGTCAACGACGATAATTTCATCTTGATATTCAATACCATAAGTATTCTTACCAATCTCGCCTAAACCACCTAGCGCATAAACTGCGACTTCGTTAGGTTTGATATCTACAGAATATGTCATAGGTTAGAATGTTGTCATCTTGAAGTTAGGGTTGGCCTTCTCATAAGTGACGGCCTTATCTGACAACTCTTCAATAAATTCAACGTTATAGTCAGTGTTTTCTTCAATTATTTCACGTGCTTGTGGTAAACTTTCAGCTGTTAGGTAAAGTGAAAGTGTTGTTTCCCGTTTGGGATTGCGCTCAGGGTGTTCTTGGTAATAAACTTTGTAAATCATAATGCCTCCAAATAGTGTTTTAATTTTAATTTGTCACGAACGAAAACCTATATTATAGTGTACCACATAGCATTTGAAAACGGGAAACTTGTCGACATATTCCTTGCTTATTGGTCCTAATATTGATAAATTGATATAAAGGAATAATTCAATGACAGTGCAAGCAATTACAGTATTCATGGGGTCACAACTTGGCAATCAATCGAGCTATATCACGATGGCAAAACAATTAGGTCAAACGATTGCTCAACGGCGTCTCAAAATGATTTACGGTGGTGGTCGAGATGGTCTAATGGGGATTGCTGCAAGGTCGGCCATGGCTGAAGGTGGCGAAGTTGTAGGTATCTCACCGAATAACTTGGCTGAGGAAGCGATAGCTATTGATAGTGTGACGAAACTCATTGAAGTTGCAGATATGGACGAGCGTAAGCGTCTATTAATGGCCTATGCCGATGCCTTTATTGCGCTACCAGGCGGATTTGGTACATTAGAAGAGATTGCACAAGTGATTAGTTGGGAAAAAATTGGGCTACACCATAAGCCACTGGTATTATTGAATACAAATGGTTTTTATGATAGTTTGTGGCATTGGCTGATGACGAGTGTGTCCAGTGGTTTTGTGACGCAAAATGATTTAGATAAAATCTACCTTGCGGATACTGTCGAGTCAGCCTTAACTTATCTTATTAATGAATCTGACAGATAATAGCACGGAGGAAATATGGCACAATCTGATATGATGGCCGAATTTATTGGCGTCTATATGTCATCGCTTAAAAATTTAGAAAAATTGATTTCACAGCCAACGAGTGCCTATGGCATTTCTTTTGAACAGTGGTTAATTATGTCGGCCGTGGCACACAGTCGCACACCATTGACTTTGACAGAAATTGCTGCCGAACGTGGTGTTACCAAGGGCGCGGTCGCGCGTCAACTAAAGCCACTCTTTGAAAAAGAATATTTACAGCAAGTAACAGACGACAAAGACCGTCGGCGAGTGTTGTTACATCTTACTGAGACAGGCGTAGTGGTTGAGACAACCATTACCGAAAAAGTTAGCAGTCGTTTCAATAAATGGCTCGGCATTTATGGTTTAGAAGAAGGTAAAAGTTTGTTGGCGCATTTACACCGATTAGAAGACCTAATTGTTAAACCGGAATTAGCGCATAAAAATATTGAGAAATAAGGTTTTTTGTGGTACAATTTTATCTTGTTTGACTACTGCAGAGACAGTTAATTTCTGTTATAATAAACATATTATTTATAAAAGAGGATACTAATCATGGCTATTGGCATGAATGATTTGAAAAATGGATTGACAATTGAGTACTCTAACTCAATTTGGCGTGTTTTGGATTTCCAACACGTTAAGCCTGGTAAGGGTGGTGCTTTTGTTCGTTCAAAATTAAAGAACCTCCGTACTGGTGCTGTGAATGAAGTGACATTCCGTCCTGGTGATAAGTTTGAACAAGCTGACATCACAACGCGTCCAATGTCATATTTATTTGCTGAAAATGATGGCCGTGTGTTCATGGATGTCGAAACTTATGAACAAGTTAATTTGCCAGATGATAAGATTGCAGCTGCCTTGAAGTTTTTGCTTGAAGGTATGGAAGTTAAGGTTACGATGTACGGTAACGAAATCTTAGGTGCTGAATTGCCTTCAACCGTTTCTCTAAAAGTTGTTGAAACACAACCAGGTATTAAAGGTGCAACAGCGACAGGATCAGGTAAGCCAGCGACTGTTGAGACAGGCGCAACGATTACTGTACCGGACTTTATTAACGAAGGTGAAACAATCATTGTTAATACAGAAGACGGTTCATACAAGGGCCGCGCTTAATTAAAGTGTGAACTTATGCCATTTGAGAGAATGATTATCGTGGAACAGCTTAAACGCACCAGGATTTTTATGTTGATAATCGGCATGACAGGGAACACGTTTGAAAAAGTTCCCCAGCGGAACTTTTTATTTTAGGAAATATTTTCGAGGATTAAATCATGGCCAGAGAAATAAAACGAAGTAAACAGACAACAAAAAATATTGTGTTAGCGACTGAAAGTCCAGTTGAGGGCACAACGCAAGTCACACCTGAAGTTATTGAGATTATTGCACAGATCGCAACACAAGAAGTGCCAGGGGTCTACTCAATGCGTGGTAAATTATCAGATCACTTCACAGGCGCTTTTGGTTCTAATGGACGCGGTAAAGGGGTTGAATTAACACAATCTGAGGATGGTTTAATCATTGACGCCTATGTCTTTTTGCAATATGGCGTGGCTGTACCTAAGGTTGCATTGGCAATTCAAAATGCTATTCGTTCGCAAATTTCATCAATGACTGATTTACTGATTGTGCAGACAAACGTTCATGTCAGTGGCATTGTTCCCGAGAAATTATCAAGTAAGATTGATCCTGACAATTTGTTTGGTGACGTTGTCACATCAGAGGTGCCCGATTAATGGCTAATTTAACACGACACGAATCGCGACAAGCCGCTTTCCAGATTCTATTTGCGCTGGAAAAGGACCCACAAAATAATAATATTGATCGTTTATATGATATTGTTTTAGAGGGTAAAGATTTTGATGATTACCTACCACGTTTGGTTAATGGTATTTTGGGTAATAAGATAGATTTAGATGCACAAATTTCAGAACATTTAGCGGCTGGTTGGGCAATTGCACGTATTAATAAAGCTGATTTAGTTATTTTGAGATTGGCTATCTATGAATTGAGTCAACAACTTGTACCATATAAAGTAGCAATTGATGAGGCACTGATTTTAGCAAAGACGTTTGCTGATGAAGATGATCGTAAATTTGTTAATGGCGTTCTGAAAAATTTTGCACCTAAAGTAGAAGCAACAGACACTAAAGATTGATTGAAAAGGCGCCTAGCGGCTTTTTTTATTATGATATACTGATAACAAACTGATGCCAATCTTATCTCTGATAAGAAAAAGCGAGTAAAAACGGAGGATCAGGTATTTAAAACACGTGTGGCACAAACTTCGGTTGTGCCAAATGATAGTGCTAGATACATATAGAATATGGCAATTTATGATTTAACAAAAACACCAGCTGATAGTTACGATACGCATACACATCTCAATGATGACAAATTATATCACGACGTTCCAGCGTATATTGGTCGTGCTAATGAGTTTCGCGTCATGGAAATGAATATTGTTGGCTATGATGCCACGGGTAACGAGCGTGCATTAGAAATTGCACAAGCGCATGATAATATTTATGCTGTACTAGGTTTTCAACCCGAAGATACGGCTGATTTTGATGAAGCTGCAGCATTGTTATTGTCGCATCAACTTGAACAAGAAAAAGTAGTTGGCGTTGGAGAAACTGGTCTGGATTATTATTGGGATACACCATCACGCGAGATACAAAAAAAAGCTTTCCAGACACATCTCGCTTTAGCTAAAAAATATGACTTACCAGTGATTATTCATAATCGCGATGCCTTCAATGACGTTTACGATATAGTGAAGGCAAGTGGTGTCACTAAAGGTGTTATGCACAGCTTTTCTGGGACACCAGAGCAGGCTTTAGCATTTGTTGACTTAGGCATGCATATTTCCTTTAGTGGAGTGGTCACTTTTAAAAAGGCAGAAGAGGTTCGTGACGCGGCGCGAGCTGTCCCACTTGACCGTATTTTAGTCGAAACAGATGCCCCTTACTTAGCGCCAACGCCATTTCGTGGTAAAGACAATGAACCTGCACTTGTGAAATATGTTATCGATTCCTTAGCCGAAACTTTAGCTGTCACGCCTAAGGCGTTATCAGAAATAACACGAACAAACGCGCATCGTCTATTTTTAAACCATGAGTGATAAGCCGAAAATCAATGAATTTATTGTGGTTGAGGGTCGTTCTGATACGGAAAATTTGGCACGTGCTGTTTTAGCAGACACAATAGAAACTGGTGGCAGTGCTATTAATGCTGATGCCATAATCCGTGCACAAGTAGCCGCTAAAACAAGAGGCGTTATCATTTTAACCGATCCTGATTTTAATGGTCAGCGCATTCGGCGTCTTGTTGCTGAAGCTGTGCCAACTGCTAAACATGCTTATATAACACAAGCACAAGGTCGTGCAGCAAAGGACAATGTGCACAAATCACTCGGTGTCGAGCACGCAACACCTGACACATTGAGAATGGCATTGTCTCGTGTGATGACACCAAAAAAAACCGTTACAACTGATATTACGCAATATTTTTTACAGGAAAATGGTTTGCTGAATGGGCCGAATGCACGTCAGTTGCGCCAAAAAATCGGCGAAACATTAAACATCGGTTACACTAACGGCAAACAACTATTAAAACGTGCCCAACAATTTGGTTTAACGCGAGATCAAATTTTGACAGCACTAAAAAAGGAAACATAGTATGGCAGATATAATTGATATTGCAAATCCAACACGAACACAGGCTATTTTAAATCAGTATGGGCTACATGCTAAAAAGAAGTTTGGACAGAATTTTTTAACTGATTTGAACGTACTGCACGGTATTGTTGATGTTGCGGGTATCACGTCAGAAGATTATGTTATTGAAATTGGCCCAGGCATTGGGGCTTTAACCGAACAACTGGCACGTTCAGCCAAAAAAGTTGTTGCGTTTGAAATTGATCCACATATGGTTGCTGTACTAGCCGAAACATTATTACCTTATGATAATGTGAAAGTCATTGAAAACGATATTTTAAAAGTTAACTTGGCTCATGTGATTGCAACTGAATTTGGTGAAGGGGCACACGTCAAGATTGTGGCCAACTTACCTTATTACATTACAACCCCCATCCTCATGCAATTATTACGAGCCAAAATTTCATGGGACAATATTGTGGTTATGATGCAACGTGAAGTTGCTGATCGTTTAAACGCTGAGATAGGAACGAAAGCCTACGGTGTACTCACGTTAACGATTCAATATTATGCTCAAGCGCAATTGGCAATTAAAGTGCCGGCAAGTGCTTTTAATCCGTCGCCAAATGTTGATTCAGCAGTGGTGATGTTGACGCCGATTGTTCCAGAAACTGTTGTTGATAATCCAGATAAATTATTTTCCGTTGTTAAAGGTAGTTTTGCCCATCGGCGTAAGAGTTTATGGAACAATATGTTGCAAATGTTTGGTAAACAAGAAGACGTTAAGCAACGGATACAAGACGCTTTGGACTCAGTAAACATTGCCTCATCTATTCGTGCCGAGCGTTTATCTTTGAATCAGTTGACAGCGCTTTATGAAGCCCTTAAGTTGCAAGGATTGATTAAATAACCGTATATTATTGCATTTTCTGTTGCCATTATACACTCATCATTTGTGAAAAAAACCTAATTATGGTATAATAGATTAAGTTTTCACGAAAGGTGGTATAAAAATGCCAAGTAGTTTGCAAGACATCAAGATTAAGTTAGATGCACATGTCGGTGAGGCTGTCACCGTAGTTGCACAAGCTGGTCGCAAAAAAATAACCGAACGTAGTGGTGTATTACGTTCGACATTCCCCTCGCTGTTTGTGGTTGAGTTAGACGATGCAAACTTTGAGCGGGCATCATACAGTTATACTGATATATTAACGAATAACATTGATATTACCTTTACCGATTAATTTTTATTTCGCCCGTTAGGGCTTTTTTTGTAGGTGAGAGATAACAGCAACCATGAACAGACAAGCAATATACGCTATTTTGACAATTTTATTAATTCCGTTAGGTTTACTGTGGGTATTTGTTTATATGACAACAGACACACCAGCCCCAAAACATGTACCAGTAAAAATTGTTACTGATAATGTTGCTTATCAACAAATTGCGGCATCTGTTGCTGGTAAGAGTGGGCAAGTGACTTTGGTGTCTGCTAATTTACCTACCAAAAATCAGCGTCAGGCCTTTAAATCGGCAGAAATTATCTTAACAGATAGCCATCAAGATCAATTACTAACGCAACGCAATAAACAGCAGTTACATTCAAAAATTCTAGTTGCTAGTGATGTTGTCAATGATCAAGGCGCAGGGAACTATTGGTTGAGTCCGGAAATCATGTTGCGAACGATTAATAGGTTATCAGATTTACTGAGTGACTTCGATCCGCAAAATCGTGACGTCTATATGCATAATAGTCAAAAGCTGTTAGATAACCATCAGGCCTTATCGAATGGTATCAATACCTTGAAATCAAAAAATAACGTTCAGTATATTGCGACCAACAATGCGCAACAAATTTTTATGTCGCAATTGAATTACCGACGTGTTTTACCAAATGTTGAAACGGCAGACGATAAAGCATTTGACCAAATAAGCCAAGATTTTAAAGCCAAAAAAATAAAATTTATATTAACGGCACCACAGGATCAGAGTCAAAATGATCAGCGCTTGGTGAAGCTGGCAAAAGATGCTAAAATACCAGTAATTACTTTTAATCAAGTTTTGCCTCATGACGAAAATATTTTGGCTTGGCAATTCAATTTTGTAACACAAATAAACAATGCAATTCAGACAATAGAAAGTGGTAAATGATGGCAATTATCCAGACACGTGATTTTGGTATCCGTTATGGTGAAAAAGCTGTCTTGTCACACGTGAACGTTGACGTGCCGGCAGGACGCTTTTTTGCCTTATTGGGAGAAAATGGGGCAGGTAAAACAACCTTTATTAAAGCTCTCATTGGTCATAATCAGCAGACCAATGGCTTATTAACCCTTAATGCGAAACGTATTGGTTTCGTACCACAGTTTCGTGATATTACGAGAGATTACCCATTGAGTATAGCAGAATTTGTGGGATTAAATTATAATAAAGGCTGGCGATTATGGTTTTCTCCCGTCGAGAAACAGCAGATTGCGGCTGCTTTACAACGTATGGATTTATCTGATATTGCGTCAAAGCGTTTAGGTTTGGCATCTGGTGGTCAGCAGCAACGTGCCTTTGTGGCACAGGCTTTAGTACAGCAACCCGACCTACTTATTCTTGATGAGTCGACAGCTAGTTTGGATCACGAACATAAAGTGGCGTTATTACAAAATATTAAACAGCTACAAAAGGCACAGGATCTTACTGTTTTATTTATTACGCATGAGTTAAAGTTAGTATCACAATATGCTGATGGTTATTTATTATTTGACAATGGTCATGTAACGCAAGGTGAAGCAAAAGACCTAGGGGCACTAACGACTAAAATGACAGCACCCTATGATGAGGATGAGGTAAGGCATGTTTAATTATGATTTTATGCAAAATGCATTCATGGCAGGGACTGTTGTTAGCATTGTCGCTGGTATTGTTGGGACATTTGTGGTGGCACGGAACTATGCTTTCTTAACGCATACATTAAGTGAGATTGGTTTTGCTGGTGCAGCATTTGCCCTGTTTGCTGGTTGGCCAGCATTGTTGGGGATGATGCTAGCAACTAGTGGTGCTTCAGTGGCTATTGGTGCGCTCGAATCTGGTTATACCAAGCGCGATAATGTGACTAGTGCAGTCTCAGCTTTAGCCATTGGTTTAGGTATTTTATTTTTAGCTCTTGGACATACAAGTACCACAGCTGCAACTGGTATTTTATTTGGTTCAGTATTAGGCATTAGCCGTCAAGATTTGTTGCTGTTACTAGCTTTGGCGCTACTCGTCATTATTGTTTTGTTTTTTAACTATCGTGCATTGAGGCAACTCTCATTTGATGAAGCTGGTATGTTTTTGCAACATGGGACACAAAAAATGGTTCGTTATATTTTCCTGATTATTATTGCCTTGTCAGTTAGTATTTCGTCGCAATTAGTTGGGTCATTATTAATTTTTGTTCTGGTAACTTTACCAGCTGCTAGTGCAAAATATTATGTCACTACAACGCCACAATTGATGGGTGTAGCCATTGTCTTTGCGCTATTTGGCACCTGGGTGGGACTAACTTTGGCCTATCTGACGAACTTGCCAACGAGCTTTTTCATTGCTGTAATTGAAGTGTTGATTTATTTAGTTTCTGTCTGGCAATTTCAAAAAAACGCTTAAATACCGAACATTGACGGTGTTTAAGTGCTATAATTAAACTCAAATACTAATACTCAAAAAGGAGAAAACGTGCTAATTAACTTTTAGCACGTTAACATATTATGAAAACACGTCGTTCCGATCGTCTTGTCGACATGGCGCGCTACATGCTTGAGCGCCCACGCACATTAATTTCATTGTCTTATTTTGCGAAGCGATACGATTCAGCTAAGTCTTCTATTTCTGAAGATTTATCTATCCTAAAACGCACATTTCAGGAGCGCGGGACAGGATTAATTGAGACAGTACCTGGCGCAGCTGGCGGTGCGCGTTTTGTACCTTTTATGGCTGAAGATGAGGCGAGAGACTTCATTGAACAAATACGCCGAGACGTTAATGACGAAACGCGTGTACTACCTGGTGGGTACGTGTATCTTTCAGATTTATTAGGCCGACCTGATATTTTAAGACAAGCTGGGCGACTGATTGCAACCCAGTATTTAAGAGATAACATTGATGCTGTTATGACTGCAGCCACGAAAGGTGTACCTTTGGCACAAGCAGTTGCTGAACAGTTGAATGTGCCTTTTGTGATTGTTCGTGATGATGCTAAAGTGACTGAGGGACCAACGGTTTCAGTTAATTATCTAACAGGATCATCAAAGCGTGTTGAAAAAATGGAGTTATCACGTCGTTCTTTGCGAACAGGCTCTCGTGTATTAGTGGTGGATGATTTCATGAAAGCTGGTGGTACCATTCAAGGCATGCAGACGCTTGTGAGTGAGTTTGATGGTACCGTGGTTGGTACCGCTGTTTTTGCTGAAGGACGTTCGGCAACTCGATTGTTAGATCGATTCACATCGTTGCTTCATGTTGATACGAATTTGAAAAATGGTGATCCCATTTTGGTGACCGCTGGTAACTATTTGCAAGAAATTTATAAGCACGAGGCCTAATTTTAATGAGTGATGAAGTAAACGTTTTAGTATTAGCTGCTGGTCATGGTTCACGCATGAAATCTCGTGTACCAAAAGTATTACATCATGTTGCGGGACAAACAATGATTGATTGGGTTCTAGATGCTGTTGCGCCTTTAACACCTAATCGACCAATTACTGTCATTGGTGTGGGGGCTGAAAGTGTTCAAACTCATGTTGGAGAACGTAGTGACTTTGTTTTACAGGCACAGCAATTGGGTACAGGACATGCAGTACAACAAGCACAAGATAAATTATCAGCGAGTCACGGTGTAACCTTGATTATGTCTGGAGATACACCAATGTTTCGAGCAGAAACATTATCAGAGTTTATTGCGGCACACCGTCAGTCAAACAATGCTGTCACTGTATTAACTGCTGTGACGCAAGAGCCAACTGGTTATGGCCGTATCGTTAGAGCAGACGACGATACAGTATTAAAAATTGTTGAACAAAAAGATGCCAGTGTGACGGAACGTCGAATTCAAGAGATTAACACAGGTGTGTACGTATTTGACAATCAACTCTTGTTTGAAGCTTTGGCGCAGGTTAAAAATAATAACGCACAAGGCGAATATTATTTGCCAGATACATTAGACATCCTAAGACAAGCCGGACACCAAATTGGTGCGCACGTGTTGCATGATTTCACAGAGTCATTGGGTGTGAATGATCGTGTCGCTTTATCCGTTGCCAATCGTGTGATGCACGCTCGTATTAACCAACAATTAATGATTTCTGGCGTTGAGTTGCTAGATCCTGATCATACATATGTTGACGCAGGTGTTATTATTGGTCAAGATACGGTGATCGAGGGTGGCGTGACAATTCTTGGTCAGACGACAATTGGCCAGGATAATTTATTGACATATGGTACACGTATTGTTGATAGCGTTATTGGTAACCATAACACTATCACAGATTCACACATTGAGTCAGCAACGATTGCTGATCATGTTACCATTGGTCCGTTTGCCCATCTAAGACCAGAAGCAGATTTAGCTAATGGCGTGCATATTGGTAATTTTGTCGAAGTGAAACAAGCCAGCTTAGCTGCTAATACGAAAGCGGGTCATTTAAGCTATATTGGCAATGCAACCGTTGGACAATCAGTTAATATAGGTGCCGGCACAATATTTGTCAACTATGATGGTGTGCATAAATTTAATACCAACGTAGGCGATCATGCATTTATTGGGTCAAACACTAAGCTTGTGGCACCAGTGACAATTGCTAACGAAACAATTACGGCAGCAGGATCAACCATTACAGAAGACATTCCGGAACATGCGATGGGTATTGCGCGTTCACGACAAGTGAATAAACAAGACTTTTGGAAACGCATGCCACATAAGTAATTTTTAAAAAGCCGTCGGTCAAGCTACGTCGCGGCTTTTTTATTATGCAACCGTTAACGTCAGTATTTGTGGTAATATAAAAATACGATATAAGTGAGGATAAAGCATTGAATATTACAGGTCAAAAGGCACTTGAAAATATTGTAGAAAATCATTTTTATGTGGATACATTAACAGTTGGCGATGAGCAGAATATTGACTTGGATGGCTTATTTGAGCGATTAGATAAGCACATCACTGATATAACATTTATGCATCTGGATATTTTAGTAGCTGGCGGTGTTAGCGAAGGCGGGACAACGTTGACATTAGAGACAAATATTATTAATCTACCTCTGCGTTACACTAGTCAGCTCAAGAAGCTAGTTTGGCCTGAAAAAACAGATAATGATGTCAATCTCTACATGATAATTGAAAATGAATTTGTCAGTCAATCACATCTTGTGATTGCATTAGCTAGTTCAGTTGCGGCTTATTTGGATGATTCTGATAGCGTTAAATATAAAATATCACAATGGTTTACTAACGAATTATCCGTAATACAGGAGCACCAATCAGGACAAAAAAATGACGAGAAATGAGCTATAGGATAGCCTGTCTCGTCATTTTTCTTGTTGTATTTTTGCCGTTAGATGGGATATTTGATTGTTGGTAAGATATGAAAATGCGAGAACGTGTGGGGAGGACGTCTGTTTAACACCATCTAAGCTACCAAGATCATAAACAGCAATAATGTATTCAGCCATTGCTTGTTTCGAATCAGCATGAAAATCAGGTATGACAATATCATCAAGATGGTTTTTTGGGGGATTGGCAATACGATTGATGGCATGCGTTTCAATATTTGTTATTTTTATCATAGGCTTATTATAAAGGCAAAGTCTTGTTTTGCCAATCTTTGTAGTATACTAAAATTATGTTTAAAAGAGGCTTTAATTTTAATACAACACGCATATCTTTTGTTGGCCGTGGCTTACTAATAGGGGTATTATCTGGTGTTGTAATTAGTGTTTTTCGCTATGCCATTGAAAAATTATTATTGTTTTGGATTGAAATATATCAGTATGTTGCGTTACCAAAGCATGGTTGGTTGGTTATTATTATTGTGTTGGTTAATATATGTATTGGTTTGTTGATTGCAAAAATGGTGCAGCAGGAGCCAAATATTTCTGGCTCTGGTATCCCTCAGGTTGAAGGCCAACTCATGGATGAGCTTAACACAAAATGGTGGGCGATACTCTGGCGTAAGTTTGTGACGGGCATTTTAGGTATTGGTAGCGGACTCATGCTTGGTCGAGAGGGGCCTTCCATTCAACTTGGTGCTGCGGTGGGACAAGGCGTTGGTCATACGCTACATTTGGATAAAAACGACAAAAAAATTGCGATAGCTAGTGGTGCTGCTGCTGGCCTATCAGCTGCTTTTAACGCGCCAATTGCTGGTGTGATGTTTGTATTAGAAGAAATCTACCACAGCTTCTCACCACTAGTATGGTTGTCTGCACTGAGTGGCGCCATTGCGGCTAACGGCGTATCGAGTAGTTTATTTGGTTTAAAACCAGTTTTATCAGTGACGCAAGTACCTGTATTACCACTATCTAGTTATGGGTTACTGGTTATACTTGGCTTGATTTTAGGTTGTTTTGGTTATTTTTATCAACGCATCTTGTTAAAAACAAATATTTGGTACCAGAAAATTTTCCCAGTACCGCATGCGTACTTTGGTATTGTGCCTCTGCTGATTATTATACCAGTTGGCTTACTTTGGCCTAAGGGTTTGGGTGGTGGTAACGGCATTATTTTGTCATTAGGTCATGTTATACCATCGCTGCAAATTCTTTGTGTCATGATTGTTGTGCGCTTTATTTTTTCTATGGTGAGTTACGGTTCGGGATTACCTGGCGGTATCTTCCTGCCAATTCTAACGCTTGGTGCATTAATTAGTGCTGCGACTGGGCAGTTGTTTGTTTTATTGGGTTGGCTAGAGAGTCAATATGTTATTGATTTTATGGTTGTTGGTATGGCAGGTTATTTTGCCGGTATTGGTAAAGCGCCATTTACAGCTATATTATTAATTGTTGAGATGGTGGGTAGTCTAACACATTTGATGCCACTAGCCATTGTTAGCTTACTCTCTTATTTGACGGTAGACTTATTAGGTGGCGAACCAATTTATACGAGTTTATTAAAACGATTAATTGGGCCAGGGTCGTTTATTAAAAGCCAGGAAACAATCACTATTGATATACCAGTATTGGTGGGGAGTGTGTTAGCTGATCAATCGGTACGTGATGTGCCGTGGCCTAAAAATAGTTTGTTAGTTTTGGTCTTACGTGAAAATAGTAGCATTATACCTCATGGTGATTTAATTTTAAGGCCGGGGGATCAATTACGTATTCAAATCGAAAAGAAACAATCACAGGCAGTACGAACGCAATTTTTGACATTACATTAGTGCCATGGTAAAATTAAATTATGCGATGAGTCGAAGCGCTTGAAAAATTAGCGCTGATTGCGGCCTGCTACGTTAAATCGTAAATCTCGTATAGATGCAGGTGTTAATAGTGGTTGTGGAACCCTATTTTCTCACCATGACTAACAGTGCTTGCACTGTGGCGACGCGACTTTGCTGTTGGTGTGACAACCAATAGTCGCCCGTAAGAGCGAATCTTACATGCCAAACTAACATCTGACAATTGTCAGGTGTTTTTTAGTTTTTCAAGATGATTGTGCGTATAATCTATTGGAGGTTTCAACCAATGATAGATCAAATACTGGCAATAAAAGAGAAAATACTAGCTTATCGATTCATAAAATGGGTTATAAGTGGCATAATGCTAATCCTAGTTCTGGGAATCTATGCGATTTATATGTTGTCACATCAACAGGAACTTACAAGCGTGAAGACGGATCCATCAAAGGAAGCCAGAAAAGCAACGATGACAAATGCTTCAACTGAGATAAAGAGTCAATCATCTGATGCGGTAATCATGGTTGATGTTAAAGGTGCGGTCAAAAGACCAGGTGTTTATAACGTTGTCGATAATCCACGTGCACAGAAAGCAATCGCTCAGGCAGGGGGAATAACATCAGAAGCGGATATTACAACAGTTAATTTAGCTCAGAAAATGTCTGATGGTACGGTGATTTATGTGCCCAACAAAAATGAACCACAACCTAATAACGAGAGAACGGTGATTGCTAAAAAGAGTGATAGTGCAAAAATTAATCTTAATACGGCGACTGCCAATGAACTTCAAATGTTGGAGGGCATTGGAGCAAAAAAAGCAGAGCAAATTATTGCGTATCGAGAAACACATGGACATTTTAAGGATGTAACAGAATTAAAGGGTATACCCGGAATAGGGGACAAACGTATTGAATCTTTAAAAGATAAGTTATTGGTTTAAAATGAGCCGATATCTTTTAATTGTGACGCTTATTATTAGTGCACTAAGTGTTTTTGTTTATAGACAAGATACGATGACACTTTGTTTTTTATTAGCTTGCCTTACTTTACTAATTTTTAATTTTAAGCAACAAATGATTTTTTTACTCAGTTTATTAGTGATACCATTTCTATGTTATTTTATGTTAGATACCTATCAGCTTGGTCAGCAAGCTAAGCAATCAGAAAATCAAAGATATATTTGCCGAGGCACCATTTTACCAGATAGTATTGCCATAGATGGTGACCAATTAAGTGCTAATGCCAAGCTTTACGAGTCACGTCAGGTCATTCGAGTGTATTACACATTCACTTGTCTAAAAGACAAGCAACAATGGCAATCCAATACAGATGTTTTGCAATTTAGTGCGTCTGGGCATTATAAACGGATGATGCCAGCTACGAACTTTAACCAATTTGATATGCGACGTTATTATGAAGCAAAACACATAACACATCAGCTAACAGTTCAATCGTGGTCTAATTTAAAGCAAAAATCAGTCCATTCTCTACTCGATACTTATCGCAACCATATTCATAAATGGCATGCGATAGGAATAAAGAAAGCAGAGATGTTACCACAGCCACTAAACGAATATGCTGAGTCAGTAATTTTTGGTGCTGCACCAAAATCGTTTTATGTTAATAATCCAGGCGTACAAAAACTTGGTTTAATTCATTTATTTAGTATTTCTGGTTTCCACATTAACTATTTATTGAAAATGGTAATGGGTATGTTTCGACGTTTATTTATTCCTAAAGAAATATCAGCAGTTATTGCAGGCATGATTTTATGTATTTATTTTGTTTTTTCAGGAGAAACAGCTGTCTTAATGCGCGCGGTTATTGTTGGCTTATTTTTTTTGTTACGCATGACTGGTTGGTGTAAATTAACGCCGCCCACAGTTTGGTCGGTTAGTTTGTTAGGCACCTTAATATACGAGCCATGTATTTTATTAACATTAGGTGGACAATTATCATTTACTTTGACTTTCTGTCTGTTGTTTGCTAAGTCTTTGAATTTTTGGCAAACTAATATGCTATTAAGTTTGGTGAGTTTTCCTTTTATTGTGGCACAGCAATATACATGGCACATCCTTCAAACATTAGTCAGTTTTGCTGTTATTCCTATTTTCAGTACGCTAATTGTTCCTTTTACATTACTCGGTTTTGCAGGGCAAGATATACCTGGTATAGCGAAGGTTGTCAATGTGTTAATACAATGTTTTACTAGTTGTTTAGATAGCATGTCGATGTTGCCTGGTGATATGATTATTGGTAAACTGCCTAGTGTCGTGCTAGTATTATTTTTTACTTGTTCGTTGTTGATTTACGTTAAACAAAACGCTTTAGCATTTTTTTGTCGTGGTATGTGCCTATTATTACTATTTTTTGGGACTATTTGGGTACGTTACCCATTATATGGTGAGTTTACAACCTTTGATGTTGGACAGGGGGATGCCGCTTTAGTCAGAACGCCATTTAATCGATCAGTGACCTTGATTGATACTGGTGGTCAGGTTGACTTCAGTGCCAAAAAGGATTGGCAAATAAAACAGTATCAACGGACTAACGGCGAGTCCGTCATTGTGCATTACCTTCACAGTCGAGGTATTTCTCAGATTAATAACCTTGTGCTATCACATCACGATTATGATCATATTGGTAATGCTAAAGTTATTTTGAAACATCTTTCGGTTCAACGCGTCATTATCCCTGCTGGTATGCTAAAACAACAAAAATTTTTAAAAGAAATCCAACCCTACCTTGGTAGAACAAAGGTATGTGAGTTAACCGCCGGTGATGAAATACCAAATTGCCCATTTCATATTGTCCATCCCTTTACTTCTGGACAAGCAGAAAACCAAGACTCAATTGCGTTATTTGGCTGTTTAGGCAATCAACGAATTTTGACAGCTGGCGACTTAGATCGTGCAGGGGAAAAAGCAATTGCAGAACGATATCCAAAGCTGAAAGTTGATATATTAAAACTTGGACATCACGGTTCTAAAACCGCTAGTGATCCGGAAACACTTAGAAAGTGGCAACCACAGTATGGTATAATTTCAGCTGGACGTGACAATCGATATAACCATCCACGTAAAGAAACAATACGAACGTGTACGGTCAATCAGATAACAAACTTGAATACACAAAAAGACGGCATGATTCGCTATATTTATGATAATAATCAAACAAGCTATTTTGAGGTAAAAATAACGCATGAACTTAAAGCAACTGTATCAACAAATTCAAAATAATGCACTGGCCAATTTTTATGTAGTTATTGGCGATGAAGACATACTTATTCAGCGAGCAAAACAAGCTTTTAAAGCAATTATTAAGTCTGACGATCGCGAAATGAATTTTTCGCAATTCGATTTGTCGCAGCAGGATTTAAGTGAAGTAATCGACGATGCCATGTCATTACCTTTTTTTGGGGATAGACGTGTTATATTAATTCAAAATCCTGAATTTTTAACAGCGAAGGGTAAAATCAGTGAGACAAATCAAGACCAGTTATCAAAACTTATTGAGAGCCCTGTTGCAGACAATGTGGTCGTCTTTTTGATTAATGATTTAAAAATAGATAAGCGAAAAAAAATCACTAAACAGGTGCTTAAGCATGCGGAACAGATTGAATTAGCAGCACTTAATGAAAGTGCTGCTAAACAAGCCATAACACAACAATTACAGCAACAAAACTATACAATGTCACCTGATGCACTGCAAGAACTCGTAGTAAGAACCAATGCACAATATACCGTAATGGTCAATGAACTGCCAAAATTATTAGCCTATGCAGTATACGATAAGAAGATTACTTTAGATGCAGTTAATGCGCTTGTACCAAAAACGTTAACTGCTAATGTTTTTGATTTAGTTGATGCAGTCATGACCAAAAAAATCAAACAAGCACTAATCATATATCGTGCGCTATTACAGAATGGTGAACCAGCATTACGAGTGAATGCAGTTTTAACCGGACAATTTAGATTATTAATCCAAGTTGCTGGATTAAAGGGGAGTGATCAGGAAATTAGTCAACAGTTGGGTGGTATTCATCCTTATCGTATTAAGTTAGCACGTAAAATGCTGGGTAAATACAATTTACCAGCATTGCGGACTGGTTATTTAGGGATGATTTTAATTGAAAGTAAGTTAAAATCAACCAATCAAGACCCAGAAATGTTATTTGAAAGATTTATTTTACAATATATATAGTAAAAAAAGACTTGGAACATGTCCAAGTCTTTTTTTACTATGAATTACTTTACATACTTAGCTAAACGTGACTTTTCACGTGAAGCCTTGTTCTTCTTAATCAAACCCTTTGAGTGGGCACGATCAATTGCAGAAGAAGCAATTTTGTACAATTCTGCCAAGTTGTCTTCACCAGCAGCTGCAGCCTTTTCAAAACGCTTAACAGCTGTACGGTAAGCACTAGCTTGTGGTTCGTTACGATCGTGTTGCTTTTTTGTAAGACGAACACGTTGAATTGCTGATTCAATAACAGGCATATGTCTTTTCTCCTTAAATTTGATACGAGGTTTTCAGGTTAATCTGAAAGATTAACGACGCAAACCTAAGCGTTGGATCAATTCACGATAGCGTTGAATATCAGTGTTGCGGAGGTAACGTAACAAGTTACGACGGCTACCAATCTTCTTCATCAAACCACGTTGTGAGTGGAAATCATGCTTGTGAGCTGCCATGTGTACGTTCAACTCATTAATATCAGCAGTTAAAACTGCGATTTGTACTTCAGCTGAACCTGTATCGCCTTCGTGGCGAGCATATTCCTTGATGATTTCGTTCTTACGTTCTTGTGTAAGGGCCATAATCATATCCACCTTTCTAAAATGTCGCCAATGACTGTGTAAAACGACGGTGAGACGCTGAACAAAGTCATTGGTCATGTTGTTTTTACAACAAGATTAATTATACGCGATTTTTGATAAAATGCAAGCGTGTTAAGCACTTGAGTTATGGTAAAATGGATAAGTATATGTTTAGATGTGCAACGTGTTTGAAATGGCATGATATAGCACACAAGTAAAGGAGTAGATGAATGTCTGAAACAACAATTTCAAAAGAAGAAGTTGCCCATGTTGCTAAATTAGCTAAGTTATCTTTTGATGATAGCGAACTAACGCAATTTACAACACAATTAGGTGATATTTTAAATATATTTAATACTTTAGGTGAAGTAGACACTGCTGCAGTCGAACCCACTTATTCAGTCACTGAAAATGTTAACCATTTGCGTGATGATGTTGCACATAATTGGCACCAAAAGCAAGGCTTACTAGAAAATGCGCCACTGGCATCAGCTGGATTGATTAAAGTGCCGGCAATATTAGAGGATGAAGGAGAATAATGATGACGATTGATTTTTTTGATAACGATTTAACATCTCTTCATAATGCCCTTTTAAATAAGCAGTTTACGGCTAGTGAACTAACTAAAGCCACGCTTGAAAAAATCGAGAAAACTGATGACAAGCTACATGCTTTTATTATGACGAACCCAGAAATAGCTTTGTCACAAGCTGAAAGCATAGATGAAAAGCAAGATTTTGCTCACGTCTTATCGGGACTCCCATTAGCATTAAAGGATAACTTAGCTACTAAAGGAATTGAAACAACTGGTGCTTCAAAAATTTTGGAAGGTTTTAAGCCAGTCTATGATGCCACTGTTGTTGAAAAGCTTAATCAGGATGGTGCCATTTCTGTCGGAAAAGCGAACATGGATGAATTCGCAATGGGTGGCTCAACAGAAACATCATATTATAGTAAGACAGCTAATGCATGGGATCAAACAAAGGTGCCGGGCGGATCATCTGGTGGTTCAGCGGCAGCTGTTGCTGCAGGATTAGTGCCGTTCGCCTTGGGTTCTGATACTGGTGGTTCAATCCGTCAACCAGCAGCATTCAATGGTATTGTCGGTATGAAGCCAACATATGGTCGTGTATCGCGTTGGGGGTTGTTTGCGATGGCTTCATCGCTTGATCAAGTGGGGCCTTTTACACGTACTGTAAAAGATAATGCATTGGTTTTGAATACCATTGCTGGTTTTGACATTAAGGACTCTACTGCTTCAAAACGTGAAGTGCCTGATTTTACAGCACAGTTAACCGGTAATATTAAAGGTTTAAAGATTGCTGTACCAAAAGAGTATTTTGGTGAGGGAATTGATCCTAAAGTGGCAACAACAGTTAAAGCAGCAATTACGCAGCTCGAGGCAATGGGGGCTACGGTTGATGAAGTGAGCTTGCCACACACAAAGTACGGTGTTGCTGCCTATTATATTATTATGTCTTCAGAAGCATCTTCTAATTTACAGCGTTACGATGGTGTACGCTATGGCTATCGCGCTGATGATGTTAAAAATCTTGAAGATTTGTATGTTAAGACACGATCAGAGGGCTTTGGTGATGAAGTAAAGCGTCGCATTATGCTAGGGACATTTTCATTATCTGCTGGTGCTTATGATGCGTTCTTTAAAAAAGCAGCTAAGATTCGTACTTTATTAATAGAAGACTTCAATAAAGTATTTGCTAATTATGATGTTATAGTCGGTCCCACAGCGCCAACTGTTGCTTATGGCCTAGGAGAAGAGGTAGATGACCCAACAGCTATGTACTTAGCTGATGTACTGACTGTACCGGTTAATTTGGCTGGTCTGCCCGGATTATCTGTTAATGCAGGATTTGTAGACGGTTTGCCAGTCGGCTTGCAGATTATTGGTAAGCCATTTGATGAACAAACTGTTTACCAAACGGGCTATGCCTTTGAACAAGCCACGCGTCTATTCGAACAAATACCAGATATTGCAAAAGAAGACTAAGAAGGGGACAGTTGATTATGGGAACAGGAAATTTTGAAACAACCATTGGATTGGAAGTTCACGTTGAAATGCAAACCAATTCAAAGCTTTTGTCACCATCGCCAGTCCATTATGGTGATCAGCCAAACGAAAACACGAATGTGATTGATTTTGGCTATCCTGGTGTTTTGCCGGTTGCTAACAAAGGGGCATTAGAATATGGTATGCGTGCAGCGCTAGCCTTGAATGCCACCATCTCACCATTTATTCGTTGGGATCGTAAGAATTATTTTTACCCAGATAACCCAAAAGCTTATCAAACAACACAATCACAGACACCTATTGGTACAAATGGCTATCTTGACGTCGTATTAGCTGATGGACAAACCAAACGCATTCGTATTAAAGAAATGCACGTCGAAGAAGATGCAGGTAAAAATACACACGGTGCTGATGGCTATTCATACGTGGATTTGAACCGTCAAGGAACACCTTTAATTGAAATTGTATCGGAAGCAGATATCGCTTCCCCAGATGAAGCTTATGCTTACCTAGAACAGTTGCGCCAAGCTATTTTGTTTACTGGTATTTCTGAGGCTAAAATGCAAGAAGGTCAAATGCGTGCGGATGTTAACATTTCAATTCGGCCATTTGGGTCAACCAAATATGGCACTAAAGTTGAAATGAAAAATATTAATTCATTCAACTATGTCCGTAATGCTTTGATTTTTGAAGAGAAACGCCAGGCAGAGGTGTTGCGCTCAGGTGGTGTCATTCAACAGGAAACACGTCGCTACAACGAACCAACAAAGTCAACAATACTCATGCGTGTTAAAGAGGGTGCAGATGATTACCGTTATTTCCCCGAACCAGACTTATCACCTGTTGTGATTGATCAAGAATGGATTGATCAAGTAGCAGCTGAATTACCAAAATCTGCTAAGGAA
Source organism: Leuconostoc citreum (assembly GCF_004354555.1). Classification (GTDB taxonomy): domain Bacteria; phylum Bacillota; class Bacilli; order Lactobacillales; family Lactobacillaceae; genus Leuconostoc; species Leuconostoc citreum. Next base: position 275,902 of record NZ_PUFH01000004.1, read on the forward strand.
CGCCAGCAGGACTATGTTACACATTTGGGCATTGAACAATACGATGCTGAGGTATTAACTCAGACTTTAGCGATGGCTGATTTTTATGACGCAACTATCGCAGCTGGGGCCGATGCAAAACGTGCAGCTAATTATCTAATTGGCGATGTGAATGCTTTCATGAATAAGCACCAAGTTGAATTACAAGAAACACAATTAACGCCACAGCATTTGGCAGGTATGATTAAGTTGATTGAGGCTGGTACGATTTCAACAAAACAGGCAAAACAAGTCTTTGAGGCAATTATGACAGGTGAGGAACCAGAAGCTTTTGCTAAGAAAAATGGTTTGGTTCAAATTAGTGATCCGGCTGTCCTACTAGAATGGATTACAGACGTATTAGATAATAATCCGCAATCCATTGAAGATTTCAAGGGTGGTAAGGATCGCGCAACTGGCTATTTGATTGGACAATTGATGAAAATGTCTAAAGGACAAGCCAATCCTGGCATTATGAACAAATTATTATTAGAAGAGCTAGCCAAGCGCTAATAATGCTGGATAGTCACATAACAGGTAAACTTACCTGTGTACATAAGTTTTATGAAAGGATAGTGTGGCACGGTAACGTGTTTAACAAATAATTAGCATTATTTGTGACGTCACACGCTAACATGAGAGCAAGAATTATTTATAATCCAACATCCGGTCGTGAAGCAATTAAGCGGGAAATGTTGGACATTTTGCAAGTTTATGAGTCAGCTGGTTATGAAACATCGGCATTTGCCACGACGCCAGAACCAATGTCTGCTGCCATAGAAGCCAGACGAGCCGCTGAAGCGGGATTTGATTTGATTGTTGCTGCCGGTGGTGATGGCACGATTAATGAGGTGGTTAATGGTTTAGCACAATTAGATAAGCGGCCAATGATGGCGGTTATTCCAGCTGGCACTACAAATGATTACGCACGTGCTTTAAAGTTGCCTCGCGATGAACCTCTAGAGTCAGCCAAAGTTATTTTGCAAAATGAAACAATTAAGATGGATATTGGTAAAATTGACCAATATGGGCAGTCAAAGTATTTTATGAATATTGCAGCCTTAGGCACCATTAGTGAAGTTACCTATGCTGTGCCGTCATTAATGAAGTCATTATATGGGTACTTGGCATATCTAGTTAAAGGCGCGGAGTTAATTACAAGAATTAAGCCAGTAAACGCTAAGGTTGTGTACGATGAGGGTGAATATTCTGGGAAAATTTCGATGATTTTTTTGGCATTAACTAATTCAGTTGGTGGCTTCGAATCAATTGTGCCAGATGCTAAGTTAGACGATGGCAAGTTTACATTATTGATTATCAAGGAATCTAACCTTGCCCAAATTCTCCAGATTGTTGCGCAGATGCTCAATGGGGGGAAGCATGTTGATAACCCGCAATTGATTTATAAAAAAACTAACAAAGTGGAAATCATACCATTGGATGATGACCGGTTAAAGGTTAATTTAGATGGTGAATATGGTGGCGATGCCCCAATGCTTTTCACTGATTTACAGCAACATATTGAATTTATTGCGAACCGTTCTGGTATGCCAGAAGCAGCAACTGTTTCGGACCGAACTAAACAGCAATTTATGGCTGACGTCGAAAAACTCGACGTTAAATAATGTTTGTAGTGGGTGTCGAAAAACCCAAGAAAAGGAGTGTGCGATTAATATCATACGATGATGAATTATGTCGTGATGATGAGCACGAATATTATGGCAAAAGCAAATCGTGTCTATAAAACGAAGGTTCCCGTAACCAAAAATCAACAAGTTGAGGCTGAAGTGGTTGATATTACTTATCAAGGTATGGGTGTCATTAAAATCGATAATTTTCCAATTTTTGTAATTGATGCCATACCTGGTGAAGTGGTACAAGTTGGTATTACCAAAGTGTTAAAAAGTTACGCTTTTGGTCGCGTGATTAAGCGCGTAAAGGCCTCACCAAATCGTGCCGAAAATGTCGATAAGGTCGCAATTACAACAGGCATTGCGCCATTGGCGAATTTGAAATACGAAGCCCAGTTGACATTTAAGCAACGGCAAGTAGAACAACTCTTCAAAAAAGTTAATGTTAGTGTTGAAGTGAACCCAACGATTGGGATGACAGATCCAACAAAATACAGAAACAAAGCGCAGGTGCCTGTCCAAATGGTTAATGGCCAATTGGAAACAGGCTTTTATCGGCGTGGATCACATAAATTAATGCCAGTAGAGGACTTCTATATTCAAGATCCAAAAGTTGACGAAGCTGTTTCCGTTACACGTGATGTGTTACGTGATCTTGGTATTTCGGCATATGACGAGGAAACACATAAAGGTGTTGTACGCCATATTATGGCACGTCGTGGTTTTTATTCACATGAACTGATGGTTGTGATTATCACCAATACGAAAAAATTACCCGAAGCCGATAACATTGCAGCAGCTTTACGTGCAAAACTACCTGAATTAAAGAGCTTTATCCACAATATTAATAATCACGATACCAACGTCATTATGGGTCAGTGGAATGAAACAGTATGGGGTGCAGATGAGATTCATGATCAGCTAATGGGAAAGGACTTCATCATTGGCCCAAACTCATTTTATCAAATTAACCCGCAGACAACTGCTGTTTTGTATACATTGGCTGCCGAGAAAGCAGGCTTAAAACCGACAGATGTAGTGGTAGATGCTTATTCAGGCATTGGCACGATTACCTTGTCAATTGCTGATCAAGTGGCCAAAGTTTATGGTGTGGAAGTTGTTGAAGATGCTGTCCTAGATGCAGAAAAAAATGCCCAAAATAATCATATTGACAACGTTGAATTTGTTACAGCCGATGCGCCCGAGCAGATGACACAATGGGCAGCAGATGGTCTGAAACCGGATGTTGTATTTGTTGATCCACCACGTAAAGGCTTAACCAATGAATTAATCTCAGCTGTTAGTGCGATGCAACCGAAGACATTTGTATATATAAGTTGTAATCCTGCGACCTTGGCACGTGATACAGTTCAGATATTAGCAGAAGGTTTTCATATTGATGGGCCAATTCAACCAATTGACCAATTCCCTCAAACAACACATGTTGAAAGTGTGTTGATATTTAAGCGTTAAGCACTATGTGAATACTATTTTGTCAAAACAACTCAAAATAATTTGACAAATATTGGTTAACTCTGTAATATATATTAGGGCTCCCATTAAATGGGACAGACGTTAAAAGCTCCCAAGTATTATACTTGGGAGCTTTTCTATTTTTATTTTTACCCCTGAAACGTTGCATGCGCGCAAGCGCTTAATCATGAGGAGGCATCATGGCAGAAAAACAAGTTAAGTATATTTTTGTTACCGGTGGCGTTGTGTCATCTTTGGGAAAAGGTATCGTAGCGGCTTCACTTGGCCGTTTGTTGAAGAACCGTGGCTTAAAATTGGCCATTCAGAAATTGGATCCATATATTAATATTGATCCAGGCACAATGTCCCCATATCAACATGGTGAAACTTTTGTGACAGGAGACGGTTTGGAAACAGATTTGGACATGGGGCATTATGAACGTTTCATGGACATTAATACAAATATGTATTCTAACGTGACAACAGGCCGTATTTATTCTGAAGTATTGGCCAAAGAACGCCGTGGTGATTATAATGGTGGCACAGTGCAGGTGATTCCGCATATTACTGATGCTATTAAAGATAAGATGAAAAAAGCGGCTGAATCAACAGATGCTGATGTTGTTATTGTTGAGGTTGGTGGCACTGTTGGGGATATTGAAAGTTTGCCATTTATTGAGGCATTACGTCAAATGAAATCAGATCTTGGCAGTGATAATGTATTTTATATTCACACGAGTCTTATTGTCTATTTGACAGCTGCGGGCGAAGCAAAAACTAAGCCCACACAACATTCTGTGGCACAATTGCGTTCATTAGGTATTCAACCGGATATGATTGTTCTGCGCACCTCTTCACCGTTAGAAGATAACTTAAAAAAGAAAATTTCAACTTTCACAGATGTCGACCCTGATGCAGTCATCGAGTCACGCGACGTTGAAACATTATATGACATTCCTTTGAACCTCCAAGCACAAGGGATGGATGACGTAGTGCTTAATAAACTAAAGGTTGATGCACCAAAAGCTGATATGGTAGCCTGGTCAGAAATGGTGGAAAATATCAAGCATCCAAAGAAGACAGTTAATATTGCTTTAGTCGGCAAATACACTGATTTGCCCGATGCTTATATCTCTGTCAATGAAGCATTAAAGCATGCTGGTTATGCCCAAAATACTGAGGTTAATATTAACCATATTAAATCTGAGACAGTGACTTCAGACAATGTGGCAACGCTCTTGGCAAACGCTGATGGCGTGATGGTGCCAGGTGGATTTGGTGAGCGTGGGACGGAAGGTAAGATTCAAGCCATTCGCTATGCCCGTGAAACAAATGTGCCATTCTTAGGTGTTTGCTTAGGGATGCAACTTGCTTCCGTTGAATTTGCGCGGCATGTTTTAGGTTATGACGATGCTAACTCAACTGAGTTGAATCCTGAGACACATGCACCTATTATTGATTTGATGAAAGATCAAGAAAATGTTGAAAATCTTGGTGGGACACTACGTTTGGGACTTTATCCGGCTATGCTAACACCAGGAACATTAACTGCTAAGGCTTATGGTAACGTTGATGAAATTGAGCAACGTCACCGCCACCGTTACGAATTTAATACGAAGTTCCGCTCAGAATTTGAAGCAGCTGGTATGATTTTTTCTGCAACGTCACCAGATAATCGTTTAATGGAAGTCATTGAGTACCCAAAAAATGATTTCTTTATCGCAGCACAATACCATCCAGAATTCTTATCACGTCCAGAGCGCCCAGAAGGTTTGTACCATGACTTTATTGGTGCAGCACTTAAGCACGAGGCAAAATAAATTTATTTTTGAACACGCGAACGCGTGTTTTTATTTTCGAACAAAATACTTGCTTTGCTTGGTATAATAATAATATGTTAGCAAATCCATCAAAACACATTGAACAAAAACTCGCGTTGCTGCCATCAGAACCCGGGTCATATCAAATGAAAGATAAGAACGGCAAGATTATTTATGTTGGTAAAGCCAAAAATTTAAAGAATCGTGTTCGCTCTTATTTCAAGCAAGATCATAGTGGCAAAACAGCAGAATTAGTGCAAAATATCACCGATTTTGATTATATTGTCACAAATTCCGATAAGGAAGCTTTTTTACTAGAAAACGAATTAATTAAAAAGTATAAGCCTTATTATAATATTCGCTTGAAGTATGGTACTGGTTATCCTTATATTAAAATTACTAAAGAGCGCGATCCTAAAATGGCTTTAGTTAATGAAGTCAAGCGAGATGGCGGCTTTTATTTTGGACCCTATCCAAACGTTTATGCTGCACAGGAAACCTTACGATTTTTGGAAAAAAATTATCCTCTACGACGCTGCAACGGTTATCAAGGCAGGCCATGCTTATACTACAATATTGGACAATGCTTAGGACCGTGCTGGCATGATGTACCACAAAAAGCGTATGATGATCAAATTGCGCGTATTAAACACTTTTTAGATGGTAATACTGCTTCAGTTAAAAAAGCCATTGCACAGAAAATGCAAATAGCTGCCGAAACATTAGAATTTGAGCGTGCGGCTGATTTAAGAGATCAACTCAAATATATTGATGAAACAGTTGAAAGTCAACGTGTACTCTCAAAAGACACGACACCTCGCGACTTGTTTAATTATTATCTTGACAAGGGTTGGATGACGGTTGAAGTCTTTTTCTTAAGACAAGCACGTCTAATTCGACAATACAAACAGACATTTTCGGTTGTCGGGGCAGCTGATGAAGAAATGATGAACTTCATGCAACAGTTCTATGCACAGCGTAACATTCAAAAACCCAATGAAGTATTAGTACCCAAAGGGATTGATACTAATGCATTATCAGAGATGTTACAAATTCCTGTACGTGTACCTGTGCGTGGTGAAAAACGTGATTTGCTAGATTTAGCTCAAAAAAATGCTCGAATTGCTTTAGAAGAAAAGTTTCGTTTGATGCAGTTGAATGAGAAAAAAACGACAGGCGCGATGCGCGAAATCACCCATGCTTTAAACATTCCTATGGGCAAAAGAATTGAGGCTTTTGATCATTCACATACCCAAGGTGTCGAAATTGTCAGCGCTATGGTTGTCTTTGATGATGGCGTGCCCAACAAAGACCTATATCGTAAATATAAAATTAAATCGGTCAGTCACGCTGATGAATGGTCTGAAACCCAAGAAGTAATCCGCCGCCGATACTCACGTATTTTGAAAGAGGGCGGTGAAATGCCAGACCTTATTTTAATGGATGGTGGAGAAATTCAGCTACACGCTGCCAAAGAAGTGTTAGAAGATGAACTTGGTCTAACTAGCTTGCCGATTGCAGCCATGGTGAAAAATGATAAGCATAAGACAGCTGATCTGATTGATGGGCGAACAGGTGAAGTAGTAGTTTTGAGTAAGCAATCTGAAGGTTTCTTCTTGATTCAGCGTGTACAAGAGGAAGTGCATCGGTTTGCGATTAATTTCCATCGCCAACTGCGTAGTAAGAACTCGTTAGCATCACGCTTAGATATGATTGACGGTGTCGGCCCTAAAACGCGACAGAAATTACTACGTGAATTTGGGTCACTACCAAAAATAGCTGGGGCTTCCATTGAAGCATTGCAAGCCATCGGCATTAATGAAAAATTAGCGCGTGTTATCCATATGAGTTTAAAATCAGGCATACAATAGTAATAAACCTCATGGTCGCACGACGACGCGTTTTATGTTAAACTAGAGTATTAAAAGTATCGCAAGCTCAATGATATGAGCGGACAAGGAGAATCGCATCAAACAAGACGCGTCCGATTAGTAACAGCGTGTCGGTTGGTTTGGTGCACTAAAGCTATGGCATTTGTAGATCAAGCAGAAATTGAAGTAAAAGCTGGAAAAGGTGGCGATGGTATTGTATCCTTCCGTCACGAAAAATTTGTGGCTATGGGCGGTCCATTCGGTGGAGATGGTGGCCACGGAGGGTCAATCATTTTTAAAGTGGACGAAGGTCTACGCACTTTGATGGATTTTCGTTATAATCGTCATTTTAAGGCTCAGCCTGGTGGCAACGGTGGCACAAAAGGAATGACAGGTGCCTCAGCCGAAGATCGATATATCAAAGTGCCACAAGGCACAACGGTAAAAGATGTTGAAACGGGCGAAGTTTTAGGCGACTTACTGGAAAATGGTCAAGAATTAGTTGTCGTAAAAGGTGGCCGTGGTGGCCGCGGCAACATTCATTTTGCTACACCAGCTAACCCAGCACCTGAATTGTCAGAAAATGGCGAGCCAGGTCAAGTCCGAAAGCTTAAGTTAGAGCTTAAGGTGCTTGCCGATGTTGGACTCGTTGGTTTTCCTTCGGCGGGAAAGTCCACGCTATTGTCTGTTGTTTCTAATGCAAAACCTAAAGTTGCGGCTTACCATTTCACAACGCTGTCACCTAATATTGGCATGGTTCGTCTAGATGATGCGCGCGATTTTGTTATGGCCGATTTGCCCGGTTTGATAGAAGGTGCATCTCAAGGTGTTGGACTTGGCTTCCAGTTTTTACGTCACGTTGAACGTACGCGTGTCGTACTGCACCTTGTGGATATGTCAGGTATTGAAGGAAACGACCCGTACACACAATATCGTAAAATATTAGATGAACTAGGTCAGTATGATGAAACAATACTAAATCGACCACATATTGTTGTGCCAACGAAGATGGACATGCCAGATTCTGAAGAAAATTTGGTTAAATTCCGTCAAGAAGTTGCCGCTGATTCAGGTTTGCCTGTACAACCGGAGATTATGCCTATTTCTGCTTTAACGCGTGAAGGGGTTCAACCTTTGATGCGATTAACTGCTGACTTATTAGCCACTGCACCTGTACCGGAAAGTTACCGTCCTGTGGTAGAAAAGGTGTCTAACGATAAAACTTATGACTTTAAGCCAGAACAGCATAACTTTACTGTTGAATGGTCCGAGGAGACAGAAGAGTGGGTTATTGGCGGCGCTGAAATTGAGAAACTATTCTTAATGACAAATATTCAGCGTGATGCAACGATTATGCGTTTTGGGAGACAGCTCAGGCATATGGGCGTTGATGACGCGCTTCGCAAAGCTGGTGCCAAAGACGGTGATGATGTGCGCATCAATAACTCGGATTTTGTATTCGAATTCAGTGATTAATGTTTTAAAACAGCCAGTGTACTACTGACTGTTTTTTATTGCTTAAAATAGTTTGTGAATAAAAGAACATTGATGTAGCAAGCTATTTCACAATCTTTATTTCGCATAGACTAGTGAAAAGTGCTATGATATGGTTATTGAAAAAAGTTTGGAGGAAATGAGTGACACCACGCGATGAGTGAGAGTTATCATTCAAGCGCAGCGCACACTCCTTAATAAAATGGCAGAAAAAAAGTTTGGTGCAGATATTGTTGCACAAAGTCTAACAAACCACGGTGTTGATTTAGTATTCGGCATTCCGGGTGCGAAAATTGATCGCTTATTTGAGACATTGGAACACCCTTCAGCAGGTGTGAAAGTACCCCATTTGATTGTCACACGACACGAACAAAATGCTGCGTTCATGGCTCAAGCATTTGCCCGTATTACGGGTAAAACTGGTGTTGTCATTGTGACTTCAGGCCCTGGTGTTGGTAATCTTGTGAGCGGGTTGATGACCGCTAGTGCCGAAAATGACCCAGTTGTCGCTATTGGTGGCCAGGTACCGCGTCGTGATCTTTATCGTTTAACGCATCAGTCAACAAATTCTGTAGCACTCTTTAATTCGATTACTAATTTCAGTTCAGAAATTCAAGATCCTAATAATATTTCAGAAATTATTGCCAATGCTTTCGCAGCTGCTAATGGTGCCAAAAAAGGTGCTGCTTTCGTTTCTCTGCCCCAGGATGTTGATGATGCACCTGTAACCATTGATGCATTACCACAAGTGCCCGCAGCGCAACAAGGTGCCGCTTCTCTTGCTGATCTTGATTGGTTAGCTAACCAAATTAAGCAAGCACAGCTTCCTGTTTTGCTAGTTGGTGCGCGAGGTTCTGATGATCAGACTGTTGCAGCTTTGCACAGCTTGCTTGGCGACACACCGCTACCAGTTGTCGAAACATTCCAAGGTGCTGGTGTTATATCGCATGACTTAGAACCAACAACTTTCTTTGGTCGTATTGGTCTTTTCCGTAACCAAACTGGTGATAAGCTACTAAAACAATCAGACTTAGTGATTACAGTTGGTTATGACGCTATCGAATATGAACCACGTAACTGGAATAAAGAAAACGACTTAAATATTGTCGCCTTAGATACGACACCGGTTCAAATTGATAATAATTTTGTGCCAAAACGGCAATTAGTAGGTAATATTGCGCAAAGTCTTGACTTGTTAGCTGAACGTATCAAAGGTTATGTATTACCTGAGGCTAGTCAAAGTCAATTAAAGGCATTGAAGAAAGATCTGAATGACACGGACGAGCCAACTTATACACCTGCTGAAGGCAACTTAAATCATCCGTTGAATATTATTAAGGCGCTACAAGCACGTGTCACAGATGACATGACAGTGTCCACTGATATTGGCTCACATTATATCTGGATGGCACGTCACTTCAAGTCATATGTCCCACGTCATTTCTTAATTTCAAATGGTATGCAAACACTTGGTGTTGGACTACCATGGGCATTAACCGCAGCCATGGTACGACCAAATGCTAAATCTATTTCTGTTTCTGGCGATGGTGGTTTCTTCTTTTCAGCGATGGAATTGGAAACAGCTGTTCGTCTAAACTTAGATACAGTGCACATTGTTTGGAATGATAATGCACACTATGATATGGTTAAATTCCAAGAAGAATTAAAGTATGATGGTGAATCAGCTGGTGTTGATTTTGGTAATATTGATCTTGTCAAGTATGCCGAAAGCTTCGGAGCTAAAGGTTTACGTGTCAATACTCCGGCAGAACTCGATGCTGTATTGGATGAGGCATTTGCAACTAAGGGACCAGTTGTGGTCGATATACCAGTTGATTATTCACATAATTTCGAGTTAGGTGAACAATTAATTGAGTCAGAAGGCTAATGATAATAGGTAAGTAAAAAGCACATTATTGTGCTTTTTTTGTGAACAAAATTTGTAATCAGATTGTTATTTTGTGAACTTATACATTGGAAAAAAGAAAATAGATGAACGTATAAGGTTATTTTAAAAAAACTTACAAAAAATAATGAATAAATACTTGGTGTTATAGATTTAACAAATAACAAGACTGACTTGCTAATACGCTATTAAAAATAAATGAAACAAACATTCGCATGAATGTTTATACATAGAACAAGTGTTTGACATTAACCAGTAAAGGGGCGCATAATTCTAAATACAGTCATCAAATTGATTAGTCACAAAAATCACAATAAAATTAAAAGGGGAACAAGAGATGTCGTTAGGTCAAACATTACTAAAAGTCACAAAACAGACGGGGGAGACAGTGACGTTTCACGCTTATAAGGTCGCTTTGATACTAAATCTTTTGGGGGTAAAAGATGATGTTTATCAACAAGTGATGGCCGCGGTGGAAAACCAGACGAAACAACCACAATTAACAACAGCACAAATATATAATACTGTGTTATCCGAACTCAAAAAATTGGATGGTGCTGCAGCCGCAGCTTTTGAGCAAGAACATATTCGAGCAGAAAAAAAGTGGCAACAGGCCATTAATCCATCAAACAAAATCAATCGACTCATTGCGCAAGAAGATGATATTGTTCACGAAAATGCTAACAAAGATGCGCAAGTTTTTAATACATTTCGCGACCTAACAGCTGGTATGGTTGGTAAATCAACAGGGCTGAAAATGTTGCCAGAAGATGTAGCTAAAGCTCATTTACGTGGTGATATGCACTGGCATGATTTAGATTATTCGCCCTTGAGTCCAATGACAAACTGTTGCTTAGTCGATTTTAAGTTTATGTTTGAGCATGGCTATACAATGGGCAATGCGCAAGTTGAACAGCCGCAATCAATCGGGACGGCCACAGCTCAAATGGCGCAAATTATTGCCAACGTTGCTTCATCACAATACGGTGGTATTTCTATTAATCGTGCTGATGAATTGCTCGCACCATATGCAGCAATGAATTACAAGAAGCACCTAGCTGAAGCCGAAACCTATGTTGTGCCCGAAAAAAGAGAAGCATATGCTGTGTCCAGCACAAAAAAAGATATATATGATGCGATGCAAGCATTAGAGTATGAAATTAATACGTTATCTTCAGCACAAGGACAAACACCTTTTACAACATTGGCTTTTGGTTTAGGCACAGATTGGTTAGCGCGTGAAATTCAAAAAGCTATTTTTGATATTCGCATTAAGGGTATTGGGCCAAATCATCGTACAGCGATTTTTCCAAAGCTGGTATTCTCGTTGAAACGTGGCGTGAACATGCTTAAAAACGATCCAAACTATGATATTAAAAAAATGGCGATAGTGTGTGCAACAAAACGCATGTATCCTGATGTTTTGAATTATGAAAAAATAATTGAAATTACTGGTTCGTTTAAGGCGCCAATGGGCTGCCGTTCATTTTTACAAGGTTGGCGTGATGAAAATCAAACGGAAGTCAACGAAGGGCGTATGAATTTAGGTGTGGTAACCCTAAATATCCCACGTATTGCGATCCAGTCGGGTGGGGATGTGAATATGTTTTGGGAGATTTTAGCAGAGCGTCTAGCGTTGGCCAAAAAGGCATTACAATTTAGAGTAGCACGTACCAAAACAGCGATTCCTGAAAACGCACCAATTCTTTATCAAGGTGGCGTTTTTGGCAGTCAAAGTGTCACCGAAGTTGATAGTTTATTCAGAAATGGCCGCGCCACAGTGTCTTTGGGTTACATAGGATTATACGAAGTGGGCGCTTATTTCTTTGGTGCGAATTGGGAAGATAATAGTCAGGCACATGATTTTACGGTTGCTATTGTGCGCCGTCTTAATGAAGCATGTCAGCAGTGGGAAAAAGAGGATGGCTACCATTATTCTGTGTATTCAACGCCAGCGGAATCACTAACAGACCGCTTTTGTGAACTTGATAAGGCGCGATTTGGCGTGGTTGATAATGTGACTGATAAAGATTACTATACGAATTCATTCCATTACGATGTGCGAAAGCATCCTAATCCTTTTGAAAAACTACTGTTTGAAGAAGCTTATCCACATTATGCAAGTGGTGGGTTTATTCACTATTGTGAATATCCTAATTTAAAACAAAATCCAGCAGCACTTGAATCAGTTTGGGATTTTGCTTATGATCATGTTGGTTATTTAGGCACAAATACACCAATTGATAAGTGCTTTAAATGTGGCTATGAAGGAGAGTTTAAGCCAACTGCACGTGGTTTTTGCTGCCCAGAGTGTGGCAACCATGACCCAAAGACTTGTGATGTGGTTAAACGAACTTGTGGTTACTTAGGAAATCCACAAGCTAGGCCTATGATTCACGGACGCCATGCTGAAATTACGGCCCGTGTGAAAAATATGTCACAAAATGAGGTGGATGAAGGCCATGTCTAAAAAATTAGAAAACGGTATTACTGTACCGGATAGTCAAGAATGGCGCTCGGAAGATTTGACACGTAATTTTGTAGCCGATTACAAACCCTTCGTTATGGTCGATGGCCCAGGCGTACGTTGCTCAATTTACTTGTCCGGTTGCAAATTCTTATGTCCTGGCTGTTATAATGTTGTCGCGCAAAACTTTCATTATGGCACAGAATATACACAGGCACTAGAAGATCAGATTATTGCAGATTTGAGTCAACCGTATGTTCAAGGATTGACTTTGCTTGGTGGTGAACCATTTTTAAATACACCTGTTGCTTTACAATTAACACGTCGTGTGAGAGCAGAATTTGGCGATACGAAAGATATTTGGTCTTGGACTGGCTATACGTGGGATGAATTAATGAAGGAAACCGATGATAAAAAAGCACTATTAGCAGAAATTGATGTTTTGGTAGATGGTCGATTTGTGCAAGCTCTGATGGACTTATCTTTAAGATTTAAAGGATCTGCCAATCAGCGCATCATCGATGTGCCGCAGTCGCTAGAGGCACAGCGCCTTATTTTGTGGCAAGATGAATATGGGATTTAAGTTTTAAAAGCACTGGTTTAGGTGCTTTTTTTATGTTGTTAACGCTCAAAATGTCGTGTGTTTTGTGGCGTTCGACTATTTTGGTGTAAATAAGGTATAATAGTTAAGTGTTGTGACTTTTTCACACATGTACATTTAGTCGGAGGAAGGACATGACTGAAGATATTAAAAAAGCGGTTTATGAACCCAATGATCCACGTGGGTTAGATGAACCCTTCTTACCGGTGTCTGTGGCTAAACAGCTTGATTTACCCGGAAACCATAATAATTCAGAAGCACCACTGAAAGTAAGTGGCCGTTATATTACAAAAGAATACGATATGGGTACGTCCCGCAATGAAAAGATTCAGGCAATATTAAATCCTTTGAAATCAGATAAGGAAAAGTTTTGGGGCTTGAAGGGCATCTCTTTTGATGTCTTTGAAGGTGATGTTGTCGGCGTGATAGGCGTCAACGGCTCAGGAAAATCAACATTACTTAATATATTGAGTGGCGCCTTGGCTGAAACTTCTGGTCGTTTGAAAATTAAGGGGCAAACCTCATTGCTATCGGTTTGGGATGGCTTACGCGATAATTTGACCGGATTAGAAAATATCCGATTGAAGTCACTCATGATGGGGTTATCAAATAAAGAAATTGATGACCAAATTGACGACATATCCGATTTTTCTGAACTTGGTAAGTTCATTAAACAACCAGTTAAAAACTATTCATCGGGGATGCGTTCAAAACTCGGATTTTCAATAGCAGTGCATCAAGATCCTGATATTATGATTATCGATGAAGCGTTATCTGTTGGGGACCAAACCTTTACACGTAAAGCTTTGAACAAAATGAAGGAATTTAAAGCTGCAGGTAAAACAATTTTCTTCGTGTCACATGCCCTAGGCCAAATTGAAGAATTCACAGACAAAACAATGTGGATTCAATATGGTGAGTTAAGAGCCTATGGTGATACGGAAACGATTCTGCAAGAATATAAAGATTGGACTAAATGGTACAATCAGCTCGATGATGATGTTAAAAAGTCGTATGTTGCAGCACGTAAACAAGCACAAAACGACTTCAATCGTCAACAGTTAACAGAACGTATAGCATTAGATCAGCATTTGACGAATACAGAAAAGAAAAAAATTGTCAGAGACAATGCTGTTGGTGGCCGCCTAAGTTGGTGGAACTGGCTACTTGCTTTTGCTGGTACGGGTATTCTGATTTATGCTGTGTACGCTTATATGTATTTTGGACGGTAAGTAAAACATGAAAGAAATATGGCTTGTGCTACGGGAGCAAATAAAATACTTTCCCGTTATTTTACGTTTAGCGCGCTATGAAACTCGCGCGAAATACATGGACCATTCTTTGGGTGTGCTGTGGGATATTATCAACCCTGTTATGCAGATTGCAACGTATTGGTTAGTCTTTGGTGTCGGTTTGCGGCAAGGCGGTGAAACTGATGGTGTGCCATATATTGGTTGGTTAGTAATAGGTCAGGCAGTATGGTTGTTTTTGAATACATCATTTATGGATGCTACTTGGAGTATTCGTAACAATGTACGACAAGTTTCTAAAATGAATTTTCCAATCAGCATTATGCCAAGTGTGAGAACTTGGATTAACGTCATCCCATTTTTTATTACATTAGCCGTGGGTGTTGTCATTGCTGTTTTGTCAGGTGTTCATCTAACGCCACATGCATTCCAATTTATTTATTATTTCTTTGCGATGCTCGTCTTTTTGCACGCTTTAGGCATATTTAATGCGACTATTACAGTACTTTTCCCTGATTATCAACAATTGATACAAACAATTATGCGATTCGTATTTTGGTTTTCTGGTGCAGTTATCGATATTGCACAAAAATTGGGCCCAACACACGCACGCATTGGTCGTTTAATAGAAATGAACCCGTTTTATTATTTAATTGCTGGTGTTCGTGATTCATTCTTGAGTACCGGCTGGGTATGGGATCATCCATCACAAAATATAGCCTTCTGGTCATTTGTGCTGGTTGTATTACTGTTAGGATCACATTTGCATTTGAAATTCCGTGCTTATTTTGCGGACCTTGTTTAATACTTAAGCGAAAAGAGGGTGCGGCCAAGTGGTTCGTACCCCCTCTTTGCATACATAATTACAATAGGAGTTAATCCATGACTGAACCAATTATTCATATCCCTAAAAATCATGACAAGCCTGTCACCATTGTTAAAAAAAGTTGTCGGGCAACAACAAAGCTAAGCGTTGTTGTGCCAATGTATAATGTGTCACTTTTTCTAAGAGAGGCGTTAGATTCTCTACTTAGGCAAGGTGTTGATGGGGGCTATCAAGTTATTTTAATTGATGATGGTTCAAAAGACGCAACCCCGGAAATTGCGCGTGAGTACGTTGATAACTATCCAGAAATATTTGAATTATACCTGTTTGAGAACGGCGGACTGGGTTCAGCAAGAAATCGTGGGACTAATTTAGCCGAAGGTGAATTTATTACCTATGTTGACCCAGATGACATTGTCATCGATTTTTCGTATCGCAAAATGTTAAATATGATTATGCGTACGGGATCTGATTTGATTGGCGGAGCGGTTAGAAGGTTTAATAGTACAGGCGAATCATGGACGTCTTATGTTCATCATAGAGCTTATCATGATACATATGAAGCCACAACATTGGCAGAACATCCCGAAATGGTTTGGGATTCGACTGCATGGAATAAAATATATCGTCTCGATTTTATTTTAAAATATAGTCTTTATTTCCCAGAAAAAGTATTGTACGAAGATATGCCAACTGTTGTACCAATGTATAGCTTAGCGCAAAAAATTGATATTTTTGATGAGATTGTTTATTTGTGGCGATTCCGTGATATTGGGGCACCTTCAATCACACAGGCAACAGGTCAAATTAAAAGTTTTACTGACCGCGTTAAGGGCATGAAGTTCATTCTCGAAAGCCTAAAAAAGTATGACGCTCCAAGAAGTGCACAAGATGAACAGTTACACAAAATGCTTGATTTTGATTTAACTATTCCTTTTACTTACGATAACTATTTAGTGCTAGATCAAGATTATAAAGATGTAATCTATCGTGAAGTGAAATCCTTTTTGGAAATGCTAACCCCACAACAATTTAATCAAGCACGTTTTTGGTATCGTGCACTATATACTATCTGGCTAAATGAGCCGTATAATCTTGTACAACAAGCAATTTTAACTTATGCCAAAAAAGAATTTCATATTAGCTTTAATCCAAAAACAAAGCAGTTGCATAGTAGCTACCAAGATGATTTTGATTTTGAACTACCAACATTCAAGCATGATTTTGAAAGTCGCACACGTTTATATGAAGTAAAGCAAGAAGATAATGTTGTCACCCTTGATGGTCATCTATATTATCAGTATTTGGATGTCAATAATTTAGATGATATTGGCGATGCTGAGGTAACATTCGTTAATAAGTATGGTGAGACAGTTGCGCCGTTTACAGGCAGCATCGTCTTCTCCGAAGATCCTAATATAACAGCGTACAGTGGCTTTGATAACACACAAACAAAAGTCGAAGCACCGGCACACCACTATCAATACAATCACTATCATATTGAAATACCATTAACAGACTTAACGGCGCTTACCGAACCAGCTTACATTAAAATTAGCCAAGTAGTACATGGTATGTCATTGCAGGCTATTGTGACGGAACCATTACCCGGTGATGATCCAAGACCTGAAGGATTTATGGTTGGTGATGACTTCATTGTGCCCGGTTATTCATCGGACTGGCGACTAAAATTTACTAGGTATCCCAAAGCACCCGTAGTTGTTTCTAGCCGGTATTATAATAATAATTACATATGGCAACTTACTCATACTAAGGCCCATGTCGCATTATGGGATGACGCTAATCAACGTTACTTACCAGTAGTGCGTCAAGGACAAAACTATACAATTTCAGAAGCAGACCAGTCATTCTTAGGTGAGGCGGATCCTAATGCTAAACGGTGGTGGCAATTAATTACCACAGATGATTTATCTGATGTGACGAGCTACGAGAAAATCCGCATGTCACAACAACAGATTGCAGCACCGCAAAGTATTGGTGCAAATATGAGTATTTTTCATGTTTCTAATCATGTCGCCACTTTAGCTATCTCATGGGAATACCCAATTGTGAAATCTTTTAGTGTGGATGATAACACAGCTAAAATACAATTTTGGCTCGGAGGCTGGACAAAGACAGCATTGTCGGCCAAACTAACCTTTGCTGCAGATGGGTTATCAAATAGTTATCGTGCCAAAAAATTGACGCATGGTTTTGGCAAGCGCCAATTGTGGGAAGTATCGATGCCATTGTCATTTGGTCAATATCGTGATGTTGCATTACTGCATCCTGAAATTTCTATACATTTCTTGCGTCGTGATGATTTCACGATGCCTTTGCGATGGGGTAAGTCAGTTCATGAGTTACTGAATAAAACCATACCAATGGGACAGTTAGAGTGGTTAATTAGTACAGACGATAAAGAGGAACATCGTAAAGTTGTATTAAGACAAAACACGAACCGTGAAGGCTTTAGAGATATGGCCGATAAAGTGGCCTTCTGGCAAACGGACTATCTAGAATATTTAAAACAGCCATTATTGAATAATACAGTTGTTTATTCATCCCTTTGGGGAGACAAGTTTGGCGATAATCCAAAAGCTATTTATGATTACCTACAGGCACATACTCAAAAGTTTAACCATGTTGTCGTATTAAAAAATATAGTCGAAGAGGTCGACCTACCAAATACTAAATTTATTTCATTTGGCACAAAAGAATATTGGTATTATTTAGCTCGAGCAAAGTATTTTGTTAATAATGTTAATTTTGAACAAGATGAACGCATTAAACGGTCATCACAAGTTGAAATACAGACAATGCACGGGACACCATTAAAAAATATGGGATTTAATGTACTAAATGAATGGAATCCTGCTAACTACGAGCGTTATTTACGTAAAAATTTGAATTGGGACTATCTTACAGTCCCAAGTGATTATGTAGCGGAGGTAGCACAAGACGCATATCGCCACCAAGCTCAGGTCTTACCGACAGGTTATCCAAGAAATGATGCTTTATTTAGTAGGGCCAATTCTGAAAACACAAAACAGATGAAGCAAAAGATGGGGATACCCACAAATAAAAAAATTGTTTTATATGCTCCGACATGGCGAGTTCGTGGCGAAATCGAATTGCCAATTGATTTTGTGCAATTAGAAAAAACTTTAGATAAAGAGCTTTACATGATTATTCACCCGCACTATTGGAATAATGTCAGTAATGTTCCAAAAGCTAATAATATATCATTAGCTAATCAAGATTTTTCAATTGAAGACTATTACTTAGTTTCTGATGTGATGATTACTGATTACTCATCTACGATGTTTGACTATGCATTGCTTGATAAACCAATGATTTTTTATACTTATGATTATAAAGAATATGTGTCGTCACGTGGGCTGAATTTTGATTTTGAGCATGATGCGCCCGGACCACTAGTCTACAATCAAAACGAATTATTAGCAGCAATTAATAATTTTGAGGCTATTGAACATCAATATCGTGAAAAAATTGCAAACTTTAAGCATAAGTTTATACAATATGATGATGGTCATGCTAGCCAAAAACTTGTTGAAACGGTCTTTAAGGATGATATGGCATGAAACAAGCGATGAAGAAAATACAATGGTATCAGGCATACCCATATTTGATTATATTAGCCATTGCTTTGATTTTTGCCCTACCACAACTTCATAGCAGAGGCATCTATTTAGGGGCAGATACAGCATTTCACTTTAATCGTGCTTTTGAATCTATGCAACGGCTCAAGCATTTAAACTTTCATAATATGACGATGTCACTTTATGGTTTCGGTGCAACTGGGCGTATAGTCAATGCTTTTTACGGACCCGGATTAGGCTATTGTTTCGGTCTTATCTTGTTGATGACACAGGCATGGCTGAAATTTCAATTAATCACTAACTTTATTCTAACGTTTGGGACAATAGCTTTGAGTTATTGGTTGTTCAATAAGTATTCTAGACAGCCATTTTTGAGTTTGACTGTGGCTACGCTATTATCACTGACAAGTTATTGGGCATTAACTTATTGGTACCAAAGTTCGGGAGGAATGCCGTGGGGCATGATGTTCCTGCCATTAGTAATTGATGCCGGTATGCAGATGACTAGTGGGCAAAGGCAGCTGGTGAAGCCCATAAAGCTTGGAATTACCATGGCCATTATTTTGGAATGTCACATGCTATCGTTTGTTTTTAGTGTCTTCATAATAGCTGCCTTCTTTATAGTTGCGTTAGTGACTACCAATCAAAAACTTATGCTTGTTAAGCAAATTGCTTTGGCGGGCTTAATCAGTGTTGGTTTAACGCTGGGATATTGGATTGACTACTTGACAATCATAAAAACACAGCCAATTTTGTCTCCATTTATTTTCACCTCACCTAAAGCATTATCAACGAATCCTTATCAAGGGCTGGCTTTTTGGTTAATTGTGTTGTCAATAACTTTGCTAGTTGCTTGTGTTAAACAAGTATCAAAGCAACAGTGGTTGTTATTAATTTTTGGATTATTATTTCTATTCATTGCCTCGGCACCAGCGATTGTAACAAATCATTGGAATGATATTGCTTTCTTTAAAATTGTGCAGTTCCCAATGCGGTTTACGCTACCTGGTTTATATTTACTTAGTTTTTTTGTTATTTTATCGTTGACGCAACTGATCAATACACTAAATTTAAAGAAACAATATCTTTTAGCGATAAGCATTGGACTGTTACTCATCGGCGGCATGACAATTAAAAATACTTATATTAGTAACGAAAACGCCAACCAAAATTTTTGGCGTCAGGATAATACGTTAGCATCAAAGTTGGTTATTCCAAATGATGAATCCAAAGAAGCTAGCCAAATACAGGACTTGTTACAAAAAAGGCAACAACAGTTTGACAAGAGTATGCATGTTGTTAATTTTAGCGCACCGGATTATTTGCCCGGCAAAGATGAGGTTTTCTCAAATGATAAACATTATCAAGCTGTTGTCAATAATCTGATTTTACCGAGCCAGTTTAAAAAACGCATAAATAATGCTGGGAATCTGGAAATTACTTGGTATCAAGCACATCCGGCTAAGATACAAGTGCCAGCCGTAGCTTACCGACAAACAGTAGCTACCCTGAATGGCAAACAAATAATGCCTAAGACCGGGCTGGTGGGCGTGATTGATGTGGTTGGTCGTGAAGGAGAGAATCAACTGATATTGGGCATCAAAACATCTTTGCTACAAACAGTAGCGTATGTGAGTCCAATCATTGTAATCGTGATTCTTTTGAGCTATCAAGTTATAAGCATAAGGAAACGTCACAATGAATAATAGATACGATGTATTAGACATCTTTAAACTAATTGCGGCCATTTTTGTAGTAGGTATTCACATTTGGCCTTTGCCTAACCCAGAGAGTAATATTGTTCTTTTTTTAGGCATTGGCCGCTTTGCCGTACCATTTTTTCTACTGACATCTGGTTTTTTGGTGCATAAAAAGTTAATGACTTTGCCATCGTTAGCTGAGCGAAAACAGTATACATGGCACTACCTTAAACGTCTATTTAAGTTTTATCTGGCTTGGTGGTTACTATATCTTTGGCTAATACCATTAGATTGGAGTGGTCATTTTCGTTTCAAAGGTGAGCATGGATTACGATTGGTATGGTCGTTGTTTAAGAAATATATTCTTAATTTTTTCACAGGTAGCACCTTCCAAGGCTCTTGGTATATTTCAGCAACTATCTTGGGCGGAATTATCGTCTTTGTATTACTTAATCGTTTAAATGTGTTATCACAGACTGCGATTGGGACTATTTGGTTGGCAATTTTACTGATTGTCTTGCTTAAGGGCAAGAATATACCAATGGTTATGACCACGCTTAAGCATATCCCAAATTTTTTGCCAGCTGAGTCTTTCCTAGTGGCTGTACCATTTTTGATTTTTGGCCGCTTTATTGCTGAATATGAGGGCTTTTTCCGAAGAATACCTATCTTGCTGTTGACTGTGTCAATCATGTTGATTCAACTATTAACTGTTAAAGAAGTATTTCATTGGCGTGCAGCAGGGACAACATTATCGACTGAGCAATTTATCTTTGTTGATTTATTGGCGGTAAGCGTTTTGTTATTGGCAATCAATGTCGCTGTCAGACAAATTACTATACCTTGTTCGAACGATATACGTCGTCTCTCTAGCTTTGTTTACATGGGACAATTTGGTTTAATCGTGTTAACAGCAATTTTACATAATCGCTTCGCTATTAACATGAGTGGTTGGACAAAATTTAGTTTGGTGTTAACTGCCTTAATGTTACTGTTTAGTTTGTCTTATGCTTTACAAAAGAATACTAGACTTAAGTTGATTAGATATTTATGGTAAGCTGTGAGTTAGTGATGTGACACAAGATGGATTTGTAAAACACTGCTGTTTTACGTATAATTGAACTACTGAACTTATGAAGGAAATAATCAGATGACTGACAAAACTGTCGCTGCTGCTATTGTGACATACAATCGCTTGCCATTATTGAAAGAATCACTCGCTGCGGTTTTAGCGCAAACAAATTATTTATCACATGTTATTGTAGTTGATAATTTATCAACTGATGGTACAAAAGAGTATCTGGATAGTTTGCATGATAGTCGCGTGGTTGTTTATCACGCTGACAAAAATTTAGGTGGTGCTGGGGGCTTTAACCAAGCTGTCCGGTTATTTGGTGAAACTTTAGAAGATGATTATGTCTGGTTAATGGATGATGATACGATTCCAGAGCCAGATGCTTTAAAACATCTTGTCGAATTTTCAGAATCGCATCCAGAAGCTGGTTTTGTTAACTCACAGGTGCGTTGGGGTAGTATGACGGGTAATCCTTCTTGGATGAATGTCACGGCGCCACGTGCTTTTACTTGGCAAAGATACCTCACTGATAAGAACCAACCAGCAATTGAAGTTGTTAATTCAACTTTTGTGTCAGTTATGTTTTCACGTGAGATGGTAGCAATGGTAGGCTTGCCTCAAAAAGAGTACTTTATTTGGGGTGATGACATGGAATACACAAATCGTATTGCTGACATCAAACGAGGCTATATGGTTATTAATTCTATTGCTGTGCATAAATCAAAAGAAAACACTAAACCTGGTGATATAATTGCGGAAAAAGATGCTAGTCGTCTATGGCGTTATGATTATGAGTACCGTAATCGTGTCTTAACGGCACGTCGCATTTCTACCAAAGATATGATCAAAACAATTATCGGGGCAGTTATTTATGATTGGCGTCGGACCTTATTAAAGCGAGGCGTTCCTTTCCGAGCTAAGAAACTTGGTATGATTATCCGCGGTTTATGGCGTGGTTTGTTTTTTAAGCCAACAATTGAGTATGCAGCTGGATTACACCAAACAAAGACCATTAGTTTAAGAGAGTTGGATTTAGAAGAATTACTTAACTAAAAAAGTTGTCACTTTCAAAGTGACAACTTTTTTAATTTGCAATAAATTCATGGGCTAAAATACCCATCATCATACTATCGTGATACTTACCTTCAGCGAAAAAATGACCCCGTAAGACACCTTCTTGAGTGAAACCAACTTTTTTATAAATATGAATAGCAGCAGCGTTGTCAACGTCAACATACAGGTAAACTTTGTGCATGTTCAAAACTTTAAAGGCATATTCAATGCCCGCTTTGATAGCTGATTGAGCGTAACCATGTCCCTGGTGGTCTGGATGGATGATAACTTGTATTTCAGTATGGCGATGTAACCCATCAATATACATTAATTCAACCACACCAATAAATTGGTCCTTATCTTCAACGACAAAACGTCGTTCTGTCTGATCTAATACATGTCGTTCGTACAACAACTGTAACTCATCAAACGACGTGTATGCTTCCTGAAACCAAAGTGCCATCACTTTACGGGAATTTTCTTGTTGATAAATATAAGGTAAATCTCTTTTTTCTAGTGGCCTAATTTTCATTTCTAATCCTTTCGACAACATGATCTATTAAGATTATTATACCGCAACAGGCGCTTTAATCGCAGGCTCACTTTCATAATCGAGCACCTTGATGTCATCCATTGTATAGTCAAATAGTGACTTGACTTCAGGATTCAGCCATAGCTTTGGCAAATGGTGCATTGGACGAGAGAGTTGTTCGGTGATTTGTTCAATATGGTTATTATAAATGTGCGTGTCACCAATCGTATGGATAAAATCGCCAACTTCATAGCCAGTCTGCGCGGCAACCATATGTAGCAGAAGAGAATATGATGCTATGTTGAATGGCACACCCAAGAAGAAGTCACCAGAGCGTTGGTATAATTGCAGGCTAAGCTTGCCATCAGCAACATAAAATTGACTGAGCACATGGCATGACGGTAATGGCGCTTGTGGTGTTGTTTCGGCATTCCAGGCAGTTAATATAAGGCGACGTGAATCAGGTGTTGCCTTAATTTGATTCACTAGGCGATTAACTTGATCAATGGCGTTTTCACCAGATATTGTTTCCCAGCCGCGCCAAAGCTTACCGTAGACATCGCCGATATAACCAAACTTCTCCATAAAATCATCATCATTGAGAATATTGTCCACGAAAATAGCTTTTTGTGCTTGATAAGCTGCAGCAAAATCAGCATCTTCTTGTGCACGATGGCTGAAGTTCGTCATATCAGGACCAGAATATTCTTCTGAAGATACCCAATTTTTAAAAGCCCATTCATCCCAAATGTGATTGTTGTGTTGGAGTAAAAATCGAATATTATTATCACCCCTTAAAAACCAAAGCAATTCTGACTTTATCAGTCCAAAAAAAACTTTTTTTGTGGTGAGTAGGGGAAAACCCTCTTGCAGATTGAAACGCATTTGTGATCCGAATAAAGAATGCGTGCCAGTACCAGTGCGGTCGCCCTTGAGGTGACCTTCATCTAGTATTTTTTGTGCTAAGTCGAGGTATTGTTGTTCGTTTTTTGACATGATTATATTATGTCGTGTTCATAGAACACGGTTATCCTTTCGCGTGTGGTAATGATTAAAATCTTAACAAATATACGATAAAATATTAATTTTGTCCGTGTTTTGTTTTTGCGATGATATCGCCAAATAACGGCTAATACGATTGTAGCATGTTTAAAAGCATTGGTAAAACAATGCTAAAATGAGGTTAATGTATCATGATTAGATATTCGTTTTCTAAAACAAAAAACTGTGATAGAATAATAATAGTTCGTTATTAACAAATAATTCATTTTTTTTGGAGAGTATCATTCATGTGTGATGAATTGTTGCCAATTAATTTGTTGTGCTGTTTGTGGTAAAAAAGGGACTTGTTTGACGGTGACATGTTTTTGAGCCAGCAATTCTTCTGCAAAAGCGTTATTGTGATAATCGCGCATGAAGTTGATTTTTTTGATACCAGCTTGCAACAATAATTTGGTGCATTGGATACAAGGCACATCAGTCACATAAAATTCTGCCCCTGAGACGCTGATGCCCATTTGAGCGGCTTGCATTAAAGCGTTTTGTTCAGCATGTACTGCACGAACGCAGTGGCCATCAACCATTAAATCACCGACCTCGGTACAATGTGGCGTGCCTGAAACTGAACCGTTATAGCCGCTGGCAATAATGCGATTATTCTGGACAATTATCGCGCCAACATGCAGCCTGGTGCATGTAGAACGAGTGGATAAAATAGCTGCCTGTGCAATAAAATATTGATCCCAGCTAATACGATTATTCTTCGACATATTGAATGACTCCCATGATCTTTTTGTTAAGAAAAATATAACATAAATCGCGAACAAACGAAGGAGCTTTTTGATGACTGAAATACTTGACGGTGCAGCAGTAGCAAAGTTAACTAACGAGAAAACTGCTAATCGTGTGGCAAAACTAGGGAAGCCAGTAACATTAGCTGTTATATATGATCCTCAAAATGACGGTAGTCGATTATATGTCGGCATGAAATCCAAAAAAGCCGCTGCTTTAGGTATTCAGACCAAAGATATTCCGACAGCAGCTGATGCAACGACAGAAAGTGTGTTGGCATTAGTCGCGTCACTGAATGCTGACCCTTCAATTACAGGAATTCTAGTACAAAGTCCGTTAGCAAAAGGCGTCAAAGAACGTGAAATTTTTTCAGCAGTGGCACCACATAAAGATGCTGATGGCTTAGGCGCAACGGTACAAGGGATGTTGTTTGGTGACGCATTAGATGATTACACTGTTGCAGCGACACCGCAGGGTGTGATGACACTATTAAAGCACTACAACATCGATATTTTTGGCAAACAAGCGCTTGTTATCGGTCGTTCTCAATTATTCGGCCGTCCAATGTTTGCTTTATTGACTAATGCTGACGCAACTGTAACGTTAGCACACCGCTACACACCAGAAAATGTCCTGAAAGATTATTTGAAGCGCGCAGATATTGTAGTTGTTGGTGTGGGCAAGCCAGACTTTATTCAAGGTTCAGACTTGAAGCCGGGGGCTGTGGTTATTGATGTTGGCATGAATTTTGTTAACGGTAAAGCTGTTGGAGATGTCAATTTTGATTCTGTCCAAAGTATTGCCAGCTACATCACGCCAGTGCCTGGCGGTGTTGGACCAATGACTATTGCGACACTATTAGAAAACACAATTACCTTAGCAGAAAATTACCAAGCATAAAAAAGCAATGATCTTTCTATCAAATAGACGGATCATTGCTTTTTTATGCTTGGTGAAGGTGACATTTAGGATTAAATGCGTGCTGACATTGTGGACAGTTAGTTGATTTAAGATATATTGTGCCAGTCATTTCAAAACCACAGTTACCACATCGCACACTTTTTGCTGTCAATGTTGCCGGTTGAAACGCATGACGACGTAATGAATCATGACACAGGTAGCAAGCAAAGTATTCCTGACATAGCTCGCATTGATTGGCAATGATATCAAAATCTTGGTGCCAATGTTGACATCGCCCTGACGCATCAACAGCAATCCCTAAAATCTTAGTCATGCTCTAATACACTAAAACGACGGCGCAGTGTGAGTGCAATTGTTGTGGCAAGTGCAGCTTTAATCAAATCGCCAGGAATAAAAGTAAGCTGCATTAGCAAAGCCTTAGAAAATGACATGTGTGTGATAAGAGTCAAACCAACAGCACCACTGACATCAATAAAGATAACCCCAAAAATAATAATTGCGATAAAAAGTGTTACAAAGTTGAACTTATTGAAATGCTTTAAGTACTTAACAGACAATCCAATCAATAGTGCAGCAAACGGATAGGCCCAAATATAGCCAGCAGTGGGGGCGATGAAATGAACAAAGCCACCACTACCACCGACCAAGACAGGTAAGCCAATGGCAGCCATAATTAACCAAACGATAACAGCGATAAAGCCGCTACGCCAGCCTAAAATGGCCCCTGCCAGCATAATGCCCATATTCTGCACTACAATTGGGACAATCCCGATTGGAATGGCCGGAATATAAGCCATGATAATCAATATGGCGATAATCGCAACGGTGAAGGTGAGTCTTTGTGTCTTCATAATTTCCTCTTGTTAACTTATTTTTCTATATAAGTTTACAACTAGGCGATGCAGTTGTCAAGAAAATAAAAAAAGCTATTTTAATAGCTTTTTAAGGTGTATCGTAGAAGAAATTTTTGACATGGTTGATAGCTACTTCATTACCAACAAAGTATAATGTATCGCCACGCTCAATCACAGCATAGGGACCAGGTGAAATCACTAATTCATCATTATGCATGAGGGCAACAATTGTTGCGCCAGTACTCTGCCAAAAATTCAAACTAGCAATTGACTGTCCAAATTTTGAACTATCTGAGATGAGTTCAAGTTCAAAAGGATTGAGGGGATTGTGATACTGCACACGCTGAGTTTGATCGAATAAACGCGACATTGACTCTTCTAAAGTTTTAATTTCTCTTTTCTGTTGTGAAATTGTTTCTTTAATTTGGCTATGAATTGTTTGTATATCAGATGTTTCTTGTGCTTGGTTTAAAAAGATTTTAGCTTTTTCCCGTGACAAGACTTCAATACCACTGCCATGGACTGGTTTGACAATTTCCAAATCAGCTAATACGCTTATGGCTTTACGGGCTGTCTCAGATGACACGCCAAAAGCAGCTGAAAGAGTAGAACGTGCGTGTAGTTTACTACCCACTGGATAATTATTGTCAGCTATTTTCTGCGCAATTTGATAAGCTATTTTACGATAACGGGGTTCTCTAATTGTTGGCATCATGTCCTCCAAACGATAGGATAATTTGACAAAAGTGACAACTTATGACAAAATAGAAGACATCACTTAGTGGCAATCTATTATTTATAACAAGTTGTCACTTTGAAGTATAAGTTAAATCATAAACTGAGTCAATGAAAAAATAGCATTGTCATCATGCTATTTGAACAAAGTGGAGGATTTCATGGCGAAAGTAGAGATTAAGCATCTCACAAAAATTTTTGGGAAGCGTCCAAAAGCGGCGCTGAAAATGGTAAAACAGAACAAAAGTAAGAACGAAATTGTCGAAAAAACAGGGAGTACAGTTGGTGTCTATGATATCAACATGAGTATTGAAGAAGGCGAAATATTCGTCATTATGGGGCTGTCAGGATCGGGAAAATCAACGTTGATTCGCTTACTGAATCGCTTGATTGAGCCAACTGATGGTCAATTATTTATTGATGGGCAAGAAATCACTAAGTTTAATAAGAAACAAATGCTTGATATTCGTCGTAAAAAGATGAGCATGGTCTTCCAGAACTTTGGACTGTTCCCACATCGTACGCTTCTAGAAAATACTGAATATGGCCTAGAAGTACAAGGTGTTGATAAAGCAGAACGTCGCAAAAGAGCGGAAAAAGCATTGGATAATGCTAAGCTATTAAGCTTTAAAGACCAATACCCAAGTCAGTTATCAGGTGGTATGCAACAACGTGTTGGTTTGGCACGCGCACTGACAAATGACCCGGATATACTCTTGATGGATGAAGCGTTTTCTGCTTTGGACCCCCTTGTTCGAGGTGAAATGCAAGAAGAACTCTTGGATTTGCAAGCTAATGTCCGCAAGACAATTATCTTCATTACACATGATTTGAATGAAGCCTTACACATTGGTGATCATATTGCCATTATGAAAGACGGGCAATTACAACAAGTTGGTACCGGTGAAGAAATTTTGACGGATCCTGCTAATGAATATGTTGAAACGTTTATTGGCGGTGTTGATCGTACCAAAGTGTTGACAGCTGAAAGTATTATGATTCCAGCACTCACGACAAATATTGCGGTTGATGGGCCAACGGTTGCCTTACGTAAAATGTCTGATGAAGAAGTGTCTGGTTTGGTTGCAGTTGACCGTAACCGTAAGTTATTGGGTTATTTGTCTTCCGATTCTGCCGTTTCTGCACGTCGCGAACGTAAGTCACTGACAGAAGTAATTGCAGAAATGCCGACTGTATCATTAGATACGTTAATTGCTGATATCATGCCGATTATTTATGATTCGCAGACACCGGTAGCTGTTATTGACAGTAATAATCGCGTGAAAGGTGTCATTATTCGCGGTGCGGTCATAGAAGCACTTGCCGACACAGAAGGAGATGATGAGAATGCTTAATATACCTCAACTACCCCTTGAAGATATTGTAACCAAGGGCGTCAATTGGCTAACAAATCACTTATCTGGACTGTTTAACTTAATGCAACATGTTGGACAAACAGTCATGGATGGGATGACTAACGCTTTAGTTGCTGTGCCAATGCCGTTAATGATTGCCGGCATTACGTTAATCGCTATCTTAACCACACCTAAAAAGTATGGTTTTCCGTTATTCACATTTGTTGGGTTAGCCATTATTGCTAACCAGAATTTGTGGGATGACTTGATGAGTACCTTAACATTAGTTATCATGGCTTCTGTTATCTCCCTAGTCATAGGGATACCACTTGGTATTATAACGGCTAAGTCACCAAAAACAGCCGCTGTTGTGAAGCCAATTCTTGATTTCATGCAGACAATGCCCGGTTTCGTCTACTTAATTCCTGCCGTTGCTTTCTTTGGTATCGGTGTGGTGCCTGGTGTGTTCGCATCGATAATATTTGCTTTGCCACCAATGGTTCGTATGACAGACCTTGGTATTCGTCAAGTACCTGTTTCATTGGTTGAAGCAGCAGATTCATTTGGGTCAACGACTTGGCAGAAATTAATTAAGCTCGAACTACCAAGTGCTAGAAATACTATCTTAGCTGGTGCCAATCAAACAATTATGTTGGCCTTATCGATGGTTGTTACTGCTTCTATGATTGGTGCGCCTGGACTGGGTCGTGGCGTCTTATCTGCCGTACAACATGCTAATATTGGTTCTGGATTTGTGAATGGTTTGGGTCTGGTGATTTTAGCGATTATTATTGATCGCTTCACACAAAAACTGAACTCTAAGCCTGGCGAAAAAGCAGAAACAAAGCCTTGGAAACGTTGGACTATCTTAGCAACACTAGTTGTTATGATTGGTGGTGGGGTTGTCAATGCTGTCACCACTAAAAAAGAAACAGGGCAACGCGTTAATCTTGGTTATGTTGAATGGGATTCAGAAGTTGCTTCCACGAATGTCTTAGCCGAATCTTTAAAACAACATGGTTATAATGTGACGATGACCCCGTTAGATAATGCAGTGTTATGGCAGTCTGTTGCTAATGGGCAAGTTGATGCTTCACTAAGTGCATGGCTACCTATAACTCATAAGACTTTATATGACAAATTTAAGAATGATGTGAATGTATTAGGTTCAAATTTAAAAGGTGCTAAAACCGGTTTAGTTGTACCTGATTATATGAATGTTAACTCTATTGAAGATTTAACAAATCAAGCTGACAAAACAATTACCGGTATCGAACCTGGTGCTGGTGAAATGGTCTCAGCGAAAAAAACGCTGTCTAGCTACGCCAACTTGAATGGTTGGCAACTCCAAGGTTCATCATCAGGGGCTATGGCAATTGCTTTAGATAAAGCTTATAAAGCTAAAAAAGACATTGTGGTAACAGGTTGGTCAC
Organism: Leuconostoc citreum; assembly: GCF_004354555.1. Classification (GTDB taxonomy): domain Bacteria; phylum Bacillota; class Bacilli; order Lactobacillales; family Lactobacillaceae; genus Leuconostoc; species Leuconostoc citreum. The sequence goes on from NZ_PUFH01000004.1 coordinate 306,331, forward strand.
CACATTGGATGTTTAGTAAATACAACTTGAAATATTTAGCAGACCCTAAAGGCACGATGGGTAAAGGCGAAAGTATTAATACCTTTACAAGAAAGGGATTAAAGAAAGAGAATCCTAAGCTTGAAAAAGTACTTGATAAGTTCCATTGGTCAAAAGACGATATGGAAAGCGTCATGTTAGCTATACAAAATGGTAAATCACCAAAAGAAGCAGCAAATAACTGGTTAAAATCACACCAAAAATTAGCTGATAGTTGGTATCAATAATAAAAAAGCAATGCTGTTTAATTACAGCATTGCTTTTTTATTATTGATTCAATTGTTGGTCTTGCTGAATAATCCAATGATTCAAATTTTCATCAACCACACTTTGCGGGTGTTGCTTCAAAAATTGGCGATATAATGTGGCAATGCGCTTTCTAAATATGAGCGTATTAGGCGCTGAAAGTGAATCATCAAGTAACTGATAAGAGCGAATAGCCGCACTGATGAAACGTAGTTCAGCTTTGATGTCATCAGAAGATAACCCGTGTTCTTCTGATAAATAATGTTTTTTGGCTGCAAATCCAAGTGCTTGCTGGAAACGATTGAGATGTTCAGGATCAATCGTCGTTTCTCGACTAAGCTGTAGCATTGTTTCTTTGAAACTGGCAATTGCTTCAGGGCTTGCTTGATTAGTCAATTCGAATCTTTGAAAAGGAAGCCCATTGGCGGTGAGACGCTCTTCGTAAGTATACCACTTGGGATTTATTAGGAAATAAGGTTTATCATTCAACATTGTCTATTAATACCCTCTAATCATGACGGGTTATATTTTTAATCAACTGTGACATGATTTTATCATCACTATATGATAAGACATTTTTTGCATAGATTTTTTTGCCAAACCAAGCTAACAAAATCAGTGATACGAATGCAATGATAAGTGAGATAATGCCACCAGGCCAAGTTTCTACTTTGGTTACTAATCTAACTGGCATCATGCTTTGTGAAACAAAAGGAACATAGCTAAGGATTTTAATTGCAAAGTTATTTGGCATATTAGTCATAATGAAACTAAAAATATACCCAATCATTGCTAAGAAAGTGATTGGTTGTATTGCTTGTTGGACTTGAGAATTATCATTGATTAGCGAAGCTATCAAAGCTGTTAAGACAAGATATAAAGCAATAGCAACTAAAATGAACAGGATAGCGTATATAGAGAAGCCTAAGGTCATGCTAGAAAAAGTCTGGGAAAAGCTCTTAACTATGGCGTTATCCTTAAAGCTAAAGTATCCAATCGTCCCGGCTACCACATAAATTAGCATATGCGTAACGGCAAGGGCAAAAATACCAATCATTTTGCCGAAGTATTGAATATTTGAAGAAGTGGCTGCTAGTAAGGTTTCCATGATTCGCGATGACTTTTCATTAGCAATCTCGGTCGCAATCATTGATGTGTACCACATAACAACGACCCAAGTGATGATACCAATGGCCACGGCAATACCATAGTTGGCAGTATTTGAATTATCGCCATTGGTTGACTTATTATTGGCCTGCTTAACCACTGATTTAAGGTTAAAAGGTTGACTGAGCGCTTGTGTCTGTTCCGCTGTTAAGCCAAAACTTGACGCCTTTTGTGTCCGTGATAGGTTGCCTAGGATACTGGCAATCGCTTCTTTGTTAATGTGGTTACTCTTTGGTTGAGTTGTTAAAGTTGCATTATCATTAGATGTGATAGTCACAACACCATCAAGTGACTGTTTATCAAGTGCAGTGTTTGCTTGTTTTGCATCAGTGATAGATGAAATTTTCATATCCAGTGTTTTATCGCTCTTCACAAAAATTTGTCGCACATTTTGATTGCCGATAATGGCCACTGTTGGGGTGGTGTTTCCTTGCATCTTAGTAACACCAAAAACAATACCACCAATGATAGCTGTAAAGATGATTGGTGAAAGCACGAGTAACCAGTATCCTCGTGATTTAAAGTGGTTACGATATGTTTGTTTGATAACGACGTTAAGTCCATTAAGCATTGTGTGCTACCTCCTGTCGGAAAATATCATCAAGTGTCGGTGGTTGTTGAGAGAAGGCTGGTATATAACCATTTTTGGTCACATAAGTAAAAATATCGTGGCCGACATGGTCTTCTGTAATGGTGAGATCAAATCCAGCACCTTGTGGTATGACATTGATAACACCTGGCAAATGAGCTAATTCTTCTCGTGAGAAAGGCCCTTCAATGTACACTTTTGTGCGACCGAATTGTTCCCTGATTTCTTGGACGCCACCTTGTAAAATACTTTTTCCTTGCTTAAGCATGGTCAGATTATCAGAAATTTTAGTCACATTATTCATGTCATGACTAGAAAAGATAATCATTGCGCCTTGGTCACGCATACGCATGATTTCAGACATCATAATACTTGTATTGACTGGATCAAGGCCAGAAAAAGGTTCATCTAAAATAATAAATTCTGGTTTAAAAATTAATGATGCAATCATTTGAACCTTTTGTGCATTACCTTTGGAAAGAGATTGTACCTTGTCTGATGCTTTACCAACAACATCTAAGCGCTTTAGCCAATGTGTTAATTCAGATTTGGCATCGGCACGTGACATACCATGCAATTCCGCAAAGTATAAAATTTGTTCTTCAATCGTTAACTTTTGATACAGACCACGTTCTTCTGGTAAAAAGCCAATTTTTTGCTTATCTTTTTGTGTAATGGGGCGGTTGTCCCATGTAATTGTGCCAGATGTTGGCACGATAAAATTCAGAATCATGCGAAATGTCGTGGTCTTACCGGCACCATTTTGGCCAATTAATCCCATAACTTTTCCTGGCTCTAAAATCATATTAAGATCATTGACAGCAATTTTGTCTCCAAACCGTTTGCTGAGATGTGTGAGTTGAATCATAGTGTGCTCCTTATAGTAACTGATTGAGCAGCCAGCGTAAGCTTGCTCTTAGTGCAAGTAGTAGAATAAGCGGTATGATGAGAAAAAACCAACCTTGGTCGCTATTACTATAGCCGTATAGGGCCGCAGTAATTGCGAGTAGAAGTAAAAAATTGAGACTCAAGGCATCAGCACGTTGCCGTATGAATTGTGTTCGTTCATCCGATTCAATCACCTTGTGCTTATGTAGACGTTCAGGATGTGACAAGTCATATAAGATACTCAATTTAAAACCTAACGCGATAGCAAAAAAAAAGTTAGACAAAGTAGCCAGGAAGGTTAGGTCAATACCAATGAAGTAATGTTTAACCAGACTGTTACTAATAATCGTCAAAATACCTAAGACAACAAATAATACCGTAAAGGCGTTTCTTCGATAGGTTGTTACTTTTTCATAGGTCTGATCAGACATACCAGGGTTAACTTTGATGAGTATTTTTTTTATCATCAGTTTCTCCGTTCTCAAAAATAAACACTTCTTCAATTGATAAGCCAAAAAAATGTGCAATGTCATAAGCTAAAAATAATGAGGCATTATATTTTCCCTTTTCCAAAGAGATAATCGTTTGTCTAGTGACTGCTAATGCTTCAGCTAAATCAGCCTGTGTCATTTGACGCGCTTTTCGGAGTTCTTGAATTCGCGTTTTCATAGGTATACCTCGATTTTAACATCATAAAGTATAGTTCGCTTTACAAAATTTAGTATAGCAAGCTTGACAATAAAAGTAAAGTAATAATTTTATAATTGTTGATGATTGCAATTTTCAATAAAAAGAACTATAACTGAGGTGTAAGAAAGGGGCCCATAAAATGGCAGATGAAAAATATCAAATGTTAGATCTTCCGATGAACGAGGTGTTTGATTGGAGTGAGGACAAAACCCCATTACGTGACGCTCTATGGAACCATTATATGAATACAAGTAATAAGGATACCTTATCAACATTGAATCATATGAATGCATTTAAAACAATGAGCGGGGATGAAATTAAGGTAGAAGCAGAAAAAGTTTTGCACTAAGCCAAAATAGCTTTTGCTAAATAAACGGTTAACATTGTTTGTCAAATGTTGGCCGTTTATTTTTGACGCTTTTTTAATTGTTGTTTTATTTTACTGGTTGACGAGCGGTACTTTTTTCTGTATACTTATATCTTGTTATGGCGCTATGGTCAAGTGGTTAAGACGTCGGCTTCTCAGGCCGAAATCGAGGGTTCGACTCCCTCTAGCGCTATTATATTGCAGAGCGGTGCATCTAGTTTGAAAAAACTTGATGTATCGTTTTTTGTTATGAAAAACGTTGCACTGTATTTCATACAAAATGGGAAACATTTTAAATAGGCAAGGCAGCAGTGTAATAGCTATAGAATCCGAAAAAATTTTAAGGGTCAACTATGATAAGTACAGGGCCGACTTATTAAAAGGGGCGGGGTGTTTAATTTTATTGTCTTTTAAAGCGAACTAACAGGCAAATTAAGTACTTTAGAACTAAGGTAGTGTATTGCTATTTAGACCATGAATGTGTAAATAGCAGCGCCTAAATCGGCTCTTAGAGTGTTTAGTAGCATTGAAATTTTAATGTATACTGTACTAAGTATAAAGTTATGAGTGGGGAAGTATTATGTTATTGAATATTATTTATTGGTTCGTTATTTGTCTGTTAATTGTAGTTGGTGCATTGTTAATTTATAAAAGTTATAAGTATCGTAATGTGAACCTAGCTTGGTGGGATTACCTGCTATATTTTTCTGTGTTTATCTTATGGATTGTGGTGAAGAAAAGTGTTGATATTACATACCTGGTTTCTTTAATTACTACACTAGCTGTTCTGTATTTGCTGTTAGCCACTGACAAAAAGAGTTAATAAAAAAGTCATGCCCTAGATTAAAACTAGCGCGTGGTTTTATTTTGTATATGTGGATAAATTACTTTGTTTCACAGCCAACAATAAATTTTTCAAAATCTTCTAAGCTACCTTTAAATGATTTGACGTTATCCAAAAAATAGAACGTTGATGTTAGGTCAAAATTCTCTATTTCATTATTAACATCTAAAATATATATTCTTTTCTTTAGAGCAGTGGCAATACCAAATTCAATGTTAGATCCTTTACCACTAGGAAAGATGAACACGAGAAAGTCAGCTCGTTCAACACCTTGTAACTCTTCGTTAGCAATCTTATGCAACGTTTCAATGGAGTCCGATCTCTTATTTAACGTCCAGTTGTAGGTGCGTAAAAATGATGAGTGTTCTAGCATAACAGATAAATTATTAATTAATTCTGCATATCTAAAGGAACCAGCAATATAAAATTTTGTTTTCTTATTTTGAGACATACCATACTCCTTGAACAGTATTATATAAATTGAACAGAGACATCGATACGGCATTTAAATTATCTTAATAAACATGATAATGAATTATCGATACTCAATTTTACAGTTACGCAAGCAAAGCAGCCATTCAAGGTCAAAAAATTGTTAGTAAATGTTAGTGTGCAACCGAAGTATTTTCGAGTATGGTAATACCAACAAATATATATACATATATTTATAGGCGTTTTTAACTGTTGCTATCAATCGCTATATAGGTTGTTACAAAGCTTTTAACAGCGCGTGATTTCGTTATATCAAAGAAGGTTAAATTTAGCATTGCAAATTTTTACTTTCCTAACGAGTAGAAAAATACAACAAATATTATATGAGACACTCCTAATATACTGTTATCATAAATAAAAAAACACGATAACTTATTTATTTCTCGTCCGTATTTTTTATTTAAAGCTTGGCAAGTATGTACGCACTCCGTGAGTGCTTTTTTTAATAAGAATTGTGTTGATACTCAAAGTTACCGTTTAAGATAGACGTAATTATAGCTCCAATAAATAGGAAATATAGGGCTATAAAAGCAATGCCAATGATAAATTGAACAATACCAGCTCTGTTCCATGTGGCTTGTACCACCTTAAAAGTTTCTACATCTTTATAGTCGCCTTTTTGCCAAGCCCATTCGTTCCCTTTAAAACCGCATACGAACATCCAAATAAAATTAAATCCAGGAATTAAGCACAACAAAGGTAAGTAAGTTTTGTTTCCAATACCCCAGAAGATGTTGTACATAAATGCTCCCCAATTCCAGCCTTTAACTTCTGCTGGTACGATAGTGCCATTTTCATCCATAATGAAATGATTCCCCTTAATGCTTTTAACGTGGTTCAATGCACGTATGTACGCACTCTGTGAGTGCTTAGCTAGTCAATTTATATGTTAGATATTTTGCGCCACTAAAAATAGTTAACAAAGTAAATACAAACGCCATTGACCAGTTGAGTGAGATCTCATTTTTAGATATAGTTAGAGAAAAACTAAAGTCAAGTCCATGTTGATAGACTGTATACAGTGTTAGTAAGGCAAGTAAAAATGTGATAATCAAATAGAGTGTAGTTTTTTTCATGAATATACATTCCCCAATAATGCTTTTAACGTGATTCTGCACGTATATTGCCCTAGCTAGTCATTGCTTTTATAGAATTAGAATCAATTAATTCAATATAAATAGTCCAATTCATTGACTTCTATTTTCGATCCTCACGTAACATCTTCACAAATGCAAGGATAGATTTTTTATAGTCCTCAGATAATTCTTTTCCCTCAAAAGACATAACTAGTTCATCATCATCTAAATCCACATGTTTTTTGCCCTCTCGAATAGCAGAACCGCTGTGAACTGTTTTAAACGCGTTGTCAGTTTTGCCTTGTAAATAGTCTACCGTGGTATCCAAAGCGTTAGCAATGAGTGATAACATTGCATAAGAAGGAGTATATTTGTCAGTTTCAATTTGTGCAATGCTTGAACGTGAAGAGTTAACTAATTCAGCTAGTGAAGTCTGAGTTAGTTTTTTTATTTTGCGCTGTTGTTTCATGCGTTCTGAAGTTACAGACATATTAGCACCTCGATTAAATGTTAAGTATTTATAAAGAACTTAATTAAAAACAAAAATTAATTAAGAAACTTTAAAACGTATTGTGCAGTGAACTAACAAAAGTTATAGTTTTATTATTGAATGTTAGTTTAAAAAACATATAGTGTTTGCTTGTACAGTGAATATACACATATCATACCAAACAAACAATACCATTTAAAGGTAAGTAAGGGTATTTAAGCGTAAGCGTGAACCATTAGAATCCAAAGAAATAGGAGAGTACCATGACAGTATCAAACGCCTTATTTAACGAGACATCAATAATTAAGGACACAAAAAGTGCTTTTGGGGAATGTTGAAGAAAGATTAGCACACTCACTGGTGAATGGTGCTAACTGTGAGAGAGCATTTTGATGTGAGTCTAAGAATGTTAATAATTGGAAAAAGTAGTGACTTATCACAGGTTATAAACATGACGAAATTATGATTTATGGTATTAATGCCATTGAACGTGAATGATTTAAAGTAACGCAATAGAAAGGACGGCAGAGCATAAGAAGGCAAAAAAGCACATCCCTGAGCGACTAAACTAACGGATGAGCTTTGCTACAATGCCTGATACGTGGCTTTTGCTAAACACATTTCAATATGGAAGATAATAAGAAGATAGAATTACATATTACACTGACGCAAGCCAACTACATTAACTCATTATTTGATAGACCAATGTTTGCCATTGATTTAAACAAAAAAACGTTTCGACCTGTTAATGATGTTCGTTTTTACGATTGGTTACAAAACCTTGCGCAAGGGGAACAAGAATGATAGGCTTTAAGCTTCGTGTTTGAGAGACGGTGTTGAGTGATAGGAGGGGGTTCGATAAGTATTAATGACCAATCTTTTAGTGTCATAAGCAAAAATTAATCAATTTAGCGCGCTATTGAAAACATGGCGCGCTAAATTGATTAATTTCGTAAGCGTAATATTATGTCTGCGTTTTAATGCAATAGTAAGACGGGTTATAATTAGGTTTTATGATAAATGAAATCGTAATTATAAGGCGGTTAAAAAAGCAATGAGCCCAAAAATAATACCAGGAAAGTTAGCGAGTGCAACTGGAATATCTCGCTGATCCTTATATAAAGCATAGACAACCCATAATAAGCAGTTAATGGCTGCAACTAAAGGTTGAATGGGGTTACCCTTGGATCCTGATAAGTTATCCATTATCTGAGGAATGTATGATACATACATCATGATGGCCATAGCGGTGGCCACCCAACTCAGATATCGGATAAATCGTTTCTTTTTCATAATAGCCTCCATGAGTCGAATGATACAACAACTTTTATATAAAATCAAGTGAAACATGTAACAAATAAATGATTAAAAAATAATTAAACACTGAAAAAAGCGATATTTACAGGGATGAAATTGTAAATATCGCTTTTTTAATTTGTTACAATATAAACTAATTGTTGACTACTTGTTCGAAACCATTCTTGATGGCATCATTTTGTGTTTCTGTAAAGATTAAATCATCACCATTAGTTGTCCGAGAAACATAGACTTTGGGTTGATTATTTTGAATAACAAATAAATAAAGTGCACGATTAAATGTACCTTGCGCGCCAACGTTTCCAGCAGCTGCTGCGACAACTTTTATAGGCGCATCACCTGAACCGTCTGGTGACCAAGTTGGTGTCACGTTCATGTTATCAAACTTAATATGATTATTATATTTACCGCTTGTTAGTGCCTCTGGAAATTTGACGCCATATAGATCTGGCGTTTTATTATCATAGGTACCATCAAATTTTTGGTTCATTTGTGATTGCCAGCTTTGCATGAAAGTTGATAGTTCTTTTTGCTTCTCTAAACGCCAACCTGCATTGACGTGACTATGATTTTCATCTTTACTATCTGCTGTATTAGGGCCAGTGACGACAGATGTTGAAGAACTGGCGGTAGATGGCAATATAATAGAATCAGCTTTTTTTTCAGGTGATGCTCTATGCGATTTTGTTACGGCATTCTGTGTTGCATGTGGCTTATTATTGTTGCCGTAAATGAGTAATGAACTCATAGCAATAATGATGACTATAATGGTACTTACAGCGATAATGATTTTCTTTTTAAATGACATGTTAACGCTCTCCCATAACAACGAATTATATTTAAATTATATCATGAATGTTACTAAAACGTTACATTTTAATAAAATATAGTCGTGTCTTCTGACTGCATCAGTGTGAACAAACAAAGTGAGCAAATATACTGTCTCAATCATGATAGCATGTTAAACTAAATGTATATCAAGCAATCTTTCATAAAGGAGAACATCATCATGTCAATTGAAGAAAAATTTGATAGCGCTAAAGACAAGATCGTTGGTAAGGCTAAGGAGTTAGAAGGTAAGCTAACTGGTGATAAAGTACGTGAAGCCGAAGGTAAAGCCCAAGGCGTTGTAGGTAAAGCAAAAGATGCTGTCGCTGATGTGAAAGATGGCGTCAAAGAAGCTGTTAAAGATTACAAAGAAGACAGCAAAAAAGAAATTGATAAGTAAGCAGTAGCTAAAAAAGTAATGAAAAAGCGCGTTGTCAAAATTGGCAACGCGCTTTTTCATTTCATCTTAATCCAACAAAATGTTAGCATAGAAACTAAAGGAGATTAAGATGTATACGAAACGATTTGTGCAACTATTCGTTATTTTTCTTGTGACAATGTTTATTGCCACGTTTATTTTGCAACAATTAAACATACAGGGATATGTTTATCAAGCATTAACCTTGACGATAGTGGGGTATATTATTCTCACAATTCCACTGACCATTTTGACCATATTAAAGCAACGCAAAAAATTTAATAATTCGACGTCGAACCAGTCAAAAGACATGCTACAAAAGACATTAGAGACGTTGGAAAATGTGATGGTGCTATCAACCGTATCTGAAAGTAAGGCGCTAACAACCAGTGTGATTACTTTCAAGCAATCACGGAGTGAATCAAATGTTTTTTACCTTGTTACAGCTGGTGACACACAACGTGTAGCACAAATAAGAGCGACAGGACGGGCCGCGTTTACGACATGGTATCAAGCGAAGACAGGGCAGCGTATCAGTTCGAATCAAGTCACTGCTACAATTATTGACGACAGAGAGTTACAACATACGTTAGATAAACACCCAGAAATTAAAGAATTATCAGATGATTTTAGTCATCAAGTGATTATTAAATTGCGTGTGCATACTTTAATCATTGAGTCCTTTAGAGACCAGCCACGCGTGATGACTTTTGAAAATTGACTAGGTTGATGTAGAAATTACTTTGTGATAAAAAATAAAAACAACTTGTGAATAGCTTTTTATTTTGTTAATCGTTTGCTTTTATTTATATGACTTATCTGGCTAATATAATTTGTGAATTAGTGTTATAAAAGTTAGTGAAAAAACTTTTATTTTGATATTAGAAGGACTATAATGAAATTGTTGTTAAGTAGTTATGCAATCTGTATTGAAAGAAAGGTCGAAAAACATGAGTTACCAAACAGTTAATCCGTTTACAGCTGAAGTTATTAAGACATTCGACAATCATGATGATGCCTATGTCGAAAATGCACTTGCCAAAGGCCATGCCTTATACAAAAAATGGCGTAATGATCCGGTTGAAAGTCGTGCAGCAGCCCTTAATAAGGTTGCAGATGTCATGGCAGAAAAAGCCGATGAGCTTGCTAAAATTTTGACACTTGAAATGGGTAAGCGCTTTTCTGAAGCACAAGGAGAAGTGGCGATTAGTGTCGCTATTGCGCGATACTATGCAAAAAATGCAGCTGAATTCCTTAAGCCAAAAGAAATCGCATCAGCCATTGGGCCGGCACAAACAATTTCAAGACCAACTGGTGTACTACTAATGGTCGAACCTTGGAATTTCCCATACTATCAAATTATGCGTGTGTTTGCACCGAATTATATGGCAGGCAATCCTATGGTTCTCAAGCACGCTAGTAATACGCCAATGGCTGCGGATGCTTTTGAAAAACTCGTTCAGGAAGCCAACTTGCCAGAAGGCGCCTTTACCAACTTATTTATAGACTATGATCAAGTCAGTCAGATTATTGCCGATGAACGTGTTCAAGGCGTGGCACTCACAGGTTCTGAAAGAGCCGGCCAGCTAGTTGCTTCTGAAGCAGGAAAGAATATGAAGCAGAGTTCGCTTGAACTCGGTGGTAGCGATCCGTTCATTGTATTGGATGATGCAGATTTATCAGAAATTAAAAAAATTATTAGCGGTGCACGGCTATACAATGCGGGCCAAGTCTGCACATCTTCTAAGCGTTTCATTGTAACAGAAAAGAATTATGATGCTATTGTAGATATGCTAAAGACAGCCTTTTCAGAGGCTAAGTTAGGTGATCCGATGCTACCGGAAACAACATTGGCACCACTTAGCACGGTGAAAGCAAAAACAAACCTGACTAAGCAAGTCAAAGCAGCTGTTGAAGCTGGCGCAACGTTAGCATTTGGTGACGTTGAACAAAATCAGCCAGCAGCTTTGTTTGAACCAGTTATTTTAACTGATATTACAAAAGAAAATCCAGCATTTTACCAAGAGTTCTTTGGTCCTGTAGGACAGGTGTATAAAGTTCGCGATGAAGCGGAAGCTATTGCGCTAGCAAATGATTCACACTACGGTTTGAGCGGCGTTGTCTTTGGTGGCTCAGCAGAACATGCTGCCGAAGTTGCTTCACAAATTGAGACAGGTGTTGTCTTCGTGAATAGTTTTGGTGGCACATTACCTGAATTACCATTTGGTGGTGTAAAAAATTCCGGCTATGGTCGTGAGCTCGGTGACTTAGGCATTGACACCTTTGTCAACAAGGAAACAATTGTGACAAAACACGAACCAATTGATCTAGATGATGCCTTTGGCGGTTTTGTCTAATCGCTATCTAAAAGCAGTGTTATTATTAAAAGCCTAAGCGGTGACCTTATCTTGGTCGCCGTTTTTTGAGTTAAAATGTTACAATAATAGCATGATGACACGTGATGATAATGTGAATGTATTGCCTGGTGTTGGGCCAAAAAGGCTCGAGGCATTACATGAAATTGGTATTTTTACAATTGAAGATTTAGTCACTTATTTTCCTTTTCGCTATGAAGATTTAGGTGAGCGGGTGCCTTCTGAAACGTTAGATGGGGACAAAGTGACATTTAAAGGGATTGTTAGTACACCAGCTGTAATGACACGTTTTGGCAAAAAAACACAGACACGTTTTGGATTGTTAATTGCCCATGAAAATATTCGTGTCACTTTTTTTAATCAGCCTTGGATTACGCAAAACATCATTGTTGGTGAGGAAATTGCAGTTTACGGCACATATAACGCTGCAAAAGCTGCTATGACAGGCATAAAAATGATTAATGCTTCGGTCGATGGGCTAGATCCTATCTACCCAGCAACCAAGCAAATTGCTGCTAAAACAATTCGACATTTAATTGAAATCGCTTGGTCTGAAGTCAGGGGAACAATACCGACACTTGTGCCGGAAACTATCCGACAAAAGTATCGTTTATTGGATCGCAATACCCAGATTGAAAATATGCATTTTCCAGTCGACATGGCTGCAGCGAAAGCAGGTCGTCGCAGTGCCGCATTTGAAGAGTTTTTCATTTTTCAAATGCGACTACAGTTACTAAAATTAGCAGACCAAAACTTTGCCGGAGAAGGTATTGATTATGATGAGACGGCGCTAGTTAATTTTGAACAGGCTTTGCCATTCGAGTTGACAGCTGCACAGCAAAAAGTTATTCAGGAAATACTTCAAGATCAAAAAAGACCGCGACACATGAACAGACTCTTACAGGGAGATGTGGGTTCAGGGAAAACAGTTGTAGCTGCTATGGCCATGTACGCAGCGGTGACGGCTGGTTGTCAGGCGGCAATTATGGCACCAACAGAAATTTTAGCGCAGCAACATGCGATGAATTTAGCCCAATTATTTGATAATGCTGGTGTTAACGTACGTGTTGAACTACTAACTAGTGGGCTAAAAGTAGCAGCTCGGCGTCATTTATTAGAAGATCTTGAAAACGGTGCAATTGACATTTTGGTTGGGACACATGCGTTACTACAACCAGATGTTGCTTTTCATCATCTCGGTTTAGCTGTTATTGATGAGCAACACCGGTTTGGGGTTAATCAACGCGCAAAATTACGTGAAAATGGGGTTAATCCTGATATTTTAGCCATGACGGCTACGCCTATTCCACGGACATTGTCTATTACAGCTTATGGGGAAATGGATATTTCAGTCATTGATCAATTGCCCAGTGGGCGAAAGACCATACAAACAAAACGATTGCGTCACAATCAGTTAGATACAGCACTGGACTTTGTTAAACAGCAAATTGACCTGGGTGCCCAAGCTTATATTGTCACACCGTTAATCGAGGAATCCGAATCGCTGGATGTACAAAACGCTACTGCTATGTATGAAGCGATGCAACTTGAATTACCTCAATATCAGATTGGTTTATTGCATGGTCGTTTATCGAATGATGAAAAAAAGCAGTTAATGGAAGATTTCAAAGCTAATCGCATTCAAATTCTGGTGGCAACGACAGTCATTGAGGTAGGTGTTGATGTACCTAATGCTAGTGTGATGCTAATTTTGGATGCGGATCGTTTTGGCTTGGCGCAGTTGCATCAGTTGAGAGGGCGTGTCGGGCGTGGTAAGCGACAGTCATACACAATTCTCGTAGCTGATCCTAAAACTGATTATGGGACTGCACGTTTGGATGCTATGGTTGAAACAACCGATGGGTTTGTTTTAGCGCAACGGGATTTGGACTTGCGAGGTGCTGGCGATATTTTAGGCACGAAACAATCGGGTGTGCCAGAATTTAATGTTGGAGACCCAGTAAAAGACTTGCGAATGTTAGAGATTGCCCAACAAGAAGCCATCGCTATCGTGAGTGATAAAACATGGGATCAAGCGCCAGCAAATCAAGCGTTGGTTAATTATTTATCTCGGACAATGGCGCAGTATCGACACTTTGATTAAACATACAAACAATTGAAATGAATTGAGGAGATAACTTTTTTATGGGTAAAATAGCTGATACCCCAATGATGGTGCAATATCATGAGATCAAGGCACAATATCCAGATGCTTTTGTTTTTTATCGGTTAGGCGATTTTTATGAATTATTTGAAGAAGATGCTATTCAGGGTGCTAAAATACTTGAGCTCACTTTAACGGCACGGAATAAAAATTCTGAAAATCCAGTACCAATGGCGGGAATACCACATCATGCGGCCCAAAACTATATCGATATTTTAGTAGACCAGGGTTATAAGGTAGCTATTGTTGAACAAATGGAGGATCCAGCAGTTGCTAAGGGGATGGTCAAGCGCGATGTGGTTCAACTTGTCACACCGGGCACAAAGATGGCGGACGGTGCTGGCGGAGATAAACAAAACAATTACTTAGCCGCAGTATTACCAGCAAAAAATGTTTGGTCTATTGCCTATGTGGATTTGTCAACGGGTGAGTTACGTGCTACCACAACAGGCCGATTTGAAGATGTCATGGATGAGTTAAGTTCATTAGAGGTTAAAGAAGTTGTTTTATCTAAAAATGATGTTGCAACAACCGAACAACAAATTGCGAGTCAGTTAGGTGAACGTGGGATTGTCATTTCAACGCAAGGCACAGCGGAACCTAGTGCAACTGTTAGCTTTTTGACGCAAGCACTTAAAGTAACTTCAGAAATTGAAGCAACGACAATCTTGCTGAATTATATTTTTGATACCCAGCGGCGCAGTCTGGATCATATTGTACCAGCCACAAGTTATGAACGGCTTAAATTTTTAAAATTTAATCAAGATACACGCAGTAATCTGGATTTAGTTGAAAATATGCGTACCAAGAAAAAAGCAGGTTCGCTGCTTGGGCTCATTGATCGTACAAATACGGCAATGGGCGGGCGTTTACTTAAACAATGGTTGTTGAAACCACTACGTGAAAGTAGCAATATTGAAGCACGTTTAGACCTAGTACAGTCGTTTCAAAATGATTTTTTAACACGTGGGGCATTGCAAGACCACTTAAAATCGGTTTACGATTTGGAACGTTTGGCAGCGCGTGCCGCAATGGGCACTATGAATGCACGTGAACTTGTACAACTCAAGCGGTCATTACGGGCGATTCCTGGGATTAAATCTGTTTTATTACAAGCTGACACGACACTTTCCAATGCCGGGCAGCAATTAGATGACATGACAGATTTGGCTGATTTAATTGATGTGGCTATTGTTGATGAGCCACCCGTTAGTGTGCGTGAAGGCAATATCATAAATGACGGTTTTGATGAACGGATTGATGGCTATCGACAAGTTTTAAAAGATAACCAGCAATGGTTAGCACAATTAGAAGTAGATGAACGTGCACAAACTGGTATTAACTCTTTAAAAGTAGGTTACAATAAGAACTTTGGTTATTATATTGAAGTGACCAAAGCAAATATTGGTCGTTTAGCCACTGACCGCTACCAACGTTTACAAACGTTAACTAATGCTGAACGTTTTGTGACACCAGCCCTTAAACAGCATGAAAGCCTGATTATTGAAGCTCAAGCGAAACGCACAGAGCGAGAGTATGAATTGTTTGTCACCGTGCGTGAGCATGTCAAATCTGATATATCTCGTATTCAAACACTTGCACAACATATTGCGCGATTAGATGTGTTATCGTCATTAGCAGATGTTGCTGATAATCAACGCTTTGTTAGACCAACATTTACAAATCAACATGTCATCAATATTATGCAGGGGCGTCACCCCGTTGTAGAGTCGATATTAGACGCAGGTGATTTCGTTGCCAACGATGTTATACTCGATGAATCAATTAATATGCAATTAATTACTGGTCCAAATATGGCTGGAAAATCAACTTACATGCGTGAATTGGCCTTAATTGTGATTTTAGCTCAAATGGGGAGCTTTGTTCCAGCAGATGTTGCCGAATTACCAATTTTTGATCAGATTTTTACGCGTATTGGGGCTAACGATGATATGGCCATGGGTCAGTCAACCTTTATGGTTGAAATGGCAGAAGCTAATGATGCGCTGCAGCAAGCAACAGCAAATTCACTTGTTTTATTTGATGAATTAGGCCGTGGTACAGCAACTTATGATGGTATGGCCTTGGCTCAAGCAATTATAGAGTTTTTAGATAAACATATTCACGCTAAAACATTATTTTCAACGCATTACCACGAACTAACAGTTTTAGCAGATAATCATACAAGCATTGAAAATGTTCATGTTGGTGCTGTCGAAGATGATGAAGGACAATTACATTTTCTCCATCAGATACAATCGGGTCCTGCCGACAAATCTTACGGTATTCACGTCGCAGCATTAGCAGGTCTACCAAAAGAGCTGATTGATAATGCAACAAGCATTTTGCACGATTTAGAGGCTGGCAAGATGATTGTGACGCAAACAAATGATCAAGTGGCATCAGCTGTGATACAACCAGATGCTCATTTATCCGAGCAAGTTGCTTTGTTTGATATGACTGTACCGGATGACAAAACACAAAAAATTCTGGATGCGCTAGACAATTATGATATTCTGAACATGACGCCAGTGGATGCGATAAATGCACTTAACCGTTTGAAAAAAATGAGAAGTTAGGAGAGATGCGTCGCGGCGCAAAATAGTTATGGGTAAAATACATGAACTATCAAATTTATTAGCTAACCAGATTGCTGCCGGAGAAGTCATTGAGCGACCGGCTAGTGTGGTAAAAGAATTAGTAGAAAATGCAATTGATGCTGGTGCCACACAAATTGACATCGTGGTTGAAAATGCAGGTGAAACATTTATTCGTGTTGTGGATAATGGTGCTGGAATAGACCCAGTCGATGTCCCACTCGCTTTTACGAGGCATGCAACCAGCAAAATTACAGACAGGCATGATCTCTTTAATATCGTCTCTTTAGGGTTCCGTGGTGAAGCACTACCTTCCATTGCCGCAATTGCTGACGTTGAATTGCGCACAAAAACAACTGAAACAACAACTGGCTTAAACTACCATATTAAAGGTGGAAAGGAAATTAGTGCTACGCCAGCTAATGGCCGTCGTGGGACGGTGATTACCGTGCGTGATTTATTTTATAACACACCTGCTCGTTTAAAATATCTTAAAAAACATCAAACAGAGTTATCAAAAATTGTCGATATTATTAATCGCCTGGCATTATCATACACAGGCATTGCTTTTACAGTAAGTGCTGATGGCCGCTCATTGCTAAGAACGACTGGCAATGGCAATCAGCAACAGGTAATTGCTGGCATTTATGGCCGTGATAACGCACAAAAGATGCTAGCAATTGCCGGTGAAAATGACGATTTTAACATAACAGGATTTATTTCCCTACCAGAATTAACACGTGGTTCACGTGAATATTTGACGGTATTAGTTAATGGTCGATATATTAAAAATTTTGCTGTCTCAAACGCTGTCATTCGTGGATATGGCTCAAAGTTAATGGTTGGCCGCTTTCCTATGGGTGTTATTAACATTAATACGAATCCATTACTCATTGATGTCAATGTGCACCCACAGAAATCTGAAATTCGTTTATCAAAAGAAATCGAATTAGCCGAATTGTTAGTCACAACCATTAAAAATCGGTTAGCTGAGGAAAATCTTATTCCAGATGCGTATGAAACACTTTATGGGCAACAAAATAAACAACAGAATACACAAAACACTTTCACACCAAAGGCACCATGGATTGCAGCAGAAGATAGTATGGACGGTCACAATGCTGAAAAAATGTCTTCACAACCGATTAGACGCTCACCAAGTTTGGTGACACCGGTTGAAATCACGAAGCGTGAAGAACTGTCATCTGACCGTGTTCTGACATTTACACAAAAGTATACGAATGAGCTACCACAACCTGTTTTCGAAACTGATAACGTAGTCGAGCAACAGGTGGCTGAACCAACAGTAACGTATCAATCTCAATATTCAGAAACTGGTAGTCATAGTCAAGAAACTTTGCCGTTGTCAGAACAAAAGCCAACAGGTTTCCCCGCCTTAGATTATATTGGCCAAATGCATGGTACGTTTTTGTTTGCCCAGAGCGAGGATAGTTTCTTTTTAATCGATCAACATGCAGCGCAAGAACGTGTCAATTACGAGTTTTATCGCGAGCAAATTGGTCAGGTCACCAATGATCAGCAACGTTTACTAGTACCGATTACAATTGATTATTCAGTTTCCGAGATGCTAGCTATTGCTGACCATCAGCCGGAACTGATGGCACTTGGTTTGCGCCTGGAACCTTTTGGTGCAACGACGATGATTATTCGTGAACATCCAACTTGGTTTGAAAAGGGCCAAGAGGAAGAAACTGTTCGTGAGATGACAGACTGGTTATTACGCGACGGCCAGCTAACGGTTGCGCAATTTCGAGAAAAAGCTGCTATCATGATGAGTTGTAAACGCGCAATTCGAGCAAATATGCATCTGTCTGACACAGCTGCACGACAACTACTAGCACACTTGAGTATGGCAGAAAATCCATATAATTGCCCGCATGGACGGCCTGTGTTAACACAATTTACATTGACAGAAATGGAAAAAATGTTTAAACGTATTCAAGAGTCACACGAGAAATGGGAAAGTTACGATAATCATCCGTTTTAAATAATACTGTCAGTTTGAGATTGGCATTTAGGAGAGAACTATGAATAATAATGATATTGTTATCCGCTTACGTTATGCGCTGAATATCAAAAAAAGCGATTTGATAAAAGTTTTTGCTTTAGGAGGTATGACATTAGACGAAGCAAAAGTTAATGATATATTAACTAAACAAGAGCCTGATAGTAAGCGTGATGATAAGCTCACTATGCAGCAACTAGAAGGATTTATGAATGGTTTAATTATTTCACAGCGAGGCCAAAAAATTGGGGCTGATTTGCAACCCATTGCGCCGACTTTTGACATGGCTAAAGAAGAAGACATTAATAATGTAGTGATGAAAAAATTGAAAATTGCTATGTCTTATACAAGTGATGATTATATGGCCTTTATGGCGAAAGCAGGCATTGAAGTATCTAACTCAGAACTAAGTGCTGTCTTAAGACGGCCAGATCATCGTAATTATAAGCCAGCTGGTGACCGCTATTTGCGAAATATATTAAAGGGGATGGCCATGACCTACCGTCCTGATAACGGCAAATCATAAGCTATTTATTGTATAAATATTCACAATTGTGTAGAATAATGGTAGTGAAGCTTGTTAAGGAGAATAAAATGACAGAACAGACTTTCATTATGGTAAAACCTGACGGTGTATTACGCGGTAAAATAGGTGACATTATTATGCGTATTGAAAACAAAGGTTACCGTATCGTTGCTATGAAAATGTTGACCCCAACGGCTGAGCTGTTAGCCCAACATTATGCTGAACATGTCAATAAACCTTTTTACCCTGCGCTTGTGGACTACATGACATCTGGTCCAGTTGTCGCAATCATTGCTGAAGGGGAACAAGTTGTTGCCGGATGGCGTCATATGATGGGCGAAACAAATCCAACCTTGGCAAACCCTGGAACCATTCGTGGCGACTTTGGGCGTGAATGGCGAGCGGAAGCGATGATGAATTTAGTACATGGTTCGGATAGTGTCGCTTCGGCGCAACGCGAAATTAACCTTTGGTTTGCTTAAATATGTAGCTTGAAATAGACGAAAATGGGTCTAATTTCAAGCTTTTTTGTTGCATTCTCAGTGCTGATGGTAAAAGTTTGGTAAAATAAAGAATATAGACTCGGAGATTAGAAAATGATATTAAATAACATGACAATACTCGAGAACCAACCACTTGCACCTTTTGCACATACTCAGGTTGGTGGCGTAGTAGACTATTTAGCAATTCCTAAGACGTTAACAGAATTAAAAGAAGTACTGGACTGGGCAAAAAAAGCCCAACATCAAGTGTACATTTTTGGTCGCCTATCTAATCTCGTTGTGCGTAATGGTGGGCTGCGAGGCGTGGTTATCTTATTACATGAGCTGCATACTATTCAAGTCACTGACGATACGATTACTGCAGAAGCAGGCGCAGACCTCATACTAGTTGCTGAGGTAGCCATGGAACATGGTTTGACGGGCTTAGAGTGGGGTGCTGGTATTCCAGGATCCGTTGGTGGTGCCGTTTTTATGAATGCAGGCGCTTACGGCGGACAAGCGGATATGGTTGTTAGTTCAGCTACAGCTATCATGCCTAATGGCACAATTCAGACTTTTTTGGCAGAGGCGCTTGACTTTGGTTATCGTCAATCTATTTTCCAAGAGAATCAAGGGATTATTATTAGTGCTACTTTCTGCTTGACATCAGATGATCAACGCGCAATTAAAGAGCGAATGGATGACAACAATTATCGACGTGCCGATAAGCAACCATTGAATTACCCGTCCAATGGCTCGGTCTTTAAGCGACCGGAAGGATACTTCGCAGGCAAATTAATCATGGATTCTGGTTTGCAGGGTCAGCGTGTTGGTGGCGTTGAAGTCTCCAAAAAGCATGCTGGATTTATGGTGAATGTCGCGCAAGGGACTGGCAATGATTATGAAGATTTGATTCATTTTGTTCAAGACACTGTTCAGGAAAAGTATGGTGTCATGCTCGAAACTGAAGTACGTATCATGGGAGAAAGGTAAGCTATGGCCATACTTGAACTCATTGTTATTCTAATTGTCTCAGTGACCGTTTCAAACGTGATTTCTCATTTTGTACCAGACGTGCCTGTCAGTCTTTTTCAAATTGCGATTGGTCTGATATTGGCTTGGGTATTTGGTGTTTTTATTGCGGTTGACGCACACTGGTTCATGCTTTTATTTGTTGCTCCACTTCTGTACAATGATGCTTGGCGCTTTCCTAAACGAGAGCTGTGGGAGTTACGTGGTCCAATTTTAGGGAATGCCATTCTACTGGTACTATTAACCACGCTGGTTGGTGGGTTCTTGATACATTTGTTAATACCACAATTTCCAAAATCAGTCGCTTTAGCACTTGCAGCTGTTGTGTCACCCACTGATCCTGTTGCCGTACAGGCAATTGCAAAACGTGTTAAACTGCCTGCAAATGTGATGCACATTGTGTCTGGAGAAAGTTTGATTAATGACGCTAGTGGCTTGGTTAGTTTTAATACGGCAATTAAGGCAACCGTTGCGGGGACATTCTTACTAACAGATGCCATAGGTAATTTTTTTTGGATGACAATTATTGGCCTAATCGTTGGTTTGGTTTTGGGAAACATTGTTAGTCTGTTACGAGATACTTTTGATCGTGTGGGCTTAACAGATGTGGTCTTTCATACCGTTATTATGTTGTTATCGCCATTCTTGATTTATTGGGCGGCTGAAGATATTTTTCACTCATCAGGTGTGATTGCCGTGGTGGCTGGGGGAATCATTACCAAAATTTTGAGTGATCAACAGATTGATGCGCGTAACCCTGAAATTTCGGTGACAGCAGTGCGCACTTGGGAAATATTTGTTTATTTACTGAATGGCGTTATTTTTGTATTATTAGGCATCGAATTACCGCAAGCGATTGATGTTGTGATTAAAAGTTCGCAAATACATACCGGACGTGCCATTTTTTACGGCATTGCCGTTTGGGTAATTATTTTTGTTATTCGAACACTTTGGGCTTATGGTAATCAAGTGATGTTGTACATTAAAAATGGCGAACATAAGCCAGATATGAAAACGTCGTTAACACTTGGTTTATCTGGTGTACGTGGGGCAGTAACCATGGCCGCTGTTATGACCATTCCAACGGTTGTAGCCGATGGTTCAGAATTTCCACAACGTAATCTTCTCGTATTTGTGGCGGCAGTTGTTGTTATTGTGAGTTTATTGGTTGCTACCATAATGTTGCCATTTGTGACCAAGGAACGGTCAGCCCATGATTTTACGCAACCAGAAATGTTAGATGCAGAAGTAGATAGCACCAGTGAGGCGCACAAAGCAGATTTATCTGAAGCACAAGCACGTATTTTTGCGATGCAGATTGGTATTCAGACGTTACGTGAATCCCAGCGAGATGATAATCGTGCGATAGTTTACGAATTGGTGACACGTAAGCAGGGCACGATTACACAAATCCGTCGCCAAATGCCAATGGCACAAACTAAAAAGCCACTAAGTGATGATTCAGAGCTGCGCCGTGTTGCACTCGATGCACAACGTGATCGCCTGCAACAGCTTTTAGTTAATGAGGAAATATCGCCGTTAACATTTTCATCTCAATCACGACGTTTAGAGCGCTTGGAAAATTTGATTGCTACTGATAAGACATACAGAATGTCAACGCAATGGGCATGGGAACTCATCAGGCGTGGACTACGTAGTATCCGGATATGGTTCTCTGATGAAACAACTGATAAGGTAAAAAAAGAAACCTCGTTAGCAATTCGAGAAACCTCTAAAGCAGCGATAAAAAAATTATCAGAGCATATGACGCGTTATAATGGTGATACGGTGTCTCATCGTATTGAACGGCAAAATGCATATAATCTAATTGTCGCTTACCGTTATCGGATTGAACATGATAAGCATCTTGATACACCACAACAACGCGAAATCGATGAAAAGCTACGCATGGAGTTGGAATTAAAAGCGCTTAATGTTCAGCGTGAGACAATTCAAAATCTTTATGAACAAGGTAGAATTACGCGACAAGCAGGCATTAACATCAGGCAATTTATTAATTTTGCGGAAACCGCTGCATTAGCTGGTAAAAATGAATCATAGGTGCTTAATATACCATAAGACTTGTTCATAAATTAGGAAAAGGAATTTATATGTTACCATACTTAACAATCAGTAATATGATGCATGCTGTTGATATTGCTATCATTTGGTTTTTACTTTATAAGATTATTCAATTTGTTGAGGGCACACGTGCTTTGCAAATTTTGCTTGGCGTAGGCGCAGTTATCTTAATTAAAGTCATTAGTTGGTATTTGGGTCTAGGAACAGTATCTTGGGTAATGGATCAACTCATTACTTGGGCGCCAATTGCTTTGGTAGTCATTTTCCAACAAGAAATTCGCCGTGGCCTTGAAACATTAGGACGACGATTGACGCTCAGACGTGCACATATTGATAATACGTTTGAGCACCAGCTTATCAAAAGCTTAGATGTCGCATTACAATATATGTCAAAACGTCGTATTGGGGCTTTAATTACGATTCAAAGAGATGCACAACTTGACGAGTACATTAAGACAGGCATTAAGTTAGATGCCTATGTGACGGGGCAATTATTGATTAATACGTTTATTCCTAATACACCCTTGCATGATGGGGCTGTTATTATCAGTAAAGCGCGTGTGGCAGTCGCTTCAGCTTATTTACCATTATCTGAAAGTACACGTATTCCAAAAGAACTTGGTACGCGACATCGTGCAGCTGTAGGTATATCCGAGGCCAGTGATGCTATCACTGTTGTTGTGTCTGAAGAGACTGGCGAAATTTCGATTACACAAAATGGTGACTTATTACGGCATATGGATCAGGAAAGTTATATGAACTTTTTTGAAAAGCAATTCTTAGCTGAACGTACCGCACCTGTTAGGAATCGTCATTGGTGGCAAAGAGGGGGACGTGCACAGTGAAAAAGATTGGACAATCAAAAATTGTAAATCTCGTGATTTCTTTACTTATTGCATTACTATTGTTTGCCTATGTTATCAGTACAAAGTCAGGAGTAGCTAATTCAAGGGGAGCCGATAATTTTTCAACATTAATTCCTGAGAAAAAAGCAACGCTAAAAATTCCATTGAATTTGCAGTTTGATAGTGACCGTTATGTTGCAATTGGCGCGCCAACAACTGTACAAGTATCTATTGAGGGGGCAGGCGCTCTAATTTCGGCAGCACAAAGTCGTAATGATATACAGGCTAGTGCTGATTTAAGAGGCTTAGCCCCAGGAAAGCATACCGTTACAATCGCATTGCGCGGTGTGAATTCATCATTGACCTCAACCGTTGATCCTCAGAAGATAACGGTCACTATTGCTAAACGTACTACGACAACATTACCTGTCAATGTGACTTATGATAAAAATGCTATTGCAAAAGGCTATACGGTTAGCGATACAAGTGTTGATCCTAAGCGAGTGACTATTAGTGGCCCTAAGACTAATGTCGAGTCAGTTGCGACAGTGATAGCTCGGGTACCATTGCAAAATGGCGTCAAAGACACTGTGACGCAAAGTACACGGCTTGTTGCCCTTGACAAAAATGGTAACGAAGTAGAGGTTGGATTTAGCCAGCGTGTGGTCAATGTGACCGTCAACATTGCACCAGAAGACTCAAAAAAACTACAGTTAAACGCAACGATAAAGAATGGGGATGCGAGTCAGTATCAAGTGACCTTTGATCCTAAAAATGTGACGGCATTCGGCTCTTCTGATATACTTAATGCTATGAATAGCATTAGTGTGCCAGTTGATGTGGCGAATATTCAAAATCAAGGTACTGTCAAAATCAATTTACCAAGCATTGACGGCATTGTTCGCTATGATTCACCGACGGTTACTGCTAACGTGACGCATAATGGTAGCAATACGAATAACGGTGGTTCGTCCGCCAAAGAGTCTACTAGTTCATCAAGCAGCAGTAATAGCAGTAGCAGTAGCAGTGCAAATTCAAGCAGTAAGTAAAGAAAATAGGACAAGAAGATGTCAGAAATTAAGTTAAAATATTTTGGAACAGATGGTGTACGTGGCATAGCTAACGAAACATTAACACCGGAATTGGCATTCCGCTTAGGACGAACTGGTGGGGCAATTTTAACACGCCACGCTGAATCAGATAAAAAGCCGGTTGTTATTGTGGGTCGAGATACACGTATTTCTGGTGATATGTTGCAACAAGCCATGATTGCCGGGTTCTTATCAGTTGGTATTGACGTGTTGCGGTTAGGGGTTATCACAACACCTGCTGTTGCTTTCTTAGTTCAGAATTTGGAAGCAGATGCGGGGGTACAAATCACTGCTTCGCATAATCCTGCTGCTGATAATGGCATTAAATTTTTTGGTAAGGATGGATTCAAGTTATCCGACGAATTGGAATATGAAATTGAACAATTATTGGATTCACCAGAAGACTCTTTGCCACGACCAAGTGCTAATGGTTTAGGTGTTGCTAGTAATTATCCTGAAGGTGCTTTGAAGTACATGAGTTTTTTGCAGAAAACCATTCCAACGGATTTATCTGGTATGCAAGTTGCTTTAGATGGTGCTAATGGCGCAACAAGCGACTTACTGCCAAGATTGTTTGCAGATTTAAATGCGGATTTTGTGACTATGGGCACTGAACCTAATGGGCTTAACATTAATGATGGTGTGGGATCAACACATCCAGAAGCACTGGCCGACTTAGTAAAATCTAGTGAAGTGCAAGCTGGCTTAGCGTTTGATGGTGATGGTGATCGTTTAATTGCTGTAGATGAAAATGGCGACATTGTCGATGGCGATAAAATCATGTATATCACTGGCAAATTCATGAATGAACAAGGCCGATTAAAGCATAGTACTGTGGTATCAACTGTTATGAGTAATATCGGCTTTTATAAGGCATTAGCGGCTCATGACATGACGAGTGTGAAAACAGCAGTTGGTGACCGTTATGTTATGGCTGAAATGATTAAGTCTGGATACAATTTAGGCGGCGAACAATCTGGTCATATTATTTTTAGAGATTGGGCAACTACTGGTGATGGTCTGCTGACAGCATTACAATTATTGTATGTTATGAAAGAAACTGGCCAAAAATTGTCTGAATTAGCTGCTGATGTCCAAGTTTACCCACAAAAATTAGTTAATATCGCAGTTGCTGATAAAGTTGCTATACAAAAAAATCCAGCTGTCCTCGCAAAAATTGCTGAAGTAGAAGCTGAAATGGCTGGCGATGGTCGCGTGCTAGTTCGCCCGTCTGGCACAGAATCGTTACTACGTGTTATGGCGGAAGCACCAACAACTGAACTAGTTGAGAAATATGTTGAAGCTATTGCAGCGGTTGTAAGAGATCAAGGAAATGTATCATAAAGTAAGGAAGTGCCAAGTTTATTAAAAACGAGGTGCTTTTTTTGATATAATAAAGTGTAAAACTATATTTTCAAAGGAAAAAACCGTGTCACAAGACAGTTTTAAACAATATTTATTATCAGAGTTCAACATTCAATTTAATAATGAGACATTGTTGCTCGAAGCACTAACACAACGTAACTATCTGAATGAACATCCTGATGAACCAGGACGTGATTATCAAAGACTAGAGTTTTTAGGCGATTCAGTCATGCAGGTTTCTGTGGCAGAGTATCTTTTCAAGCGCTATCCTAATTGGCATGAAGGGCAATTAACGGAAATGCGTATTGCCATGGTTCAAACACGCTCTTTTGCTCATTTTTCCAGGGTAGCCCACTTAAATGAGGGTATTCGTTTAGGTAAGGGAGAAGAAATGTCGGGTGCACGTGATCGTGATTCCTTATTAGAAGACATTTGGGAAGCTTTTATTGGGGCCTTGTACTTAGATCAAGGATTCGAGGCAGTCAGAAAGTTTTTGGATCAGACATTGTTTGCGGCTGTAGATACGGATTTTTTTGATCGCTTTATTGATTTTAAAAGCCGTTTACAAGAGAAACTACAAAAAAACGGCGCTGTTGATATTGATTATCGGACTGAAAATGAACAGCAATTGTATCATAACGCACAATTATTCGAGGCAAGTGTTTCTGTAGATGATCACGAATTAGCACGTGGAACAGGTAAGTCGATTAAAGACGCCGAAAAAGCGGCAGCGCGAGCGGCACTAAAATTATTGGAAGAAAAATAAGTTATGAAACTTAAATCACTCGAAATCAGTGGCTTTAAGTCTTTTGCTGATAAAACAATTATTGAATTTATGCCGGGTATGACAGGTATTGTTGGCCCCAATGGTTCTGGTAAGTCAAATATTATTGAAGCGATGCGTTGGGTAATGGGCGAGCAAAGCGCTAAAGATTTACGGGGCACTAAGATGACCGATGTGATTT
Organism: Leuconostoc citreum; assembly: GCF_004354555.1. Lineage (GTDB taxonomy): Bacteria > Bacillota > Bacilli > Lactobacillales > Lactobacillaceae > Leuconostoc > Leuconostoc citreum. The sequence continues at coordinate 333,332 of NZ_PUFH01000004.1, forward strand.
TTGGCGGGACAAACATGCGGGGCGCGTTAAATCGGGCCGAAGTCTCAATGACTTTTGATAACACAGATCATTATGTTAATTCTGATTTTAGTGAAATTAGAATTACACGTAAACTTTATCGTTCTGGAGACAGTTCATATCAAATTAACGGTGTTGAAAGTCGCTTGAGAGATGTTCACGATTTGTTCATTGATACCGGTTTGGGCCGTGAGAGCTTTTCTATTATTTCTCAGGGTCGGGTTGAAAGCATATTCAATGCAAAGCCAGAAAATCGGCGTGCCATTATTGAAGAAGTGGCTGGTGTTCATAAATATAAGCAAAATAAGGATCGGGCACAAAAGGAACTCACACAAACGCGGGACAATTTAGCACGTGTTGCAGATATCATACATGAAATTCAAGGGCGGATAGACCCACTCGCAGAACAATCAGCACAGGCAACTGATTATCTAGCACAGAAAGAACGCTTCGAAGCACTTAATCGTTTACAACTCGCCCTGACACATCATGACTTAGAGCTGAAAATTATTGAAGCCACGCGACGTGCTGAATCCAACGACGGGCTTGTCAATCAAGATAAAACTAAACTAGATGTGCTAAATAAAGCCTTGGCCGATAAACGTCAAGAACGTATCAGTGCACAATTATTACGTGATAAACTACAACAAAATATCTTACATGACACGCAAGTACGAGAACGTTTAATTGGTGCGAGCAATTTAAGTGCGCAACAAATCAAGTCACTGAACGATAGTCTAACAATTCAGGCACAACAGATAACACAGTTACAATCAGAACAAGATGATTTAACGAAGAAAAAAGACAGCCTGATAATAGAAAAGCAAAAACTGACAGTCGCTGCAGATGAATTAAAAACGCAACTCAAAAAATTTGACCGGCACCACCAGTTAGCGCAACAAAAAGACACGCAGCAAAAATTAGAACAGAATCGACATAATTATATTGAAGTAATGCAAGATATAGCAACTGTTCATAATACATTGCAGACTGAAGAAAAAGCCAAAAGCAACTTAACCGCGCGCTTGGCTAAATTGACTAATCAATTAGAAAGTGAAACGGCTGCTTTGCACACATTGTCAGCTGATTTACCTAGCAGTGATTCGGAACAACAGACGAGTCAAGTATTAAATGATTTGCAGAAAGCACTCGCCAATTGGCAACAACAAATTGACACTGCAGAAGCAAAATATCAGGCTGATGAACAAAACTGGTACCGATTGTTGAGCGATTTAAATAAGGTACGTAGCCAGTTGGATGCACGCAATGCACTTGATGAATATGCTGGCTTTTATCAAGGTGTTCGTGCATTAATGAAACCAGACATTCGTCAGGCTTATCCAGGCATTCAGGGTGTTGTTGCTGAATTGCTGACAGTACCGGTTGATTACACTTTGGCTATTGAGACTGCATTAGGGGGCGCTTTACAGCAAGTGGTTGTTGATACAACTGATACAGCTAAACAAGTTATTTCTTATTTGACGAAAAAACGTGCTGGTCGTGTGACAATTTTGCCGATGGATACCATGAAACCTCGACAGTTATCGGGACTTTATCATGTTGAGTCAATTAGCGGTTTCATTGGTGTGGCAGCTGACTTAGTGACAATGCCCAAAGATATGCGCCAAATCAAGTCTAATTTGCTTGGACAGACAGTTATTGCTAAGGACCTCGATGCGGCAACACACATTGCAAAGGCTGGGCAGCATCGTTTTCGTGTTGTGACATTAGATGGCCAGATTATTAATACTGGTGGTTCTTTGACCGGTGGTGCGAATCAGAAACAAGGGGCGACTATTTTAAGCCGACAAGCCGAAATAAATCATCTTAATCAACAAGTGGCGCAATTAACAGCCGCATCACAAAAACAAGAAAAGTCATTGCAAGAAGAACGCAAGCGTTTGAACGCGTTAAGAGAAGCTAGTCAGGCTGCAGAAACAAAATATGCAACGGCAAAAAATCAAGTGAACCAAGTAGATTATGAATTGACGCGACAGCAAGATGCCTTAAAACAGCAACAGCGTACAGTTGATGCGCTAAAGTTTGAATTGACTGATATCAAGGCACAACAAGCTGATCTTTTAGAAAAATTAGTTGCTGATGAAAAGTCATTGCAACGCTTAACCAATCAAAAAGCAACGTTAGAGTCAGAAGCTACTGAATTGAAAACAGCGTTAGCACACTTGTCAGAGCAATCACAGGTTGATCAAACACAACAAACGCTTGTTCAGACGCAACATGTTACAATGAAGACACGCGTTGATGGCTTAAATGAGCAGCTTGAACAACTCATTAACCAAAACGACACTGTAACAAATCGTTTGGCGGCATTACAAGCGCAACACAGCGCAATGAAAAAACAGCTTGTTATGGCGCAAGATAACGATGATCATGATGCAAAAGTGGCCAATATATCAGCGCGTTTAGTGCAAGCAGAAAATGATTTTGATAAGCAAACTGAACAGTTTAATAGTTTGACAGATGTCACAACGAGTTTAGAAGAACAATTCGAAGCTCAGCAAGCAAATTTACGAGTGCACATTACAGCTCAGAGTCAGACTGCTGCTGCCTTAGCACGATTGGAAACACAACTAGACAACATTAAAGGGCAATTATTGACACAATACGATTTAGTTGATATTAGTGATGTCTTAGGGCAACACCAAGTTGATGAACTACCAGAAATCACCTCACAATTGACGTTAGTCAAAAAAAGTTTGGATGAGATTGGATCGGTTAATATTGGCGCTATTACTGAATATGAAGAAGTTAAAACTAGATTTGATTTTCTAAATCAACAGCGAGATGATTTACAGTTAGCCAGCGATACGCTGTTACAGACCATTGATGAAATGGATGAAGAGGTGCAAGTGCGATTTAAAGCAACCTTTGACCAAATCGCGACACATTTTTCAGCAGTATTTTCTAAAATGTTTGGTGGCGGCCGAGCAGAAATTCGACTGACAGATCCAAAACATTTATTAACAACAGGCATCGATATTATTGCACAACCACCTGGTAAAAAGTTCCAACAAATGAGCTTACTTTCTGGTGGTGAAAAAGCTTTAACTGCTATTACGCTTCTATTTGCTATTTTACAAGTTAGACCGGTACCTTTCGTGGTATTAGATGAAGCAGAAGCAGCTTTAGATGAGGCAAACGTTGACCGCTTTGCGCAATATTTATATCATTTCTCAGGAGAGACACAATTTATTGTAATTACACATCGTAAAGGCACAATGATGAAAGCTAATCTTTTGTATGGGGTTACCATGCAAGAAGCAGGTATTTCCAAAATGATTGCGGTCGATTTAGATAAAGCAAGAGAAAGCGTGGGATAATAACTATGGGACTATTTGATATTTTCCGTAAGAAAAAAACTGATAATCAAGAAGAGGAAGGCAATCAACAAGCTAGCCGTGTATCGTCAGAATCGCTCTCAGATCAAACATCGGATCAATTGTTAGAAGAGCAACATGATGTACAATCAGAACTTGACAAATCTGAGGCACAGGTAGTAAAATCGCCAGAAACAGAAACAGAAACAGAAACAGAAACAGAAACAGAAACAGAAACAGAAACAGAAACAGAAACAGAAACAGAAACAGAAACAGAAACAGAAACAGAAACAGAAACAGAAACAGAAACAGAAACAGAAACAGAAACAGAAACAGAAACAGAAACAGAAATTGAGTCAGAACAGCAGGTCTATAATAAGGGTCTGGAAAAAACGCGGACAGGCTTTGCCGCTCGTTTCAATAAGTTTTTAGCTAACTTCCGTTCAGTGGACGAAGATTTTTTTGAAGAGCTTGAAGAAACGTTAGTTGGTGCCGATGTAGGCTTTGATATGGCCATTAAAATTTCTGATGAATTACGTGAAGAGGTTAAATTAGAAAACGCTAAACGTAAAGAAGACGTACGTGATGTCATCATTAAGAAAATGGTTGATTTATATGAGGCTGACGGCGTTGATGAAGATGCAACAATGCACTTTAATGCGAACGGGACAACAGTTATTCTATTTGTCGGTGTCAATGGTGTGGGTAAAACCACAACTATCGGGAAGTTAGCTACAAAATATCGGCAACAAGGCAAATCGGTCTTGCTTGCTGCTGCAGACACATTCCGTGCGGGGGCAACAAAACAGCTACAAGAATGGGGCGAACGTGCTGGGGTACCGGTCGTTGCTGGAAAAGAAAAAGCAGATCCAGCTTCGGTAGTGTTTGAAGCTGTTGCCAAGGCACGGGATGAACATTATGACATTTTGTTTGTTGATACAGCTGGTCGTTTGCAGAACAATGTCAACTTGATGCAAGAGTTAGAAAAAATGAAACGCATTATACAACGTGAAATTCCGGATGCCCCACATGAGGTTTTGTTGGTCTTAGATGCCACAACAGGACAAAATGCGTTGCAGCAAGCAAAGCTTTTCAAAGATTCATCAGATGTGACAGGTATCGTACTGACTAAGATGGACGGTACTGCTAAGGGTGGTATTGTGTTTGCTATTCGTAGCGAGATGCATTTGCCTGTAAAATGGATTGGCTTTGGTGAAAAAGCGAGTGATTTGCGCGTATTCAAACCGGAGGAATTTATTTATAGCTTGTTTAAGGACTTGATTGAATGAATTTTGAAGAAAAAAATCGCATAAATGGGTTATTTGGTTTCTATGGTGAGTTACTCACAACGAAACAGCAGGATTATTTGCGTTATTATTTTGAAGATGATTACTCGATTGTTGAAATTGCAGAAGCAGAGCTTGTCAGTCGACAAGCCGTCTCTGATAATATTAAGCGTGGCATTGATCAGCTTGTAAAATATGAACATGTCCTACATTTACAACGGAATTTTGAAGCCAGATCGGCAATTGAAAAGCAAGTACAAGCCTATATTGATTTACATTATCGTGACGATGAAACGTTGAAACAATTGGTTTCACAATTGTTGGCACATGAAATAGAAGATTGACTTGTGGCGTGATACGCTAATAAATCAGGAGGAAATACACAACTCTTTAACGAGTTGTATAGTAAATATTATGGCTTTTGAAAATTTAACTGAACGCCTGTCCAAGGCAATGAAAAACTTAACCGGTCGTGGTCGTGTTAGTGAAGAAGATTTACGTGCAACGATGCGCGAAATACGGTTGGCCTTATTGGAGGCCGATGTCAATTATGAAACTGTCAAAAAGTTCGTAGCTAATGTTCGTGAGAAAGCGAGTGGTGCGGATATTTTAGAGGGTTTGAACCCAGCGCAACAAGTAGTTAAAATTGTCAATGATGAGTTAACGGCAACGATGGGTGAGGAAGCTGTCCCACTCAACAAATCCCCTAAAATCCCGACAGTTATTATGATGGCTGGATTACAAGGTGCCGGAAAAACAACGACGGTAGCCAAGTTAGCCTACAAATTAAAAAACGAACAGCATGCGCGACCATTACTCATTGCGGCCGATGTTTATCGCCCTGCTGCCATTGATCAATTAGAAATTTTGGGGCGTGATTTAGGTATTCCTGTCTTCCAATTGGGAACAGACATTAACCCACGTGACATTGTTCGACAAGGCCTAGCTGAGGCCCATAAAAATAAAAATGATTATGTCTTTATTGATACGGCTGGTCGCTTGCAAATTGATGAAACCTTAATGCAAGAATTAAAAGATATTGCCGATATTGCGTCACCAGACGAAATTTTATTGACAGTAGATGCTATGACCGGACAAAATGCGGCAGAAACGGCTAAAGGTTTCTCTGCTGCTTTGGACTTAACTGGTGTTGTTTTGACCAAGTTAGATGGCGACACGCGCGGTGGTGCCGCATTATCCATACGTGATGTCACTGGCAAGCCAATCAAGTTTATTGGTCAGGGCGAAAAGCCAACAGATTTGGATGTTTTTTATCCTGACAGAATGGCGTCACGTATCTTAGGCATGGGTGATGTGCTGACGTTGATTGAAAAAGCACAACGTGATTTTGATGAAGAAGCACAAGCTAAACAGCTAGAAAAGATGCGACAAAATACATTTGATTTCAATGATTTTGTTGCGCAACTTAAACAAGTACAAAAAATGGGTCCGATGGAAGATTTGTTAAAGATGATTCCAGGAATGGCAAATAATCCAGCCTTAGCTAATGTGAATATTGATGCTAAACAATTTTCTCATCTTGAAGCCATTGTTAGTTCAATGACACCAGCCGAACGTGAAAATCCTGACTTAATTAATCCTTCTCGTCGTCGTCGTTTGGCTGCCGGTGCTGGCCGACCAATTGTGGAAGTTAATCGCATGATTAAGCAATTTGACCAAATGCGTAAGATGATGAATCAAGCCACCAATGGTAATTTTGGGGGCCTTGATAAAATGATGGGTGGCTCGGGTATGGATATGTCTGCCATGATGGGCGGCATGGGTGGCGGTATGCCAAAAGGCAACTTTGGTCAAAAGGTTCAAAATTTTGCCATTAAACAAGCAGCTCGACGCTTACAAAAAGCAAAAAAGAAGCGCGGTAAAAAGTGATGAATAAATTGGCAATTGTGCTACCAATATTTGTATTTGTGGTGGTCTTGGGCTCGAATTTGCTAAACATGCCACACGTCTCAATTTTAACTATTTTATTATCAATTTTTTGGGCAGCTGTTGTAGCGTTAGTCATCTTTGGGCTAATTCGATTTTTATCATGGTGGATGTTACACTAATATGGGGGCTGATGTTGCAACGGTAGTGTACTGGATAGAATAAAGGAGAAATATGTCAGTCAAATTAATTGCTTCAGATCTTGATGCGACTTTTTTAAAAAGTGACAAGACCTTCAATGAACCACTTTTTCAACAAGTGCTCAATCAATTACATGCGCAAGGTGGCCAATTTATTGTGGCCACAGGAAATCATGTTCAAAAAGTGCACGACTATTTCAAAAATTTTAAAGGGCAATATCAGCTTATTGCTAATAACGGTGCAGAAGTGATTTTAGATGGCGAATTAAAGCACGTCTGGTCTGTACCTAATGAAGCGTTAGCTGTGATTGATAACTTAGCAGATAAGTTTACTGAAAGTTTGCAGTTGGGGGTATCATTCGTAGCCGCAAGACGTGCATATATGATTGTTAAACAACCTAATGATGAGTATCTATCTTGGGCACATACTTACTTTGAGAACTTGACCATTATTGAGTCTGTTGATGAAATTACTGAACCTATTTTAAAAATATCGCTGGTGCTGCCACAATTAGAATATGAGTTTATGCGTGAGGCAAAAGCTGTGTTAGGCAACAAGGTGCATGTAACGACTTCTGGTTATGGGGCAATTGACATTGTGAACCCAGATGTTAATAAGGCGAATGCCTTATCTTATATCGCAGAAACACTAGAGATAGCACCGGAAGAGATTATGGCCTTTGGCGATGGTCTCAATGATTTGGAAATGTTGGAGTATGTGGGTCAACCTGTTGCAATGACCAATGCCGACGAAGAATTATTTAAACATGATTTTGCGATTAGTGTTGCTGATAATGATCATGATGGTGTATTGCGAACCATACTAGAAAAAATTTAACACGCTGATGCGTGTTTTTTTGTGGTTAAAATGTTATGATTGATTAGAAAAATAAGCATTTAATGAGAGTGGTGTTAATATGAAAGAAACAATCAAAAATATGGCAGCGTATGAAGCAGAATTACCTGTAGCAGAAGTGAAAGCAACTTATGGTGTCAGTCACGTGGCACGACTATCGGCTAACGAATCTCCATATGGCCCATCACCAAAGGTTGGTCCAGCAATCAGAGATGTATCAGATGATGTTTTAGGCTTTTATCCTGACGGACAAGCCACAGCACTAAGACAGGCAGTTGCCAAGCTAGAGCAAGTGAACCCAGACTCACTTGTTTTCGGGGCAGGGGCTGACGAATTAATTGAGTTGTTGACGCGAGTTATCTTAACGCCAAATGATAATGTTATTGTGCCTAATCCTACGTTTGGTGAGTATGCCATGCACGCTCAAATTGAACAAGCGACAACTAAAAGTATTCCTGTGAATCAAGATACTGGGCATATTGATTTTGATGCAATGTTTGATGCGGTTGACGAGCATACCACGATGGTGTGGTTAGCTAATCCAAATAACCCAACAGGTGTTTTTGAGACAAGATCAGATATTTTATCTTTCTTGCAGAAGTTACCACAATCAGTTGTTTTAGTTGTTGATGAAGCCTATTATGACTTCGTAGATCAAATAGATGCTACCGTTATACGAGACGTTAAGGATTATCCCAATCTAGTCGTTTTGCGTACCTTGTCGAAAGCTTATGGTCTGGCAAACCTGAGAATCGGCTATGGCGTCATGCAGGAACCACTTTATCAGGTTATGCAGGCCGTACGTTTACCATATAATTTAAATACCTATCAAATCACAGGTGCAGTAGCTGCCCTTAGTGATCAACTTTATCTGCAATCAGTTGTTGCTAAGGTGAAGTCTGAACGTGAAAAATTTGAACAATTTTTGACGAAACACCAGTTTAAGTATTATCAATCACAAACCAACTTTCTCTGGATTAAAGTTGGTGATGCGAAACGTGTTGGTGAGGCTCTTCTGTCAGAAGGGTATCAAATTAATGACCGCCTAAATGCCGAATGGATTCGCATTGCATTAGGAACTGTGTCTGATAATGAGGGGATGCAGCGCATTTTATTGAGAAAATAAGATATCTTTATCCAAAAGGGAAGGATTCAACAAAGGAGGGTAACATTATCAGCGGATGATGTTACCTTTTTTTGTTGTATGTAATTCATATGACATTATTAAAAAAATAGTTACAAGTAAGTATTTGCTATTTAAAATGTTTAGTAGCTCGTGTTAAAATATACAATGGTACATATTATCAATTTATTTAAGTAATGTATCTTTGCATCATAAAATGGGAGATAACGATGAAAATAAAAGAAACAATTACCCGAAAAAAGCTGTACAAGTCAGGTAAAAGCTGGGTTGCGGCTGCTACAGCATTTGCCGTTATGGGGGTATCTGCGGTAACAACTGTCAGTGCCGATACACAAACGCCGGTTGGTACAACACAGAGCCAACAGGCTTTGACTGGTCAGACAGGGCAAGACAAGCCAACAACGAAAGAAGTTATCGACAAAAAGGAACCGGTTCCTGAATCTACGACTAATAATGATTCAAAGTCTGTACATGCAAGTGGAAAAAACATAGACCAACAGAACGAATTAAATAAAAATACGGCAACGGAAAACAACAAAAAAACACAAGACCAAAACACAGCAACAACACCTGATACAAAAGAGTCAAATAAAGCCGTATCAGATGACCAAAAAATAACTGTCCAGGATGATAGAAATATAGCACTATCTAAAAATCTTGTAGATAATAAAGATGCCATAAGTACTGTTATTACTGGCGGTCGATACGAACAACAAGATGGTCATTTTGTTTACTTAGATCAATCTGGTAAGAAAGTAATTGGTTTACAAAATATAAACGGTAATGTACAGTATTTTGACGAAAATGGTGCACAAGTCAAAGGCGACTTCCGTCCAGGAAAAGAAAAAAACAAAGTTTATTTTGATAAAAATACAGGAAATGCAATAGCATATATATCGAATGTAGATGGTGTTATAAACGGTGTTGATGCCACTGGAAAGCAAATAAAGGATAACTTCTTGACAGATGAGAAGGGTAATACTTATTACTTTGACAGTCAAGGCAATATGCTTAAAGGATTGCAGACTCTTGATGGTAAGCAGTATTATTTTGATGAAGAAGGTTTGTTAAAAAAGAACTATGCAGCAACCTTTAATAATCAAGTTATTTATTTTGACTCAGTGACAGGCATTGGGAAAACGGCATTAGAATATCAATTTTCGCAGGGATTGACCGACCAAAAAAGTGACTTTACAGCACATAACGCAGCTAATAGTTATGACGCTAAAAGTTTTGATAATATTCAGGGGTTTTTAACAGCTGATTCATGGTACCAACCAAAAGATATTTTAAAAGGGGGGAAAACATGGGTAGCATCGACAGAAGATGATAAACGTCCGTTGCTTATGACATGGTGGCCGGATAAACAAACACAAGCAAACTATATTAATTATATGTCTAAAACGTTTGCTACTAATGATGGTATACAATATGATGCTACAACAAATCAAAGCACTTTAAACTTAGCAACACAAAATATCCAGGTATTGATTGAACAGCGTATTGCACAAGCTAATAGCATACAATGGCTTAAAAATGAGATGTCCAATTTTATTAAAGAACAATTTAATTGGAGTAAAAAATCAGAAAATATTGATTATGGTGGTTTACAATTTCAAGGTGGATTTTTGAAATATAATAACACGCCGTTAGCATCTGATACTAATTCGGCTTTTCGTTTGCTGAACCGAGTATTATTCAATAGGGACGGAAATAGTAATGTTAAAGGATCAGAATTTTTATTAGCAAACGATGTAGATAATTCTAATCCGGTTGTTCAAGCTGAACAGTTGAATTGGCTACACTATTTGATGAATTTTGGAACGATTACAGCTAATGATCCAGATGCTAATTTTGACAGCATAAGAGTTGACGCCGTCGATAATGTGGATGCAGATTTGTTAGATATTGCACGTGATTACTTTAATGCAGTATACAAGGTTAACCAAAGTGATGTTAATGCTAATAAACATATTTCTATTTTAGAAGATTGGAGTGGATTAGATCCCAATGAGGTTGTTAAAAATGGGAATCCACAATTAACACTTAACACAGGGGTTCAAAATTCATTATTAAATGCTTTGACAAAGGGGCCTAATAATCGTTGGGGAATAGACTCATTGATTGATAAATCAACAATGAGATATCCAGATAAGGATGGTAAAATCCTTATTCCTAATTATAGTTTCGTGCGTGCACACGATAGTGAAGTTCAAGGTATCATTGGCAAAATATTAACAGATCATACGTCAGCCGAATCAGGTAATAAATTCACAAAGGATCAATTAAAACAGGCTTTGGATTATTACTATGCTGATCAAGATAAGACTGTTAAAGAATATTCGCACTATAATATGGCGAGTGCTTATGCAGCATTGTTAACAAATAAAAATACAATTCCTCGCGTTTACTACGGCGATATGTATAAGGATAATGATTCATATATGACGTCTAAGACGAATGAATTTGATTCTATTGATGCGCTGTTAAAAGCTCGTATTAAGTATGTATCAGGTAACCAAGAGATGGGTGTTGATACTAAGCATCAGGATGTGTTGACTAGTGTCAGAAATGGAAATTCACGTACTGAGGGTATTGGGGTTATTATAAGCAATAATCCTAATTTGAATTTAGGATCTGATAAAATAACGCTAAGCATGGGTGTCAACCATGCAAACCAAATGTACCGACCATTGCTATTAGCAACTGACAATGGAATCGATGTGTATAATACTGATAGTTCGACAACAATTAGAGAAACAACCGACGGGAATGGTAACCTAGAATTTTCTAGTAATTATATTAAGGGATATGGCATAAATAACAGTAAAGTATCTGGTTATTTAGCTGTTTGGGTACCAGTTGGAGCAGATGATAAGCAAGATGCTCGAGTAGCTACGAGTCAAAATAAAACAACCGATGGGTCTGTTTTCCATGCAAATGATGCATTAGATACAAATGTTATTTACGAAGGATTCTCCAACTTTCAACAAACACCAAATCTTGTAGATAAAGATCAGCGTACCAATGTTATCATTGCCAAAGAAGCGAAGAATGGAACCTTTAGTAATTGGGGAATTACTAGTTTCCAGATGCCACCCCAATATCGTTCTAGTCATGATGGAACATTTGTAGACTCGACAATTGACAATGGTTACGCATTTACTGATCGTTATGATTTAGGATTCAACAACGATGATGGAACGGAAAATCCGACAAAATATGGTACAGTAGAGGATTTGAGAAACGCAATTAAGGCATTACATAGCAAGAGCATTCAAGCTATGGCTGACTGGGTACCAGACCAAATTTATAACTTGTCAGGACAACAAGTCACTTCTGTCACACGCGTGAATGAAAAAGGGGAGACTTGGCCAAATGCAGATATTGAAAATGTTTTGTATGTTGTAGATACTGTCGGTGGTGGTAAGTATCAAGCAGAGTATGGTGGTAAATATTTGGGTGAGTTACAGCAAAAATATCCTGATTTGTTTACTAAACCGCAAATTACTACTGGGGTACCAATGGATGCCAATACGAGAATAAAGGAATGGTCTGCGAAGTATTTTAACGGTACGAATATTTTAGGGCGTGGAGCTTACTATGTATTAAAGGATTGGGCAAGTAACCAATACTTTAATGTTAACAAAGCAGATGAAGCCTTCCTACCTTTACAATTAATGAATCAAGACGCAAAAACAGGATTTGTTATTGATGCGGTAGGTGTTAAGTATTATTCTATTAGTGGTTATCAAGCGAAAAACAGTTTTATTCAAGATGATAATCATAATTGGTATTATTTTGATAATAATGGATACATGGTTCGACCAGAAAATGGCAAAAGCGGTTTGGTGCAAATGAAAGTAACAAATGCTGATGGCACTGTTCGAGAGAGCTTAGATTCATCAAATAAAGATGGACGCTATTATTACTTTATGCCAAATGGTATGGAAATAAGAAATGGCTTTGTTAAAGATATTGATGGTAAATCTTACTACTTCAACAGCGTGGGAGAAATGTTAACTAATCAATATGTATTTGATGCAAGCGGTAATGCATATCACTTGAATTCTGATGGAACAATGTCTACCGGTCTTGTTCTTGCAGGGTATAATAATGTATATCATTATTATGGCTTAAATGGTGTGCAGGTTAAAGGAAAGGTTGCATACGATAAAAATACAAATAAATGGTATAGTTTTGATGCAAATTCGGGAGATAGTCAAGCGTTCACTGACCGTCCAAATAACACGCAAGATTTTATCACAATTGATACTTCGTCAACTTTAGGTGTGAACGCTGATTATACAGCCTACATTACTAGCTCTGTCCGACAAGATGGTTTATTTGCTAATGCACCTTATGGTGTTATAACAAAGGATCAAACTGGGAATGATATAAAGTGGGAATTTATTAACAAGGACACGAAACAGTACGAAGGGCAACAAGTGCAAGTCACGCGTCAATACACAGACAGTAAGGGTGTGAGCTGGAACTTAATTACCTTTGCTGGTGGTGATTTACAAGGACAAAAGCTTTGGGTGGATAGTCGTGCGTTAACTATGACACCATTTAAAACGATGAACCAAATAAGCTTCATTAGTTATGCTAACCGCAATGATGGGTTGTTCTTGAATGCGCCATACCAAGTCAAGGGGTATCAATTAGCTGGGATGTCCAACCAATACAAGGGCCAACAAGTGACCATTGCCGGGGTGGCGAACGTTTCAGGTAAAGACTGGAGTCTGATTAGTTTTAATGGGACACAGTACTGGATTGATAGTCAGGCATTGAATACCAATTTCACACATGACATGAATCAAAAAGTCTTTGTCAATACAACTAGTAATCTTGATGGGTTATTCTTAAATGCGCCATACCGTCAACCGGGTTATAAGTTAGCCGGTTTGGCTAAAAATTACAACAACCAAACGGTTACCGTTAGTCAACAGTATTTTGATGATCAAGGCACGGTCTGGAGTCAGGTTGTCCTTGGGGGTCAGACGGTCTGGGTTGATAACCATGCATTGGCACAGATGCAAGTTAGGGATACAAACCAACAGCTCTATGTGAATAGCAATGGTCGTAATGATGGGTTATTCTTGAATGCGCCATATCGTGGTCAAGGGTCACAACTCATAGGCATGACGGCAGATTATAATGGGCAACATGTACAAGTGACCAAGCAAGGGCAAGATGCCTACGGTGCACAATGGCGTCTTATTACGCTAAATAATCAACAGGTCTGGGTTGATAGTCGCGCTTTGAGCACAACAATCATGCAAGCCATGAATGATGATATGTATGTGAATAGCAACCAACGGACAGATGGTTTGTGGTTAAACGCACCTTATACGATGAGTGGGGCTAAATGGGCTGGTGATACGCGTTCGGCTAATGGGCGCTATGTCCATATTTCAAAAGCTTATTCAAACGAAGTCGGCAACACATATTACTTGACGAATTTGAATGGTCAAAGCACATGGATTGACAAGCGGGCGTTTACTGCGACCTTTGACCAGGTGGTGGCATTAAATGCAACGATTGTGGCACGCCAACGACCAGATGGGATGTTTAAGACAGCACCATATGGTGAAGCGGGGGCGCAGTTTGTCGATTATGTGACAAACTATAACCAGCAAACCGTGCCAGTAACAAAGCAACATTCAGATGCTCAGGGTAATCAATGGTACTTAGCGACAGTGAATGGGACACAATACTGGATTGATCAACGGTCATTTTCACCAGTAGTAACGAAGGTGGTTGATTATCAAGCTAAGATTGTGCCACGGACAACACGTGATGGGGTGTTTAGTGGCGCACCCTATGGGGAAGTGAATGCTAAGCTAGTTAACATGGCAACTGCGTATCAAAATCAAGTTGTCCATGCGACAGGAGAATATACGAATGCTTCAGGGATCACATGGAGTCAGTTCGCGTTAAGCGGGCAAGAAGACAAGCTATGGATTGATAAGCGTGCTTTGCAAGCTTAAGGGAAGGATTCGACAAAGGAGGGTAACATTATCAGCGGATGGTGTTACCTTTTTTTGTTGTGCTAAATATTTCTCGCATAATTGAGACAGTTTCATGACAAATAAGCAAAACTAGTGTCAATGCTTCGGTTATGGGGTAAACTACTATTAACTATATTTAAGAATGAAATAGATATTAGCTGAGATATCTTTGAGGATGATTATGTTTAGTAGCAGAAAAATGTTTTTGTTAATTGTGAGCTTTTTTTGTGTTGCAGCATTGTTGTATAATTCCCCATCTGTAAGTGGGAATAGCACAGGTGTGGTTATGAATGGTAATTTTAAGGATTGGGAAGGAAAGTATCAGAATGTGCGTGCCAATAGTGACGCCTTTAGACATGTGGGTATTTGGGCAGATAAAGAGAATATTTACTTTTATATGGACTCGGCGCCAGATTTTAGGACTAATAACCAAGGCGGAGATAACCAACTCTATTTGAATACTGATTTTACTATAACTGTTGGAGATGAGGCATACCCAGTTAGTTCAGGACACGGATTCATGGATAACCAAATTATGAACTTTAATAATAGTTCTAAATCAGTGAGCCAAGTATTTGATATTAAGTATTGGGTTTGGCGACAAGAGTATGGTTATCAACCACCTACAGTAGGTAAAGCCTATGCACAGCATATAGTTGCTGGTAACCGCTCAAATAACATTTTTGAGGCGCAAATCCCATTCTCTGCTTTAGGCATAAAAGAGATACCTGAGAATACAAAAATTGCCATTTCAAATGAGTCAATTTGGCGAGGAAACGTGTCAATTAATTATGCTGGTTCACCAACAGGGCCATGGTTACTTGCCGGTATTGGTTTGGTTTTTGCTGGTGGTGGCTATTACCTACAAAATCAGCGCCGAAAAAAGATTACGGCATCAGCAACAAACGAGGTAATCCATGCTTAATAATGCGGTTATTATTGGTCTAATTATTATTTGGGTCTATGTATTATCTGTTCTGAAGCGTGCTAAAACGGATGCTTTTTATTTTTTGGCTGGCAGCGCAGGCTTGTTCGTTATTCTTCTTTTATGGAGTAAACCTTATGGTGTCTGGTTGTTTTCGACCATTCTCACTTGGTCGGCCGGAGTTGTTGGTCATCTTACTGGCTTATTTGATACTTTCTATGCGTCACATGTTATTCAGGTGGTGGCGAATCATCATACCAGCATTTTATTGGTTGATTATGAATGTTCAGGCATTATTGAAACAACGGCATTTTGGGGATTAATTGCCTTTTATCCTGTGTATGATGCACAAAAGCGGTTAATGTTGGCGCTTATTGGGGCATTATGGTTTTTCCTTGCAAATACGTTACGACTATCTTTTGTTGCAATTGTAATTTATTATTTTGGCGATGGGGCTTTTTATGTTGCTCATTCGATTATCGGACGCCTGTTGTTCTATTCAATTGCAATCTTACTTTATTATCTAGTCTTCACAAAGGGGCAACTTGTTAATCAAATGCTCAAAAAACAGGGATAAACTATGTCATTTTATTTACATCAATTTACTTATCAGTTAGGTTTTTGGTTCACTTGGTTGCTCATTCCGATTGTTGTGGAAATTTTCCCAGCTATTTATTTCAATCTAGTTTTGATAAAAACATCAAAAAACCATCAAGTGATGCAAGAACCATTGAAATTACCAATGGTATCTATTGTATTACCTATATATAATTCAGGACAAACATTATACCAGTGTATTCAGTCGATTAGTCAATCAACCTATCCAAAACAATTAATCCAAATTATTGCCGTGAATAATCAAAGCACTGATAACAGTTTTACGGTGTTTAATCAGGCTCAAGCTGATTTCCCAGTACTTAGAATGCAGTGGATGAACACAGATCAAGGTAAAGCGCGTGCACTAAATGCTGCTATTTATAATAGTATGGGGCAATATATTATTAATTTGGATACTGATGGTTGGTTAGAACCCAATGCCTTAAAACGGTTTGTGCTTTATTTTGAAAATCACTCAGAAATTGATGCAGCAACTGGTACGATTCTGACACAAAAAAAAATGATTCAAAAAACGCAAAGTAAATGGCTTAAATTGCTACAGTTAAACGAATATTTTGAGTATGCACAATCATTCTTATCAGGCCGTAGTATTGAAAACCGTGGTAATCGTTTGTTCACAATGTCAGGTGCATTTTCAGCGTTTAGACGTGATGTATTAGTTCAGACATTTATGTATAATGTTGACACGGTTGGTGAAGATACTGATATGACATTTCAACTGCGATTCCGCCTAGGCAAGCGTATAGGTTTCTGTGATGATGCCATGTTTTATGTTGAACCAATATCAGGTTATAGTGAACTTTATTTACAACGGCAGCGTTGGCAGCGTGGGCAAATTGAAGTCGCACAAAATTTCATGCAGAATAAGTTGAGTGTCCGTCAGATTTTTACTAACTTTATGATTAGTCGATTAATGATTGATCACACGTTTATATTTCCACGCTTGGTTTGGATTACTGGCCTTGCGATGTTATTATTTTTCGGTTACTCACCTGTCGTTGTGTCTATGTCAGTTGTGATGATGTACGTGTTATATGTTGCTTATGGGTTGATGAACTATACTAGTTCATATATGCTTTTGAAAGCGTTTCCCACTGAACGCGCTTACTTTAAAAATAAATGGTGGATAGCATTCACTATGCCACTTTATAATGGCATTAATACGTTAATTCGTTTTATTGGAATTATTAATACAATGACTAGAAATGCGGCTTGGCAGACAAAAACTTTTAAATCTGAAACACGTGATATTAAAAACATTCTGATGGCTGATTGGTCGCAGTTATGGAAGGATAAAAAATAGTTATGAGTAACAAGGTTTTAACATATAGGTTACGAACTTTTATTAATGCCACGCATGCAGTACGTTGGCAAGGAGTACAAGGTGTAGCACATCCTCACACGTGGGAATTGATTTTGGATATCCAACCGATGACTTATCCACAACCAATGAAGTTTGAAGATATTGAGACAGTGATTAATGATAGCATTGCAGTTTTTTCAGGTGAATTTCTAAACACTGTCGCACCATTTGATGACATTAATCCAACGCTTGAAAATTTTGCCGAAGTGCTATTTGATATTTTAACTACAGCTTTACTCAAAATATCATGTCAATTGCTGGATTTGTCTGTTGGTGAATCGCCAACGCGATTTATTAATATTGCTTTGGCGCAAGATTGAAGAGGTGGGTGGTGATGCGGACTAAATTACAACGGTGTGCTTATAATATACAAAAATGCCTAGATAGCATATATCTATTGTTTATTTTTATAACGTTATATTTTGCGGTGACTTCGACTAATTTGAATTTAAGAAGTAATTCAGGTGATGAATTTATTGGTATTGGCACGACTTGGGTATCCATCGTTTTTTTGTTGATAATCATTGCAATTGTATTGGCTTTTGCTGTTAATCAGACGTTTAGAACGCTTTGGCGACGAGTGTTTATACAGCATGGCGTGCTAGTAGCCACTATCATGGTTGTTTTAGCATTACTTTGGCAATTAATTGTCATTCTACAGACACATCCAGCCATTGGTTTTGATCCCGGTGCCATTCATGAAGCATTGACGCAAACGAGTTCAGCTAATATAAGATCTTATTATAGCTACAATACGAACAATTTATCATTATTATTGATTCAACATGAAATTGCCAAAGTAATGCATAATACCTCTTGGTTAATGTTTGACTTAGTCAACTGGTTATTGTTAATTGGGACTGCCCTCGTTAATATGACGACAGTCTGGTTCGTTGATAAACGTAAATTAGCGATTGGCTTGTATACACATGCTGTTTGGTTAATGCTTTTTCCAATGGTGTTGGTACCTTATTCCGACATTTATGTTTTACCGTTTGTAGCGCTTTTGATACTGTGTTATGTAATCATATCAACAACAAAATGGCATATAGTGTTAAAGGTGGGCATCAGCATTATAGCTGGTTTGACCTTGTCTGGCATTTACTTTCTCAAACCCTCAGCAATGATTCCTATTATTGCTATATTTGTTGTAGAATTTTTACACATTTTGATAACTAGAAATAATAATCAAAAAATAATGTTGATGAAAATTTTAGTGGTGACTGTATTTTTGCTGACAGCAGGATTCAGTTATCAGTTAGGCAACAAGGTATTACAAAATCAAACTTATATGGTGATTCAGAAAAATCGTACCTTACCACCAATTCATTTTATTAGTATGGGTGTGAGTGGCGATGGCGGTTATAATGCACAAGATGTCTTAGCAATGGCTAAACAACCTTCACAGGCTGCTATGTCACGCTATTCAAAAGACAAGTTAGTTGAAAGGTTACAACAGAAAGGGTTCATTGGCTATCTCATCTTTTTAGTTCACAAACAAGATAAAAATACATCAGATGGTACATTTGCTTGGCTGAAAGAGGGACGCTTTATCATCGATAAACCAGCAAAAAATGGTGTAAAAAGTGTGATACAAAATATTATTTATCCAAGTGGACATTATCTTTCTGACTTTCATTTTATTGCGCAATTCTGGTGGGTTATGTGTATCGGAATTATTAGTCTGGGATGGCGGCAAAAAGACCGACTGACAGCTGTGTTACGGCTAGCTATTGTTGGGGGCTTTTTGTATCTGTTGATTTTTGAGGGCGGCCGCTCACGATACATTATTCAGTTTTTACCGATATTTTTATTATTAACAGTGTTTGTCTGGCCACAAACAGTTGCACTAATTCAAGAGAAATTATCATGGCTTAATGTCAATAAAAAAAACATGTGATACTTTTTTAGAAACAACATTTTTTATTTGTTTTTCTATATCTTATCTCTCTTTTGTATGGTAAAATGTTTAGGTAAAAGGCGTTTATTGTTTTATTGTTCGTGTTTTACTAAAAAATAAAACGTGCCGTTACAGAGGGACACTCACGGATGGGCGCAAACAGGTGTTATCACGTTTGACTGACAACACTTTCTCCGACAAACCTATCCCGTCTGAAAGCAGCTGTGGCCGTACTAGGAGAAAAATATGTCTGGTGTAATTGTTGTTGGTTCGCAATGGGGCGATGAAGGTAAAGGTAAGATAGTAGACTTTTTTGCAGAGCATGCAGATGCAGTTGTGCGCTATCAAGGTGGCAATAATGCCGGTCATACTATCTGGCATGGCAATACAAAATTTGAGTTGTCAGCTTTACCTTCAGGAATCCTAACAGAAGGCCAATTAGCAGTTATTGGTAATGGTGTTGTGGTAAACCCTGAGGCTTTGCTTGCAGAAATTGCGGAAGTACAGTCTCAAGGTATTGCAATTGATAATTTGCGAATTTCAAATCGTGCGCATGTTATCATGCCTTATCACATTGCGCTTGATAAAGCTGCAGAATCATCAACAAATAATCGTATTGGTACAACTAAAAAAGGAATTGGTCCGGCTTATACAGATAAAATTTCACGTGTTGGTATTCGTGTGGCAGACTTAGTTGATCCTGATGTATTTGCTAAGTTGCTAAAAGAATACTTACCGTTTAAAAATGCACAATTGACCAAATTGTACAATGAAGAAGCACTGAACTACGATGACATTTATGAAACTTATGTTGAATATGGGCGTCAATTGGCGCCATATGTGACTGATACTTCCTATTTGCTTGGTCAGATGATGGCCAACAAAAAGCGTGTCGTTTTTGAGGGTGCCCAAGGTATTATGCTTGATGTTGATCATGGCACTTATCCTTATGTTACTAGTTCAAATCCTACTGCTGGTGGGGTTATGAATGGTGCTGGCGTAGGACCAAAACAAATTCAAGACGTGGTCGGGGTCATCAAAGCCTATACGTCACGTGTTGGGGAAGGCCCTTTCCCAACGGAATTACATGACGACATTGCTGATCATATTCGTGAAGTTGGTCATGAATATGGGGTGGTTACTAAGCGACCACGTAGAATTGGTTGGTTAGATGCTGTTGCGTTGCGACATGCGGTACAAGTATCTGGCTTGACAAAGTTAGCAATTAACTCACTTGATGTTTTGACCGGATTAAAAACGCTTAAAATCGCTACATCATACACCTATAAAGGCGAAGAAATTCATCATTTTCCAGCATCAGACACATGGTTTGAAGGCTTAGATGTTAACTTTGAGACACTACCTGGATGGGATGAGGATATTACTGGTGTGCAATCATTTGATGAATTACCAGCTAATGCGCAAAACTATTTAAAGCGTATTTCTGATTTATTGTCGGTCGACTTGTTAAGCTTTGCTGTGGGACCAAAGCCTGAGGAAACTCATTTACTCAGTGACGTTTGGCAATAATGTCTTATAACTTAGAAGGTGAGTAAGCAATGGTAACATTACAAGCAGCAGATTTGTTATTCGTACGAAATCAACATGATGGCATGGATGATGCTATTGCAGCCGCAACTGGCGATTATGTTCATGTTGGTATTGTGGTTGATGAGACACATGTTATTCATGCTAGTCCAAAATATGGTGTGGCAACGCAAACACTGGCACAATTTTTGTCGGATTCACCACATCCTGATCTTTATCGACCAGAAATTCAAAAACATCAAGCTGAGAATGTGATTGCGCAAGCCAAGACATACGAAGGTTTATCTTATAATAAAACTTTTTATCCAGATGGTGACGGTATTTATTGTTCACAGTTAGTAGAGTTAGCCTTTCAGGGTATGATTACATTTCCGACACAACCGTTACATTTTAATGATGATAAACAAGAAGTGTCAGATTATTGGCAGCATTATTATGACAAGCTAAATGTTGCTGTGCCAATTAACCAACCTGGCTCAAACCCAGAAGCCATGGCAAAAGATAAAAATTTAAAGTTTATTGACAAATTGTAAAAAACACGATTCCGCAACGACTAATCATGAGTCGCTAAGAATCGTGTTTTTCTTATGCTTTAACAGGAGATGCTTGATTTTCAGTGATAACAATATGATTGGCATCATCTAAATCAGCAAGTAATACGGTACTTGCTGGATGTGCCAAGTAGTAATCTGCCAGTTGATCTGCAATCTTATCTTGCAAGACACGCCGTAGAGGTCTTGCCCCTAGTGCAGGATTATAACCAAGTTCAGCTAACTTAGCTTTTGCTGAATCGCTAACAATGACATTCAGATTATTATCAGCCAAATTAGTGTTCATGTCAGCTAAGAGTAAATCAACAATAGTCAGTAAATGCTTTTGAGTGAGTGTTTGGAATTCAATAATATCATCAAAACGGTTCAAAAATTCAGGACGGAAATAATTTTCTAGGCGTTGCAAAAGTCTGCTTTGCGCATCAACTTGATTGAAGCCCATTGGTGTATTACCAGTATCTGTTGAACCGGCATTAGAAGTCATAATAACAATAGTATCTTTGAAACTAACAACATGTCCTTGAGCATCCGTTAAGCGACCATCATCTAAAATCTGCAAGAACATATTCATGACATCAGGATGGGCTTTTTCAGCTTCATCAATTAAAACTAATGAATAAGGGTGACGGCGAACTTGCTCTGTTAATTGACCGGCTTCTTCATACCCAACATAACCAGCAGGAGCGCCAATGAGCTTAGATACGGCATGCTTTTCCATATATTCTGACATATCAAATCGAATTAAAGCGTCTTTGCTACCAAACATCTCTTGCGCTAACTGCTTGGCGAGCTCAGTCTTACCAACACCCGTTGGACCAACAAAGAGGAAAGAACCAATAGGACGACCAGATTTTGTTAAACCAATTCGGTTACGACGAATGGCTTTAGCAACCGTTGCCACTGCATCATCTTGTCCAATAATGTGCGTTGATAGATTTTGATCAAGTGTCTGTAGTTGATTAGCTTCGTTTTCTTTTAGTGCACCTACAGGAATATCGGTCTTATCTTCAATGATTTGTAAAATATCTTTTTCTGTAATTGCTTGAGGTTTAAACATTTCAGGGTGCGCCTCAACTTGCGCTTTCTGTGATGTTAGCTGGTTGGCTTGATCGCGCCAGTAGCTTGCTTTTTCAAAATCCTCTTTATCAATGGCTTCTTGCTTTAGGCTCTCAGCGTGATCAATTTTTGCTTGGATTGTTTTAGGGTCAGCGATTTTCATTGACAGGTTCTTACGTGAACCAGCTTCATCAATGAGATCAATGGCTTTATCAGGTAAAAAGCGTTCTGTGATATAACGATCTGAGAGATCGACGGCAGCTGTTATTGCTTCGTCAGTAAACGCAACGTGATGATAATCTTCATATCGCTTTTGGATACCTTTTAAGATTGTAATTGTGGCTGACTTACTTGGTTCGTTAACCTGTACAGGTTGAAAACGACGCGCAATGGCACCGTCTTTTTCGATTTTACGGTACTCGTTTAAGGTTGTGGCACCAATGAGTTGAAATTCCCCTCGGGCCAGAGCTGGCTTTAATATATTGCCAGCATCCATACCGCCTTCAGCGTTACCAGCACCCATGATTTCATGTATTTCGTCGATGAATAAAATGACATCATCATTACTTGCCACTTCCTTCATTAGTTGACGCATACGTCCTTCAAATTGTCCTCGCATGGCTGTACCTTGTACCATGGCGGACATATCTAGACGAATCACTTCTTTGGAACGCAATTTTTCAGGGACTTTGTTAGCAACAATGGCTTGGGCCAAGCCTTCAACAACGGCCGTTTTACCAACACCTGCTTCACCGATTAAAACAGGATTGTTTTTTGTGCGTCGATTTAAAATTTCAATTGTTCGGGAAATTTCTTGATCACGCCCGATAACAGGATCAAGCTTACCTTCACGGGCTTGCTGCGTTAGATTTATACCGTATTCTTCGAGTAAAGTAGGGCGTTTATTTTGTTTGTTTTTTTTATCTTGTGTTGTGTTTGACGTTGACTGGTTGGCTGAACTCGTTTGCATTTGTTCATTCATAGCCCGCATCATCTCATCAAAATTGATGTTACCAAATCCAAATGGGTCTTGTGATGCCATAATATCACCGTGTGTGATCCTGAAAAAACGTGATGCACACATTTTCCTTTCTTAATTATGTCTCAAGTATAGCACCTAAAGATTAAATCGCAATTAAAATTAGCACTCTTTTATTTAGAGTGCTAA
Organism: Leuconostoc citreum; assembly: GCF_004354555.1. GTDB lineage: Bacteria > Bacillota > Bacilli > Lactobacillales > Lactobacillaceae > Leuconostoc > Leuconostoc citreum. Next base: position 357,204 of record NZ_PUFH01000004.1, read on the forward strand.
AAAGAAAATGTTGTATAATAATTGTGAGGTAAAATTATGGATTATGAACAACAATTAAATGATTTGAGAGATGGTAAAATTGACGAATTAGCCATTACGCCAGAAACCTTTCCCGCCTTTCAAAAAGTTTGGCGTGACTTTCCGTCTCAAAATAAAATAAGAGGCGTTGCAAGTAAGCAGGGTCATGTTAAATATATTCGCGTAAATTAGTCGGCAATATCGTCGATTTTTATGCTACAATACTATAAGTTAAGCATTTTTAAGATATGCATATTTTAAAAAGTAAAAAGGGGCAGCGTCGTGGCATTTTCATTTGGACAACGAAACGTCGGTATCGATCTTGGTACTGCCAACACATACGTATATATTGAAGGGCGAGGCATTGTACTACGAGAACCTTCAGTGGTTGCACGTAATACGCAAACCAATGAGGTTGTAGCTGTCGGCTCTGAAGCAAAAGACATGCTCGGCCGTACACCAGCTAGTATCGCAGCTATTAGGCCAATGCGTGATGGTGTTATTGCAGACTATGATACAACTGTTGCAATGATTCGGTACTACCTTCAAAAGGCACTTGGTGGACGTATCGGTAAACCATACGTTACAGTTGGCGTACCTTCAGGTGTGACAGCTGTTGAACGTCGCGCCGTGATTGATGCCGCCCGTGTGGCCGGCGCACGCGACGCCTATGTTATTGAAGAACCATTTGCCGCTGCTGTTGGTGCAGGTTTACCTGTAATGGATCCTACTGGTTCAATGGTGGTGGATATGGGTGGCGGTACTACTGATGTCGCTACTATTTCTTTGGGTGGTATTGTGTCGAGTCGTTCGATTCGTATTGCCGGAGATAAATTAGACGAATCAATTGCCAATTTTGTACGGAATAAGTACAATGTAACAATTGGCGAGCCAACCGCTGAACGCCTTAAGATAGAAATTGGCGCTGCGTCACTGGCGCTTGCACGCACATTACCAGATGCTTCCGTGCGTGGTCGAGATTTGTTAACTGGTTTACCTAAGACAATTGATGTGACTGCTGAAGATGTTGCTATGGCGATTCAAGAGCCTGTCAGAGAGATTGTTATCGCTATTCGCGAAACCTTGGAATCCACGCAACCTGAATTGGCAGCTGATGTCATTGATCATGGTATGGTGTTAACAGGTGGCGGCGCTATGTTGCGTGATATGGATAAAATTATTCAAGAAGCAACGAAGGTACCAGTTTTGATTGCAAACGAACCATTAGATGCAGTAGCTATTGGCACAGGCGAAGCCTTGAAGTCAATCGACGTTATGCGTCAAAATTAATCATTTATTAAGATAAAGAATTAACATTAGCGTGGCGGCTGGCGCTACGCTTTTATTTTTGAAAAAGGGGACAACAACATGCGTAAAATATTTTCTTCACGTACCGTTGTGACAATGATTATTGCGTTTATTGTGATTATCGGATTAATCACAGGTTCTAACTGGTTAGCAAAACGTACCAACACACCGCCTTTTATTCAACGTTTTGGTAACGATTTGGCTGGGGGAGTCAGTCGTATTATTGCGGTACCTACGACAGCAATTGGGCGAACAGCCAATAGTATCGGTAATTTATTAGATACTTTTGAAGAAAACCGCACGTTAAAGTCAAAGCTCGACCAGTTTGCGCAAGATAAGGTGCGACTACAAACCGTTGAAGAAGAAAATCGATCACTGAAAAAACAATTAGGGCTACAGGCGACTTTAACCGACTATAAAACAGTTTCTGCTGTGACAATTAGTCGTTCACCAACAACTTGGCAGTCACAATTAGTGATTAATAAAGGCACGAACACTGGCTTAAAAAAAGGTATGCCAGTGTTGTCAGGTGCTGGAATTATTGGTCGTATTAGCGAAGTCAATACAACAAATGCAAAAGTGGCTTTAATTTCAGACACCAGTGAAGATGCTAATCGCTTTGCCATCACGATTAAGGGTGGTAGTGGCGATGTTAATGGTATTGTGACTGGATTTAATCGAGAGAAAAATCAATTAATTATGGGACAGGTTACCTCAGATAGCACAATTAAATCAGGTGATTTGGTTGAAACGTCTGGTTTAGGTGGTGTGATACCTGCTGGACTGTACGTGGGTAAAGTTGCGCGTGTGACAAAGGACGACTACGGTTTGTCAAAACGTATATATATTGAACCAGCAGCTGATTTGGGCAATATTACCACGGTTATGGTTGCTGTATCTCAGTTAGGAGCAAAATAATGGCATTTTGGCAAATAACACGGCTAAGGGTTGTTTATCCCGTTTTACTTGTACTACTTCTTTTTGTTGATGGCGCTTTGATGGCTGGTATGGGCGGTATTTTTACTGCTTTTCCTTGGCATGTTTTACCAGTGACGACTTTAATTTGGTTATTTTACGGTGTGCAGTTTGACGTTGAGGCGGATCTACCGTTCTGGCTTTACACTGTCTTAGTGGGTATCTTATTTGATATGTATTATACTGGCATTTTTGGGACCTACACAGTAGCCTTTGTTGCCGCGACAGCTTTAATGAAACAACTTAAGCGAGTATTAGATGAACGCTTATTAAGTGGGGCAACAATCTTTCTCATCAGTCTAGTCGTCTATTTGTTGATAACTTACTTTGCTGGCTTTGTCATTGGGATTGCCAATGTCAGTGTTGCCACTTTTCTTATGTATGAAGTGTTGCCCACGGTAATACTAAATACTATAATTGCCACAGTTGGCTATTATCCTGTCTGGTCACTTTTTCAGTTTTTAAGATAGGACTTGACAAGTTGGCATAAAAAGGATATATTATTGTCAATATTAAAAACGTTGAGCAGAAGAGTAGTTTGATTAATTTTTCAGAGAGTTTGCGGTTAGTGTGAGCAAATAAATTATTCAGATGAACCACATCTGTGAGTATGTAGTTGAATTGAAGTAGGCTGCATCGGAAGTGCCCGTTATCGCATACAGTCTTTGGACTTATTGAGGTATTATCAGTGATGGTTAATACATTTAAGAGGTGGCACCGCGGTAACGCCCTCTGAGTAGTGATACTCGGAGGGCGTTTTTGCTACTATGACAAAGACTGAGTAAGTGATTTTGTGTGAGCAAGGTCAGAACATGAGGTGGCACCACGCTCGAGCGTCCTCTTGCAATATTTTGCAAGAGGGCTTTTTTAATATATAACATAATATTTAAATGTGATAAGGAGAAAAAAATGAACTATTTCCTCAATATTTTACCCAGCTTATTATCAGGCTTGAAAATGACACTGGGGGTGTTTTTTCTAACAATTGTTGGGTCTGTGCCACTAGGAATTATTGTTTCCCTAGGTATGAAGTCGGAGTACTTTACAATTCGTTGGCTAATTAATGGCTACATATGGATTATGCGAGGGACACCATTACTCCTTCAGCTCATATTTGTTTATTATGGTTTAGGCATGATGGGTATTACATTTCCTCGATTTGAAGCTGCTGCTATTGCCTTTATTATTAATTATGGCGCTTATCTAGCCGAAATATTCAGAGGGGGGCTACAAGCGGTACCCCGTGGTCAATATGATGCGGCTAAGGTTCTTGGGCTCAATAAAGTACAAACTTTTTTTAAGATTATATTGCCACAAGTTATTAAAATTGTTGTACCATCTTTTGGAAACGAGATTATCAATCTGGTGAAAGATACGTCGTTAGTTTATGTTATTGGTTTGGGTGATATTCTGCGGGCTGGGAACATTGCTGCAAGTAGAGATGTTACGCTAGTGCCTTATCTATTAGTCGGCATGATTTATCTGTTGATGACGGCAATTGTGACTGTGTTGCTAAAACAAAGTGAAAGTCGTTTGAATGTTTGGAGGTAACTGATGTTAGAAATTAAAAACTTAACAAAAAAATATGCTGATAACACGATTTTTAAATCATTAGATTTAACTGTTCAAGATGGTGAAGTCTTGAGTATTGTGGGCCCATCAGGTATTGGTAAAACAACCCTAATTAAAATATTAGCTGGCTTAGAAACAGCTGACAGTGGTGAAATTAAACTAAATCATGACGTGCTAGCAGTCGATGGTTCTAGATCTGATGCGAAAGTGGGCCTCATCTTTCAAGATTTTAACTTATTTCCAAATTATTCAGTTTTAGACAATGTGGCTTTGGCACCGATTAGTGTTATGAAATTATCGAAAAGCGAAGCAAGACAAGTAGCCAAACAATTATTGGAAACATTAGGTATGAGCGATAAAGTTGCTCTCTACCCTTTCCAGTTATCGGGCGGGCAAAAACAACGAGTGGCGATTGCGCGAGCACTAGCGATGCAACCGCAGATTTTGGCTTATGATGAACCAACGAGTGGGTTGGATGAAGCGTCAACACGTCAAGTGGCTGAGGTTGTTAAGACATTAAAACAACAAGGTGTGACGCAGATGATTATTACACATGATCAATTCTTTGCCGAATTAGTGTCTGATCGTGTATTCGACTTTGCAACGGAGGTGAAACGATAATGGTCAGTATGAAACGTAAAATCATTGTGAACACGTTGGTTGGTTTAGCTTTTTTAGCCATTGTTATTTGGGCAATTCTGTCCCTTGGCGTTGGTAATAAGCAGAACAAAGACATGCAAGCTACAGCGCAAAAAGATGATTGGCAGCGTATTAAGCAAGAAAAACAAATTACTATCGGATTAGATGATACCTTTGTGCCAATGGGATTTAGAAACAAAGAAGGTAACATTGTGGGGTTTGATGTTGACCTAGCAAATGCAGTGTTTAAAAACATGGATATCAAAGTTAAGTGGCAACCTATTGATTGGTCTATGAAAGAAACTGAACTAAACACGGGCAACATTGATGCGATTTGGAATGGTTATACTAAGACGACGGCGCGCGCTAAACAGGTGGCTTTTTCTGACACGTATCATCGGGCAACACAAGTTTTAGTGACATTAAAGAAAAATAATATTAATCGCTTTTCAGACATGAAAGGTAAAGTATTAGGAGATCAAACGGCTTCGAGTGGTGATGAGGGCTTTAATAAATACCCTGATGTTTTAAAACAGTACGTTAAAGACCAAAAAGTTGTTGGTTATGATACTTTTGATAAAGCATTTAACGATCTAAATGCTGGAAGAATAGATGGATTACTCATTGATGAAGATTATGCGCGTTACTATGTGGCCCATCAGCCAAACCCTAAAGATTATACTGTGACTGTTGGCGCATTTCCTGTTGATATGACAGCAGTTGGTTTCAGAAAATCGGATAATAAGTTGCGTGAAGCAGTTAATAAAGCTTTAACACAATTCAAAAAAGATGGCCGTTTACAACAAATTGAAAACAAATGGTTTGCTAATTAAAACACAAAATCAAAGCTAAACAATAGCTTTGATTTTTTCTTTAGAAAATAACGATCATTTTGTCATGAATGTCTGAAAAATGTTAAACTAGTAGTATTATGAGTTGAGAGTCGAGAGGTGACAAATGCTGAGAGATTCATTGTGGATAATTGTGATTTTGCTTTTAATCGTCAATACCCTCGGTGCCATCGTGACTGTATTCAGTCAGAAAAGAGATATTGCAACAATTTGGGCTTGGTTATTAGTGTTAATAACGATGCCGGTTGTTGGCTTCTTTATTTTTTTTCTAGTTGGCAGTCGTATTTCCAATAAGAAAATATTTCGTTTGCGAACCCAAGAACAACGTGGGTTAGAACAGATTGCTGACAACCAAAGGCAACAATTACAAAAAATTGAACAATTGCTACCTGTTCCAGATGCTGCGTCAGAGCTAGTCAATTTATTTTTGTCATCCGATGAGGCTGTTTTAACACGTGGAAACGATATTAAAGTTTATAATAATGGCCAAGATAAATTTGCGGCGCTGTTCGAAGATATTAGACAAGCCAAACATCATATTCATCTTGAGTATTTCACAATTTATGATGATCATATAGGCAATCAATTGATTGATTTATTGACTGCTAAAGCACAAGAAGGCGTTGAAGTTCGCGTGATATTTGATCAATTTGGCTCACATGGTCAGCACAGACGGTTATATAAACGCTTAAGGCTAGCCGGTGGTGTCGCTACATCATTTCTTATGAGACCGTTTCAATTGCTAACACTACGTTTTAACTTTCGAAATCATCGTAAGTTAGCCATTATTGATGGTATGATAGGGTATATTGGCGGTTTTAACGTGGGCGATCAATATCTTGGTCAATTCAAAAAATTTGGTCATTGGCGAGACACGCATTTGCGTATTCATGGTGATGCAGTCCTGTCTTTACAAAGTCGTTTTTTAATGGATTGGAATGCCACAGCCGAGACTAATGAGCTGTTAGTTAAAACAACACAGTATTTTCCAGTGATATCAACATTACCTGGCCGTTCAATGGTTCAAATTGTATCGAGTGGGCCAGATAATGACATGAAGCAAATTAAGCAGGGATTTATGCGAATGTTTGCTTCAGCTCGAACAGAAATAACAATTCAAACACCATATTTTATTCCGGATGCGGCTATTTTAGAGACATTAGAGATTGCTGTGATGTCAGGTGTACGTGTACGCCTAATGATTCCCGACCGCCCAGACCATCCTTTTGTGTATCGTGCAACGCAGTATTATGCGAAGGAATTAATTGATTTAGGTGCCGAAGTTTATCGTTATGATGGTGGCTTCTTGCATAGTAAGGTTGTTATCATTGATCATGAAATTGCCACAGTTGGTTCAGCGAATATGGATATTCGATCGTTTGCCTTGAATTTTGAGACCAACGCTTTTATGTATGACCCAGCGTTTGCTGGACAACTTGAAGCGCTTTTTGAACAAGATGTATCACAATCAACACAGTTAACAACTGTCGATTATGAGGAACAGTCTATTTGGATGACTATATTACAAAAATTCAGTCGTTTATTCTCACCAATACTATGAAAAAAATACAACTTAAACCAGGGGTGCACCTTGTTGTGATGCCCACAAAACAATTTAAAACACTAAACATTGCCGTCGATTTTGCAGCACCTTTGTTAGCAAGCACAACTTCGGCTAGGGCACTTTTAACGTACTTAACAGCGGTTAGTGCCCAAAAATATCCCAATCAACAAGCCGTGGCGCAAAAGACCATTGATTTATATGGTGCACAATATCAAACAGATGTCACGCGTTTTGGTCAGACACACCATATTCGCTATCAATTACAAATGCCAGCGCCCATTTATCTCAATTCTGCGGATGCAGGATATCATCTATTAACTGATGCTTTTGATTTTATGCGCGACATGATTTTTGAGCCCCTTGTTACTGACAAAGCTTTTAATCAGTCTGTGTTCCTGCAAGAGCAGCAAAGTTTAATCAACGAAATCGATGGCTTAATTGACGATAAAAAACGTTATGCAGCACTAAAACTCAGAGAATTAACTTATAGTTTACCCGCAATGCAACGGCCCACATTAGGGACGGTTGAAGATGTTAAAGCGTTAACACCGGCTAGTGTGTATAGTGCTTATCAAAGTATGGTGACATCAGACGAAATTAATATTATTGTATTTGGGGATGTGTCTGAAACCGACATTCTACCTCTCTTAGATAAATGGCCACTTCATTCTCGTACACAGCAACCGCTTCAACCATTTTATAGGCAGGGTCTGCGCCCAGCTACGGTTGAAATTACTGAAACGCAAGCTAACTTAACACAGGCTGTCTTGATGTTAGCTTACCAGTTGAGTTTAGCGCCAGACGATCCTCAAAGATTTACAGCAGTTATTTTGAATGCGTTATTTGGTGGATCACCTTTGTCCAAATTATTTGCAAATGTACGTGAAAAATCGTCGTTAGCCTACACTATTTATTCACGATGGCAGCATGATACAGGCTTTTTAACAGTAGCCGCCGGACTGGCCTCTGATAAAGTTGAGTTAGCTGATCACATGATACAGGCAGAACTTCAGGCCATTAAGCAAGGAAATATCAAACGAGAAATTCTCGAAGCCATTAAAACGAGTGTTGTCAATGATTATTTAAGTCAACAAGATTCACCTAATAGTGAAATGACCTTGGCTTTCTCAAGATTATTAACACGACGTGAAACGCCAACAAATGAATGGGTTAACGCCATTATGGCAGTTTCTGTGGAAGATGTCGCACAGCTAGCGCAAGCAGTTGTTTTACAAACGCGATTTACATTATTGCCTGAGGCAGTCGAATGAAAGAACAACACTATCAACAATTACAAGAACATGTATTAACTGAAACGCTAGATAATGGCTTAAAAGTGGTCATGATACCAAAAGAGAATTACCACAAGACTTTCGCCGTATTGACAACGCCATTTGGTTCATTAGATCGTCATTTTAAAATCAATAATTCAGAAGTGATTGATATTCCTTCTGGTACGGCTCATTTTTTGGAACACAAGCTTTTTGAAAAAGAAAGCGAGGATGCTTTTAAACGTTTCGGAGAATTAGGTGCTGATGCCAATGCTTTCACAACAGCTTATCAAACGAGTTATCTTTTTTCCACGACTGATAATTTTGAATTATCTTTGGTCCATTTACTAGATTTTGTTCAAACACCATATTTTAGTCTGCAAACGATTGCCAAGGAACAAGGCATTATTGGACAAGAGATACAAATGTATGAAGACGACCCCAACTGGATTGTATACATGGGATTATTGCAAATACTGTATCCTAAGTCGCCATTGGCTGATGACATTGCGGGAACACAAAAGACGATTTCAAAAATCACACCGCAATTGTTATATAATATTCACAAAGCTTTTTACCAACCAAAGCAGTTAACATTACAAATTGTTGGTCATTTTGAGCCAAAAACGGTGCTGGCTTTAATTCGTGACAATCAAGCGCAAAAAAGTATTGAAGATATTCAAGTCGATAGTCTAGCTGATCAACTTGAAATACCAACTAAAGTCACAGAAATCAAACATTTCAATGTGGTGAGACCTAAGATTGCTTTGGGTATTCGTCTAGAAAATACTAATTTGAAGTCTATGGATGGTACCAAAGCAGGGTTAATAGCTGATATTTTAGCCGATATGATGTTTGGAGAGCAGACAGATTGGTATCAAAACCTGTATAATAAAGGTATTATCGATACTGAATTTGAGACATCATTTGATATAATCCGTGATTATCAATTTGTTAGTTTTTTTTCAGAAACGACGGAATATGAAGCTTTAACAGCAGCTATTCAAAATCAGATTGAAAATTATAAAGCGATATTGTCAGGACAAGAGTCAATGTTTGAATCCTTAAAGCGGGCAACGCTGGGTGAGGGTATTCAGCGTCTCAATAGTTTGGAAAGTATAGCGTTACGAGGGGATGACGTCTTATTCAATCACAACTTGTTTGATAAAATTATGTTACTTCAAGCACTAACATATACCGACATATTAGACTTTGCTAACAAAATCTATCAAAATGTTACACTACAGCGCTTTATCTTGAAGAAATAATAACTGGGAAAATTATGAGTGAAACTTTAACGAATCAAATAGGGGAACAACTTAAAGCTGCTCGTCTAGCTAAAAATATGTCTTTGGATGATGTCCAACAGATTACAAAAATTCAAGTACGTTACCTTGAAGCCATTGAAAGTAATAATCTCAGTGTCTTACCAGGGGACTTTTATGTGCGCGCCTTTATTAGGCAATACGCGTTAGCCATGGGTTTGAATCCTGAAGATTTATTGGGAGAAACACGCCCAGCTTCAATTTCACGAACAAATGATTTGAGTCGTGCGCACCGAGATAATGACGGTATTGTGCGTGCAGGAAATGATACACAATTATCCACAAAATCTCGTTTATCAAACTTGTTACCAACGATTTGGGTCATTTTATTAGTGGTCATTGGGTTAATTGTGGTATGGTTTGCTTTGACACACTTAACACAAGGCAAGCAGCAGTCAAATGACAGTGGCAATGTCTCAGTGTCAAGATCAACGGTGCCAGCATCACAATCATCAAGCACAGCTGCTTCATCGTCAAGTCAAAAAGAAAAAAAGCCGGCTAAGCCAGCCTTGAATTTAGGAACGCCAGAGCAGAATACGGCGTTACAAACAACAATTTATAATATTTCTGGACAAAATAATACGGCGCATACTATCAAAATTAACGGTCAAGGCACAGGAACGAATGTTAAGGTGACAGTGGGACAAAATATTTTGTTTAATGAGATGGTTACCACAAATAAGTCAATTACTGTGCCTAGTGGAACGAATGCTGTCAATGTTCAATTTACAAATGTTGGCAACGCAGTAATGACGCTTGACGATCAAAAAATATCAGTAATTAATACTGCGACACCGTTTTGGAATGTGTTAATTAACTTAAATAAGTAAAGAGGCAATGATGAATCTCCCTAATAAATTAACAGTTTTTCGGATTGTTTTAATCCCAGTTTTCATTCTTATTCTATCCGTACCCTATCAATGGTCGGTCATTAATATGGGATCTGTACATTTACCAGTTAATTGGCTAATTGCGGCAATTGTTTTTGCAGTGGCAGCGTTTACTGACTTTTTGGATGGCCAAATTGCGCGACGTCAACACCTTGTTACTAATTTTGGTAAATTTGCTGATCCTTTAGCAGATAAGTTACTGGTAATGACAGCGTTGATATTTTTAACGGGTTTCCATGTTGTACCAGCATGGATGACGGCAGTTATTATAATTCGTGAGTTAGCGATAACTGGTTTACGGACATTGATTGTTGAAAATAATGGGCAAGTGTTGGCAGCGCAGATGCCTGGAAAAATTAAGACATTTTCTCAAATGTTTGCCATTTTATTTTTGTATCTCAAAGACATGCCATTCACTTTTGTACATGTGCCTGTTGGTGGCATATTATTGTGGATTGCCGTTGTTTTCACCATCTACTCAGGTGTAGATTATTTTTGGCAAAATAGAGCAGTTTTTTCTGATGGTATGTAAAGCGCTAATAGCGCTTTTTTCGTCTAATAAAATAAAGGGGAACATAAACGAACAATTGTTCGTTTATTTGCTTGCTTTTACTGTCATAAACAGGTAAACTAATGAAGTAAGATAAAAGGAGTAGCCACACATGGTCACAAAAAAGACGACTAAAAAAGATGATAAAGATAGCCAAGCTAAAGGCCGAAAAGCCGCTTTAGATGAAGCCTTAAAAAAAATTGAGAAAAATTTTGGTAAGGGTTCAGTCATGGTTTTAGGTGACAATGCTTTGACGCAAATTGAGACTTATCCTTCTGGGTCAGTTAAGCTAGATGTTGCGTTAGGTGTTGGTGGTTATCCCAAAGGCCGAATTATTGAAATATATGGACCAGAATCCTCTGGAAAAACAACTTTAGCTTTACATGCGGTGGCTGAAGTGCAAAAGGCTGGTGGTACAGCAGCTTATATCGATGCGGAAAACGCTTTAGATGTAAAGTACGCTGAGGCATTGGGCGTACAAAAAGATGAATTACTGCTATCACAACCAGATACTGGCGAACAAGGCTTAGAAATTGCTGATGCGCTAGTACAATCAGGTGCGGTCGATATTATTGTTGTTGATTCAGTCGCAGCCCTTGTACCTCGAGCTGAAATTGAAGGTGAAATGGGTGATTCGCATGTTGGTTTGCAAGCACGATTAATGAGTCAAGCGCTTCGTAAATTAGCTGGGACTTTAAATCGCACAGGAACCATTGCTATTTTTATTAACCAAATTCGTGAAAAAATTGGTGTGATGTTTGGTAATCCTGAGACAACACCTGGTGGACGCGCGCTGAAGTTCTATTCAACCATTAGACTTGAAGTTCGTCGTTCAACTCAAATTAAAGATGGTACGGATGTTACAGGTAACCTCACTAAGGTGAAGGTTGTAAAGAATAAAGTTGCGCCACCATTTAAAGTGGCAGAAATTGACATCATGTATGGCAAAGGTGTTTCTCAAACTGGTGAAATTTTAGATTTAGGTGCAGAACAAGAAATTATTCGCAAAGCTGGCGCTTTTTACTACTATGACGATGTGAAAATTGGTCAAGGCCGTGAAAAGGCAAAAGAATTTTTGGATGATCCAGAAAATGCCGATATGCGACAAACAATCTATGAAAAAGTTCGCAATGCTTTTGGTATAGGTGATGGTGAAACAGCCGAATCCGATGAGACGACTGCAGACAAGCAAAAAGGCTCTGAAACGATAGAACTTGTTAGTGATACAGATGACTTGACAGATGAGCCAATTGTATAATTCCTGTAAAGAATAAAAGGAAACGCTAGGGCGTTTCCTTTTTTTTTGTTACAATGCAATTAAGTAAAGAATTGGAAGGACTGCGCGCCATAAAAGGTGTGTCTGGAAATCATGGCAAAAATTTTAGTAGTGGATGATGAAATCGCAATCTCAACGTTGTTAAAGTATAATTTGGAAGAAAATGGTTATGAGGTCACGGTAGCTTCTGATGGCCAAACAGCTTATGATTTAGCCAAACAAGAAAGTTTTGACGCTATATTGTTGGATTTGATGTTACCGGTCATTGATGGTATGACGTTATTAAAAAATTTACGTCAAGATAAAGTGAGTACGCCAGTTATTTTGGTTACTGCAAAGGGCGACGAATTTGATCGCGTTTTCGGATTAGAATTGGGCGCAGACGATTATATTACTAAGCCTTTCAGTCCACGTGAAGTGGTGGCACGTGTCAAAGCTGTTCTTCGTCGTTCACAGGTAGATCATCAAGTTTTGGCTGAATCAGATGTCATTAAGGTTCAAAATGTCGTCATTGACGATAACAAAAAAGTTGTGACTAGGGACAATCAGATTTTAACTTTAACCCCCCGCGAGTATGAGTTATTACTTTATTTTGCTCACAGAATTGGACGGGTAATCGACAGAGAAACAATTTTGACAGCTGTTTGGGGTTATGAATTCACTGGTGAAAGTCGAATGGTTGACATGCATATCAGTAATTTAAGAGAAAAAATCGAAACCAATCCTAAATCGCCACAATTATTAAAAACGGTTCGTGGGTTTGGCTATACATTAGTTGTGTAAGTCGTTATGTAAAGACGTTTTTACAAACATTTACATAACGACAACACTTTTGATGGGGATTCTTTGACATAAGGTATGTAGTATATAACTTGTAAGCAAGGACAGGCACCCAAGAGCCTCTACTACAACCCCTGTTTACACTACATACGCTTCTTTGAAGCCTAGTCAAAGGGAGAATCACTCATGAACAAAACAGTTGTCGGAATCGTAGGCGGTGTCGTTGTAATCGCAGCGGGTTTCGCGTTGTATAGTAGTGCCAATCATTCAGGTAATAGTGGTGCTAAAACATCATCAAGTGCAACAACTAAAGTTAGTGGTAAAGTGCTTGCTTTAGGTTCAACAGCTTTGCAGCCATTAGCTGAACAAGTTGCAACGTCTTTCCAAGAAAAAAATCCTGGTGCTACAATTACGGTTCAGGGTGGCGGTTCAGGCGCTGGTTTGAGTCAAGTTTCAAGTGGGTCAGCCCAAATCGGTAACTCAGATGTCTTTGCTGAAGAAAAGTCTGGTGTTGACGCATCAAAACTACAAGATCATAAGGTAGCAGTGGTGGGTATTGCTCCAGTTGTTAACTCTGAAGTACAAGTATCTAGCTTGTCAAAAGATCAGTTACGCGATATCTTCACAGGGAAAGTCACTAACTGGAAAGAAGTTGGTGGTAAAGATGAAAAAATTGTTGTGATTAACCGTGCAACTGGTTCAGGCACACGTGCGGTCTTTGAAAAGAATGTCTTAAACGGGCAAGCAGCCATTAAGACAACAGAACAAGATTCAAACGGTACGGTGCAAAAGATTGTTTCAACAACACCTGGTGCTATCTCATACCTAGCATTTGCTTACCTAGATGCTTCAGGTATCAAGGCACTGAATATTGATAAAGTAACTCCTGATAAGAAAAATGTCGAAGATAATTCATGGCCAATTTGGGCTTATGAACATATGTACACTAAGGGTTCTGCAACAGGAACAACTAAAGCATTCTTAGACTATTTCTTGACAAAAGATGTTCAAAAGACGTTAGTTCCTAAGTTGGGTTATATCGGCTTAACTGATATGAAGGTAACTCGTGACGCTGCTGGTAAGGTTACAAATAATTAAAAGATTCAAATTAACAAAGCTCGCGATAGCGAGCTTTTTTGTTATGATATAAATGAGGTAAAGACTAGATGAAAAAAAATAGCCTAAAATTTTTGAGTTTTTTATGTGTGAATATGAGCGTCATTTTATTGTTTAGCGTGTTGTTATTTCATCTCAGTGTTAAACAATGGCTTCTTTTATTATTGGCGATTTTTTTAGCAACTATTGGCGAATATGCTGTCTCACTTTTTTGGAATGGGCGAAGACAACGTGAAATAGATGTTATGACAAACCGCATGTTAGCGACTCAAAATAATGAAGAGCCACGTGGTGTATTAGCTGAACCACAATCACCCTACTATGATTTAATCAATGCCTTTAACCAGTTGCAAAGTTATGTTAAACATATGCAATCGACGATGCAACGTGATCTAGCAAATTATCAATCTTTATTAACTAGTTTACCGGTTGGCGTTATTCATGTTAACCGGCGGCATATTATCGATGTTTTTAATCAAACAGCAGCGGATTTATTAGCTGTAGATCGTCCTGAAACACCTATTGCTGAGAGCTTAGTAATTCGCCAATTTGCCTTATCAGAGCTAATTACTCAAACTTTTAATACCCAGCAAAACCAGCAAGCGATCTTAAATTTGGCAGTTGACAACGGTATGAAACAGTATGAAGTGAGCACATTTTATCAAAAAGGCGATGTTCAGCACGCTGAAGTCATGATTATTTTATATGATTTAACAACTGTTCTTCAAATTGAGCGTATGCAGTCTGACTTTCTAGCGAATGCGTCACACGAATTAAAAACACCTTTAACAGCTATTACAGGATTTATAGAGACACTTCAAGGTCCTGCTGGTGAAGATGCAACCACACGGCAACAATTCTTGCAAATTGTCTCTGACGAAGCACAACGACTATCCTTGTTAGTGAATGATATTTTGTCTTTATCACGTGCACAGCAACGTGATGATACACTACAAAAAGAATTAACAATTAGTGACATGATTGATAAACAATGGGAACAAATTGGAACACTCTACACAGATAAGGCCATTACTCTAAGAAACGATGTACCACGGGATTTTGTTGTCCATAGCATTTACGCAGATGTTAATACAATTTTGCAGAATTTATTAGTTAATGCTGTGAAATATAATGTTCAGGGTGGTAGCATTCAAGTGACAGCATTTAAGGACCATCAACATTGGCAATTGAATATTAAAGATACTGGCATTGGTATCCCAACGAGTCAGCAATCACGCATATTTGAACGCTTTTATCGTGGGGATGAATCACGACAACGTAAAATCGCAAATGGAACGGGTCTTGGCCTGGCAATTGTTAATGAAATCGTCAGTAAGCATAACGGGACGATTAAGGTTCAGTCGCAAGTCGGTGTTGGGACAGTTATGAGTATGACGATGCCATTGTAAACGTTTCCTTTACGATTTCTTTACATAAGGCCGTAGTGACATTTACATTGTTTTAAGATAATAGAGGAGTAGTAGTTAAATCTTGGGAGGCATGAACATGTCGAAATCGCATCGCGGAACAATTGTGTCTGCAATTGTAGCCGTGGGTATTGTTGCGGCTATTGGAACAGCTTATGCAACACGTGACAAAGGAAATTCTGGCACATCTATCACAGCAGTTGGTTCAACGGCGTTGCAGCCATTTGTTGAATCAGCAGGCGAAGAGTATGCAAAGGAGAACCTAGGCACATTCATTAACGTACAAGGTGGTGGTACTGGTACGGGCTTAAGTCAAGTTGCACAAGGTGCAGTTGATTTAGGTAATTCTGATGTGTTTGCAGAAGAAAAAGCTGGTATTGACGCTAAAAAATTAGTTGATCATCAAGTAGCTGTTGTCGGTATTGCGCCATTGCTAAATAAAGACAATGGTGTTAGTAATTTAACCACAAATCAGTTACGTGACATTTTCACAGGTAAAGTAACCAATTGGCAGCAGGTAGGTGGCAAAAATATAAACATCGTCATTATTAACCGTGCAGCTGGTTCGGGGACACGTGCCACTTTTGAAAAGTGGGGACTAGGTGGCGCGCAAAGCCTTTCCGCGCAAGAACAAGATTCTTCTGGTATGGTGCGTTCCATTGTTGCAACAACACCAGGAGCCGTTTCATATGCTTCGTTTGGTTATATTGATCGTTCAGTCACTGCACCTTCAGTAGATAACATTGCCCCTACTAATGCAAATGTTATTGACGGTAGGTACCCAATTTGGTCTTATGAGCATGTTTATACGAAGGGTCGACCTAATAAAGAAGTCGCGCGCTTTTTAGATTACTTAATGTCAAAGAAAGTACAAAAGACACTAGTGCCAGAGCTGGGCTATATTTCAATTCACGATATGCATGTAACGCGACAATTAGATGGCCAATTAGTTAAAAAATAAAGTTTAAGATTCAATTAGAAGAGAACATGAGATATGATACCTGTGTTCACAAGTCCTGAATATAGGCTAAGTCATACTTTGGAGAAAAAATGGATAACATTACACAGAAGTTGATGCAAAAATCTGAATCAACGAAAAAAGATTCAATGGGCCGAGCAGTTAGTTTGGCAGCCTTAGCCCTTATTGTAATAGTCGTTGTATCGATTTTTGCTTTCGTTATGAGCCGCGGATTGTCAACATTTTTACATGATGGCGTTAGCGTGAAAGATTTCCTATTTGGCACCAATTGGAATCCATCCGTTATAGATCCACACACTAAGCAACCCTATATTGGGGCGTTGCCAATGATCTTGGGATCGTTTTTGGTTACCTTATTAGCAGCTATTGTAGCTACACCATTTGCAATTGGGACATCACTGTTTATGACAGAAATTGCCCAAAAACGTGGTGCTAAAATTATGCAACCAATTATAGAGTTGTTGGTAGGTATCCCATCGGTTGTTTATGGTTTTATTGGTTTGACAGTAGTTGTACCCTTTATTCGAGCAACTTTTGGTGGCTCAGGATTTGGTATTTTGTCTGGTACGATTGTCTTGTTTGTTATGATTTTACCAACAATTACTTCTATGACAGTCGACACATTGAAGTCGGTGCCACGTCATTATCGTGAATCAGCATTGGCAATTGGGGCAACGCGTTGGCAAATGATTTACAAAGTCGTTTTACGCGCGGCAACACCTGGTATTCTAACAGCAATTGTCTTTGGTATGGCACGTGCTTTTGGAGAGGCTTTGGCTGTTCAAATGGTCATTGGAAATGCGGCATTGATGCCTCATAATCTGATTTCTCCAGCTTCAACGTTAACATCTGTTTTGACAATGGGTATTGGTAACACAGTGATGGGATCGTTACAAAACAATGTTTTGTGGACGTTGGCTATGATTTTATTGCTGATGTCACTGGTCTTTAATTTGATTGTTCGCGCTATTGGTCGCAGAGGAGAAATGAAATAATGAACGCAAAAACTGCTGATAAAATAGCCACCGGCGTTATTTATGCCATTTCCGGCATTGTTGCTTTAATTCTTATTGCAATGCTTGCCTTTATTTTAGTCCGTGGCGTGCCACATTTGTCATGGCACTTCTTAACATCACCAGCAAAGGCCTTTGAAGCCGGCGGTGGTATTGGCATACAATTATTTAATTCATTTTACTTATTAATTTTGGCAATGATTATTAGTTTTCCTATTGCGTTGGGCGCTGCCATTTATTTGAATGAATACGCACGTAAGGGTAAATTCACCACGATTGTTCGTACAGCAATTGAAATTCTAAGTTCTTTGCCTTCTGTTGTTGTGGGACTGTTTGGCTTCTTGTTGTTCGTTGTTAAATTTCATTTTGGTTTTTCAATTCTATCTGGTGCTGTAGCGTTAACATTGTTTAACTTACCATTGCTAACGCGTTCAATTGAAACCAGCTTGGCGCAAATCCCTAATTTGCAACGCGAAGCAGGTTCAGCGCTTGGCTTGTCTCGATGGGAAACCGTCATCCATGTTATTTTACCAGCGGCTGTCCCATCAATTGTGACCGGTGTTGTGCTATCTGCAGGTCGTGTTTTTGGTGAAGCTGCCGCGCTAATTTATACTGCTGGTCAATCTGCACCAGCTTTGAATTTTGCTGACTGGAATCCATTTAATATTTCTAGCCCACTAAATCCAATGCGACCAGCAGAAACATTAGCGGTTCACATTTGGAAAATCAACTCTGAAGGTATTATGCCAGATGTCAGTGCAGTCTCAGCGGGGGCTTCAGCTGTTTTGATTATTGTTGTCTTACTATTCAACTTTAGTGCGCGCAAGATTGGTGCTAGGTTACATCAGAAACTGACAAGTGCCTAAATAGTGCTGGGTTAGTAAGGATACTAATAATGAAGTGGCTATGAACAATTATTTGATGTGAATAGCATGATGGAGAAAATATGGCTAACAATATTGACTTGAAACCAGTCAGTGAATTTATTTCAGAAAATGCACCAGAACGTTTTATTTATGATATGCCAGCGGAAAAACACGAAGTGGCTATCTCAACAAAAAATTTACAAGTATTTTATGGTGATAACCTTGCCTTGAGTGAAGGTGACTTGTCATTTGAACGCTATAAGATTACGAGTTTAATTGGCGCATCAGGATCCGGTAAATCAACATTTTTACGTTCATTAAATCGTATGAATGATGGTGTAGCGACCGTTAAAGGAAATATCATGTATCGTGGCGTTGACATCAATACTAAGGCAATTGATGTTTATGAAATGCGTCGTCATATTGGCATGGTATTTCAACGACCAAATCCCTTTGCCAAGTCAATCTATAATAATATTACTTTTGCATTGACACAACGTGGGGTGACCAAGAAGCAAGAGCTAGACGAAATTGTTGAAACAAGTTTGCGGCAAGCAGCGCTATGGGATGAAGTTAAGGACGAATTGAACAAGTCGGCATTAGCATTATCTGGTGGGCAGGCACAGCGGTTAGTTATCGCTCGTGCATTGGCATTAAAGCCAGATATTCTATTGCTGGATGAACCCTCTAGTGCACTAGACCCAATTTCATCGGCACAAGTGGAAGATACATTATTGGAGCTCAAAAATAAGTATACAATTATTATTGTGACTCATAATATGCAACAAGCAGCACGAATTAGTGATTATACAGCTTTCTTCCATATGGGAAAAGTAATTGAATATGATTTAACACGTAAAATATTCACGCGACCAAAAGTTGCGTTAACAAATGATTATATATCGGGGAACTTCGGATGACAGAGACAAAACAAAACAACATTCTGGAAACACGTGATGTTAAGTTGTGGTATGGTCAAAAAGAAGCATTGCATGGTATTAATTTAAGTTTTCCTGAAAAGGGTATTACTGCATTAATTGGGCCATCTGGATCAGGTAAATCAACTTATTTACGGGCATTGAATCGGATGCATGATCTGGAAGACAATATTACGGTTACGGGGACGTTTGATTTTAAGGGCACCGACATTTACGCACCAACAACAGATACGGTTGAACTTCGTAAACGTATAGGAATGGTATTCCAACAACCCAACCCATTTCCATTTTCAATCTATGAAAACGTTATTTTCGGCCTGCGTCTGGCTGGTGTTAAAGATAAAGCTGTGTTAGATGAAGCAGTTGAAAAAGCATTAAGGCAAGCCTCTGTCTGGGACGAAGTCAAAGATGATTTGCATAAATCGGCATTGGGCCTTTCAGGAGGTCAGCAACAACGTGTTTCAATTGCACGTGTCTTAGCAACTTCACCTGATTTGTTATTGTTAGATGAGCCAACATCAGCCTTAGATCCAGTATCAAGTCACAATATTGAAGAAACACTATTGAATTTGAGAAACGATTATGCGATGATTATTGTTACACACTCAATGTCACAGGCATCTCGTTTATCAGATCGTACTGCTTTTTTCTTAAGTGGTGATTTGATTGAAGTAGATGCGACAAAGCATATTTTCCTAAATCCCCAGAGACAAGAAACACAAGATTATGTGAGTGGCCGATTTGGTTAATAACTAAAAGTTTAACAATAAGGAGAAGTATGATGCGTCGATTATTTGATGAAGAATTAGCTGATTTGGATAACTCATTTACTGAAATGGGTATGCTTGTTGCACAAACGATACAAAAGTCCGTGCAATCATTTGTCGATCATGATCGTGAAGGGGCAAGAGCCATTCTTGATAATGATCACCAGATTAACGAACGAGAAGCAGCAATTGAAAAGAAAACCTTTGAGATGATTGCTTTGTATCAACCAGTGACAACTGATTTGCGTGAAATTGTGACTATCTTAAAAGCAGTCTCTGTTCTTGAAAGAATGGGTGATCAGGCCAGAAATATTGCCAATTCAACGATTCGTGTGAAGGGGACAAAACATATTGCCAACGTTGAAGAAAAACTTGGTGAAATGGGAACACAAGTAGCTAAGATGGTTTCTGCAGTCATGGATTACTATGTTAAAAATGATGCACTTGGTGCTGAATCAATTGCTGAAGAAAATCAATCATTATCAAAGCGGGCAGCACAAGTGCGTTCAGATTCAGTTGAAGGCATGAAAGAAGATGCTGAATTAGTTGATTCGGCAGCTGATTATCTGGTTATTGCTGGTTATCTCAAGCGTATAGGTGACTATACTACTGATATCGCTGAGTGGATTGTTTATAAGCGCACAGGTAAAATCATTGAGTTAAACCCAGGTTATAATTACTTTATTTAATATTATTTTACGAGATGAATGACTGAACGCTAAGTTTAGTCATTTTTTGTTTATCAGACGTCTTTTTGGTATAATGAAACTACTGGCACGAGTGAATAAGTGCATTGCAACAATGCGTTAAGCGCTTACACTAGTCAATGAAGGGAGGCTTCAATGCGTTTTCTTGCACGATTAGCAACAACAATGTTGGTCTTCTTAGTTATCGGCGCGTTATTTCCAAACGGATTTAGAGTTGATAATTGGTTAACTGCACTCGGGGCGGCATTAGTGTTAGCAATATTAAACACCATTATTAAGCCGATCTTAGTGCTGCTTACCTTACCGCTAACGATTCTTACATTTGGCTTATTCACAATAATTATTAATGCCGTAATGCTTGAATTGACTGCCGACTTGGTTGGTGGATTCGATTTTGCAAGTTTTGGATGGGCGATTTTAACAGCAATTATTTTATCAGTTGTGAATACTATTTTAACAACTGATGTGTATATGGATTCAGGAAGATAACAGCATGGCACAAAATTCAGTTACAGTAAAACAGTTAGTGGACAATACACGGTTAGAAATTGTCGCTGGCAATCAATATTTAGAACGGCCAATTACAACATCAGATATTTCACGACCTGGCTTGGAAATGACAGGTTATTTTAATTATTATGCTCCTGAACGTGTGCAATTATTGGGTATTACTGAAACATCGTTTTCTGAACGTATGGGGCATGAAGAATTGTTGATGGTTTATCGACGTATGGCTGATGCTGCGACACCAGCATTTGTCGTTTCTACCGGTTTGCCAATCAGTGATGAACTCAAACAAGCGGCTGATGAAGCAAAAATTCCTATATTAACCTCAACGTTGACTTCATCACGAATTCTATCTAATATGACATATTATCTTGGTGGACAACTAGCACCACGTGAAAACGTTCACGGTGTGCTGATAGATGTCCACGGATTAGGTGTTTTGATTACTGGCGATGCGGGTATAGGAAAAACTGAAGCAGCGCTAGAACTCATACAACAAGATAAAGCACGTTTGGTCGCTGATGATCGCGTTGATATTTATCAAGAAGATGAAGAGCGTTTAATTGGTGAGCCTAATGGTGTGTTACGCAATATGATGGAAGTACGTGGTGTTGGTATTATTGATGTTCAACAAGTATATGGTGCCGTTTCAGTACGATCACACGCAACGATTGCCTTAAACATTCATTTATCAAATGGTAAGATTGGTGAAGCTAATTTTGACCGACTAGGGAATGATAACGACACATTAGAAATTTTGGGTGTCAAAATTAAGCGTATGGTCGTACCGGTCACACCGGGGCGAAATACAGCCAGCGTGATTGATGCCGCTGCGGTTAAGTTCCGTACGGCTAATATGGGTATTGACGCGCTAAAGACATTGGAAGAGCGAATGTCTGCCGAAATGATTAAAAACGAAAAGAAAGACTTGGAGAACAAAAATGACTAAAATTGCTGTGCTGGGCGCTGGCTCATGGGGGACAGCACTAGCCAATACTGCTGCTGAAAATGGTCATGATGTTCGCTTATGGACGCACCACTCTGATCAAGCAGCAGAAATTAATCACAACAAAACAAATACAAAATATTTACCAGATGCAACGCTCTCAGAGCAGTTGTTTGCTACTGATGATATGGCACTTGCCGTAAAAGATAGTGATATTGTGTTATGTGTTGTTCCAACTAAGGCTGTACGGGAGGTTGCTAAACAGTTAGCTGATACACTGGCACAGTTAAATCACCAGGTTATTTTGGCACATGCGACAAAAGGACTTGAGCAGGGCACTTATAAACGCATTTCTGAGATGTTATCGGAAGAAATACCGGAAACCTACCGTTATGCATTAGTCGTTGTATCTGGCCCATCACATGCAGAAGATGTTATAAAACATGATTTGACAGCAGTTTCTATTGGTGGAAGTGATGAAAATGCAACTAAGCTGCTACAGCGCGTGTTGTCAAACAAAACGTTTAGAGCTTATACCAATCATGACTTACTTGGTTCCGAATTGTTTGCTGCATTAAAAAATATTGTTGCTATAGGATCAGGTGCTTTAGTTGGTTTAGGTTACGGTGCAAATGCACAAGCTGCGCTTTTGACTAGAAGTTTAGTTGAGATGCGTCAGTTGGGCCTAGCAATGGGGGCACAAGAAAAAACATTGTATGAACTAGCCGGTATCGGTGATTTAATTGTGACGGGCATGTCACCAAATTCTCGTAACTATCGTGCTGGCTTAGGATTAGGTCAGGGAAAAAGCTTAAAGCAAGTGTCTGATGACATGGGCATGGTAATTGAGGGTGTCAACACAACGAAAGCAGTATATGATTTTTCACAACAGTACCATGTGGACATGCCGATTACCAAAGCAATTTATCAGGTTTTGTATGACAATAAACCGTTATCTGAAGCCATTAATGATTTGATGTCACGGCCTTTGAAATCTGAAGACGCGTTGTAACTATGATGAAGTGTTAAGAAAGAGAGTAAACTATCATGAAACCAGTACGTAAAGCAGTTATTCCAGCCGCAGGATTAGGCACACGTTTCCTGCCAGCAACAAAGGCACTTGCCAAAGAGATGCTCCCAATTGTTGATACGCCAACAATTGAATATATTGTGCGTGAAGCCATCGCCTCAGGAATTGAAGATATTGTGATTGTTGATGGTAAGTCAAAGCGCTCAATTGAAGATCATTTTGATTCTAATCCTGAACTAGAGAATAATCTGCGTGAAAAAGGCAAAGATGAACTATTAAAGATTGTTCAAGAAACTACCGATATTAACATGTATTTTATTCGTCAGTCACATCCGAATGGGTTAGGCGATGCTGTTTTGACTGCAAAAGCTTTTATCGGCGACGAGCCATTTGTCGTGTTACTAGGTGATGACTTAATGCAGGATGAAGTACCACTCACAAAGCAACTAATAGAACGTTATGAAGAAACTGGCGAATCAACGCTAGCGGTTATGAAGGTACCACATGATCAAGTTTCTGAGTACGGGGTAATTGATCCAGCTGCTGAAGCTTCTGATGGTTTATACCGTGTTAAGACATTTGTGGAGAAGCCTAAGCCAGAAGATGCACCATCTGATTTGGCGATTATTGGTCGCTACTTGTTGACACCAGAAATTTTTGAAGAATTAGAAAATACGAAACCTGGTAAAGGTAATGAAATCCAATTGACTGATGCGATTGATTCTTTGAACAATCGTCAACACGTTTATGCACATGAATTTAAAGGTAGCCGGTATGACATCGGATCTAAGATTGGTTTCTTAGAAACTAATATTGAATTTGGTTTGAAGCATCCACAGACACGTGATCAGTTGCGTGCTTATATTAAGGAATTAGCTGCAAAATTATAAGTCGATACCATTGTCAGTGTAGACATTTGATTAGACAAAGACAGTTGTTTTGTGTAAAATTATACTGATAAAAGGTAAGTAAAGTGAGGCGTGTCAAATGGCAGATTTAAAACGATATGATGTTATCATAGTGGGTGCTGGACCAGCGGGAATGACAGCGGCGACGTATGCGTCACGGGCTAATTTGTCTGTGCTGATGTTAGACCGTGGTATTTATGGTGGCCAAATGAATAACACTGCTGACGTTGAAAATTATCCCGGATTTGATACAATTCTTGGACCGGATTTAGCTGAAAAAATGTATGCGTCTTCTACTCAATTTGGCGCTGAATATGGCTTTGGTAGTGTGGAAAGTGTTGAATTGCAAGGGCAAGACAGGATTGTTCATACAGATATGGGCGACTATGTGACGAAAGCAATTATTATTGCCACAGGTTCAGAACATATTCATTTAGGAGTTGATGGCGAAGAACAATACCAAGGACGTGGTGTGAGTTATTGTGCCGTTTGTGATGGGGCCTTTTTCCGGGATGAGGATGTATTAGTTATCGGTGGTGGTGATTCAGCTATTGAAGAGGGTCTCTATCTTACTAATTTAGCCAAATCAGTTACTGTATTGCATCGCCGTGATAAGTTACGTGCACAGCAAATTATTCAGGATCGTGCCTTTGATAATGAAAAAATGGCATTTCGGTGGCATACAGAAGTACTGAAAATCACTGGGGACGATGAAAAGGTAACTGGTGTAGATGTTATTAATAACCAAACACAAGAAGTGTCGCACATTGATGCCAGCGGTATCTTTATATATGTTGGCTTGATGGCAAACACACAAGGGTTTGAAAATCTCAATATTACAGACAGCGAAGGCTGGATTCTAACCAACGAAAAAATGGAAACGACCATTCCGGGTGTCTTTGCTGTTGGTGATGTTCGTGCAAAGACATTACGTCAGATTACAACAGCAGTTGGCGATGGTGGTATTGCTGGACAGGCAGCTTATGACTACATTAGTAGTTTGCCATCTGTCAATGAGGCAACAACCAGCGTAAAAGCAAATTCTTAGAATTTGCTTTTTTTGTTAAATTTAATAAGCTTTATTTTATCTTGTTTTTTTCTCATAAATAGTTGCTATAGACAGTTTTTATATGATTTGAAAAACTTATGAAAATTCATGTAAATTAACATTACTATTTTCATAGTGGAAAACGTTTGACAATTGAGGTGCAAGCGGTTACAATTATTTGTGTTGACTTGCACAAAGAAATTTTAATACAAAAAGGAACCGGTTCTATTTTAACGAGAACTGAAGGAGAGAATCATGAAGAGTCAAGATAAATGGATTACTAAAGTTGCTTTCTTAGGTATTTCATTCATGTTAACTAGTGCGTATGCCATTAACGGGGCACTACCACAGATGACTAAATCATTAGGTGTTTCGGCGACAGAAGTACAGGCGCTTGCAACAACACCCTCAATCGTTGTCACAGTCTTTGTACTGTTAAGTTCGTTCATTGCTGCTAAACTAGGCGACAAAAAGACAATTATACTCGGTATGTTACTTGTCGGCTTTGCTGGTATCGTGCCATTTTTCGTCTCATCGTATGCAGCAATTTTAGTTTCTAGAATGGTATTGGGCGCTGGCTTTGGTATTTTTAATTCACTAGCAGTCTCAATGATTGCCGTGATGTATCAAGGGCAAACACGTGCCACGATGTTAGGTTGGCGTGCCGCCGTGGAACAAATTGGACAAGCTGTATTAACTTTTGTTGCAGGCTTATTGTTGAATTTTGGCTGGCATACAACGTTCTTAGTTTATCTTTTGGCTTTCCCAATCTTATACTTATTCTACGTTCGTGTACCAGATACGACAGAAATGTTGGCAGAGGCAGAAGAAAAGCAAGGAAAAGCTGCTAAAAAAAGTCTAGAAGGACCGAAAAAAATTAGTCCAGTTGTTTGGATATTAACTTTATTTGCAGCTTTCTTAGTTATTGATTACATGGCTATTCAACTTAGCTTTCCGTTCATGGCACAGAGTCTAGGCGTAAATGGTATGGTTGTGTCAACAATTTTGTCCTTCATGTTGGTGGCTGCAATGGTCGGTGGCATAGTATATGGCACAATCCAAAAACTGTTTGGACGTTTTACATTACAAGTGGGCTTGATTTTGATGGCCATTTCCAATTACCTAGTCGCTTTTTCAAACCATAATTTTGTTATGTTAACGATTGGTGTACTGCTCATTGGCTTCCCAATGCAATTGATTTCACCATTTATTTTTAGTCAATTACCTAATCTAGCACCACTTAAGAAACAACCATTTGTGACATCAATTATTTTGATTGGTTTTAACGTTGGTGTCTTCGTTGAACCGTTTATTATTTCATTTTTGGCCGGCATTATGGGCAATCATACAAGTAATGTTGCAGCGGCGGCATATACGACAATTCCGCTGCTCGGTGTCATTCTATTAATTATTGCGGTGATTACTTTTTTCACTAATCGTAAGCGCTTGGCATAATGACAGAGCACCTGCGCTGCTAGACGGCGCAATATAAATAGTCTAAGTTTATAAAGTTTACAACTGTGTTTTTAAAAGGAGAACAAAAAACATGAAAAAGCTTACCAATGAAGCAATGCTAATTACATATGCTGACTCACTTGGAAAGAATTTAAAAGAATTAAATCAAGTTTTGTCAAATGAACTTGATGGTGTTGTTGGTGGTGTCCATGTGTTGCCATTTTTCCCTTCAACAGGTGATCGCGGATTCGCCCCTGAAGAATACGAAACAGTCGACCCAAAGTTTGGTGACTGGTCAGATATCGATAAGTTAGCAGAAAAATATTACTTGATGTTTGATTTCATGTTGAATCATATTTCACCACAATCAAAGTATTTCCAAGACTTCTTAGAAAAGAAAGAAGCATCAGAATATTATGACATGTTCTTGAAGTATTCTGAATTTTGGCCTGAAAACCGTCCTACTGAAGCTGATATTGATTTGATTTACAAGCGTAAGGATAAGGCACCATTTGCACCCGTAACATTTGCTGATGGTACAACCGATCAAGTATGGAACACTTTCGGTGACCAACAAATGGATTTGGATGTCACTAAAGAAGTAACTAAAAAGTTCATCAAAGACTCATTGGTTAATTTGGCACATCATGGTGCATCTGTTATTCGTTTGGATGCCTTTGCTTATGCGATTAAAAAGTTGGACACAAATGATTTCTTCGTTGAACCGGAAATTTGGAACATCTTAGATGAAGTTCGTGAAATCCTGGCAGCGGAAGGATCAGAAGTGTTGCCAGAAATCCATGAACACTACAAGATTGTCCGTAAGATTACTGAACATGACATGTATTCATATGACTTTGCTTTGCCATTAATCACGTTGTATTCATTGTACTCAGGAAAGACAAATCGTTTAGCTGATTGGTTACGTCAAAGCCCAATGAAGCAGTTTACAACCTTGGATACACACGATGGTATTGGTGTTGTTGATGCTAAGGACTTGTTGACACAAGAAGAAACTGACTTTACAACTGAAGAAATGTACAAAGTTGGTGCCAACGTTAAGAAGATTTTCTCATCAGCAGCTTATAACAACTTAGACATTTACCAAATTAACACGACTTATTACTCAGCATTAGGAAACGATGACGCTGCTTACTTGCTAGCACGTGCAGCTCAAATTTTTGCACCAGGTATTCCACAAATTTATTATGTTGGTTTGCTTGCGGGTGAAAATGATATTGAGTTACTAGAAAGCTCAAAAGAAGGCCGTAACATTAACCGTCATTATTATGATTTGGCTGAAATTGCTGAAACAACAAAGCGTCCGGTTGTTTCAAACTTGTTTAACTTGCTACGTTTCCGTAATACAAGCTCAGCGTTTGATTTAGATGGTACAATCGATGTGATTAATGATGGTGAAAACGAATTGACAATCACACGTACGTCTGCAGATGGTAAGACAACAGCTGTGTTGGATGCTAATTTTGAAACAAAACAATTTACTGTAACAGAAAATGGTGTTGAAATTTTCGCTACAAAGTAAAGACGTCAAGAAAAGCGCCTCGGCGCTTTTTTGGTATAATAGAGGCAAATAAAGGATAACGTTATGCTCATACTTGCTTCTAATTTACCTCACTTTTTAACAGATATTCTTTCAGCGGATAATCCGTTTTCAATGACTAAGCTCGTGATTCTTTTTTTGCTTATTTTTATTGAGACAGCAGGTATTGTGACTGGTTTTATACCAGGGGACACAATATTAACCACTGCTGGTGGACTTGCAGGAACACATCATAATTTCGGCGAATTAATGGCTTATATTGCTATTTTTTCACTGGCTTCTTTTTTGGGCGATGCCGTCAATTATTGGTTTGGTGCCTTTTTGATGAAACAGATTAGTAAAATTCCGTTTTTAAAGCGACACCTACAGGGAGAAATGTTAGATAAATTAGCTGCTAATTTTCATCCAAAGCGTTGGCTATTATTTGTTGTTTTAGGACGCTTTTTACCTTTCATTCGTGTTGTTGTACCGCTATTAGCAAGAAGATTAGGACTGCCGTTTGTGAGCTATATTCGTATGGCGGCTTTTGCGAGTGTATTGTGGTCTGCAGTCATTGTTTCTGCAGGATACTTCATTGGACACCTAGATATACCGTCAGATATGCTGTTAATTATCGTTGTAGGTATAGCGATCGTCTTTATCGTGGCTTTAAGAGTCCCAAAATTTAGACAAGCAATCGTTAACTTGTTTGTTCGGAAATAATCAAACTTTGTTATAATAAAGCTAGAATACACATAGGAGAAAATCATGAGCTATCAAGAACAATTAGCAAAATGGGAAGCAGCAGTTTTGCCAGAATATTTGGCCAAGGATTTGGCGCACTATACACCTGAAGAGCAAGAAGATGCGTTCTACCAGAATTTGAGTTTTGGTACAGCTGGCATGCGTGGTGTTTTGGGTGCCGGCACAAATCGTATGAATATTTATACAGTTCGTCAAGTCACTGAGGCATTAGCGCGTTATATTGACGCCCAGGGCAATGCTGAAAAGACTAGTGGTGTTGTTATCAGTTTTGATTCGCGACACTTTTCACCAGAATTTGCTTCAGATGCAGCGCAGGTTTTATCTGCACATGGTATTAAAGCCTATTTGTTTAGCAGTTTACGACCAACACCGGAGTTGTCTTTTGCTGTACGCGAACTTGGCACATTTGCGGGCATTATGATTACAGCATCGCACAATCCTAAAGAATATAATGGCTATAAAGTATACGGAGCGGATGGTGGACAAATGGTGCCAGAAGCTGTTGAGGCGGTTGTTTCAGAACTTGAAAATATACAAGATGTCTTTACGATCGCTTTAGATGAATCAAATGCGCATGTGCAAGTTATTGATTCAGAAATTGATGATAAGTATTTAGCTAACGTTGCCACAGTAACGGTTAACCCAGAGTTGGTTGCTAAGGAAGGGGCTTCGTTGAAATTTGTTTATTCACCGCTACATGGCACAGGACAGTATATTGGTGAAAAAGCACTACAACAAGCTGGTTTTACAAACTATACCATTGTAAAAGAGCAAGCGGTGATTGACGGAGATTTCCCAACAGTTAAGAAGCCAAACCCAGAAGATGCAGCAGCCTTAGTTATGGCTATTGATTATGCTAAGCGTGAAGGGGCTGATGCGGTTGTGGCGACTGATCCCGATGCAGATCGTATGGGAGCAGCTGTCAAATTAGCTGATGACACATTCCAAGTCTTAACAGGGAACCAAATTGCGGCTGTGCTTGTGAATTATTTTTTGACGGCAAAGAAAGAAACAAATACATTACCAGAAAATGGTGCTATTGTGACTTCAATTGTTTCTTCACGTTTTGCTTCAAAGATAGCGGCTAGTTTTGGGGTAACAACAGCAGACGTCTTGACAGGGTTCAAGTACATTGCTGCAACGATTGATGAGTATGAAGCAACTAAATCACATCAATTCTTATTTGGCTTTGAAGAGAGTTTTGGTTACCTGGTTAAGCCATTTGCCCATGACAAAGATGCTATTCAAGCTCTTGTGTTATTTGCTGAAGTAGCAGCATATTATAAGTCACAAGGCAAGACGTTCGCCGACGGCCTACAAGAGTTATTTGAAAAGTTTGGTTACTTTGAAGAAAAGACAATTAGCCTAGACTTTCCAGGGATACATGGTAATGATGAAATGTCAGCCATTATCAGTAAGTTCCGTAATGAACAGCCGAAGACAATTGGTGGTGTGGCAGTCAATCGTGTACAAGATTTTTCAACGGCAACTGAAACATCAGCAGACGGTCAACAAAAAACATTACCACAGCCAAAAGCTAATGTCTTGAAATATTGGTTAGCAGATGGTTCTTGGGTGGCTGTGCGTCCTTCAGGTACTGAACCAAAATTGAAATTCTACATTGGTGTTGAATCCGATAGTCAAGCGACATCACAAGCTAAAATTGATGTTATTTCGGAAGATTTGATGCGCTTTGCAAAGTAATTCTGGACAAGTAATAATTTATTTGATATAATTAAAAAAGCCGTAATGGCAATATTAACGATAATCCGCTGTGCGTCAAGCCTAAGGGCAAGTGTAAGATTGTCGACTAGGAGAATGACCAATGCGTCAAAATACTATTTTAGAGAATGTGACATCAGCACAATTGCGTTCTGATATTCCTGAGTTCCGTGCCGGTGATACAGTTAAGGTTTATGCCAAGATTGTCGAAGGTTCACGTGAACGTATCCAATTGTTTGAAGGCGTTGTCATCAAGCGTAAGGGTTCAGGTATTCAAGCAACATATACTGTTCGTAAGATTTCATCAGGTGTAGGTGTGGAACGTACTTTCCCATTACATTCACCTCGTGTTGAAAAGATTGAAGTTGTACGCTTTGGTGCGGTTCGCCGTGCTAAGTTGTACTACTTGCGTGCTTTGCAAGGTAAAGCCGCTCGTATCAAGGAACGTCGTCGCGACGTATAATCCTAAAAAGGCACCCATTGCAGGTGCTTTTTTACTACAATTTTTATGCCACTACAGCTCAAGTATAGCGGTTGTCTGTGTAATATTTGCGTAACACAATAGCAAAGCTATTGATATGGATACCAATCTCTGAGGGTATATAATAGTTACATACTCGAATAATATTTGAGTTTCATTACTCCCCTAGTAATGTTTCAATCAGCCCCCCAATTACTGATTGATTTTAATGATAGCGAGAGCTATCTTCCCTCTGACCATTGCCCTCTTCGGTCAGAGGGATTTTTTTGTGCTGACTGCTGAAAAACGAACTTATGTTCGCTTATTGATGTTATAATGTTGATATGGCAGAATTCTTAATAACAACTGATTTAAGGAAAATATTACACGTTGACATTGATGCTTTTTATGCGCAAGTAGAGATGCGGGATAATCCTGAGCTGCGCAATCGGCCACTAATAATTTCGCGTGATCCTGCAGAAACAGGTGGACGTGGTGTGGTCGCGACGGCTAATTATGTTGCACGAGCGCTAGGTGTGCACTCTGCCATGAGTGCAGTTGAAGCACGGCAGTTAGCGCCAGAAGGCGTCTTTTTATCGCCAAATTTCAAAAAATATAGGCAAGTATCAAAAACGATTCATCACATTTTTCACACGTTTACCGAAAAAATTGAACCCGTTGCACTTGATGAGGCTTATTTAGATATGACAGATTCACACTTGTCTGGGGCGAGTATAGCCGCACAAATTAGACATCAAATTTTAAAAGAAACGGGTTTGACCAGTTCAATAGGTATTTCACACAATAAGTTACTTGCTAAGCTAGGATCCGAGTTTAACAAACCAAATGGTGTCACGGTTATTACACACGATAACATGTTGTCTTTTTTAGCTGAATTACCGATAGGCGACTTTCGTGGGGTAGGTGCGAAGACAAAAGCAAAATTTTCAGCGTTAAAAGTTGAAAATGGGTTACAATTACGTCAATTACCTAAAGAAACACTGAGAGGATTGTTTGGTAAGATGGGTGAGAACTTATACTGGCAAACACGAGGCGTGCATTTTGGGGAAGTGCAGTGGCAACGTCAGCAACAGTCAGTGGGAAAAGAAGCTACTTTTAGGTATTTTATCCACAATGAAATTGATGTCCATAAAGCCTTTAAGCAACTAGCCAATGAGATGATAGCCGCTTTAAAAGTAAAACAATTAACTGGACGTACATTAAATATCAAAATAAGAGATGATGCATTTAATACAATTACGCGTGCAATCACTAGAGAAACACCATGGCCATTATCTGAAACACTCATAACACAAACGGCTCAGAGTGTGTTTGAGGAAGTTATTCAAACACCTTTTTCAGTAAGGTTGCTGGGCTTGTCTATTAGTAACTTACAATCGAGTACATTTGAAGAAATGACATTGTTTTAAACATGGTATACTTATTGAAGGCGTAATGAAGCAGATAAATGATTACGATTCAGAAAGACGAATTAATGGCACGAATTGAAGAAGAAATTTTAACACAAATTAAACGATATGATACGATTATTATTCATCGGCATCAACGACCAGATCCTGATGCGTATGGCTCACAATTAGGATTAAAGGCTATTTTACAAGCTAGTTTTCCGAAAAAGAAAATTTATGCAGTTGGTAAGGCCGTAGCAGGCTTGTCATGGATGTCACAGGATGAAATATTTATGGATGACATACCTGATAAGGCATATAACAATGCGTTAGTAATCATGGTTGATACAGCAAATGCACCTCGAATTGATGATCAACGGTGGCCTAATGGTTTAGAAACAATTAAAATTGACCACCATCCAAATGACGAACCTTATGGCGATTGGCAATGGGTAAAAGAAGGTCATTCGGCAACGAGTACCATGATTTACGAATTTTACGAAGTGTTGAAAGATCAAGGCTTGGTTATGAATGCCAAAGCCGCACGACTACTTTATACAGGTATTGTAGGTGACACTGGCCGCTTTATGTATAGCATGGATAAAGAAACATTCCGTGTTGTATCAGAGCTTTTTAATTATGATTTTGATTATGAGGCTGTTCTTTACAATATGACAACTATGACAGAGAATGCTGCCAAGTTATCAGGCTATGTACTGCAAAATTTGACGATTCTACCATCAGGGTTTGCTTATATCATTTTAACGAATGAACTAATTGCTTCATATAACTTACGTGACGCTGGAACGGCTTTTGTTGTGTCGTTGCCGTCAAAAATTGATCAGGTGAAAGCCTGGGCGATTTTCGAGGAGCAAGATGAGGGTAATTACCGAGTAAGATTACGTTCACGAACAATTGTGATTAATAAAATTGCTAACCAATTTGAAGGTGGTGGGCATGCAATGGCCTCAGGTGCATGGGCACAAACGACAAACGATATTACGCGCCTAGTCGACATGGTTGATGGGAAATTAATGGCAGAAAATCACATGACAGATAAAAGTAAATAACATGATATGTATTGAAAGCAGAGGAAATTAATGGCAGAAAAAGCAAACCAATTTGGACAATTTAATTTAAAATCAGACATTATTTCAGCACTAACAGCTATTGGTTTTATACAACCAACTGCAGTTCAGGCTAAATTAATCCCGGCCGTTTTACAAGGGCACGATGTTGTTGGCCAGTCGCAAACAGGTTCAGGTAAGACGCATACTTTTTTGATTCCAATTATTAATCAGTTGGAGCAAGGAAAGAATTACGTACAAGCGGTAATTACAACACCTTCGCGTGAACTTGCTGCACAAATTACAAAAGCGGCGAAGCAGTTTGCTGATAAGTTGCCTTACGAGGTAACAATTTCGGAATTTGTTGGTGGCACAGATAAGCTACGACAAGTTAAACAACTGGAAAATAATCAACCACAGATTATTATTGGGACACCAGGGCGTATAAAAGATTTAGTTTCTTCTGGTGCGCTAAAATTGCATGCAGTTAAAACATTAGTTGTTGATGAAGCGGACATGACATTGGATATGGGTTTCTTAAATGAAGTGGACTATATTGCAGGTGCTATGCCAGAAAAATTGCAAACGCTAGTTTTCAGTGCAACCATGCCAGAAAAACTCAAGCCGTTCTTAAAAAAATATTTGGATAATCCTAAATTCGAAGCAATTCCTGTTTCAACTGTTATTGCCGAAACAATCGACAACTGGTTGCTAGCTACAAAATCAAAAGATAAAAATGATGTCATTTATCAGATCCTAAGTATTAGCAATCCCTATTTAGCACTTGTTTTTGCCAACACAAAGGATCGCGCGAAAGAGATAGCTAGCAATTTACGTAGTAAAGGCTTAAAAGTCGCTGAGATTCATGGGGATATTGAGCCAAGAGAACGTCGACGTGTCATGAAAGCGATTCAAAACTTAGATTATCAATATGTTGTGGCAACTGATTTAGCAGCTCGAGGTATTGATATTGAAGGTGTATCGCATGTGATTAATGATGATATACCTGGTGAACTTGAATTCTTTGTTCACCGTGTTGGTCGTACAGGGCGCAATGGTATGCCAGGATTGGCAATTACCTTGTATGGACCAGATGAAGAAGATGAAGTAGTAGAGCTTGAATCATTGGGAATTGATTTTAAAGCAAAACAAATTAAAGATAATCAAATTATTGATGTTAAAGATCGTCGTGCACGTAAACAGCGTGTGGCAACGACTAAAAAGCTTGACCCAACAATGGTTGGCATGGTTAAAAAGAAAAAGAAAATTGTTAAACCAGGTTATAAGCGACGAATTAAATCAGCTATTCAACGTAAGAACCAAATGGATCGACGTATTTCTCAACGTGAAGAAATGCGTGCAGTGCGTAAGGCTAACAAAAAACGTGGTGACGCATAAAAACCTTGATAACGCTTGTTATCAAGGTTTTTTTACTGTTTTCTATCAGAACGTGCTAATGGCTTGAGAATATTTGATTCAATTAAGCTAACAACTTCAGGATTTTCTGGCAGGCTTGAATGCTGAGCATTGTCGCCGGAAACAGTAATTTGAGTATATGATTTAACAGCTTTTTGATAAATATATTTACCCGCAATCACACTTTGAACTGGTACGATACCGTCATCAGTATAATCTTCAGTGCCAGCAACAGAATACATGGTTAAATCTTTGGGTAGCTGATTGTTGCCACTAATGAGATCATTAAGCATTTCAGTTCGGCGTTGTAAGGAAGATTCTGAGAAATTAAAAGGTGTACCGAGCGTCATGAGTATTGGAATATTAAAATCATCGTCAGCATGGTATTTTTCTAAATAAATAGTCCAATCAAGACCACCATTAGAATGCCCAACTGCAGAGAATGTTTGAAAATGATAGCGATCTTGCAGGGTGTCTAGTGCTTTAGCTAACCATGATGCTTGCTTTTTAATGTGGTCATAACCATCTTGATTATCTTCAAAACCAATAACAATAAAAGGCTGTCGGTCATTGGCATTAATACTACCTAGAAAAGTTAATTGGCCACTAGTGCTGACCTGAACTTTGAGGACACTATGCGGCGCACCCTTGGCATTGATGGTGGCAAATAAATCATCAAATCGGTTAATCGTGGCCTCGGAACCTGGAACAAAAATCGTGGGCACCATTCGGGAATTCTGTATTTTGGCTTGGCTAGTTGTTGTTTTTGCAACCCAATGTTGGCCATAAAAGCCTAATGCAATTATAAGCATCAGACTAACAGTTAAAATGAACTTATTTCTCATAAGAACCCCCCTCGGTCAAGCGATGAACAAATGGGCGGTAGATAACGATACTTAATATGAAGACGGCAACGGTAACTAACGTTGAACGTATTGGCGTTGTACTGGCAATTGTTGGTAACAGTAGATTAGGAATATTCATTGGTGTTGGGTAAACAACGGGTTGAATGAAATGGGTGGCGATAGCAACATACCCAATGAGTTGACTAATAACTGAAACCAAAAGCATAGGCACTAACATGAGTGGCCTAAGAAATAGCGGAACGCCAGCGAGTAACAAAGTGTTATCATCAAACAGACTAGGGAACCAAGTGATGAGGCCTAATTTTTGGTGCTTCCTTGAGGTAGCGAATAACAGCAATAAACTAATGGCTAAAGTATTACCAATGCCACCAAATAGAGTGAAAGCACCGTAAGTACTGTATAGATTTTCGGGATACGGTAAGACTTTATGACCTGTGCTTAGGACGGCATCTAAATTAGCGATAACAGTATTTAAGGTTGTTTGATCATCAGTCAGTTCTGAAGGCAGTGCAAAGCCAAAAACGAACAGCAAGGGTGAAAGAATTGAAACAGCGAGCAAACCCCAGAAGGTGGTGAAAAATGTTTTAGACAGCAGGACAGATATGGTAGTTTGAAAATGTGGGATGGCAATTAATTGCCGCAATAACCAACTCATTAAGATAATTAAGACGGCCCAGACTAAATAGCGATAGGCATAAGGTGACGTATCAGGATTGACCCATTTTTTTTGAAACCAGCAATAGGTTGTGACACTAAATAAGACAGTAACACTCATGAGTAAGTATTGCGTTGTATTATATGTAGGAATCTGATTTTTACCGACTAATAATAAATAAATGGCAATAAAATTCGTTAAGATGGGCAAACTGGTATTTGTAATACCTTTGGTTGTGAGGTAGTGTTGTGTGAGTGCAATAACAAAAATCATCACGATGGCAGCATCTAAGAAGGTTAACCCAATACGCATGTGGTTAGATATAACCTTTGTTATTGGCGGATAGTTGTCGACCATGCGACCGATAAAGTTATCAGGGGCAAAGATTAATCGAAATAGAAGATGCGCATAGACATCAATTACTAATATAGGTCTAAGTTGCTGTAACGCGGTCTTGACTGCCTGCATGGTTGCATGCTGATAGACAATATTATCCCAACGTTGTGATTGATTAACAAGCGTTTTAAGCATGGCATATCTCCGAATGATGTAATCTGTATTGTAATAATTTGCTACAAAACGAGCATGTTTGTGCTATAATTAATTCAATTGTGTTTTATAGTAGTTCCAAATATGTACTATGTTGATTATACATGAAATCACAGATACGGGGGTAACCTGAAATGATTAAACAATTTTTTCAACGTCCGGTTGTCAATTTTATTGCACGGACGCTGTTCTATTTTATTGTCATTCTAACGCTTGTGTACCTTTATAGTTATTCAGGTGTAGGTGGCGGTAAGTTTATTTATAACGAATTTTAATTTAGGAAAATAATATGATGATTAAAAATGTCATTGAAACAATTGATAGTTTCGCTGAAACACAGGGGGATACAATTGCTTATGATGAATTAGGTGTACAACACACTTATGCACAACTGAAAGATGCCTCTGATGCTTTAGCAGCATTTATTGAGACGCAAGATATTGCTGAAAAGGCGCCGATTATGATTTATGGCGGTCAACAATTTGATATGATAGCTAGTTTTTTGGCTAGTGTGAAGTCAGGACACGCCTATGTGCCAGTTGATGTTAACTCAGCTGAAGAGCGTTTGACAGATATTATAGAGATTGGGCAACCAGCTTTGATAATTGCGGTAGATGATTTGCCTATTACAGTTACTAAGGTGCCGGTAGTTAAAAAAGAAGCATTGCGCGCAATTTTTGAAGCCAAAACATCGTTTACATTGAGTCAGCCAGTTAGTGGCGATGACAATTTCTATATTATTTTCACTTCTGGGACAACTGGTAAGCCGAAAGGCGTTCAGATTTCACATGATAATTTGTTGAGTTTTTCAAATTGGATGTTGGGGGATGACTTCGCTTGGGAATCTGGTAGCAATGTCTTGTCACAACCGCCATATTCTTTTGACTTATCGGTTATGGATTGGGTGCCGGCTTTATTGTCGCATGGGACATTAAAAGCTTTGCCTAAACAAACGGCTGATGATTTTAAATCACTATTTAAGACATTGCCAACGTTGAATTTGCATAAGTGGGTCTCAACACCATCTTTTGCCGACGTTGCGTTATTAGATCCAGAATTTAAGCAATCAGTACATCCCAATTTAAGCGCTTTCTTCTTCTGTGGTGAGGTATTGACCAAAACAACTGCTGAGAAACTGCTAGCACGTTTTCCCGATGCGCATATCTATAATACTTATGGCCCTACTGAAGCCACTGTTGCGGTAACTAGCATACCAATTACTCAGGCTGTCATCGCTAACAACAACAAGATGCCAATCGGCTATGTCAAAGCTGACACTGAGATTGTTATTCAAGATGCTGATGGCGAGATGGTTGCCGATGGTGAGCCAGGTGAAATTATTATTGTTGGGCCATCGGTATCAAAGGGTTATCTCAATAATCCTGAAAAGACAGCGGCAGCGTTTACTACAGTTAACGGCCAACAAGCCTATCGTACTGGTGACTTAGCTATTCGTGATAAGGATGGTTTACTACACTATAAGGGCCGTAGTGATTTTCAAATTAAATTGCATGGCTTCAGAATTGAATTAGAAGAAGTTGCTCAGCAATTACAACAAAGTCAGTGGGTGGAACAGGCTGTTGCCATCCCTAGGTATGATGCCGATGGTAAAGTAAAACAATTATTAGCAATTATTGTTGCAAAAGATAATGATTTTGAAAAACCTATTCTACTAACCAATGCAATCAAGGCGGAGTTGGAAAATATTATGATGCCATATATGGTACCAAGCCGCTTCATGTATCGGGAAAGTCTGCCATTGACGCCGAATGGTAAGATTGATTTGAAAGGGTTGATTGCTGAGGTGAATGGCAATGCTTAATTTACAACCCTATGCTGATCCAAAATATTTTGTGATTTTACTACTAGCACTTGCACCGCTTGCTATTGGCTTATACTTTGGCAAGCGTTTTGCTTGGTATGAAGTCATCGTGTCGTTTGCGTTTATTTTCCTAATGTTCAATGGCAAGAAATACCATGAAGGCTATGCTATTATTGGGTTCATGATATGGCAGTGGCTACTTGTCTGGGGCTATACGCTATATCGAAAGAAAGCCAATAATACGGTCGTATTTTACGTCGTAACGTTACTGGCGATATTGCCGTTATTCTTGGTTAAACTGTCTGCACCAACACACTGGACACATGTGGCCACGTTGTTAGGTTTTCTAGGTATTTCGTATTTGACATTTCGTTCAGTTGGTATGATTTTAGAGACGCGTGATGGCTCGATTAAAGAATTTAATCCTTGGTTATTTTTACGTTTTATGCTCTTTATGCCAACTATTTCGTCAGGACCAATTGACCGATATCGCCGTTTTATAGCAGACGTGACTTCGGTACCAGATCGTGACAAGTATCTAAAAATGTTAGAAAAGGCTGTTTGGTATTTCTTCCTCGGCTTTTTGTATAATTTTGTTATATCGGCCTATTTTTTCCAGAGTTTTGTTTTACCTCAGGTTAAAAGTTTGGCAATTGAATCGGCCAGTGTACACGGTGGCTTAACATGGTGGTTAGTGCCAGTGATGTACGCTTCAGGTTTGAATTTGTTCTTCAACTTTGCCGGCTATTCATTATTTGCTGTTGCAACAAGTTATGTTATGGGTATTGAAGTCCCTATGAACTTTAATAAGCCATTTTTGTCAAAAAACTTGAAAGAATTCTGGAATCGTTGGCACATGACTTTGTCATTCTGGTTCCGTGATTATATTTTCATGCGATTTGTTTTTCTCATTATGAAGAAAAAATGGATTAAAAGCCGTGTAACAACCTCGAATTTAGCATACATTTTTAATATGTTAGTGATGGGATTTTGGCACGGTTTACACTGGTATTATATTGTTTATGGCTTATTCCATGGCGTCGGATTAGTGATTAATGATGCATGGCTGCGTTATAAGAAGAAACACAATGTACCGCACAACAAATTTACAGAAGCACTAGCCATTTTCATTACATTTAATGTTGTTATGGTAAGTTTCTTAATATTCGATGGTTTCTTAGACAAATTATGGTTTAAGTAAACGTATTTAAAAGAAAGAGGAAATAACAATGGCAGTAAAAGAAGAAGTAGTTGAAATTTTAAATACAATTATTGGTGAAGATATTTCAGATCAAATGGACGATGACTTTTTTGAAAGTGGTCTGCTTGACTCAATGTCAACAGTTGAGTTGTTACTTGATCTTGAAAGTAAGTTCAATATTCAAGCACCTGTATCAGAGTTTAACCGTGACGAATGGAACACGCCCAATAAAGTGATTGCTAAAGTTGAATCATTAATCGGGTAAATCGCATGAAAAAACGAGGATTATGGTGGATTTTTGGACCGGTAATCATTGCGTTTGTATTAATTGGCGCACTTTTTTTGGCACCGTTTTCCTTAAATCACATCACACAAAATGATATCCGTGAAGCATCTGTTTCGTTTTCGAAAAATGTGTTCAAGGGTGAAGCGATTAAAACTGCAGCGTTTAATGATAAATCTAAACGATATGTGCCTTTTTTTGGCTCGAGTGAGTTGCTACGTTTAGATACGATGCACCCATCTATGCTTGCTGAAAAATATCATCGTAATTATCAACCTTTTTTACTAGGACAAGCTGGCACAGAAGCACTAACGCATTATCTAAGCATGCAAGAAATGCCCAATGGTTTGCATAAAAAACAAGCTGTATTTATTATTTCACAGCAATGGTTTACGAAAAAAAATTCTAAAGTTTCTTTTTCTGAATTTTATTCACCGTTACAAACGGCTAATTGGTTGCAACGAATTGATCGTATTACACCCACTGACCGTTTCATAGCAGATCGTTTACTACGTGAAAAGCAAGTCAAAAATAATGCCGTTTATAACCGTCTAGTAACAAAAATTAGTAATAACCAACCACTATCAAACGCCGATAAAAATATATTAAGCGTTCGGCATCGTATGTTATTACGGGAAGATCAATTATTTTCTAATTTCTCAGCATCTAATAATTGGAAAAATCGTGTCAAGCCCGCTATTGGTCGCTTACCCGATAAGGATGATGCAGCAACACTGCTAAGCGAAGCGACAAAATTAGGTGAGCAAGAGACAACAAACAATAATTTTCAAATTAAGAATTCATTTTATAAATACCGTATTAAACTTAATTTGAAAAGATTAAAAAATTCACAACGCAATTTTGACTATCGTGAATCCGAAGAATATTCTGATTTGCAAGCTGTATTAGCTGAGTTTGCTAAGCAGCATACAGATGTGTTATTTATCATCCAACCAGTTAATCAACGTTGGACCGATTATACAGGTTTGCGTAAAGAAATGTATTATCAAAGTGTCGATAAAGTTAAAAAACAGTTAACTTCTCAAGGCTTTAATAATATTGCAGACTTTTCACGTGATGGGGGTCAAAATTATTTCATGCAAGATACGATTCATCTTGGTTGGAATGGTTGGGTAGCAGCAGATCAAAAAATCAACCCATTTTTGACAAAGGGTTATCAGCCAGTTAATTACCATATTAACAATAACTATCTTTCAACGCGTTGGCAAAATCTTTCGCCAACACCTGAAAATTTGAAATCGTTTAAATAAAAAAGATGTGCCACTTTTGGGGCACATCTTTTTTTGTTATGAGAAAGGTGATTGCGAATCTTTATTGGTGTTTGTTGGAAAGTTAAAAGGGTCAATTTCTTCTTCACTAGATAGTGCACTCAAGCTGGTTCGTTCTTCTGCAGGTGATATGACATCATCGAATTTAAATGCCAGTAGTGAGTCAGTAATTGATTGTTCCCTCGATATATCACCATCATCGCGCAGTTCAACTAATTTTGCGTGCTCAACGCTAGCGTGCGTCTTTTTGAGAAATGATTCGCGAGCGGCAACGCGTTGTTTAATATCAGAAACGTCAACAGTTTCATTTAAATCAGTGACGACTTCAAAGCTGACACCGATATTTTTTTTCATGATTTTGAAAGTTGCTTCAGCAATGGCGCCTGTTTGTACTTCAAGTTGTTGTGCTAAAAATCCTGCCTCGAGACTGAAGTCAGCTGTCTTGTCGCGTGCTAAACGTTGCTGTACTAAATCACCTGTGAGGGACCAGCGTTGATTTTTACTATCTTGAGAGGCAATTTCTAAATCTCCAAAACCAGCATTTTTAAAAAAATCTACAACTGAGGCAAGTGCATCTGTTGGGAATTGACGAGCAATTTCTTTACCGGCCCAGTAGAGAATGTGTGGATAATCCTCTTGCAGTAAATTTTTAAGTAAGCCGTCACGTAAGAGGGTTAGAGCAAAACTGTTAACTTGAAAATTTGTTTGTAAAATTTTATCGTAATCGTTGATATTCATGAACTTGTTTGACCTTTCAGACTTTTATTATACCAAACTTTACGGCCTAAAAGCTTGCATTCTTTGCATTTAAAGGCATAATTATAGATATGAATAAAAATAATCCAATCGGTTTTGTTGATTCTGGTGTTGGTGGTCTAACAGTTATCAAAGAAGCTCAGAAACAACTACCCAACGAACAATTTATCTTTATTGGTGATACAGCACGAATGCCTTATGGCCCACGGCCTACTGAAGAGGTTGTGCGTTATACCTTTCAAATGGCAAATTACCTCGTCGAGCAAAAGCATATTAAGTTGCTGGTTATTGCTTGTAATACTGCAACAGCACGCGTATTGTCTCAGTTACAGAGGACATTAGCTATTCCTGTCATTGGGGTTATTCAACCAGGTGCTTGGGCTGCCACTAAAACAACTAAAAATAATCGCATAGGCATTATTGCAACACAGGGAACTGTCGATTCTGGTGCCTATGATAATGAGATTCACGCTTTTCGTGATGACGTTCAGATAACGTCACAAGCTGAGCCTGAATTTGTTCAGTTAGTTGAGTCGAATAAATACCACGAGGCAGCAACGAGGAATATCGTTAGTCAGCATCTTGAACATATGAAGAGCCAAGATGTCGATACGTTGATACTTGGATGTACACACTTTCCTTTATTAGCGCCTTTTATTGAATCGGCCATGGGGCCACAGGTTACTCTAATAGATGCTGGACGTGAGACCGTTCGCGTGATTCAAGAAGCCTTGCTTATGCATGATTTATATA
This sequence comes from Leuconostoc citreum, assembly GCF_004354555.1. GTDB lineage: Bacteria > Bacillota > Bacilli > Lactobacillales > Lactobacillaceae > Leuconostoc > Leuconostoc citreum. The sequence goes on from NZ_PUFH01000004.1 coordinate 400,483, forward strand.
CAAGTGTCGCACATTCACATAGTAAAGATATTTACTATACAACAGGGAATACAGCAAATTTTCGTATCATAGCGACCGATTGGTTAGATTTACCAGACGCTTTAGATGTACGACACCTTAATATAGTAGAAAACGATAGGCAACAATATTTGGAGGAACAAGATGGCAAGACTAATTTTAGCCAGTAACAATGCGCACAAAATTAGTGAGCTAAAGGCAATGTTGGCAATGTTGCATATTGAACTCACTGTTGTCCCATTGAACGAATTAGACAGTAACATACCAGAAATAGTCGAGAATGGGAAAACTTTTGAGGAAAATGCCACGATAAAAGTTCAGACTATTGCCAAAGTGGCACCCAATGATTATATTTTGGCTGATGATTCTGGTTTGTCTGTTGATGCCTTAGCCGGTCAACCAGGAGTTTATTCGGCGCGCTATGCGGGCGATCATGATGATGAAGCAAATATCGATAAAGTGTTGACAAAATTATCTGGTGAAAAGAATCGTACAGCACATTTTAATAGTGTGCTAGTGTTGATTGATAATCATGGACGTCGGTTAGTTGCTAATGGTCAAGTTGATGGACAAATTACCACAGCGCGTCGTGGTAATAACGGCTTTGGGTATGATCCCATTTTCTTTGTACCCCAATTTGATAAAACTTTTGCTGAACTGACTGCTGAAGAAAAAAATCATGTTAGTCATCGAGGGTTGGCGCTCAAGTCTTTGGGACAGCAACTACCAGATTGGTTGAAAGGATAGGATAAATGACGAAGTTTCTTATTGTATCGGATACGCATGGTGATCGAGATATACTCGTTGATATTTTTAATCATTGGCAGTCAAATGTTGCAGCTGTTTTTTATAATGGCGATTCAGAGTTATCAGCCAATGACAGTGTATTTGACGGCGTCTCAACTGTGATTGGTAATATGGATACCGATGATGATTTTGTTGCAGCACGGGTTACAACTATTGCGGGCACGACTTTTTTTCAGACACACGGGCATTTATATAATGTACGTTCGTTGGATTCTTGGGCTAATTTAACCGTGATGAACCAACTTGCTAAGGAAGCGAAAGCGCAAATTGTGTTGTTTGGCCATACACATATCGATGGCGTGGCAATGTTTGACGATAAATTATTTATTAATCCAGGTTCGATTAGTTTGCCAAAGGGGCCACATACGGCTATTGGTGGCACTTATGCAGTATTAACAGTGTCCGATACAGCGTACTCTGTGGCATTTTATAATCGGCAGCATGAGGAAATTCCTGCATTAACGCAATCGTTCAATTGCTAATGGCTGAATCCTGAATAAACGTGATAAAATTGTAACTATGGGAAATCAACAAGAACCACAATTTAACCAATGGTATGATGAAAATACTGAAGTAGATAGCTTGTTACGTCATGCTGCCGCCAATGAGGCGGAACAGCATGATGAACTGTCGCTAAGACCCCAGTTTTTGCGTGAGTATATTGGGCAAGCTGCCTTGAAAGAGGAACTGTCTGTTTATATTTCGGCGGCCAAGCAGCGTGAAGAGGCACTTGACCATGTCTTATTATTTGGACCACCAGGGCTAGGGAAGACTACGCTGGCTATGATCATTGCTAACGAGATGGGGGTTCATATTAAAACCACCTCGGGGCCAGCAATTGAGAAACCAGGCGACCTAGTGGCGTTGTTAAATGAATTAGAACCAGGTGATATTTTATTTATTGATGAAATTCATCGCTTACCAACAAACGTTGAAGAAATTATGTATTCTGCCATGGAGGATTATTTTGTAGACATTATGGTTGGACAAGGACCGACAGCGCGTGCCGTGCATTTTCCTCTGCCACCTTTTACTCTCATCGGCGCAACAACACGTCCAGGTATGTTATCTAAGCCATTGCGCGATCGTTTTGGGATTATGAGTGCGATGTCATATTATACGCCAGAGGAACTACAAGAAATCGTTGTCAGGTCATCTGATATCTTTAAGGCGCCCATTAAACCGGAAGGGGCTTACGAAATTGCTTTGCGTTCACGCGGAACACCAAGAATTGCTAACCGGCTGTTAAAACGCGTGCGTGATTTTGCGCAAGTCCAAGGGAAAGCAGCCATTGATCGGGTAATTGTTGATATTGCCTTAGATAAGTTGCGTGTTGATAATCGTGGTCTAGATGAAACAGATCATAAATTATTAGATACAATGATTACGTACTATCAAGGTGGTCCGGTTGGCTTAAATACGCTTGCTGCTAATATTGGTGAGGAAGCAGAGACGCTTGAATCCATGGTTGAACCTTACTTATTACAAATTGGTTTTTTACAGCGCACACCAAGGGGACGAGTTGTTACTGAAGCAGCTTATGCGCATCTCAATATCCCGTACCAAAGGAAAATGTAATGGACTATATTATCTCTGATACGCATTTCAATCATGAAAAAATTCTTTATTTTGATAAATCACGTGTAGAATCATTAAAATTATTGGGAATAGCACCTACTATTTCAGAAATGGATCGCTATTTAGAAAAAATTTGGAATGATACAGTGACTGATGAAGACACTGTATATTTTTTGGGTGATTTGGGGATGTTTCGCAAAAAGCAAGATTTTGTGGCACAACTGGCTCGCCTGCGGGGTAAAAAAATATTATTTAAGGGTAATCATGATCATACTGATCAGCTGAAAGCAGCGTATAAAGCGCCGGAGGCTCAAGTCATTGAAGTTGTTGAGACAGCAAAATCACTCAAGATTGATGGTCGGCAAGTTTGGTTGAGTCACTACGCTGTTGATTTACCATACCCATTATTATCACTTCATGGGCACATTCATGAAGCAGAATATCAGCGTGATAATATGATTAATTTATCACTTGACTCAGCCTATATGCAAACAAGGGTATTTGGACAGCCTATTAGTTTTGAGGCGCTTAGTCCGTTACTATCACAACGTATTGCAGCAATTTCAGAAACCTATCAAATAGAATCTGAGAATAAACGTTATGATCGTTTGGTTGAGCGTGCATTTGATGAGAAAATCACCATCAACAAACCAACAGCAACACAACGTCATGAATTAGCACTGCTCGTTGATTATCTGAATAAAAATGATTTAACTTATGCGACTGTTCTAAAACAGTTTAATATTCCAAATGATAATAAAGTGTTATCCGAAAAAGAAAAAGAGAAAGTGAACTTGACAGGGTTTGAATTTGAAAAGCAAACTGGTATGTCAGGTAATACAGGTATAAAAGATGACTGATGAGAAACATTACCAATTGGCGGACTTTGATTATGATTTGCCAGAAGCATTAATTGCGCAAACACCTTTAAAGCAGCGTGATGCTTCACGTTTACTGGTACTAGATGCTGATACAGGCGCTTATCAAGACAAGCATTTTTACGACATTTTAGATTACGTGAATCCTGGTGATGCCATTGTCATGAATAACTCACGTGTTTTGCCAGCAAGATTGCATGGTGTACGTCCAGAAACTGGTGGACATGCTGAAGTCCTGCTATTACGCCAAGATCATGGGGATGTATGGGAGACATTGGTGCGACCAGCCAAGAAATCACCTGTTGGTTCGACTATTGTGTTTGGTGATGATGTGACACAGCCAATCATGACAGCAACGGTTGTCGGCGAGCTAGAACATGGTGGTCGATATGTCGAATTCCATTATGATGGCATTTTTATGGCGCTATTAGATAAATTAGGTGAGATGCCACTACCGCCTTATATTAAAGAGAAGTTGGCTGACCAAGAACGCTATCAAACGGTCTATTCGAAAGTTGATGGTTCAGCTGCAGCGCCAACAGCTGGATTACATTGGACACCTGAGTTGCTTAATCAAGTCCGGGCTAAAGGAGTTAAAACAGTTGAATTAACGCTTCATGTGGGGCTAGGCACTTTCCGACCAGTAGAGGAAGAAAATATAGAAGACCACAAAATGCATTCAGAGTTCTATCAATTAAGCCAAGATGCAGCGGATACATTAAACCAGGTACGTGAAAATGGCGGACGCATTATTGCCACAGGGACAACATCTATTCGTACTTTGGAAACAATTGGGTCAAAATTTGAGGGCAAATTGCAAGCAGATTCAGGCTGGACAGATATTTTCATTAAGCCAGGGTACAAGTGGACAACTGTTGATGCATTTATTACTAATTTCCATTTGCCAAAGTCAACTTTGGTTATGTTGGTTGCTGCGTTTACGGGTCGTGAAAATATTCTAAATGCCTATCAACATGCTGTTGCTGAACAATATCGTTTCTTTAGTTTCGGGGATGCGATGTTTATTAAGCGCGACAAATAATGTTACAGTGGCTTAAAGAGCACATGTCTACATAAGGAGAGACACGATGTATGAATATATTAATGGCTTGATTACAAATATTTATCCCGCTTATCTAGTGATTGCTGATCGCAGTGGTGTTGGTTACAAATTATTCGTAGCCAACCCATATCGCTTTGAACAAAATGTTGAATCTCACGTCTATGTTGAACAAATTGTTCGTGAAAATGAAATGACATTATACGGGTTTATAGACGAAAACGAAAAATATTTGTTTAATAAACTGCTCAATGTTTCTGGTATTGGACCTAAAAGCGCCTTGGCTATCTTAGCAAGTGATGATGCTGCAGGATTAGTAACAGCTGTGGCCAACGATGATGCATCTTATTTAACACAATTTCCTGGCGTGGGTAAAAAGACAGCCCAACAAATTGTGTTGGATTTGAAGGGAAAGTTAGATGATTTGGCATTATCAGCAGGTATGACGGTAGAAACAGTCCCTACAACTGATAATCAGGCATTGGCTGATGCTTTGGCAGCACTGGAATCGTTGGGTTATAGTGCGAAAGACGTCGCTAAATTACAGACAGTTTTGGCTAATCAAAAGGATACAACAGATGGGTATATTCGCTCAGCGTTGAAGTTTTTGGTGAAATAATATAAAAAACACATGACCAGATGGCCATGTGTTTTTTATTAACGAATTGTTTTCAAAGCATCATTAATTTGATTTAAAATAATAGTTTGATTTTCTGGTATTTCCAAATCGTATGTCTGGAGATCTACTTTTATTTTTGGTGAGGCATCATAATTGTCAAACCACTCACGGTAAGCTGACCAAATGCGGAAATAGTATTGACGTAAGTCGTCATTATTGTCGAATTGTTCGTAATCGCGGCCACGTTTTTTGATACGATAAAGAATGGTCTCAAAATCTGTTTCAGCATAAACTAACAAATCAGGTGACTTTTTAGGTAATTTTTGCAGTTCGGACATCATATTATTTAATAACTGTGTATAAACTGACATTTCAGCATCTGTAATATTACCATCTTTGTGGTTCTCAGATGTAAATAATGCGTCTTCATAAATCGAACGATCTAAAACATTATTATCATCTGCTAATGCCTGCTTAATCATATCAAACCGACGATTTAAGAAGTAAATCTGTAATAAAAAACCGTATTGCTTTGGATCAGAATAATAAAGTGGCAAAACCGGATTATCACCAACCGGTTCATAAAATGCTTTTGTGCCAAAATTTTCAGCGATTAAACTTGTTAATGTTGTTTTACCAACGCCAATCATACCTGCGGTAATAATCACCATGACGACCTCCAATATTTTAGTAGCTTAATAACTATACAAAAAAACCGTCCAAACAACAAGTACGGTTGTCGGACGGTTTTAAGTCAAAAAGCGAACATTAAGCTTTTTTCTGTGCTTCAAGCAAGTCACGGATTTCAGCTAATACTTCTAATTCTGGATTGGCTTTAACTTCTTCTTTTTTGTTTGTACGCAGGATACGATTAACAAATTTTACCAAGAGAAAGACGACAAAGGCAGTAATTAAGAAGTTAATGACGTCATTCAAAAAGGCACCATATTTGAATGTTAATTCCTTAGTAACGACTAATTTTAAGTTTTGAAGATCTGAGGTGCCACCGGTGAAAAATGTGATAATAGGACTGATTAAGTTATTGGTTAATGACTTGACAATACCAGTGAAAGCACCACCGATAATGACGCCAACGGCTAAATCAAGCACGTTGCCGCGCATGATAAATGTCTTGAATTCTGATAACATACTAAAATATCCCCTTATATGAGCCTTAATATCAGGCTACATACTTCCTTTCCTTACTGAATACTAACCTCTATTTTACCTAACAATTAGCTATTTACCAAATTAAGCCGTTGAATTTAGGCCTTTTTTAGCTAATTTGAGATTAACTTAAAGTTTGTTATATCACAAGAATTGATAATGACCGTCTTTCTCATGAAAGAAACCGCTAACCATGATAAAATAAACGTAATTGTTTTGAAGGAGATTTGTTATGACTGAAAAAGATCAATTAACACTATGGCATGAACAACTGATTGCCATTATTAAAGATATTAATACGCCACATACACTTGGCGGTATTACAAATGACGCTAACCGTGAGCATGATTCGCGCTTAGCACGACGGGCATTAGATAATTTAATTGTGTTGAGTGAAGAAATCAATGCTAAACGACAATAAGTAATCATGGGGGGTCTGGGGGGCAATATGATATCTAAATATGCACAATATTTACCAAAACGTGCGAAAATCGTCTGGGTGTTGGACGATTTAATAGGGATGCTAGTATTGGGCCTAGCGTTATTAATCCTTAATTTATGCTTAGGGGCGCAGTGGCCAAGTACCATTATCATGGTTTTAAATATAATGTTAATTGTGATTATTGGTTTGGTCATTGGTCATCTATTACTGATACCGTACTATTATCGTTTTCACCGTTATGCTTTAGATGATACAGCTATTTTAATTTATAAAGGCTTTTTTCTTAGAAAAACAGAAGCGATACCACTTAATCGTATTCAAAATGTTGATACGACTCAGGGGCCATTACTTCAGTTTTTTCATTTAAAGAGACTGGTTATTGTGACAGCGGCACATAGTTTTTCGATTGCAGCAGTTGATGAGCAAGTTGCGCAAACATTGCGTGAACGATTGATTTTAGCGGCAAGACAAGCGCGTGAGGTTAATAATGATGACTAAATCTGCTCATCAACCTGTTGTTGCTGTTATTGCCGAAATCATTATGACAGTACGAGAATTCTTTTTTGTCGTGTTGTTTTTGTTTTTTGGTCACACGCGTAGTATGACGAGTCGCTTAATCGTCATTGTTGGCTTAATCTTGTTAGCAATACTTTTTGGTGTTTTACGATGGTGGTTTTTTACATATGACGTGACACCTCATGAAATAACACTCAAGAAAGGGGTGTTCATTAGAAAATATGTACATATGCCTTTCGAGCGAATACAGACGATTACACGTACACAACCATTTTATTTTCAGCCATTTGATGTTTATCGGGTAAGTATCAAGACATCTGGCAAAAAAGATGATCGTTTAGTTTTTAGTGCGTTACGCTTAACTCAAATTGAAGTGATCGAACAATATCGTCAGCAATCACAAACGAAAACAACTGAGTCAAAGGAAGTACCAAAAGCCGATCATGTTTACCATATCCAGACATCTGAACTTGTCGTGTTTGCTTTGACATCATTAGGGAGTTTGGGCATTTTTGGTGCCTTAGCAACAGTCATTTCTGAATTGAGTATGCATATGCCACAGGATTTAGTGGCAAAGTTTGATCACTGGTTTTCAGGTCAAACGTTTGCAGGGTATATCATGATTTTGGCTGTCATCTTAATTGTGAGCTTAGTCATTGCCTTTGCACGAATTTATAACCGCTATTATCACTTTACATTGACACGATTTGGCGTTCATCTAGCCATCACACAAGGTTTATTGACTAAAAAAGAAATACAGTTGCGCTTATCGCGTATTCAAGCCGTACACTACGAGCAATCTTTATTAAGACGTTGGGTAAACCTCGCAACAATCAATGTCTTGTTAGCTTCATCAGGCCGAGGGGATAAAGAGAAACAGGATAAAACGACGATTATACCTGTTGTTAGTAGTTCAAAAGCGTATCATGTGTTGTCTGATTTCTTACCTAGTTATCGGTTGATTACACCAAAAAAGGCTATTGGTATTGACCATGCTATGTTTTATGAGCTACGTTATGAGGTGCTCATGAGCCTAATCTATTTAACTTTGCCGACTGTGATTTATTTTGGTTGCGCTTATGTCTGGCATTGGCCGACAATTTATAGTGTCATTGGTATTTTCATATTGTCTGTTTTAATAATTTATGTTATGATATGTGCGGCTGTTCGCATGACAGACCAGCGATTAGTCATTGAACAAGAAACATTAACCCTTCAAACATCTCAATGGCTGACCAAACATGTGTATACAATTCCTCGTGACAAGATTCAGGGGGCGAAAGCAACGCAAAGTTGCTTTATGATTAAGTCACAAGCACAACATCTGCGCGTTATAATTCGGAATGGCGATAGGGCTAAAATGATTGACATGCGTTATTTACCAGAAGCAGAAGTAGAAAGGGTTATACGTTGGATAACACATGTCAAGTAAAAACCCTTGACATAAGATTGGTTTAGTGGGATACTATTAGTTGTAAATAAAGTGCAAAAAGCACAAAAGAAATTTGGAGGACATTAATATGTCAGTAAAAATCCGTTTGAAGCGTATGGGTGCTAAGAAGCGTCCTTTCTACCGTGTTGTTATCGCTGATTCACGTTCACCTCGTGATGGCCGTTTCATCGAAACAGTTGGAACATACAACCCAATTGCACAACCAGCAGAAATCAAGCTTGATGAAGCAAAGATTTTGACATGGTTGAGCAATGGTGCGCAACCATCAGATACTGCACGTAACTTGTTGAGCAATGCAGGTATTTTAGCAAAGTTTGCTGAAATGAAGGCTGCTAAGAAGTCAACTGCTGCAAAGCCTGCAGCATCAGCTACAAAGCCAACAGAAAAGAATACTGTTGCCGAAATCAAAGCTTATTTGGATGCTCAAGGCACTCAATATGCATCATCAGCTAAGAAAGCCGATTTGTTAGCATTGGTATAATTGATAATATTGTATGATTTGAAAGTGATAATTGCGCTAATTTGTTAGCATAGTTATCACTTTTTGTATGTAATATAATGCTGACGACTAAGTTTTGAGATGGTATAATGATGGTGTCCAAGTTTTGAAAGTGCTTTCTTTAACTTTGACATTATGGAGAAAACACATGTTAGCAAAACCTAAGCTGTTTTTAGATATGGATAATGTGCTTGTGGATACGTTGTCTGTTTTAAATACCCTTGATATGGCGCAATTCCAGGTAGATAAACCAGACCAAATTCCTGGTATTTTTCGTCATTTACCACCAATGTCCGGCGCTGTTGAAGGCATTAATGTTTTGGCAGCAGATTTTGAGTTGTACATTTTATCAACTGCACCATGGCGTAATCCCAGTGCTTGGCAAGATAAACTTTTATGGTTGACAGATTATTTTGGGAATGATAATACTAGCCCTTTTTATAAGCGTGTTATTTTAACACATGATAAAGGAATCGTTCATAAGACCGGTGGTATTTTGTTGGATGATCGACCTTATCATGGTGCTAGTCAGTGGCAAGATAATACAGTGGATAGTTTATGGCTGCAGTATGGCTACGATACTAATCTTGTTTGGTCAAAAGACTTAGTTGCATACCTTCAAGCAGTTGCAAAATCGTATCAATTATCAGGCAAGTTACGAATGAGCGCTGAAAATATTGCAAAAGATAAGCATTATCAATTATTTGGGCACACAGAAACTTTTGAAAAAGCACCTTGGGAATAAACTATTAAAAAAGCAATCAAGAATTGATTGCTTTTTTTGTGACATGTTATGACTATTTATGACACAAAAAGCTTGCAAAAAATATTAAAAGCAGTTATTATTAAATCGTAAAGAAAGCGCTTACAAATAGTGAGGACAAACATGATTGTCGCAGAACGTAAGAAACAAATTTTAAAAATCATCCAAAAAAATCAATTTATTTCGCTACAAGAACTCAAAAAGGTAACAAAGACATCATTGTCTACGGTGCGTCGAGATTTGGATATTTTGGCTGCTGATGGGTTAGTACGTCGTGTACACGGTGGTGTTGAATGGATAGAGCCGAGCCGTGGTAGTTTACCGGTGAGTGAACGTTTATCACTGTATCAAGCAACGAAACAAAAAATTGCGCAACGCGCAGCACAACAATTACAAGGTGGTGAAATTATATTTCTTGATGCCGGCACAACGACAGGAGAACTTATTCCATATTTAGCAGATAAAAAACCTGCAGTGACAGTCGTCACGAATTCAGTCCATCATGCAGCCCAACTATCCGATTTGATGATACCCGTAATGATTATTGGTGGGCAAGTAAAGCAGACAACTGATGCGGTTATTGGCGCAGCAGCTGTTAATCAAATCAATCATATGGTATTTAATGTTAGTTTTGTTGGGGCCGATGGTCTGTCGGTCGAATTTGGCTTAACGACACCAGATTTAGAGGAAGCAGCAATAAAAAAAGCTGTTGTTGAGCGGTCAAAGGTGAGCTATGTGTTGGCTGATAATAGCAAAATTGGAACGGCTGCCTTTGCAAAAGCAGTTGATTTAGAACGTGTTGTCTTAGTAACATCAGCTCTAACCAATCAGCAGTGGCAAGTATTAAGCCAAGCTATGACAGTAATAGATGCGGAGGAAAATAAATGATTTATACAGTCACCTTAAATCCTTCTTTGGATTATATTACGCGGCTAACACACCTTAAACTAGGCGAAACAAATCGCTCAGATTCGCAAATAATGTATCCCGGAGGTAAAGGTATTAATGTTAGCCGATTATTGGCACATCTAGCTATTGCTAACACGGCTTGGGGGTTTTTGGGTGGTTATACTGGTCAGCATCTGCAAGCTACCTTATCTGAATCGCATATTCACCAAAATTTTACAACAATTGCTGGCAATACACGTATTAATATTAAGATAAAAGCAGCTGAAGAAACCGAGATTAATGCTACAGGGCCTCATATTAGTGATGACGAAGTGGCGCTATTTCTCTCACATTTTGATGTATTAACAGCTCAAGATATTGTGATTTTATCAGGTAGTGTGCCTAAAAATTTAAATGATACAATTTATCAAAAAATGCTAGACAAAATTCAAGAGCGACAGGCAGCATTTGTTATCGATACCACAGGGGAACAATTACAATTAGCTTTACGCCGTCAACCATTATTGGTCAAACCTAACCGTGCAGAACTGGCACAGCTTTATCAGGTGCCACTTACGCAACCCAAAGAGGTTATACGTTGGGGACAGCAATTATTGAAAGATGGCGCAAGATATGCGATTGTTTCATTAGCAGGGGATGGAGCGATATTATTTACAACAACAGGGCAATATTTTGCACAACCGGTTGTCGGTAAAGTGGCAAACTCCGTTGGTGCTGGGGATTCAATGATTGCTGGCTTTGTTGGCACTTGGTTAACAACAGGAGATGTAATGGCAAGTTTTAGAATGGCGGTAGCTAGTGGGACAGCCACCGCATTCAGTGATGATATTGCAACGCAAGAAAAGATTAATGCAGTTTATGAACAAGTGATTGTCACACCATATGATATGTGAGGAAACATCATGAAAATTAGTGAATTGTTAGTACCTGAAGTAATGATTTTAGATTTAAAGGCAAAGACTAAACAAGCAGCTTTTGAAGAAATGATTAATCGGTTGTATGAAGCTGGTCGTATTACTGATAAAAAAGTATTTTTAGAAGGTATTTTGGCTCGTGAATCACAAACGACGACTGGTTTGGGTGATGGCATTGCGATGCCACATGCTAAAAATAGTGCCGTAAAAATGCCAACAGTTGCTTTTGCACGATCAACCGCTGGCGTAGACTATCAAGCTATGGATGGACAGCCAGTGCATTTGTTATTTATGATTGCTGTGCCAGCAAATGCTAATAATACCCATTTGGAGGCGCTAGCCAGCTTATCACGTTATCTGCTACAAGATGGCTTTATGGATAAACTCAAGCAGGCAACAACACCCGATGATGTGGTGAATTTATTTACAACTCAAGAAACGGCACCAAATACAGCACATGTTGAAGATGACGCCCCATATTTGGTAGCGGTTACTGCATGTACAACTGGCATTGCGCATACTTATATGGCTGAAGAAGCATTAAAAAAAAAAGCTGATAAGCTAGGTATTCGTATTAAAGTGGAAACAAATGGTGCTGGTGGCGTTGGAAATAAGTTAACCGACTCTGATATTGCGCATGCACAGGGTGTCATTATTGCCGCAGATAAAAAAGTCGAGATGGCACGTTTTGATGGAAAACCCTTGATTAATCGGCCTGTAGCCGATGGCATTCGCAAACCAGACGAGTTAATTGAATTAGCACTACGGCAAACTGCACCAATATATCATAGTCAAGAGGCCAAAACGACAAACTCTTCGGAAACAACACAATCCATTGGTAAAGCATTCTACCGTCATTTGATGAGTGGCGTCTCAAGTATGTTGCCATTCGTTATTGGCGGTGGTATTGCCATTGCATTTGCTTTTCTAATTGATCAAAGCTTAGGTGTGCCAAAAGATGCATTGTCTAGTTTAGGAACTTATCATCCAATTGCTGCTTTTTTTAAGCAGATTGGTGGGGCAGCCTTTGGCTTTATGTTACCAGTTCTTGCTGGATACATTGCTTATTCTATTGCTGAAAAGCCTGGACTCGTTGCTGGATTTGTTGCCGGTGCACTAGCTGCCAATGGTTATAATCTGTATAATGTTGGCCTTAATGTTAAGCATATGCCAATTCCATCAGGATTTCTAGGCGCACTTGTCGGCGGATTCTTAGCCGGCGGTATCATGTTATTACTTAAAAAACTTTTCCAAAGTTTGCCGAAATCTTTGGACGGCATTAAATCCATCTTGTTCTATCCGGTCTTAGGTGTCTTGTTAACTGGATTTGCGATGTTACTGATTAATATTCCAATGTCTGCAATCAACACAGGATTGAATCATTTTTTGTCAGGCTTAAGTGGAACCAACGCTGTTTTGCTAGGTATTATTCTTGGTGGCATGATGGCCATTGATATGGGTGGACCGGTTAATAAAGCGGCTTACGTGTTTGGTACTGGGACTTTAGCTGCAACAGTTGCTACTGGTGGGTCCAATATTATGGCCGCAGTGATGGCTGGTGGCATGGTGCCACCGTTGGCAGTCTTTGTGGCAACGCTAATTTTTAAGCAGAAATTTGATCAACAAGAACGACAAGCTGGTTTGACAAACATTGTGATGGGCCTGTCGTTTATCACTGAGGGGGCCATTCCCTTTGCAGCGGCAGACCCAGCACGCGCTATCCCAAGTTTTATGGTTGGTTCAGCAGTTGCTGGGGGGTTAGTTGGTTTGACTGGTATTAAATTATTAGCCCCACATGGTGGTATCTTTGTTATTGCACTAACGAGTTCACCATTACTTTACCTTGTGTTTATCGGCATTGGTGCCATTATTTCTGGTGTTATTTTCGGTTTGTTGAAGAAAGGTTAATGGCATGTTAAGTAGAGATTATTGTTATACTATCAGATACTTTTCATGGTAAAATAATAACATGATTATTTACGACACAATGAAATTTAAGAATTGGCAGTTAACCCTTTTTAAAGATAATGAGGCGATTGTCTTTATTAGTTTTGCTGATGATGGTGTTGCTGAATTTTCATTACAATATCCCCGCATGAAGCTTCAATACGCTAAAATACCAGAGTTGCGCTATTTTGAACAATATTTATCTGGTGAACGTGTTGATTTTAAAAGGCTTAATGTCGCTTACCTATCGGGAACCCCTTTTCAAATTAGTGTCTGGCATGCTTTGCACGAGATGGGCAAGGATGAAAAACTTACTTATCAGCAGTTAGCACAACGTGCTGGACAGCCAACAGCTATTCGAGCTGTGGCTAGTGCTGTCGGTAAAAATCCGTTAACTATTATTAACCCATGTCATCGTATACTACCAAAAAATGGTGGTGTTGGTCAGTATCGGTATGGGCAAGCATTAAAAAAATTACTCATCTCATTAGATGATAGTGAAACAACACAATACTTTTAAAATAAATTAATCATTTTTGTTTTGTAAGCTGAGTTTTTTTTTAACCCAAACTTAAATGAAGCTAATTTATAAAAAACACGGTATTCTATCCGATAGAATATCGTGCTTTTGTTTCGTTACTGACTGCACAATGAAATCACTAGGCCTTACTATGACAGACGTTATAAGAAAAATAGACGGTTTTACTCACGCATTTGAGCACACTGTAAGGCAATACGTTTAAAAATATTTTTGAGATGACAATCATCTAAAATAGTTAATATTGTGTAGGCTTGATCAATTTTGTGTTGCTCATTTCTGTATAATCCGATTAAAAACAGCAACCAAACTTGGTGCGTTAAGCTATCCTCTAAAGGTATATCTTCTATTTTTTTGATAATCCATTCAATAATAATTGGCTTATTTTGGAGAAGACTCGTTTCAAAAAAACGGATAATAAGATTAGTAATATTATCCAGTTGGTTATATTGCACTGTCTCATAAATATATTGGCCTAGAATATCGGAGATATAGGGTCTAACTAGTGTGACCGGTAACATGTTCACTGTGCATTCTAGTAAATAGATGTCGTACAATTGCCAGCTAATGAGCTTGTTGAAATAGTCAATCAATATATTTTGATCTGTTGTTGATGCGATTCTAAATTTAGTGTGATAGATAGTTGCTTTCAGCATTAAGATATCATGCTTATTGTTTAAAGTTAATGTCTTTCTCAGTTTTAGTTCATTATACATGGCATATAAGCCGTCAATGTCATTATGAAGGTACTTATAATTTAATTTATTTCGAAAGTTAACGATATTAAAATCGATTTCAAAATTGTTAGAAAAATATTCATCGATGGTGATGTCTAGCTCTTTGCAAATAAAATAAATTGATTGTGCATTAGGTAGAATCTGGCCACTTTCAATTCTAGAAACCATAGCTTGTGAACCGATAAAGGCACCTAACTGTTTTTGAGATAAGTTTTTTAATTTTCGACGTTCTTTGATAATGTTTGTTTCTTTCCGCATAATAATCTGTCTCCATTGCTTTCAAAATAATAATAGTTAATTATTATCATGGAACAATCAATATTTTATTTATATTCACTATTGAATATCCTTTTTTGCATAAATCTCTAGAGCCGATTTTTTGGGTTATACAATGAATTGGTAAAGGTTAATCATTTTTACAAAACCATGGTGGTTTTTTATTTTTTCTAAAATTACCGAACTAGAGGAAGAGAAAAGGAGCAATAGTTGTATGAGAGACATGAGGGTAATTTGTGACCGTAAAAAATTGTACAAATCGGGCAAAGTACTAGTAACAGCCGGTATTTTTGCTTTGATGATGTTTGGCGTCACAACTGCTAGTGTTAGTGCAAATACGATTGCAGTTGACACGAATCATAGCCGTACTTCAGCACAGATTAATAAGAGTGCCGTTGATAAGGTTAATGATGACAAGACTACTTTAGGAGCGGCAAAAGTAGTGGCAGTAGCCACAACGCCAGCGACACCGGTAGCAGATAAAACAGTAAGTGCACCCGCAGCAGATAAGGCAGTAGATACAACGTCATCAACGACACCTGCAACAGATAAGGCAGCAGATACAACGCCAACGACACCCGCAGCAGATAAGGCAGTAGATACAACGCCAACGACACCTGCAGCAGATAAGACAGTAGATACAACGTCATCAACGACACCTGCAACGGATAAGGCAGTAGATACAACGCCAGCCACACCTGCAGCAGATAAGCCAGCAAATACGACGCCAGCGACACCTGCAACGGACAAGTCAGTAGATACAACGCCAGCGACGCCGGTAGCAAATAAAGCAGCAGACACGAGTAGTATTCATGATCAACCGTTAGATACAAATGTGCCAACTGATAAATCAGCAAACCTCGTCTCGACAACACAAAAAAGTACGGATAATCAACAAGTTAAGTCTACAGAAACATCTCATCTTCAAGAAATCAACGGTAAAACCTATTTTCTTGATGACAATGGTCAAGTTAAAAAGAACTTCACCGCTATTATTGACGGTAAAGTTCTATACTTTGATAAAACATCCGGCGAATTGACCGCAAATGCACCGCAAGTTACTAAGGGATTAGTAAATATTGATAATGCACATAACGCGGCTCATGATCTCACAGCTGATAACTTCACAAATGTCGATGGTTACTTAACAGCTAACAGTTGGTATCGTCCTAAGGACATCTTAAAAAACGGAACGACCTGGACACCAACAACAGCAGAAGATTTTCGACCATTGCTCATGTCTTGGTGGCCGGATAAGAATACGCAGGTAGCTTATCTACAATATATGCAATCAGTTGGCATGCTACCTGACAATGTTAAAATATCAAATGATGATAATATGAGCACATTGACTGATGCTGCTATGACTGTTCAAAAGAATATCGAATCGCGAATTGGTGTATCTGGAAAAACTGATTGGCTCAAGCAAGATATGAACAAACTGATTGATTCACAGGCAAATTGGAATATTGATAGTGAATCAAAGGGTAATGATCATTTACAGGGCGGGGCATTGTTATATGTGAATGATGACAAAACACCTAACGCGAACTCAGATTACCGTCTGTTAAACCGTACACCAACCAACCAAACCGGCCAAATTACTGATCCAAGTAAACAAGGTGGATATGAGATGTTATTAGCTAATGATGTTGATAATTCTAACCCTGTTGTACAAGCTGAGCAATTGAACTGGCTTCACTACATGATGAACATTGGTACTATAGCTCAGAACGACCCAACAGCTAATTTTGACGGTTATCGTGTTGATGCGGTTGATAACGTTGATGCCGATCTCTTACAAATTGCTGGTGATTACTTTAAAGCTGCATACGGTACTGGTAAAACTGAGGCAAACGCAAACAATCATATTTCGATCTTGGAAGATTGGGATAATAATGATTCTGCGTACATTAAAGCCCACGGGAACAACCAATTGACAATGGATTTTCCAGCACACTTGGCTTTGAAATACGCCTTGAACATGCCTCTTGCCGCACAAAGTGGCCTAGAACCGCTAATTAATACAAGTCTTGTTAAGCGTGGGAAAGATGCCACAGAAAATGAAGCACAACCAAACTATGCCTTTATCCGTGCCCATGATAGTGAAGTGCAGACAGTTATTGCACAAATTATTAAGGATAAAATTAACACAAAATCAGACGGCTTAACTGTAACACCAGATGAGATTAAGCAAGCTTTCACTATTTACAACGCCGATGAATTAAAAGCAGATAAGGAATATACAGCATACAATATTCCTGCTTCTTACGCTGTATTGTTGACAAACAAGGATACTGTGCCACGTGTTTATTATGGTGATCTATTTTCTGATGATGGACAGTATATGTCACAGAAGTCACCATACTATGACGCCATTACGTCACTTTTGAAAAGCCGTATCAAATATGTTGCTGGTGGTCAAAGTATGAATATGACGTACTTGCATGAGTGCTTTGATCCAGCAAAAAATGAGACAAAGCCACAAGGTGTCTTAACATCAGTACGTTACGGTAAAGGTGCGATGACAGCTGACGATTTGGGTAATAGTGACACACGTCAACAAGGTATTGGTTTGGTGATTAATAATAAGCCATTCTTGAATTTAAATGATGATGAACAAATTGTGCTCAATATGGGTGCTGCTCACAAAAATCAAGCTTACCGACCACTTATGTTGACAACAAAATCTGGTCTTCAAATTTACGATAAGGACGCCGGAGCGCCAGTTGTTTATACTAACGATGCTGGTCAACTTATTTTTAAGTCAGATATGGTCTATGGTGTCAGCAATCCACAGGTATCTGGTTATTTTGCTGCATGGGTACCAGTCGGTGCGAGTGATAGTCAAGATGCTAGAACACAAAGCAGCCAGTCAGAAACTAAGGATGGCGATGTCTATCATTCAAATGCTGCGCTTGATTCTAATGTGATTTATGAAGGCTTCTCGAATTTCCAAGCAATGCCTGAAAAGAATGATGACTTCACCAACGTAAAAATTGCTCAAAATGCTAAATTGTTTAAAGATTTAGGGATTACAAGCTTTGAATTAGCACCGCAATATCGTTCAAGTACAGATAATAGTTTTTTGGATTCGGTTATCCAAAACGGCTATGCCTTTAC
Source organism: Leuconostoc citreum (assembly GCF_004354555.1). GTDB lineage: Bacteria > Bacillota > Bacilli > Lactobacillales > Lactobacillaceae > Leuconostoc > Leuconostoc citreum. Next base: position 418,727 of record NZ_PUFH01000004.1, read on the forward strand.
TGATCGATATGATGTTGGCTATAATACGCCAACAAAATATGGTACAGTTGATCAACTTCTAGATAGTCTAAGAGCATTACACGCACAAGGTATTCAGGCTATTAATGACTGGGTACCTGATCAAATTTATAATTTACCTGGCGAACAAATCGTCACCGCAGTTCGTACAAATGGTTCAGGTAAGTACGATTATGATTCAGTGATTAATAACACGCTCTATGATTCACGAACAGTTGGGGGCGGCGAATACCAAGAAAAGTTTGGTGGCCTGTTCTTAGACCAGTTGAAAAAAGATTATCCTAGCTTGTTTGAAACTAAGCAGATATCAACGAATCAGCCGATGAATCCGGATGTTAAAATTAAAGAATGGTCTGCAAAGTACTTTAATGGTTCAAACATTCAAGGTCGTGGCGCTTGGTATGTACTTAAAGACTGGGCAACAAATCAATATTTCAATGTGTCTAGTGATAATGGATTCTTGCCTAAACAGTTACTGGGTGAAAAAACAAGCACCGGCTTTATAACAGAAAATGGTAAGACTTCTTTCTACTCAACAAGTGGTTATCAAGCTAAAGATACCTTTATTCAAGATGGAACAAATTGGTATTACTTTGATAATGCAGGCTATATGTTGACAGGTAAACAAAATATCCACGATAAAAATTATTATTTCTTACCTAATGGTGTGGAACTTCAAGATGCTTACCTTTTTGATGGTAATCAAGAATTTTACTATAATAAAGCTGGGGAACAAGTTATGAACCAGTATTATCAAGATAGTCAAAATCAATGGCATTATTTCTTTGAAAATGGTCGCATGGCAATTGGCCTGACAGAAGTTCCGAACGCTGATGGCACCCATGTTACACAATATTTTGATGCTAATGGTGTCCAAATTAAAGGCACAGCTATAAAAGATCAGAATAATCAATTACGCTATTTTGATGAGGCCACAGGTAATATGGTGGTTAATTCATGGGGACAGTTAGCAGATAAGTCTTGGCTTTACCTTAATGCACAAGGCGTTGCTGTGACTGGTAACCAAAAAATTGATGGTGAAGAGTACTACTTCAATGCTGATGGTAAGCAAGTTAAAGGCAATGCAATCATCGATAATAATGGTGATCAACGTTATTATGATGGTGATAAGGGTGTCATGGTAGTTAATTCATGGGGTGAGTTGCCAGATGGCTCATGGTTATATTTGAATGACAAAGGTATTGCTGTAACAGGCCGTCAAGTCATTAATAATCAAGTTAATTTCTTTGGTAATGATGGTAAGCAAATCAAAGATGCCTTTAAATTATTATCCGATGGTTCATGGGTGTATTTGGATGATAAGGGCCTGATAACAACTGGAGCCAAAGTTATCAATGGTCTAAATATGTTTTTTGATAAAGACGGTCATCAAATCAAAGGTGATGCCAGCACGGATGCCAATGGTAAGCGCCATTATTATGACAAAAATGATGGTCATCTTGTCACAAATTCATGGGGTGAGTTGCCAGATGGTTCATGGTTATATCTAGATGAACAAGGTGATGCTGTTACTGGTCAACGTGTGATTGATGGCAAGACACGCTATTTTGATGAAGATGGCAAACAAATTAAAAATAGCCTAAAAGCGCTGGCCAATGGCGATAAGATTTATCTTGATGGTGATGGGGTTGCTGCAACAGGCTTACAACATGTGGGCGATAAAATCATGTATTTTGATGAAGATGGCAAACAAGTTGTTGGCAAGTTTGTATCAGCAAAAGATGGTTCATGGTATTACTTAAATCAGGATGGTGTTGCCGCAGTTGGTCCAAGCAGCATTAATGGACAATCACTTTACTTTGATCAAGATGGTAAACAAGTTAAATATAATGAAGTTCGTAATAGTGATGGGACAACCAACTATTACACAGGATTAACGGGTGAAAAGTTAACGCAAGACTTCGGTGAACTGCCAGATGGTTCATGGATTTATCTTGATGCGCAAGGTCATACAGTAACTGGCGCACAAATCATTAACGGTCAAAATCTTTACTTTAAGGCTGACGGCCAGCAAGTTAAAGGTCATGCTTATACTGACCAATTAGGTCATATGCGTTTTTATGATCCTGATTCAGGTGATATGTTGAGTAATCGCTTTGAACAAATCACACCTGGTGTATGGGCTTACTTTGGTGCTGATGGTGTGGCCATAACTGGACAACATGACATAAATGGTCAGAAGCTATTCTTTGATGAGACAGGATATCAAGTTAAAGGTTCGCAACGTACAATAGATGGTACGTTATACAGCTTCGATTCTCAAACTGGTAACCAAAAACGCGTACAGACAACATTGTTGCCACAAGCAGGTCACTATATCACGAAAAATGGTAACGATTGGCAGTATGATACCAATGGTGAACTAGCGAAGGGTCTGCGTCAAGATAGCAATGGTAAGTTACGTTACTTTGATTTGACAACCGGCATACAAGCGAAAGGTCAATTTGTTACAATTGGTCAAGAAACTTATTACTTTAGTAAAGATCACGGGGATGCGCAGTTATTGCCAATGGTCACTGAAGGGCATTACGGTACAATAACACTCAAGCAAGGTCAAGACACCAAAACAGCCTGGGTTTACCGTGATCAAAATAATACTATTTTGAAGGGATTGCAAAATATCAATGGCACGTTGCAATTCTTTGATCCATATACAGGGGAACAACTTAAGGGTGGCGTAGCAAAGTATGACGACAAGCTCTTTTACTTTGAATCAGGTAAAGGTAATCTTGTTAGCACCGTAGCAGGTGACTATCAGGATGGTCATTACATTGCCCAAGATGACCAAACACGTTACGCAGATAAGCAAAATCAGTTTGTAAAGGGACTTGTTACTGTTAATGGGGCATTACAATACTTTGATAACGCTACTGGTAACCAAATAAAAAATCAACAAGTTATTGTTGATGGCAAGACGTACTATTTTGACGATAAAGGCAATGGTGAATACTTATTCACTAATACATTAGATATGTCTACTAATGCTTTTTCTGCCAAAAATGTTGCATTCAATCATGACAGTAGCAGTTTCGACCATACTGTTGATGGCTTCTTGACGGCAGATACTTGGTATCGACCAAAGTCAATTTTGGCTAATGGGACAACTTGGCGTGATTCGACTGATAAGGATATGCGACCATTAATCACTGTTTGGTGGCCAAATAAGAATGTTCAAGTCAACTATCTCAATTTCATGAAAGCAAATGGCTTGTTGACAACAGCAGCACAATACACACTACATTCAGATCAATATGATTTGAACCAAGCTGCACAAGATGTTCAAGTGGCCATTGAAAAGCGCATTGCGTCAGAGCATGGCACAGAATGGTTACAGAAATTGTTGTTTGAATCACAAAATAATAACCCATCATTTGTGAAGCAACAATTCATTTGGAATAAGGATTCTGAATATCATGGTGGTGGTGATGCCTGGTTCCAAGGTGGTTATCTGAAGTATGGCAATAACCCACTCACACCAACAACTAATTCTGATTATCGTCAACCTGGTAATGCATTTGATTTCTTGCTAGCCAACGACGTGGATAATTCTAATCCTGTTGTGCAAGCTGAAAACTTAAACTGGTTACATTACTTAATGAACTTTGGCACAATCACTGCGGGTCAAGATGACGCTAATTTTGATAGTATTCGTATTGACGCTGTCGACTTTATTCATAATGATACAATCCAACGTACTTATGATTATCTTCGTGATGCTTATCAAGTGCAACAAAGTGAAGCCAAAGCAAACCAGCACATTTCATTGGTTGAAGCTGGCTTAGACGCTGGTACATCAACGATTCATAATGATGCGTTAATTGAGTCAAACCTCCGTGAAGCAGCGACATTGTCGTTAACAAATGAACCTGGTAAAAATAAACCATTGACGAATATGCTACAAGACGTTGACGGTGGTACGCTTATCGCCGACCATACGCAGAATAGTACAGAAAATCAGGCGACACCAAACTATTCAATTATTCACGCGCACGATAAAGGTGTGCAAGAAAAAGTCGGTGCAGCCATTACTGATGCTACTGGTGCTGATTGGACGAACTTTACAGATGAACAGTTAAAAGCCGGATTAGAGCTATTCTATAAGGATCAGCGCGCAACAAACAAAAAGTATAATAGTTATAACATACCAAGTATTTATGCCCTGATGTTGACAAACAAAGATACTGTTCCTCGTATGTATTATGGGGATATGTATCAAGATGACGGACAGTATATGGCAAACAAGAGTATCTACTATGATGCCTTAGTGTCATTAATGACGGCTCGTAAAAGCTATGTCAGCGGTGGTCAAACTATGAGTGTTGACAATCATGGTTTGTTGAAGAGTGTCCGTTTTGGAAAAGATGCGATGACAGCTAATGATTTAGGTACATCAGCTACGCGTACTGAGGGTCTTGGTGTCATTATTGGTAATGATCCAAAGTTGCAACTTAATGATTCGGATAAAGTGACACTGGATATGGGTGCCGCACATAAAAATCAAAAGTATCGCGCAGTTATCTTAACAACACGTGATGGTTTGGCAACCTTTAATTCAGATCAAGCACCAACAGCTTGGACAAACGATCAAGGAACGTTAACATTCTCAAATCAAGAGATTAACGGGCAAGACAATACACAAATTCGTGGTGTTGCTAATCCGCAAGTTTCTGGTTATCTAGCTGTTTGGGTGCCTGTGGGTGCATCAGACAATCAAGATGCCCGTACAGCAGCAACGACAACAGAAAACCATGATGGTAAAGTATTACACTCGAATGCGGCATTAGATTCTAACCTTATTTATGAAGGTTTCTCTAACTTCCAACCTAAGGCAACAACGCATGATGAACTTACGAACGTTGTAATTGCTAAAAATGCCGATGTCTTCAATAATTGGGGTATTACGAGTTTTGAAATGGCACCACAGTACCGTTCAAGTGGGGACCACACATTCTTGGATTCAACGATTGATAATGGTTATGCCTTCACTGATCGCTATGACTTAGGTTTCAATACACCAACGAAGTATGGCACTGATGGTGATTTGCGTGCAGCGATTCAAGCGCTACATCATGCTAATATGCAAGTTATGGCTGACGTTGTTGATAACCAGGTCTATAACTTACCTGGTAAAGAAGTTGTTTCAGCCACACGAGCAGGTGTTTATGGTAATGACGACGCCACGGGCTTTGGAACGCAACTCTATGTGACTAACTCCGTTGGTGGTGGTCAATACCAAGAGAAATATGCTGGACAATACTTAGAAGCTCTGAAAGCAAAGTATCCAGACCTCTTTGAGGGTAAGGCCTATGATTATTGGTATAAGAACTATGCAAATGATGGGTCAAATCCTTACTATACATTGTCACACGGTGACCGTGAATCTATCCCAGCAGATGTTGCTATTAAGCAATGGTCAGCTAAGTATATGAACGGCACGAACGTTTTGGGCAATGGTATGGGTTATGTTTTGAAGGATTGGCATAATGGTCAATATTTCAAGCTTGATGGTGATAAATCAACATTACCTCAAATTTAATTTATTTTGATAGGGAACGATTATCTTATCAAATTGTAGTGACAAAAGTCGCAGATATTGAATCCAATATCTGCGACTTTTCGTCTGTAAAGCTATGCTATAATAACGTTATGACAAAAGAAAATTATTTTAAAGTTGGCACAATTGTCAACACCCACGGTATTCGTGGCGAAGTGAAGATTATGGCCATTACTGATTTTGCCGCCGATCGTTTTAAAAAAGGTGCAGCATTACAAATTGAAACCAAGCAAGGCTTTGTGCCAGTGACTGTACAATCGTCACGTTTACACAAAAATATGTGGTTGGTATTATTTGAAGGCGTCACAAATATTAACGAGATTGAAAAATATAAAACCAACGACATCTACGTATATGGCGAAACGCGTGAAGCACTTGGTGATGATGAATATTATTACGATGAAATTATTGATAGTCGTGTTGTGAGTCTGACTGGTGAAGCAATCGGTGTTGTGTCTGAAATTATGACAACAGGGGCCAATGATGTTTGGGTCGTTAAACGGCAAGGTCAGTCAGATGCGCTTATTCCTATGATTGATGATGTTGTCAAGTCAGTTGATGTGGACAATAAGCTGATTACCATTGATGTGTTGGAAGGATTGTTAGATTAATGCGTATTGATGTTTTAAGTCTATTCCCAGATATGTTTACGCCCTTAAAGCAATCTATATTGGGTAAAGCGATTGACAAGGGGGCATTAGATTTTCATGTCACTGATTTTCGTGACTACACTGAAAACAAGCATAATAATGTCGATGATTATCCATTTGGTGGTGGGGCAGGCATGTTGCTCATGGCGCAACCTATCTTTGATGCCATGGCTGCGGTAGAAAAAGCGGCCGGTGATAAAGGTCACGTTGTCTTGCTGGATCCTGCTGGGCGTAAATTTGACCATCATGTTGCCGAAGAATTAGCACAGAAATCGCATCTCACTTTTATTGCCGGACATTATGAGGGCTATGATGAGCGTATTCGTGAACTAGTCGATGATGAAATTTCGCTTGGTGATTATGTATTGACTGGCGGTGAGCTTGGCGCAATGGTGATTATTGATGCGACAGCGCGCTTTTTGCCAGATGTTTTAGGCAATCAAGTGAGTGCTGAAGAGGACTCATTTCAAGATAATTTACTTGAATTTCCACAGTATACTCGGCCCGCAGATTTCCGTGGGCGTAAGGTGCCGGATGTTTTAATGAGTGGCAATCATGCTAAAATTGCTGAGTGGCGTTTAAAGGAGTCCTTGCGCCGGACATGGCAGAGACGACCAGACTTGCTAGAAAACCGTGTTCTTACACAGACAGAATGCGATTTGCTCGATGATGTCAAGAATGAGTAAGCTGAGCTAATAAGCATTGACAAAATTCTTATATTACAGAACGTTAACGAACAATTAATATTGTTCGTTTTTTATTTTGTGATTATTTTCTCATATATGTTCAATGATGATTAACGTTAAGCAATTTGTTATATTACAATTACTGTTATGAATGTGTCATTTCTGTAACAAAAATGAAATTAATGAGTGTTAAGGTATTTATATACATATATTATTAAATCATTATTCGCATGAATAATTCATCATGTGAAAGGGAGATTGGAAGCGGGATGATTGATTTACATAGCCATCTACTACCGGGAATAGATGATGGTTCTCAATCAATGCAGGCATCCCTTCAGCTAGCGCGTGACGCAGTTGAAGAGGGTGTTGAAGCAGCATTGATGACACCACACCATATGAACGGTCAGTTTGTGAACCACAAGCGTGATGTCGTTGCCTTAACGACAAAGTTTCAAATGGCACTTGAACAAGAAAAAATACCACTGCAAGTTTTTCCATCGCAGGAAGTACGCATTAATGGTGAGTTGTTGACAGCGTTGGATCAGGACGACATTCTGTTTGCCGATGAAAGTAACCGGTACCTGTTACTTGAATTCCCGGATGATGATGTACCGACATACAGTGCCGATATGATTTTTAATATCATGCAACGGGGCATTATCGTCCAAATTGCCCATCCAGAGCGAAACGTGAAAATTATGTCGCAACCAGATATCTTATATCAACTTATTGAGAAAGGTGCTGTTGCCCAGATAACAGCTAGTTCTTATGTTGGTGCCTTTGGTAAAAAGGTGCAAAAGTTTGCGGAGACAATTATTGCCCATCATTTAGGGCATGTTTTTGTTTCGGATGCCCACGATTTACCAAACCGTACGTACCACATGGCAACGGCTATGATGAAGCTTGAACAGCAGATGGGGGCAGATTATCAACAGATGTTTGCTGAGAATGCTGAGGCGATACTAGATGGCAATCCGGTAGCACGGTTGATACCTGAAAAAATTGTCAAACGCCGTTTTTTTAATGGATTTTAAATACATAATAAAGGATTAATAAATAATGAATAACGTACTTGAGTTACGACAACTATGGGACATTATCCGTAAGCATTTTTTTGCCATTTTTTTTATGGCGTTAATTGGTGCCGGTATTGGCTATGGTATTGCTAAGTTTTTAATCGCGCCCACTTACAGTGCATCAACGAGCATGCTAGTTAACCGATCGACAGATAATACAACGGGAAATGCTAATTTATCTGATCAACAAGCTGATGTGCAAATCATCAATACATATAAAAATTTAGTCATTTCAAGTAATGTGCTGGGAGACGTTGCTGATAAATTAAAGCAACCCAAAACTGAGGTGGTTCAACCAGCTAAACCAGCCGTTTACGAGACTTTAGCTGACGGCACACGCCGCTTAGTGTCGCCTGAACAAAAAGAAATCACAAAAACATCTTCACAACAGACCTATGATTTCACTGTTGACCAATTAAAGAAGATGGTCTCAATTTCTAATCAACAAAACTCACAGGTATTTGCTATTAATGTGACGTCAAAAGATCCAAAACAGGCAGCACTTGTCGCTAATACTGTTGCTGATTCTTTTAAAGCCAAAATTGGTGGCTTTATGAAGATTAACAACGTGTCGATTATTGATTCAGCCAAAATAAACAATAAACCTGTTGGACCAAAAATACAGATATTCATGTTAGCCGGATTAATTATTTTAGGCGGCTTGGCCTTCCTAGTTTCCTTGGTTCGCGAATTATCTGATACGACAATCAAATCGCCTGATGCAGTTTCACAGCTATTTGGCTTTACCAATCTTGGTGTCGTTAGTCATATTAAAGGCATGAAGCATTTTGATATGGCACCAACAGTTCAAAGTATGTCAGATGATGGCAAAGCAATGCATTCACGTTCACGGCTCAGTCGTTTGAACAAGGATTAATAGGGGAGAACAGACAATGGCCTTTTTTAAGAAAAACAAAGCACTAGGTGATGGGTTATCTGCCGAAACAATGACTAAAGGTGCCAGACTGATTGCGGCTGCTGAACCTAAAAACCCAGTTTCAGAGCAATTTAGAACGTTACGGACGAATATTGATTTTGCCTCAGTTGCCAAGGGAAATGTCAAGACACTGCTCGTTTCCTCTGCTTTACCTTCAGAAGGAAAATCAACAATTACGGCAAACCTAGCCGTTGTTTACGCGCAACAAGGAAAGCGTGTCTTGTTAGTTGATGCAGATTTGCGACGTCCAACAGGCGCAATCACTTTCGATGTGACTGATAATCACGGGTTAACGAATTATCTTGCGGATGTTCATAGTGAACTTGGTTCGATTATTCATCATACACGTATGGATACGTTAGACGTGATTACTTCAGGTCCAGTACCACCTAATCCAGCTGAATTGCTAGCGTCAGCGCGTATGACGACGTTAATTACGCAACTAAGAGATCATTATGATTTGGTGATTTTTGATGTCCCACCATTCTTGATGGTAACTGATGCACAGGTATTGATGAGCAGAATGGATGGTGTTGGCATTGTTGTCAGTGGTGGTAAAACAACCAAAGGTGCGTTACAGCGGACATCTGAAATTCTGAAAATCGCCGAAGCACCGGTAGTAGGCTTCATTTATAATGATCAGAATCAGAAGAAAAAAACTGGGAGTGGCTACGGCTATGGCTACGGCTATGGTTATGGTTATGGAGAGAGCAAGGCTTAAGCGATAATTGGGAGATGGGAGAAATCTATTGTTTTATAGAAAAGTTGTTAAACGATTGCTTGATTTATTGCTAGCAATCCCAATGTTAATCATATTATTGATTCCATTAATCATTGTTGGCATTATTATTAAACTGACTTCGGAAGGCCCAGTTCTATTCATTCAGGAACGTTACGGCAGAAATTCGAAGCCTTTTGCGTTGTACAAATTTCGTTCAATGACTAACAAGGCACCAGTCAAAGCAAACTCAGAGTTTGAAGACATCACAAGTTATGTGACGCCTTTTGGTATGTTTATTCGAAAAACATCAGTAGATGAATTACCGCAGTTGTGGAACATTATTAAAGGTGACATGAGTTTTATTGGTCCTCGTCCATTGGCTGAGACTGATAAAAAAGTGTTGCTTTTGCGAAAGCAGAATGGTGCCGATCAAGTATTACCAGGTATTTCAGGATTAGCACAAGTCAACGGGCGAAATAATCTTTCTGATGAAGATAAGGCGGCTTATGATGCTAAATATGCAGCACACTTAAGTTTTAGAGTAGATATGTTATTGACTTTGGAAACGATTGTATCTGTGTTGAAGCGTGATGGTGTGTTTAAAGAAACAGTGATTGACGATAATAAGTCAGATAAAGATATGGGTGAGGCATGATGAAGTAAGTATTGATGTTAGCAGCAAAGGCTAATTGATCCTACTTACTACAAATAACGGTTCATTAAGTTTATAGTTGTGAGCAATACGTGACTCTATAAGGAGATAATAAATAAATTTTGAGATAGTCTATTTATTTAACTATAAGCCATAACGCTGTACTTTTAATATTAATAATTGTTTTGATTTGTCACATTTGGGGTAATGTAACCAGCTAATTTGAATTTTAAAAGAGAAAAAAATTTATGACAAGTTATTTATATGATACAGATTGTTTATTCTATGTCGCTACAAGGAGGGAGATTTGAACCAATTTACAGTTTTAATGTCAGTTTATGAAAAGGATGATGCAAATTACTTTATTGAGGCCGTTCAAAGTAATTTTCAACAGTCCGTGAAACCGAAGGAATTAATCTTAGTTGTGGATGGGTTTATACCGAGACAATTAGAAACGGCAGTTAGTACTGTTAAGAATCAATATCAAGGTCAAATTAAGGTCATTCGTCTTGAAAAAAATAGTGGTCTAGGACTTGCACTTAGAGAAGGGATGAAGCATATTCAGACAAACTTAGTTGCAAGAGCAGATTCAGATGATATTTCGGATAAGAATAGGTTTGAAAAACAATTATTGGAATTTTCTCGTGAACCTGACTTGGTCATAGTGGGTGGCTTAGCCAAAGAATTTGTGGGCGGGGTAAGTAATATTACATCTTCAAGGCGCTTGCCCAAAAATGATATAGAAATAAGAAAATTTTCAAAATTTCGAAGCCCTTTTAATCATCCTACCGTCATGTTTAAAAAGGATGAAATATTAAAAGCGGGAAATTATCAAAGTTTTAAATCCTTTGAAGATTATCATTTATGGATGCGAGTATTAAATTTAGGTGGTCGAGTTAAAAATATTGATGATGCTGTTGTGTTTATGAGAACCGACACTGGTATGTATAGTAGACGCGGAGGAGTAACTTATGCTCTTCAAAATTTGAAATTGAGATGGTTCTTCATGAAGATTGGCTCGATTTCTCTCTTTGATATGTTATTGGTAGATACTATTTTAATGATTACCGCGTTAATTCCTACCTCCTTTAGGTCAGTATTGTATAAGATTTTTCTAAGAAAGAGGTAAATTATTAAAATGTTGAAACGAATAATAAAAAGTAGGTTTGTTCAATCGTTAAAAATTGCTAAGGTTATTTATTTACCTTTTTATATTAATACTCAAAAGAAATTACAAGTTAAAGTTTTGCCCCCACTTGAAACAGTTAAACGTATAAATGAAGAAAAATTATCCATAGGACGTTTTGGAGATGGCGAAATGAGAATAATGTTTCAACAGAGAGATATAGGCTTTCAAAAGTTTGATCCAAAGCTTGCAAATGAGTTGTTCAAATCAGCCACTCCTTCCGGTAAGTATGTTATTGCGATACCGCATGGATTTATGACGACAAAAGATGATAATTTGAGAACTGCTGTTTTTTGGTGGAAATATGTTTTTGAGAACAAAAAACATATTAGAACTTTGACCGACCACGCTAAAACGAAATTATTTTTTGATACTAATTTTAGTAGAACAACCACAGAACTTAAAAATACGGATACTGTTGACAATGTGATTAGGGAAGTTAAAAATATTTGGTTAAATCGTTCTGTTATTATGATTGAGGGCAAGCAGACTCGCTTTGGAATTGGAAATGACTTGTTTGACAATGCCTTGGCAGTTAGGCGTGTTGTGGGACCTGCAGAAAATGCTTATGACGCTATAGATAGTTTAGAAGAAGTTGTTGTGGAATTGAGCAAACAGTTGATTGATCCAATCGTTTTGATAGCGCTTGGACCAACAGCTACTGTCTTGTCGCATAGAATTTTTAGTTTAGGTCTACAAACAATTGATATTGGTCACTTTGATTTACAGTATGAATACTATTTAAAGGGGTCTCGTCATCGAGTTAAGGTTTCCGGCAAGTATGACAATGAAAGGGGGATTACAGGACAGGAGGAAAATTTTAATGATGATTCTTATAAGAATCAGATATATAAAAAAATTTTATAAAAGGAGGGAAGTGATGAATGATAGGTAAAATAATATACACATTGAAAAGAAACACAGCTGTTAAGGATAGATTGAAATTGTTAATTGCATTGTTGTATTTTCCAGTAATAATAAGTGCGTATATATTTTCGAAAATAAAAGGGAACAAAGGTGATTTATGGCTGATAAGTGAGATGGGTATTGATGCTAAAGACAACGGACGAGACTTTTTTGAATATATCCGCATCAACCATCCCGAAATTCAAACAGCGTTTATTTTAAAAAAAACAGCGCTTGAATATAAAAATATCAGTAGTATTGGCCCCGTAATAGAGCCTGGATCATTTGAGCACTTTGTTACTGTATTCAGATCTAATTTTTTAATATCTACTCATGATCATTATGTCTTACCAATGAAATGGGTTAATTGGCGGGAATTTAAAGAGCTATATGGTTGGATGGTTCCTGATTTGAAGTTCGTATTTTTGCAACATGGTGTTGAACAGTGGAATGCTGAAAAAAATTCAAACTATAATAGAACAAAATTTGATTATTTTGTTACAAGCACACAATCTGAATTTGAAGAAGTTTCAAAATATGGATATCCCTTTGGTAATGTTATTAAAACAGGGCTGCCAAGGTTTGATAAATTGAATTCCGCTGATAATAAATTATTGCGGGATAGAGAACGAATAATTTTATTTTCACCAACATGGCGTCAATATTTAGCAAATGTTTCAGATAAAGAATTCTTAAGCTCTAATTATTTTAAAACGATTAATTCAACATTAAATAATGAAAAGGTGTTGGAGTTGTTGGATAAATATAGTATTGATTTACTTTTCATGCCACCACATCATGAAATCCAAAAATATCTCCACGAGTTTTCAGCTGGGTCTGATCGTGTTAAATTAATTTCTATAGACGACCATTCATTAAAAGAAGTATTAAAAGACAGTTCCCTAATACTTACAGATTATTCAAGTATTTCAATGGATTTTGCATATATGAATAGGCCGGTCATATACTTTCAATTTGACCAAGACGAATTTAGCAAGGGGCACTACCAATATAGCGATGACTATTTTACTCATGAGCGTGACGGATTCGGCCCTGTGGTTACAAATATTGACGATTTAGTAGCTAATATTAATAAAGTGATAGAAATGAATTTTGTAATGAGTGACTACTACATAGATAGAGTTCAACATTTTTTTGATCTCCGTGACAATGATAACTCACAAAGGCTATACAATATTCTTATAGGGGAAAAACATGATTGAATTTGTAACACTGGTTGTTACCTATGGTAGTGAAGATAGAGTGCATAACTTAGTTAAAACAATAAATAGTGCTTTGAAGCAAGGAACACAAAAAGTTTTCGTAGTTAGTAATGGTGCACAATACGATATAGTGAAATTTTTGAGTATTTTTGAAAATAAGGTAGATTTAATTAAGTATGACTTTAATGTGGGATCAGCTGGTGGATTTGGTGGTGGCATTACGGAAATTCTAAAATCTAAGGAAGTTAACGATGAGACATACATTCTTATATTGGATGATGACGTCAAAGTCGATGATGGATTTTCAAAAAAATTAGAAAAATTAGAATCGAAGTTCAGCTGGAGTTCACATATATGGTCTATGTTAAGAAGAGGACGTGATTCAACATTCTCTGCTAATTGGGACAGAAGCATGGAATCGTACAGAAATTCAATAGCTGGTTTTTCATTGAGAAATAAAGTTTTGCTACCAAAAAAACAACGAAAAAATATTGAAGTAGCGGAACCAACGTTTATTACGTGGGCAGGTGTCGTTGCTCAGAAAAGTGTATTAAAAAATGTTGAGTTGCCAAACGAAGATTTTTTTGTTTATGAAGATGATGCTCAATTTTCATTGAATGCACAACGTAAAGGAATTAAAATCCGAAAAAGTAAAAATTTAACGTTGTCAGAAATTGGTGAATCGTGGTTTGAGGATAAAAAAAGAAATTCTGGATATAGAATTTTTTACAAGAGTCCAAGTGATGAGGGGTTAGGTCGTTTTTTATATATGCTTAGAAACAATGTCTATTTAATTCGAAATAACGGATTACTTACAAGTCATCTTATATATTTTACGAACCTATCAATTTTTGTTACCTTTGGTTTTATTAGGTATGGGCATGGAACCTTCCGTTCGATGAAACGTTTAGTTTTGGTTATGAGTGCTATCCATGACGGATGGAGTGGTCATTTAGGTCAAAACATCAATTGGAAATTATAAGATCCATTGGAGTAAAGCTTATGCTATTTGTTTTAACAATCATAGTATCATTTATTGCTAGTCTATTATTTAAAAACACTCGAATAATTGGTGCGCTAGGATTTATATCATTAGCTTGGCTTGCTGGAACAGCTGATGAGAGAACAACCACCGATTATGCAGTATACAAAATACATTTTAACTCTATTGGTTATGAAGTTTCGCCCTTTGAAAAGGGATACACAGGCATGTCAGTATATTTTAGCCATATAGGATTTGACTATGCAGAATTTCGATTGTTGTTTGTGTTCCTAGCCTTTACCATACTATTTTTCGGTGTGACATTATTTACTAAGAATGTTGCAATGTTCACTTGGATATATGGAATAACAGTTTTTTTTAATGATGCTACACAAATACGAAACTTGATGATGATATCTATGGTTATATTGGGAAGTGCTATATTTCTTAAGTTTTCGTTAATTGGAAAATGTCTGGGTAGCTTATTAATTCTATTTTCATCACAATTTCACGATTTGGGATTTTTATTTATTTTAATCATACCAATTTTTTTAATTAACAAAAAAATTCTTACAAAAATAGAAGTTTGGATAATCAGTGTGGCGGGAATAATTTTGATGTTTGTGACTATTTTTGGAAATTCATTACTTCAGAGGATACTTGTAAAATTTTTGATTTCATTTTCTTCACGTAATGATTCCGCAAGTAATGTTCAAAATAATTTTTCAAGAGGAACTAGTGTTTCTATAATTTTACTTATTTGGGCTACCGTATTATTAGTGCTTTATTTGTCTAACAAATTCATATCTTCTCTGAGCGAGACTCAGAAAATTAGAATAAATCAGCTGAAAATGTTATACAGTGGTATTTTTATATCCATAATCGCTCTACTCTTGATTGTTATGTCACCTGACTATTCTAGAATATCTAGAAATGCATTTTTATTTTTTATAATTTTAGCTACTATATACATAACTGATAGTCAGCAAAAAAGCACTTTATTTAAGCATGGAAGAATTTTGTTTGTACTTTCCCTAATTTTAGTAACTTATACACATACAATGATATGGGGATCGGACTATCAAAATTCCATCGCTTATATAGCAAAACTAAAAAATTCTAATATTATTAGTGGGGATTAAGAATGACAAAATATTCTATTGATGCAGTTATTGTGACATATAATCCAGATATAAGATTATTACTGGATAATGTTAAAGCAATAATAAATCAAGTTGATAAAATTTTTATTGTGGACAATGGATCAGATAATTTGGATCAGTGGAATTCTCTAATTAATTCGTCAAATGTTTCTGTGTTTCCTCTTCTTGAAAATAAAGGGATTGCTTATGCTCAGAATTTTGGAATAAAAAAGTCCAAAGAGCAGAGTTCTGACTGGGTATTAACTTTAGATCAAGATACAATTTTACCAACAAGCTATGTTGTGGAGATAATGAGAAATCATTTCCCGAGCAAAGTAGGAATTATATCTGGCAGATTTATTGACAGATCATGGAAAGAAATTAATAGTATTTACAATGAAAAACCAAATATTGAAGAAGTTAATGAAATTATTTCATCCGGAAATATAGTAAATATCTGTGCTTGGAAAAATGTTGGTGGTTTTGATGAAAATTTGTTTATTGATTATGTTGATTTTGACTTTGATTATAAACTTCATCGACAAGAGTATGGGATATATAGAGTTAATAATGTTGTATTTGAACATGAAATTGGCAATGGAATACCTGAATCGATGATAAAAACATTTTTAGGATTGAAAAAAAAGCATGTTTTTGACCATTCAGCGTATAGACTATACTATATAAATCGAAATAGAATTATAGTGAGAGCCAAGTTTCCAGAGTATGGTTCTCCATACAAAATGATAGTCCGAGAATTAATCAATTTGAAAGAAATTCTTTTATTTGAAAAACCCAAAGTCAATAAATTAAGGTTTTCTATTAAGGGGATATTTGCAGGAATATATTACTTGTTTAGTGGGAGATATTTGGATGAAACCAACTAAGAAATCACGAGTTTTAGCCACTAAAAAAAACGTCATGTTTGGTGTTGTTTTTCAGTTGCTTACATTAATTATGACGTTTGTAGGTAGATATTTTTTCATTCATAAACTTGGTAATTCTTATTTGGGTCTAGATGGGCTATTTAAAAATATCCTAAGTATGTTATCATTCACAGAATTAGGTATTGGTGTAGCAATTACATCCTCTCTTTATAAGCCATTAGCTGAATCAGATTACGTATTAGTGAAATCATTAGTATCATTATTGAAAAAAGTATATTTAATAATGGTGATTATTATTATTTTTTCGGGTAGCATTTTGACGTTATTTCTTCCCTTTTTTATTAAAGGTGTTATTCCTGATGGAACACGTATTGCTTTTGTAGTGTACTTTATGAATTCTGCAGCGAGTTATTTCCTTGTGGCCAATAGATCGCTTTTGATTGCCGATCAAAATGGATATCTAAATGCCTATAATCAATTTGTGTTTAATATGGTTGCGCAGGTAGCTCAAATTATCACATTATTTATTTTTAATAATTATGTAGTTTATTTGCTTGTGTTACTTATTTCAACAGTTCTTTCAAATATTACATTAAACAGGACAGTCAAAAATAAATACCCAATAATAGATAAGATACATTCCAGTCCAGTTCCAAAAGAAATAAAAAAAGATTTATTACAAAATGTTACCGGAATGGTTTCCTCTAAATTGGGAGGAATTATATTAAACAGTACAGATAACTTGGTTTTATCTTATTTTGTGGGATTAAGTGTTGTAGGCATTTACTCAAATTATTTGATAGTAGTCAACGGATTAACTACTCTTTTAAATTCTGGAATTTCTGCGTTAACAGCTTCTATTGGTAATTTAGGTACAGAAAAAGACACAGTTAAGGAAGAAAGAACATTTTATCAATTGTTCTTAGGCAACAGTTTATTAATTCAAATTGTCAGTTTTGCAATGATTATTTTCCTACCTCACTTTATTTCTGTATGGGTTGGTAGTGAGTATCGGCTTTCTCTTTGTACGACTTTTGCAATTGTTTTTTTATTCTTTTTAAACCAGTTACGTCAGATTTCCATTTCTTTCCAGATTGCGCATTCCTTATTTTGGCAACAACGTTATAAATCAATATTTGAAGCGGTTTCAAATCTAGTCATTTCTATTATCTTAGTTAAGTATTTAAACTTAGGTGTTCTGGGTGTTGTTTTGGGCACTATTTCTAGTAATTTTTTAGTAAACTCTTGGTGGGAGCCACTGATTGTTTTCAAGTCTGGGCTGAAAGTTGGATTGAGACACTATTATTTCCTGTTCATAATTCAAATTATTGCTGAGCTGTTATTACTTAGTTTGGGAATGTATGTATCTGTGGCTGTTTACTCAATTATTATTAAAATAATTATTTTCACAGCTATGATGTGTTTTTTAATCATTATTACCTATCTGTTCAGTAAGGATTTTAAAAATTTTATACATAAAATTTTTCTAAGGTAAGTTATTATATTCTTATTATTAAAAAAATAATAAAATTAGCATACTTGGTGACCGTTTGATACCGTTCTTCGATTAAATTTCTATGAAAAATATTACCTCATATATATACTGCTTTGTTCTAGAAACTATTAATGTTTTAAATTTCTATAATTGGTCTTTTTAAGTCGAAATTAAACAATAATTAAGGATAAATCGCTATACTGAATAATGAGAATAGGTTGTTTTTTTGTTTTAAGATTATCTGTGCTAGGAGACTTATGTCGAAACAGCAATACTCTTGTCACTTCATAATTGTTTTTTATGGTGATTATAATTATTTATCAATACTATAGCTATTTAATTGAAAATATGGATACGAAGTAAGGATTTGATTCTAAAAATTAATTGTTTTTTTATTAATTATGTATAGTCAAATCATAACTTGGTTGGATTATTGTAGCAACAGGAAATATGTGAGACTCTAAGAATGAATCAAAATGGATTTAAAGTATCAGTTGCTATAGCATACTACAATGCGGGAAATTATAGCAGAAAAGCGCTCGACTCTTTGGTTAGACAGACGATGAACCAAGATGATTTTGAGGTAATTATTGTTGACGACAAGATCACCAAGCTATTAGATATTATTCAGGAATTTGAGTCTAAAATTAAGCATTTGCGAATAATTATCGAAGATCAGAATCATTGCTATCCAAGCATTCCAAGAAATCATGGGGTATCAAAAGCACATGGCACATTCATCATGCTTATCGATCAAGATGATAATTTAGCAGATGTCACTTTGTTGAATTTGCTGGCGATTATTCTGATGTGATTATTGGCAAATACGCGAAGATAAAATGTACAACGGTACACAGATTCCATTTAAAAACGGTATGAACATTAAAGACGCGAACATCATAACGGATAGTATTCTCAGTACGTTGGTAGCATATAAGATGTATCGATGGGGGACTGTTAAATCAATAAAATGTTAGATTATCGGACAGTAGTTACATTTCAGTCGAAGAAGATCAAGTTTTCAATATGAAAGCCTGTTCTGTTTCGAGAAAGATTACGATTATTGGAATATACGATAAGACTTTGTCACAGTAATCTAAGCTCAAGTCAATGTATATTGGTCGAATTTAATAGATCATATGCAACTGCGAGAAGAAATTATTAAGCTTCATAAAAATGAACAAAAGAGGGAAAGGCTAATTGCTGGTTTGAGAAAAATTATCAGTTAGTGTATGAATACACAAAGTATTAGCGCAACTCGCAAAGAATCACGATAGATAGTTCTCAAAATTTATTATGGTATAAAGAATAAGAAATTATCCAATTTAGAGACTGAATTATTTTCAGGCAAGAAATTATTGGCGCTGAATATATAGCGCATTAATAGCGAGACAGTTAAAAAGCTATTAATCCATGGACAAATATGTGTCATTCCAGTCAATCTTTTGAAGAAAAAAGACTCTTGGTTTAAATTAAATTAGCGTGCACTATTCTTTGATATGAAATGTGCAAACCTACAGAAGGAGCGAAAAATGAAAGGCATTATCCTTGCCGGAGGTTCCGGCACAAGGCTATATCCTATTACAAAAGCAACAAGCAAACAACTTGTCCCAATTTATGATAAGCCAATGATTTATTACCCAGTATCAGTGTTGATGTTAGCTGGTATTCAAGATATTCTGTTGATTTCGACGCCAGAATATCTTGAGCAGTTTGAAGCCTTATTTGGTGATGGACATGAGCTCGGTCTGAATATCACTTACGCTGTTCAAGAAGAACCCCGAGGTTTAGCTGATGCATTCATTGTTGGTGCTGACTTTATTGGTTCAGATTCAGTAGCTTTAATATTAGGGGATAATATTTTCTATGGTGCTGGGTTATCTGAAAAATTGCAGGAAGCAACACAGAAGAAAATTGGCGCGACAGTATTTGGGTACCAAGTTGCTGACCCAGAACGTTTTGGTGTGGTAGAATTTGATAGTAATGGTAAAGCAATCGCCATTGTAGAAAAACCAGCACAACCAAAATCCAATTATGCCGTGACCGGTTTGTACTTCTATGATAACGATGTTGTTCATATTGCAGCAAATGTGAAACCCTCTGAGCGTGGCGAAATTGAAATTTCGGATATTAACCAAGCATACTTAGAACGTGGTGATCTTGATGTTCAAGTCATGGGACGCGGTTTTGCGTGGTTAGATACAGGGACACATGATTCATTATTGGAAGCATCATCATTTATTGCGACAATCCAAAAACAACAAAACCTTAAGGTTGCGTCGTTAGAAGAAATTGCTTATCGGATGGGCTACATTGGTTTATCACAATTAGAAAAACTTGCACAACCATTAAAGAAAAACGATTACGGGCAATATTTGCTCCGAGTGGTTGCTGAAGAATCATAATTAGAATAAAGGGCACAAAAATGACAGATCAATTTTTTGAAAAAGAACTTGCAGCAAGGAAAATTACTGATATTCCTGGTATGATTGAATTTGATATTCCAGTTCACGGGGACAACCGTGGTTGGTTCAAAGAAAATTTCCAAAAAGAAAAAATGGTACCGTTAGGTTTCCCAATAGATTTTTTTGCGGCGGATAAGCTACAAAATAATGTCTCGTTATCAAGACAAGGGGTTTTGCGTGGCTTGCACGCTGAACCATGGGATAAGTACATCTCTGTAGCCGATAATGGTAAGGTACTTGGGGCATGGGTTGACTTGCGTGAGGGCGAGTCATTTGGTCACGTCTACCAGACAGTGATTGATGCCAGTAAGGGTATTTTCGTTCCACGTGGTGTTGCGAATGGCTTTCAAGTATTAAGCGAGACGGTTTCATATTCATATCTAGTGAACGACTATTGGGCATTAGATCTCAAGCCAAAATATGCCTTTGTAAACTATGCAGATCCTACTTTAGGGATTGCATGGGATGATGTCGACAATGCTGAAGTAAGCGAAGCTGACAAAAATCATCCTATGCTGAAAGATGTGATGCCATTAACTGCAGAAAAATTATAATTGTAGTAAAATCTATTGTTCTAACGTATAATGTAATAATAAGCAACACATTAGAACCTATCTAGGAGAAATCATGACTGACTATAAGAATATTTTGGTAACCGGTGGTGCCGGATTTATTGGTGCGAATTTTGTACGCTATATTGTTGAAGAACATCCTGACATCTTTGTGACTGTGCTTGATAAGTTGACTTATGCTGGGAATCGTGCGAATTTAGCTGGATTACCAGAAGACCGTGTTAAGCTCGTTGTTGGTGATATTGCCGACGCACCACTTGTTGATCAACTTGTTTCTGAGACTGATGCTGTCATTCATTATGCTGCTGAATCTCATAATGATAACTCATTGCAAGATCCATCACCATTCGTACAGACGAATATCATTGGCACCTATACATTACTTGAAGCAGTTCGTAAGTACAACAAGCGCTTCCATCATGTATCTACTGATGAAGTTTATGGTGATTTACCGCTTCGTGAAGACTTACCAGGGCATGGTGAAGGTGTTGGCGAAAAGTTCACCCCAGAATCGCCATATCGGCCATCAAGTCCTTATTCATCAACAAAGGCAGGGTCTGATTTACTTGTCCGGGCCTGGGTACGTTCATTTGGGGTCCAAGCAACAATTTCTAATACCTCTAATAACTATGGGCCATACCAACACATTGAAAAGTTCATTCCTCGTCAAGTAACCAGTATTTTAAGTGGCATTAAGCCAAAACTATATGGTAATGGTAAAAATGTCCGTGACTGGATTCACACATACGATCATGCTACAGCCGTATGGGCTATCTTAACCAAAGGTAAGATTGGTGAAACATATCTTGTTGGCGCTGATGGTGAGAAGGACAATATCACAGTGTTGCGCGCCATTCTCAAAGACATGGGCAAGCCAGAAGATGATTTTGATTTTGTACAAGATCGTTCTGGTCACGATTTGCGTTATGCTATTGATGCTACAAAGATGCATGAAGAGCTCGGTTGGCAACCTAAGTATACTGATTTTGCTAGTGGATTAGCACATACAATTCAATGGTATACTGACAATCAAAACTGGTGGCAAGCAGAAAAGGCTGAAGTTGAAGCCAAGTATGCTAAAAATAATCAATAAACGATACTGCAAAACTCACATCTTGTGATTTTTTTGTCTAGGAGGAGAAAGATAATATGACGTACTTGATTACCGGAGCCAATGGGCAATTAGGACAAGAACTACAAAAGTTATGCAATGAACGTGATATAGATTTTGTTGCTTTTGATTCTAAGCAGTTAGATATTACTGATAGAGAAGCTGTATTTGAAGCTTTTGCGCGTGTACAACCTGATGTGGTATATCACGCTGCAGCTTACACAAAAGTTGACCTTGCTGAAGATGATGGCCGAACAGTGAACTGGCAAGTCAATGTTAATGGCACCAAGAATGTTGCCGATGCGGCACATCACTATCAGGCGAAATTGGTTGCTGTGTCAACAGATTATGTTTTTGAGGGGACAAGTGAAACAGCTTATCAAGAAACAGATGCTGTTAACCCACAAAATGCTTACGGACGCGCCAAGTTAGCTGGCGAATTGGCAGTCACTGAGAGTGGTGCTGATGCCTATATTGTACGGACAAGTTGGGTATTTGGTGAGTTTGGTAATAATTTTGTTTATACCATGCAACGTCTGGCTGAAACCCATCCACGACTGACTGTTGTTAACGACCAATTGGGACGGCCAACTTGGACGCGTACACTGGCTGAATTTATGTTATATCTTATTGATAATCAAGCAAACTATGGCATCTATCATTTGTCCAATGATGATGTTGCCACATGGTTTGATTTTGCGCGTGAAATATTGAAAGATCATGCAGTGACAGTTTCACCGGTTACCAGTGCAGAGTTTCCCCAAAAAGCGTACCGGCCTAAAAAGTCAGTCATGAGCTTAGACAAAGCAAAAGCAACTGGCTTTGAAATACCAACTTGGCGTAATGCATTAAGTATGTTTTTAGAAAGCATAAAATGAACCATTAAAAAAAGCGACCAATGAAAAATTGGTCGCTTTTTTATTCTATTGCTCAGGCAAATAATTTTTTAGTTGCGCGTAGCAATGTTTTTATGTCACGATCATATCTTGGTGTGTCAACTAAGCGAGACATCGAGATACCAGCAAAATGATAGGCAGCAATTTCACCGGAACGAACAGCACTTTGTTCGGTAAAAATCATTTGGTAAGGTTGTTCCACAAATTCACCGGTAAAAGCCAAATTAGTTGCATGCTCGGGAATCACTTCTGGGCGGTCAATTTTAGCGCGATTATTGAACAAAGCTGAGGCGTAAGGCATATATACTGGAATATTATTGATGACACTTGCTAATATATCATCTTCTTTCTCCTTGATATTGACAGGGCCGGAATCAACTGCTGAGAGATGTGCAATCAGCTCGAGTAACATTTCCTTACCGGTCAATTCAATATAAGGCTTACCAAATAATGGGCTGTTGCGTCTTGGATATAAGAAGTAACCCCAAAGAACTGTTTCATTAGGTTTTTGACTAGTGAAGTGGGGCTGGTGATGAACAACAATCGACATATCAACGTCAATCTGATCTAGTGGTGTGATGGGGGTGTTAGATAAGAATGAATTCAGCGCATTACCAGGTAATTGCGTTGTGATACGCGTAATTTCATTTAATAGCAGATGGTCTTTAGTTGTTAAAGTAAAGCTAACCCATTCACTTGCATCACGGTCAGCAAAGAATTTATCAGGGTTACCCAGATTATAGAAATGCTCAGTAGCTTGGCGCCATAAGCTTGAAGCTGCACCGTAATCCATATTTTCTGGTGCTGGTGTGTCATAGTCACCAAGAGTTGCTGAATCAGTAATAGAACCATTGGTGAAAATGACAGCAGTATCGTCATCAATAGCGACATGTTCTTTTTGATTCGTTGTCGTGTTCACCATCTGTAGACCCGTGACAGTAATTTCATCGGTCATTGTCGTATCTTTAAATTCAAACGCAGTGACACGGCGATTAAGAATAATCTGGCAACCGTTAGCTTTCAGGTAATTGATTAGTGGCAGCATAATGCTTTCATATTGATTATAACGTGTTCGGTTAACACCAACTAAGTGTTCAATTTGTGTAAATTCATAAATCATTTGGTGCATATAACGCCGTAATTCTTGGGCCGAGCTACGTGTACGAAAGGCAAATGTCGTTTCCCACATGAACCAAAAGTTTGTTTCAAAGAAGTGCGGATCATCGGCAAAATACTCTGCAATAGTGACGTTATCTAGTTTTGTTTCTTCGTCATCAGGCATGAGAATTAATTGTGTTAATAATTTACGGTCTGCCTGATTAAAGCCTAATTTGCTAGCATTCAAAATGCCCTGACCAGGTTGCAATAAACGTGCTTTATCAAATGTCGGGTGCTTGGCATCAAAATCGCGTGTGTCTGCTGCCGCAGTCATATTAGGTTCGGTCATCGAAGGAATACGATCCAGTAGATCCATGAGGTCAACGTAAGTACGGTAATTTAACATACGACCACCACGAGCAATATAACCTTTGGTATTAGATAATGGATGATTTTTATTCCAATAGTCGTCGACGACTGAATCAGTGGTATCTCCATCATTTGAACCATGTTGATCTAGCGCATAAAAGGTAATATTTTCTCCAGACCAGTGGCCTTCTTGAATTAAGTAGACGGCCGCCGCCATATTGGCTATACCGGCACCAATCATTACAGCTTTATTTTTACGCATCATCAATCTCCAATCTGATATTTTTTACAGGACAATATTATCGCTTAGCTCTCAAATTTCTTATAGCTATCTAAATCGTCACCTTTAAATAGTGATAATTTTTTAGCGGTATAACTACCATAGACTAGCAGAGAAACACAAGCTAAACCTAAAACGACAATGTACTTTTTCATAAGAATATCCACCTTTCAATTAGTAGGTCTTTCTAATGATTATTATAATCTTATCAGTAATAAATGTCTTTGGACGAAATAGCTTATTTGCCTAGTTGCTTGTGTGTTTATTTTTATTAATGATGAATTCAATGGTGCCGTCCAGAATAGCTGTTGCGCGGGAGACTAATATATCTTTTGGTGTGTCGCAATCAGTCAGTAGCCATTTAATAATTTGCGATGCAATGGCGCTACCGTAAAAATCAACTAAATCTTGTGCGAGTAATGGTGTAACATCGTCATCGATGGTAACTACGACAGACTGCACCATTTGCGCGCCGAGTTCAAATAGAAAAGTTTCCAGTAAGTCACGTTGGTGTGAGTGTAATGCTTCCAGGCAAAGGGCTTTGTTTGCCAAGATGTAATTTAAAGCAATTGCATACTTTGCTGCCCAATTTTTAGCGGTAAGATGATCTTGCACTTGTGAAATAATATCTTGTTCTAACGTCCAGCGTAAAAGATCATAAATATCACCAAAATGATAATAAAATGTATTACGATTAACTTGTGCTTTTGTAGCCAATGCGTCAATTGTAATTTTATCGAGTGCTGTTGTTTGAACAAGTGTTTTTAGAGCGAAAGCGAGATCTTTTTTCGCCTGTGTGGACATAACTAACTCCTTTAATCCTTGTAATTTCACGACGATTATACCAGTTTTTCTGGTTAGGCGTGTGATAAATGTTCTCAAAAGCGTCCAGCTTAACATGATATACTATTAACTAACATCTGCTAATGTGACATGAGGTCTAGATAAAGGAAAAATATGCTAAAACCGGCAAATTTGCAAACACTCGTCTCACAATTAAATCACAGTAACGCTGATGCGCGACAGTATTTAGCTAATCTAGGAAATACAACAATTAGGCAACAAGAGTTAGTGGGTATCCAAAAATTAGTTCATTTGTTACCAGTTGAAACGTCGGCACTCCAAGCGGTCTATGTTGGCTACAGTGTGCCCAAGCTGAGTAAGGAATTTGACCTACTGTTATTTGGTGCTAATAATCAAATCATCAACGTAGAATTAAAAAGCGATGCCCATTACGCTGTTGAAAAAGTCAGAAAACAACTGGTTAATCATAAATATTACCTGATGAATATGTCAGATAATCTATCCCTGTATACCTACAATTCTGATGCCAATCGGGTGTATACGTTGCAAGATGATGACACATTAGAGAGTGTGTCAACCACCGACAAAGAAGCATTGTCAAGCACAAAGTTTTATCAAGATATCATTGCTTGTCAGCCTATAACATTGCCAAGTATTGACCAAGCGTTTAACCCAGATCAATATTTAGTCTCGCCTTTAGCGCAGTTGACCACATTTTTAAGTGGGCAATATCATTTACCGCATCACCAGCAGCTGATTCAATCAAATATATTGGCTGTTAAACATTCAGGTATATTTGCCATGAATATTGCTTCTAGTACTGGAAAAAACTTGATGCTATATGACACGGTAAAACTATTACAGACATCGCACCGTGTGTTAATTGTTCAAATCGGGTCATTGAATAGTGGGCAAAGTTATTTGAGGAGAATCTATGGTTGGCAAATTTTACCTGAACGACAATTTTTCAAGAAAATTAAAAATAATCGTTTAGCCCATTTTGATGTGATTTTTATTGATGACGCGCAACGTCTTTCCGTCAAACATGCTAATCTTTTGATGAAACATCAAGTTAATCAGCATTTACGTGTTTATTTGCTCGGGGATGTTAACCAAAAGGAACGTCAAAAATCACAGCGTGGTACATTTTTTGAAAGCATTAATCAACAACTGGTGGCCAATCAGGTCATCGAATTACAAGTGTTAAACAAGTGAGGAAAGACAATTGAACAAAGTGAGTATAGTTTGGATCCGTCGCGATTTTAGAATCCAAGATAATTTAGCGCTTGCTGCGGCAACGGAGAACAGTGACAGCGTATTATTAGTATTCATCGTTGATCCAGAACAAATTGAAACTACGGCATCATTGAATCAAAGTGCTTTCTTTGCCAGTGCTAAAGCATTCCAAGCTCATTTAGCAAAAGAAAATATTCATTTACTGGTTTTAAAAGGGACACCAGAATCACAATTTGAAAAATTAACAGCAGCTTTGCCAGAAATTTCTGATTTGTATTTTAACTTTGATGAGCGTGGCTATGGCAGGCAACGTGATCAACAAGTTGCACATCATTGTCAGACGACCTTAGGCCTCAAAACGCACGCCTACATTGATTATAATTTGCACAGTGCCAATGAAATAAAAAAAGCAGATGGCGTAGGTTATCAAATATTCACACCTTACTTTAAGCGCTGGATAACCTTACCAAAACCAACGCCAGTGAAAGTGAGTGTGACTAGCCTGCAAGAAAAACAAATGGCCAATATTGAACCACTACATTTGCACCAAGAGGGCTTATTAACAAGCTTAATTAACGAAAAACATGACAAACAATTAGTTGGACAAGTTGGTGAGGCAAAAGCGCTACAAACTTTGAAAGATTTTATTCAGTCACATCTGTCTGAGTATGACACGCAACGCGATTTGCCATTTTTGAATGCAACGAGTCACTTATCTCGTTACCTGAGGACAGGGGAAATAGCGATTAGAACGATTTATCAAGCTGTCATCAATGAGCCAGAGAGTGAAGGGCAGCAGACCTTCATTAAGGAACTAGCATGGCGTGATTATTATAATATGATTTATGCTATGAATCCGCAGCAAAACACACAGTCATTACGACCTGAATTTCAGAAAATTGCTTGGCGAAATAACCATAATGATTTTTTGTTATGGCAAACAGGGCAGACTGGTTTTCCAATTGTTGATGCAGCTATGCGACAACTTAACCAAACGGGCTGGATGCATAATCGGTTACGCATGATTGTTGCATCATTTTTGACGAAAGATCTACTGATTGATTGGCGTTGGGGTGAGCAATATTTCCATGATCAATTACTTGATTATGACCCTGCCAGCAACATTGGTGGTTGGCAATGGGCAGCCTCGACCGGGACAGATAGCGTACCGTATTTCCGAATCTTTAACCCAACACGACAATCACAAAAATTTGATCCAGATGGACAATTTATTAAACAATTTGTGCCAGAACTATCGCAAATCACCAATGATAAAATTCACGAGCCACAGTTGTTAACCGATTTAGAACAAAAAGAATTTCAAGTCACACTGGATAAAGATTATCCAAAACCTATGGTGACACATAAGCAGGCGAGATTACGTGCTATTGAAGTTTATGAGCAGAGTAAAGACACTGTAAAATAAGTATTTTTGTGACGGTTATTTTGTGATTTAGGGTTTTATTGCGTGATACAATGAAAGTAATATAGGCTAAGGAGATTGGGTTGATCATGAGTCGTATGTTACTAAATAGACCAAATAATATGTTATTGGATTGGCATTTGCTACTAGATGATACCAGCAAAAATAGGCTAATTAAAGATGCCGCATTAAATGAAAAAGCGCTTGTTGTTGGACGTGTTGGCCTGATTTTACTTTCTTGTGGTACTGGTGCTTGGCGTGTCAGAGAAGCTATGAACAGTATTGCAACCAATCTTGGCATTATCTGCGTTGCCGATGTTGGTTTTACTAGTATTAACTTGAGTTGCTTTGATAGCGCTCGAGAGGCCTACTCGCAAACTTATGTTTTATCGGGAACAGGTGTCAATACTGATAAATTAAGTACAATAGATAAATTTGTTAAGAATTTTGGGCAACAATTAGAAACACTAACGGTTGCTGGCGTTCACGATCAATTAGAAACAATCAATAAAAAGACAGCTAATTATAACCCCGTCATCAATGGCTTGGCTGCTGCATTGGCTTGTTCATGTTTTATTTTTTTACTTGGTGGTGGCATCCCCGAAATGATTGGTAGTTTCATTGGTGCTGGTGTTGGTAATTTGGTTAAAAGTTTGATGACCAGAAAGCATTACTCCACGTTGATAAGTTTGGGAATTGCGGTAGCAGTCGCTGGTTTAGCGTATGTTGGAACGTTTCATCTCATGCGTACATTTATTGATTTACCGTTATCACATGAATCTGGCTATATTGGTGCGATGTTGTTTGTGATACCTGGTTTTCCTTTTATCACTAGTATGCTTGATATTTCTAAGTTAGACATGCGTTCTGGAATAGAACGTTTGAGCTACGCAACGATGATTACAGTGGTGAGTGCACTTGTGGGTTGGGTGATTGCCGCTTCAGCGAAATTCTATCCCGCCGATTTTGTGGTATTGCCACTAACGACAAATCAGATTATTATTTTACAGCTTATAGCTAGTTTTGGTGGCGTATTTGGTTTTTCAGTGATGTTCAATAGTCCAATTAACATTGCAATCACTGCTAGTTTGATTGGTGCTGTAGCCAATACAACGCGGTTAAGCCTGATTAGTTTGTATCACGTACAGCCAAGTTGGGCAGCCTTTATTGGGGCATTAATGGCGGGTGTCTTAGCTTCAATTGTCAATCATTATAAAGGTTACCCGCGAATCACCTTAACTGTGCCAGCAATTGTTATCATGGTACCTGGCTTGTACATTTATAAAGCAATCTACTATATTGGCTTTAATCAATTGGCGACAGGGCTACTATGGTTAAACAAGGCAATTTTGATTATATTATTTTTGCCGCTAGGATTGTTTGTTGCAAGAAGTTTATTAGATTATAAATGGCAACACTTTAATTGAGTTAAACAGCGAAAAATCACTAGAAAGCGCCCGATAAGTTGGCGCTTTTTTAGTGATTTGATTGCCTGGTGGCTGCACTTAAATAGCACTAAAATGTTAAAAATAGCAGTACAAATTTGAAGTGTGATATTATTGAGAGAGTTTAAGTGTACATGCTTTGCACACGGCAACACAATAAAAGGGAGTGGAGCAAAATTATCAGGTGATGTGTTCTCGTCAATGCGGGGCAGCATTTTTAGAGTTTGTTCGTTAAGTAGGCTATGCCAAGTAAATATGAAACTGTAAAAAAATATATATTAGATCAAATCGTCACGGGTGAGTTGCAAAAAGACCAAAAATTGCCGACTGAAAGTGAAATGATGGCAACGTTTTCTGTCAGTCGCTACACAATTCGACGCGCTATATCTGATTTAGAGAATGAAAATTATGTATACCGTATACAGGGTGGTGGATCCTTTGTGACTGATTGGCAAACACAGAGAACCCCGGATAAAATGCCAAGAGTTATCGGCATTTTGTCAACTCATGTTGCTTCTTATATTTTCCCTGCAATTATTGATGGTGCTGATCAAGTCATTAGTGATAGTGGTTTTTCACTCAGTTTGGCCAATACTCATAATCAACCTGCTAGGGAACGTACTGCGCTAATTAATTTAATGAGTCAAAATCTAGCGGGCTTAATCGTTGAACCGACTCAGAGCGCGATACCAACCCCAAATATTGATTTATATCAAAAATTACAGAAAATGGCAATTCCAATTGTTTTTATCAATGCTGGCTATCAAAATGTTGCCGATGTTTCTGTCATCAGTGATGATAGTGAGGCGATTTATCGGGCGACCAACTATCTGATTAGTAAGGGCCATCATCGCATTGTTGGTGTATTTCAAGTTGATGATCAGCAAGGTGTCAATCGATTAGATGGTTATATGAAAGCCTATCAAGCACACTCGGCATTGTTAACTGACTGTATGCCGATGATGTATAAATCTGATGATGTTACCCAAGCATTACATCAAATTAATGAACTTGTTGTGCAATCACCGACAAAAAGACCAACCGCAATTATTGCGTACAATGATCAATTGGCTATTCGTATCATTGCAATGATTCATGATTTAGGCTTACGTGTGCCTGAAGATATTTCTGTGATGGGATTTGATGATTTCCAATTGTCACAGTATTTATCACCGCGGTTAACAACGATGACCCACGAAAAACAGAAAATGGGACAAGATGCAGCAAAGCTGTTGATTCAAAAAATTAATCATCACAAGGTTGCCTCAATTATCTACCGCCCAGAATTAATTGAACGTGATTCTGTCAAAGACTTAAGTGTTCACGATAATTAATTGTAAATAACTGTGTATTATGTTAAAAAAATAAATATAAGCTCATAAAAAAATAAAGTTTGGTGCCTTTCTGTGCATTAAGCTTTATTTTTTTATCTATTTATTTATCAGATGAAAATATATATGTTTGACTTATACGGACAAATATCTTATAGTAACACTGTAAGCGTTTTCATTAATCGCTAAATTCTAGGTAAATGGTGTTTTAATGAAAATAATTATTGAAACCACACAAGAATAAGAGAGGATTTTCAAAATGTCAAATGTTAAAGAATACAAGTTTTGGTTTGTCACTGGCTCACAATTTTTATACGGACCAGAAGTACTGGAACAAGTCGCCGCAGATTCAAAGAAACTGGTTGCCGCGTTGAATGATTCTGGAAAATTACCTTATCCAGTTGAATTTAAAACAGTTGGTGTCACTGCTGAAAATATTACTGAGACAATGAAAGCAGCTAATTACGATGATTCTGTCGCCGGTATTATCACTTGGGCACATACTTTTTCACCTGCCAAGAATTGGATTAGAGGGACGCAACTACTTAACAAGCCATTACTACATTTAGCCACCCAAATGTTAGATAAAATCCCTTACGATACAATTGACTTTGATTATATGAATCTCAATCAATCTGCACATGGTGATCGTGAATATGCATTCATTAACGCACGACTTCGGTTGAACAATAAAATTATTTTTGGCCACTGGGGTGACCCAGCAATCCAAGAACAAATTGGCAAGTGGATGTCAGTGGCTGTGGCATACAATGAGAGTTTTAAAATTAAAATTGTTACATTCGCAGATAAGATGCGTAATGTTGCTGTGACTGACGGTGACAAAATTGAAGCCCAAATTAAACTGGGCTGGACTGTTGATTATTGGGGGGTTGGCGATTTAGTCGCTTATGTTGATGCAATAGATAGTCATACAATTGATGACCTTTATACAGCGTTACAGAATAAATATGACTTTGTCAGAGGTGATAATGACGCGGCAAAATATGAACATCATGTAAAATATCAGCTGCGTGAATACTTGGCCATTAAGCAATTTATGGATGAAAAGGGCTATTCAGGCTTTACAACAAACTTTGAAGATCTTGTCGGCCTAGAGCAATTACCAGGCTTAGCAGTGCAATTATTGATGGCTGATGGCTACGGTTTTGCCGGAGAAGGGGACTGGAAGACGGCAGCGTTGACACGACTACTTAAGATTGTTGGACATAATCAAGCAACAGCATTTATGGAAGATTACACATTGGATTTGCGTAAAGGTCACGAAGCAATCCTTGGTTCACACATGTTGGAGGTTGATCCGACAATTGCTTCCGACAAGCCACGTATTGAAGTACATCCGCTAGATATTGGTGGCAAAGCAGACCCAGCAAGATTGGTATTCACGGGTAGAACCGGAGATGCAGTTGATGTCACATTAGCTGACTATGGCGATGAATTTAAATTAATTAGTTATGATGTTACAGGAAATAAGCCGGAGGCAGAAACGCCATATTTGCCAGTAGCAAAGCAACTATGGACGCCAAAAGCTGGTTTGAAAGCTGGCGCAGAGGGATGGTTAACAGTTGGCGGTGGCCACCATACCACATTAAGTTTTGCTGTTGATTCAGAACAACTCCGTGATTTGGCAAACATGTTTGGTTTAACGTATGTAAATATTCAGTAACGGTGACTATGATGACAAATCAATCAACAAAAAAAATTTCAAGTACGTATATCTATTTCTTTGGTGCATTTGGTGGGATTCTCTTCGGCTATGACATCGGTGTCATGACAGGCGCGTTACCATTTTTACAACGAGACTGGCATTTGACAGACGCTGGTGTCATTGGTTGGATCACTTCTGCTCTCATGCTAGGTGCTATCGCTGGTGGTGCTTTAGCTGGACAATTATCAGATAAGCTCGGGCGTCGACGTATGATCTTAGCGTCATCATTTGTATTTGCGATTGGTGCCCTTATGGCTGGCTTATCACCTCACAACGGTGTTGCTTGGTTGTTAATCGCACGTGTATTGCTAGGTATAGCTGTTGGTGCCGCTTCCGCATTGGTACCTTCTTATATGTCAGAAATGGCACCAGCCAAAACAAGAGGCCGGTTATCTGGATTGAATCAATTAATGATTGTCTCAGGGATGCTACTATCTTACATTGTCGATTTCCTACTGCAAGGATTGCCACATGGGATGGCGTGGCGTTTAATGCTTGGGTTGGCTGCTGTGCCGGCAATAATTCTCTTTCTTGGCGTGTTGAAGTTGCCAGAATCACCACGTTTCTTAGTAAAAATAAATGATTTAGCTGCAGCAAGACATGTTTTGACCTTTATTAGGCGAGACAATGAAATTGAACCTGAATTAGTTGAGATACAAAGAACAGTGTCAATGGAATCGAGCGCACAGAAAAACGTCACCTTAGCGACACTTTTCTCGAGTAAGTATCGCTATCTTGTAACCGCTGGTATTGGTGTTGCAGCTTTCCAGCAGTTCATGGGTGCTAATGCCATTTTCTACTACATTCCATTAATTGTTGAAAAAGCAAGTGGGCAAGCAGCATCTAGCGCATTATTATGGCCAATCGTACAAGGTGTGATTTTAGTGCTAGGCGCTATTCTATACATGGTTATTGCTGATAAATTTAAGCGACGGACTTTGTTGATGATTGGTGGTACAGTGATGGCGCTATCATTTCTTATGCCAGCAGCACTAAATGCTTTGGTAGGCGAACATCATTTACCACCAATGCTGATTGTTGTTTTCTTATCAATATTTGTGGCTTTTTACTCTTTCACTTGGGCACCATTAACTTGGGTATTGGTTGGCGAAGTCTTTCCTTTAGCTATTCGTGGCAGGGCAAGTGGCCTAGCTTCTTCGTTTAATTGGCTTGGTTCATTTGCGGTTGGTTTGTTATTCCCAATCATGACGGCAATGATGCCTCAGGCATCCGTCTTTGCTATCTTTGGTGTCATCTCAATTATTGCGGTATTGTTCATTAAATTTGCGGTACCAGAAACGCATGGTAGAACATTAGAAGA
The DNA here is from genome assembly GCF_004354555.1 of Leuconostoc citreum. GTDB lineage: Bacteria > Bacillota > Bacilli > Lactobacillales > Lactobacillaceae > Leuconostoc > Leuconostoc citreum. The sequence continues at coordinate 452,943 of NZ_PUFH01000004.1, forward strand.
AATTGAAGCACAGGGTACAAACCATTAAAAAAACATGTGTTTATCTGAAACAAAATAATGCGCTAATCAGATAAAGACAATCTGGTTAGCGTTTTCAAATGAAAAAGTTTAGGAGAATAACAGCATGACAGCACAACAAATACAAGAAAAAGCCATTGCAACCGGACAGGTGGCATTAGGCGTGGAATTTGGATCGACAACAATTAAAGCAGTATTGACTACTAACAGCGGATTAACGATTGCTTCAGGCAGTTATGATTGGACAAACAATTTTCAAAATGGTCTCTGGACGTATAGCCTGGATGATGTTTGGCTAGGTTTACAGAGTGCCTATCGACAACTGAAAGCACAAGTTGAATCAAAATATGGCTTGAAACTTAAAAAAATCAAAACAATGGGTTTTTCAGCTATGATGCACGGCTACTTAGCATTCGATAATCAAGACACACTACTAGTTCCATTTCGTACATGGCGCAATGCGACAACTGGTCGGGCATCACGCGAATTGACCAAGTTATTTGGCTTTAACGTGCCACAACGATGGAGCATTGCACATTTGTATCAAGCTATCTTAGATCAGGAGACGCATGTTAAAAATATTAGTTATTTCACAACACTTGCAGGATATGTTCATTGGCAATTAACCGGTGAAAAAGTTTTAGGTGTTGGCGATGCCTCCGGGATGTTTCCTATCGATGCAGACACTGGTAATTATAATCAAAATATGATTGATCAATTTTCTCATTTGAAAGCGGTCCAACAATATCAGTGGCAGATACAAGATATATTACCAGAACCGCGACATGCTGGTGATATGGCGGGTCATTTAACAGCAGCTGGTGCTAAAAAGTTAGACCCAACAGGCGATTTAATGGCAGGTGTCATCGTGGCACCACCAGAAGGCGACGCTGGGACGGGTATGGTAGCGACCAATAGTACGCAAGTACGAACAGGTAACATTTCAGTGGGAACATCTATTTTTTCAATGATTGTTTTAGAAAAAAGTTTAAAGCATGTTTATAGTAATATCGATATCGTCACTACGCCAACTGGCTTACCTGTTGCCATGGTTCACGCCAATAATTCTGCCTCTGATTTAAATGCTTGGTCCAAACTGTTTGCGGAATTTGCAGGGATGATTGGTCAGAATTTATCAAACGCGGCCCTGTATCAAACCCTGTTCAATGCTGCTTTGAATAATGCTGATGCTGATGCTGGTGGTTTAACTGGTTATGGCTACTATTCCGGTGAAAACATTACTGCAGTACCGGAAGGACGACCGCTATTAGTCAGACAACCAGACTCACATTTTACGGTTGGCAATCTTATGCGTTTACATATCTTTAGTGCATTCGGTGCGATTAAAATTGGCATGCGGATTTTAGCAGATGAAAACGTACTAACCGATAATATTGTGGCTCAAGGCGGTGTGTTTAAAACACCAATTGTGGCTCAAAAATTGTTAGCAGCAGCACTCAACACAAACATTACTGTGATGGCCAATGCTGGTGAAGGTGGGCCGTGGGGAATGGCTATTTTGGCACTTTATGCAGCTAATAAATTAGACGGTCAGACACTAGATGATTATTTAGCAAAAAACATATTCGCTGAAACTAAAGCACAAACACTCGCGCCAGAACCACGTGATGTTGCAGGATTTGAAGAATTTATGACACGTTATATTGATGGCCTACAAATTGAGTTAACCGCCATTAAAGCATTGCCTAGTAATCAAATAAAGGAGTAAGCAGATGTTAGAAGTATTAAAGCAGCAAGTATATGAAGCAAATATGGCATTACCGCAGAATAATTTAGTGACATTAACTTGGGGCAATGTGTCTCAAATTGACAGAGAAAAAGGGTTGTTTGTCATTAAACCAAGTGGTGTGGATTATGATGCATTACGGCCAGAGGACATGGTCGTTGTTAATTTGGCAGGTGAAGTTGTCGAAGGAGAAATGAACCCATCGAGTGATACACCGACGCATGCTTTCCTATATCGGCATTGGCAACAATTAGGTGGCATTGTGCATACGCATTCTAAGTGGGCAGTTGCTTTTGCACAGGCAGGGATACCCATTCCTGCAGCAGGCACAACCCATGCTGATACTTTTTATGGTGATGTGCCTGTAGCAGATAGATTGACGAAAGAAGAAGTCGACGGTGATTATGAATTAAATACAGGCTACTCAATTGCGCGTGTTTTTGACCGCGAAAAAATTGATCCAATGGCATTACCAGGTGTTTTGACAAACGATCATGGACCCTTTACTTGGGGTGTAGATGCGCAAGATGCTGTTCATAATGCTATCGTACTCGATGTTGTGGCAGAAATGGATTATCACACGATGCAGCTCAACCCTTCGCAAGATTTACATGTGCCACAGTATCTTCTCGATCGCCATTATTTTAGGAAGCATGGTAAAGGTGCCTATTACGGCCAAAAGAACAGCAATAAGGTGTCATCAAAATAAGCAATTTAGGATACGAGGTGTTAGGAGCGACCATAGTTACACATTACGGTGACGCATGACGACTATCTCTTCTGATTTACAGTATGGTAAAATCAAGGTAAAGCATTTTATACAATTGATACTTATAGTAAACGGAGGCACACAAGGTAGTCGTGTGAATAATAATATGAAAATAGCTATTGCAGGATTTGGTGCACTTGGGGCACGATTAGGTGTCATGCTCCAGGCTGGTGGCCATGAGGTTACTGGGATTGATGGTTGGCCGGCACATATTGCTGCTATTAATACAAAAGGTTTAACAGTCGTTAAAGATAATGATGCACCACAAAAGTATTTTGTACCAGTTATGCCGGCAAGTGAAGTGACGGGCACATTTGATTTAATTATTTTACTCACTAAAACACCACAACTAGACCGCATGTTAACAGATATTCAGCCTATTATAACGGATACTACAAAATTATTGGTATTATCAAACGGTTTGGGTAATATTGAAGTGATGGCAAAGCACGTGTCGCGCCATCAAATTTTGGCTGGCGTCACATTATGGACATCGTCACTAATAAAGCCAGGTGAAATACATGTTACTGGTAGTGGCTCTATTAAATTACAAGCAATTGGCGATGCTGATGTCCAAAGTATAGCGGATGCTTTGAATCAGGCTGGCTTAAACGCCGAAATTACCCCAGATGTGATGACAGCAATTTGGCATAAGGCAGGTATCAACGCGGTACTCAATCCTTTATCCGTGTTGTTAAATGCAAATATTGCTGAATTTGGCACAGCTGGCAATGCCATGGATCTAGCGTTGAATATTCTAGATGAGATGAAGCAAGTTGGTGCGTCACAAGGCATTAAAGTTGACGTTAGTGGTATTATGACGGACTTGAGTCAGTTACTTAAACCAGAAAATGCAGGTAATCATTTTCCGTCAATGTACCAAGATATTCAAAATGGTAAACATACTGAAATTGATTTCTTGAATGGTTACTTTGCCAAGATAGGACACGAATCTGGCATTCCGACCCCTTTCAATGCCTTAGTGACACGGTTAATTCATGCTAAGGAAGACATTGAACGTGTTAAATTAGCAAAACAGCAAGAAAACTTTGAAATTTGATTTCGATTATAGTATCATGAAGAGAAAATAATTTTTCTCTTTTTTATCATCTACAAGGAAGTAATGAATATGACAGATAATATTGAAACAGCAATTTTTGCGGGCGGATGTTTCTGGTGCATGGTCCAGCCATTTGATTCATTACCAGGCATTGAAAAAGTGCGCTCTGGATATACCGGTGGTCATACTGAAAATCCAACATATGAAGATGTTTTGTCGCATACCACTGGTCATACTGAGGCCGTAAAAATTTGGTTTGATCCAGCAATCATGAGTTATGAAGAACTGGTCTCGATTTATTGGGAACAAACAGATCCAACCGATGCCATGGGACAATTTCAAGACCGTGGTGATAATTATCGACCAGTGATTTATGTTGCTGACGAACAACAACGTCAGATCGCTGAAAAGTCCAAGGCAGCTTTGGCAGCCTCAGGTCGTTTTGATGAGCCGATTGTGACAACAATTGAATCAGCAAAGCCTTTTTATGAGGCGGAAGAATACCACCAAGATTTCTATAAAAAAGATCCGAACCGAGAGGCGCTAGCGATGAGACAACGCGCTGCATTTCAAGCGGATAAATGGGGCAAGTAATCGACAGCCAAAGGCTGTTTTTTATTTTGTATTCTGATTGTGACGTTAAAAATTGGCGAGATATGGTAAAATGGATAAGTTATGGATGGTCTGTGATCGTCTAATTGATTAGGAGAATAAGTTTGATTATCCGGTCATTTACCGGGTCAAGCTGTCACAATAAAAATGCAACTTGAATTTTTAGGTACAGGTTCTGGGCAACCATCAAAATTTAGAAATGTTACCAGTATTGCTTTGCGTTTATTAGATGAGCGTAACGCAGTCTGGTTATTTGATGTTGGTGAAGCCACGCAACATCAAATTTTAAAAACCACCTTGCGTCCGCGCAAAGTTGAAAAAATCTTTATTTCTCATTTGCACGGAGACCATATTTTTGGGTTGCCGGGGTTCTTGAGTTCGCGTTCATTTCAGGGTGCAGATAAAAATGAACCATTAACCATCTACGGTCCAAAAGGTGTGAAAGAGTTTGTGCAAACAGCCCTCCGTGTCTCTGAAACACGTCTATCTTATCCGTTGGTTTTTGTCGAATTAACGGCAGGTGTTGTTTTTGATGATAAAACATTTCGTGTCATTGCGGCTAAAATGAAACATCGCATTGAAAGCTGGGGGTTTAGAGTTGAAGAAAAAGATCATCCTGGTGAACTTTTGGTCAATAAATTACGTGCAGAAAACATACCATCTGGTCCGATATTTGGACAACTTAAGGCAGGAAAACGTGTTAGTTTACCTGATGGTCGTATTTTAGATGGTCATGATTATGTTGGTCCAGCACAAAGGGGACGTGTTGTCACATTTATATTAGACACCCGCCCAAATGATAATATCGAGCTTCTAGCGCGACACGCAGATGTCTTAGTTCATGAAAGTACATATGGTGCCGGTGAAGATGAAGCAAAAATGGCTCGGGCACATGCCCATTCGACGAGTATTAACGCAGCTAATAATGCACGTCGAGCACAGGCCAATCAGTTGATATTAACACATCTATCAGCTCGATATATTGGTCCATTGCTTAAAAATTTGGTTTCAGATGTGCGCCATGTTTTCCCAAACACGATTGTTGCAAGAGACCTAGATGTGATAGATGTGCCACTCAAAAAAGAGGTGTCGGTTTCAGACCCACACAAAGTATAAAGAAGGTTACAATGAGTCAGAGTAATTGGCGCTTGATGCCACAACCACCAGAAAAGGCGGTTAGACAACTTACGTCACAATTAAATATTAATCAATTAACGGCTACGATTGTTGCGCAAAAAGGCTATACGACGCCAGAGGCTGCCTTTGGTTATCTGCAGCCGACCATTACGCAGTTACATGATCCCATGTTGCTACATGACATGGATAAAGCATTTGAACGCTTAACGGAAGCAGCTTTTGGTGGCGAAAAGATTGTTGTTTATGGTGATTATGACTTAGATGGTGTTACGAGCACGGCTGTCATGGTTGAAGCTTTAGAAGTATTAGGTGCTGATGTAACGGCTTACATTCCAAATCGTTTTACTGATGGTTACGGACCTAATGTTGCAGCATATCAACGTTTAATTGCAGAGGGTGCTCAGGTAATTGTGACAGTTGATAACGGTGTAAGTGGTCATGAGGCTGTTGCTGTGGCAATGCGTGCCGGTGTCGATGTTATCATAACAGATCATCATGAATTAGCCCCAACATTGCCGGAAGCTTACGCAATTGTGCATCCAAGACATCCTGACGGACATTATCCATTTGCTGACTTATCTGGCGTTGGTGTTGCTTTCAAGCTGGCGCAAGCGTTGTTGACTGATGCGCAGCCAGTGACAGAAAAGAGTGAGTTACCAACAGAGTTATTAGACTTAGTGGCATTGGGTGAAATTGCCGATATGGTATCGCTAACCGATGAAAATCGTACACTTGTTTCCTGGGGGTTAAAACAAATCAGTGATAGCCCACGTCCAGGCATTGCTGCTTTGTTAAAAAATGCTGGCCAGGTAGCGAATCAGCCAATTAATTCGGAAACAGTATCTTTTAAAATTGCACCACGCTTGAATGCGGTCGGTCGGTTAGGCGACGCAAAACTTGCCTTAGATTTATTAGTATCACAAGATGACGACACAGCTGTTAATTTGGCCACCCAAGTCGAAGCCATTAACGCACAACGACAAGAAATTGTTGAAGAAGTGTTTGGCGCCGCTAAGCAAATTGCATTATCAGATAAGTACCACGACGATCAAGTTTTGGTTATTGCTGGTGAAAATTGGCATCAAGGTATCTTGGGTATCGTTGCTAGTCGGTTGGTTGAGTTAATGCACAAGCCAGTCATTGTTCTAAGCCAAGTTGATGGTGTTTATAAAGGTTCTGGTCGCTCGTATGGCAATTTTGATTTGTACACTTTAATGGGACAATATCGCGATCTCTATGACACATTTGGTGGTCATGCTAGTGCACTTGGATTAGCAATTACACCAGCTCATTTGACATCATTACAAAATCAAATCAAACAGCTTCAGCCACTTAACATTGCTGAAAAAGAAGTAAATGTTAATATGATGTTAAGTGCTGAAACAATGACCACAGCGTCTTATGATGCATTGACACTTTTAGAACCCTTTGGAACCGATAACCCGCAACCGGTCTTTGGTGTGCAAGAACCAAAGATTACCAAAGCAGCAACTATGGGCACAACAAACCAGCATATTAAATTAACACTGGCTAATCATGTTGAAGCTGTTGGCTTTAATCATCCTGAATGGGCAAGTGTTGTTGCCCATCCGCAAAATATTTCGTTTGCGGCGACGTTAGGCATGAATTATTTTCGCGGTCAAAAAAAATTGCAATTATTGTTAGCTGATATGACTATGCCACAAGTCACGGATAACAATACTCACAAAAAATTCTTTGCCGATGTTTACAAGTTCATCTATGCTAATCAAGACTTGAATTTTGCACAAAACTTGGATAAAATAGCAAAGCAGCTACAAATTACTAAAACTGACCTGAATATCATGGTGCAAGTATTTATCGAACTTGGATTTGTTCATGTTGTGGACGGTGGTTTTGTAAAAGTAGTCCCAAATGCGCCGCAAAAGGCATTAACGATGTCAACCACTTATCTTAAATTTTTGGCTAACCGTTAATGATAAAATAGAAAGTATGAGTATGGCCTAAAGAGGTATCGTACGAGTGTTTAACAGTTCATTAACACATACTCAGAGAGAAAAAATGACAGTAGATTTGTATAATTATGTAGCAACCGTTGAAAATTTTCCAGAACCAGGTGTTAATTTTCGCGATATTTCACCGTTGATGGGGGATGGCGTTGCCTATAAGCAAGCAGTAGATGCCATTGCTGATTTTGCAAAAGATTTAAACGTCGACTTAATTGCTGGGCCTGAATCGCGTGGCTTCATTGTTGGTTCACCATTAGCTTATGCTTTAAATATCGGCTTTGTGCCAGCGCGTAAAGGTGGTAAATTACCACGAGCAGCCGTGAGTGCAGCGTATTCTTTAGAATATGGTGGTGAAAATGTTTTGGAAATTCATCAAGATGCGATTAAACCAGGACAACGTGTCCTAATCGTTGATGATTTGCTAGCAACGGGTGGCACAATTAACGCTACTCGCGAAATTATTGAAAAATTAGGTGGCATTGTTGCAGGGGTTGCCTTTATTATTGAGCTAACAGATTTGCATGGTCGTGAAAAAATTATGCAAAATGGGCGTGAAGTACCATTTCTAACACTCATGACATATTAAAAAATAGGGTAAGAACACTTAAGTGTTCTTACCCTATTTAACTAGGAAAATACGGTCATCAATAGTATCAAAAGAGTGATGGTTTGCATTGAGTTCGGGTACTTTTGTTAACTGAGCTGTTTGCCAAAATGCCATAGAATTGGTATGTTTAAATGGTTCACCAATGAGAATGAAGTCACCAGTAAAATGAGTTGCTCGAAGATAATTTAAGATTTTTACATCTGTTTGTGCTGTGTCGGGCGCCCAGCTCATAATAACGACATCGTATGATATGTTCTGTAAGGCTATTTCAGCATCTAGTGGTATAATTTGAGTCCAAGGATCGGCTATTTCGATATCTTGTTCTTGCCATTGAAAGGTGTCTGTGGCTGTAACCAGCTCATTGCCCAGTGCCCGTAGGCCATAGGTAATGAGACCGTTGCCTGCCATGATTTCCAGTACGCGGCGGCCAGCAATAAAATGATTGAGGTCAGCCAACCACTTCAGATTAGGCAAATACCATACGCCAAACTGCGTAATCAACCATTGCCTAAAATTAGATAATAAATCATCTAATGGCATTAAGCTAGGATTTTTCAATATTTGTTTTTCTGTAAAACTGAGATTTGGTAGTTGCTTTTGCGGTAGTTTGTGAACTGCCAAACGCTGTAATACGTCTTTGGCAGCTTGAATTTTGAATTGTGCTAATCGGTCATCGGAGAGGCTTTTTTCGTAATCACTTAATGCCTCGAAAAAGGTTGTGTCCATCATCGTTTAATTTAAATTGATAAGTGTTGACGTAAAATGTCTGGTGCTAATGACTTGGCACAATGTGGCGCGAAAGTCGCAATTAGGTTGTCAATTGATAAGTTAGTTAATAGTTGTGTATCGATTGCTGTCGGGTCATCGATGGCAATACAAGGATCAGCTTTGGATAGCATTTGTTTTGCCAAAGCCTGATCTTCTAATACGGCCTGAAATGTTTCTGTGGCCTCGCGGTTAACCAAAAAATCATCAACATTTAGACGTGCTGTTTCCGCTATATCAGTGACTAATGCCAGTGAATAAGCTTGACTTGTTAGGGCATGCTGTAAATTAATTAAAAAACGGCGCGCTTTTTTGTTGCCTTCAACTTGAGCTGCCTTATAGTCCATAGCAATATGACAACTTTTTTGATCGTTATTGTCCGTAGTGATGTCGCGCAAGTAACTTGGCGTTAGCTTTGCCACAAGGTGATGATCTAAGAGTGGAATAAAGCGCAGATGAACACGCTCAGATAAGTCGTAGCTGAGTTGTAATAGCCGTTCCTCAGTTTTTAAACAATCCGTGGAAAGCGGATTAGAAAAATGATAAATGTCAAGCATGATAGACCTCCGAGATAGCCGATTATAAATATAGGGTTCCTTATCCAAAACCATATTTTACCTGTAAATGATTGTCTTGTCGACTGATAAGCTCAAAACCAAACAAGATGTGTGTTAAAATGGAGTTTGTAAACTAAACGAACAATCATGCTGCGCTATATTGCATACAGATATAGTGCAGCATAACTATGTGAATAAAGATGGGGCGGATGAGCAAGTAAGCATCCGTTTAGAAAGAGGTGTCGTCATGGAATGGGAACGTTTTTTTGTTCCGTATCAACAGGCGGTAACAGAGCTGAAAGTTAAGTTACGTGGTTTACGTGACCAGTACGAAAAAGAGGGGAAAAACTCTCCGATTGAATTCGTGACAGGTCGAGTAAAATCAAAGTCATCGATTGAAGAAAAAATAGTACGTCGTCATCTAGAGGAATCGCGTTTAGCATTAGATTTGCAAGACATTGCTGGGGTACGTATTATGACGAAGTACGTAGAGGACGTTTACACTGTTGTTGAATTGTTACGTGATCGCACAGATTTTCAGATTCTTGAAGAGCGTGATTATGTCATGAATGCCAAGCCTTCTGGATATCGTTCGTACCATATTGTAATTGAATACCCCGTACAAATGTATGGCGGGGAAAAGAAAGTATTAGCTGAGATACAAGTGCGTACAATCGCTATGAATGTTTGGGCTACGATTGAGCATGATTTACGTTACAAGCATGGCGATGAGTTACCAGCTGAAATGGCAGAACAACTGACTATTTTGGCAGAAGAAAACTTCGAATGGGATCAAAGAGTCAGTGAGATTCGGGCGACAGAATGAAGATAGCAATTTTTAATAATGATGCTAAAAATTCACAGATGATTACGCAATCGTTAGTTGCTTCACTTGAGAAAAATGGGCTAACCATTGATAATCAGCATCCAGATATTGTCATTACTGTTGGGGGTGATGGCACGTTGCTGGGTGCTTTTCAGCATTACGTCGATCAGATTGATACAATCCGTTTTGTTGGCTTACATACAGGCCATCTGGGATTTTATACCGATTGGTTGAGCACCGAGCTTGCCAATCTGGTGAGCAGCTTAACGCATGACAATGGTCAGCGTGTAAGCTATCCCTTGTTAGACATGACGGTTGTTCATGAAAGCGGTGAGCAGTATCATTTTTTGGCGCTTAATGAAGCCGCAATTAAGCAACCGGTCGGTACATTAGTTGCTGATATATACTTAGGTGGTCAATTATTCGAACGCTTTAGGGGTGATGGCATTGCCGTTGCTACGCCGACCGGCTCAACAGCTTACAATAAAGCTAATGGTGGCGCTGTATTACATCCAAAATTATCAGCAATCCAAATGTCAGAGATTGCTTCGATTAATAATCGTGTGTTTAGGACATTGGGGTCGCCATTAGTCGTTCCCAAAGGTGAAGAAATTATCGTCAAGCCAAAAAGTAATCATTTTTTGGTGATGTATGATCAATCTGAAATCAAAGGCCGACATATTAATGAGCTGCGTTTTCGTGTCGCTGATAAACAAGTGCATTTTGCGGCATATCGACATGTCGATTTTTGGCAACGTGTCCATCGGGCGTTTATTAATGATATTGAGTCATAACAATATTTTATATTTATTGAGAGGAATATATGCACAAAACGGCTTTGTTTTGCTGCATTTACATAGTTAGTCATGCAATTTACTTGGACATATTCAGGCACAGAACAACGAAAGGTGAGAACATTTTTACAAGCGCATGGGGTCTCACATCGTATGTTTAGCCAAATGAAGCATAATGGTGGTGCCATTTTAAAAAATGGGCAACAGGTTTATACCTCGGATTATTTAGATCATGGGGATCAAGTGACGATAGTCATGCCAACTGAAAAAGGGAACGATTTAGTTGTGCCTGATTATCGACCACTCGATATTATTTTTGAAAATGAGCATTGGTTAGTTGTCGATAAACCATATGGGGTAACAACTGTACCTGGCCACGCTGACCGTCTACATACACTGGTTAATCAAGTGAAAGGTCACTTGGAAGAGATTAATGCCGAAGATTTAGTGCCTCACGTGGTGACAAGACTAGATAGAGATACATCTGGTATTGTGCTATTGGCTAAACATCGCTTTGCGCACGCTGTTTTGGATCAACAATTACAGGATCACACAGTAGAAAAATTTTACTTAGCTTATCCCAGTGGTATTCTTACCGAAGATCATGGTGACATTAATGCTCCGATTGGGCGTGTAGAAGGCGATTTTATTAAACGAGAAGTTCGTGATGATGGCAAACCTTCACGTACCGAATATTGGGTCGAACGCCGTTATGATGAAAATGGCGAGCAGCCAATGACGCGTGTGAAAGTGCAATTACATACGGGGCGCACACATCAAATCCGCGTCCATTTTAAAAACATTGGCCACCCACTGGTTGGCGATGATTTATACGGCGGCCCATTGTGGCATGGCTTAAAAAGACAAGCATTACATGCTTATCACATGCGTTTTTACGACCCATTCATTGAGGATTACCGTGAATTTAATACAAAGTTACCAGAGGATTTAAAAGGGTTGCGTGATTTGATTTAAACGATAATAAGCATAATAGCAGGAGGTGTACGGTTAATATGACTGAGCAAATTGAAGAATTAAACCAGACAATTCAGCACCTTTCAGACTTAATTCAGTCTGGACAAGACAATACATTTATCGATAGTTTTGAAGCACTACATGAGTATGAAATGGCACAAGCGTATGCTGGTTTGCCAGAACAATTTCGTAGTGTTGCCTGGCGGTTACTTTCTGATGATATCCTAGCCAGCGTTTTTGACAATCTGGATGTTGATGAGGTTGACATCGTTGCGTTACTGAAAGAAATGCCACCAAGACGCGGTGCTCGTATTTTGCAAGAAATGTACGCCGATAATGCGGCCGACGTGTTACAAGAAATGCCACCGCGGCTAGTTGCAACCTATCTTAGTCTGATGCCAAAATCAGAAGCCGATGAAGTGCGCCAACTCATTAATTATGATGAGCAAACTGCCGGTTCGTTAATGTCGACAGAATATTTAGCTGTTGAAGAAAATTTACATGTTGACGATGTGATGCATTTGGTTAAAAAGCAAGCACTGGAAGCGGAATCAATTAGTTATGTTTACGTGCTCGATAAGCAAGAACATTTGATGGGTGTTATTTCTTTACGAGATTTGCTGACCCATGCTGATGATTTACCAGTGATTAATATTACCAATGAGCGTATCATTAGTGTTAAAGCTGGTGATGATCAGGCAGATGTTGCACAAATTGTGGCTAATTATAACTTCCTTTCTATTCCTGTTACCGATGATAATAATCGTTTGTTAGGTGTTATTACAGTTGATGATATTGTTGATGTTATTGACGAAGAGGCCGTCGAAGATTACTCTGGTTTGGCGGCCGTTAACGTCAGTCAAATTAACGATACGCCTTGGCACTCTGCTGCTAAGCGTATTCCTTGGCTAATTGCATTATTGTTATTAGGTATGACAACCGCAACTTTAATTAGCTCTTACGATGGCTTAGTGAGGCGTGCTTCAATCTTAGCTGCTTTTATTTCTTTAATTACTGGAACAGCTGGAAATGCTGGGACACAAGCCTTAGCCTTAGCGGTGCGTCGTATTGCCGTGGGCAGTGATAAAAATGGCTTAAGAGATTTCTTTAGCGAAGTTATTGCTGGCATTTTGGTGGGTATCGCTACTGGTTTGTCAGTGTTTATAGTGGTCGCGCTATGGAAACAAAATGTTGTCTTAGGCTTTGCTGTAGGATTAGCAATGACAATTGCTATTATTGTTGCCAATCTAGCAGGTTATCTCATTCCTGTTGTGATTGATAAAATTGGCTTTGACCCAGCAGTGGCGAGTGGGCCTTTTATCACCACATTATCCGATTTAACCTCTGTGCTAATTTACTTTAATGTCGCACAACTGTTTATTACACATTTCATTGGTGGTTAGGGTTACAATGATTACCTTTTGCTAATTTTTTTAGAAGTCGTTTAATTAAGGAGTAAGTGTCATGACACGTGAATCATTACATCGACAGGGTAAACAAAATGGCCGCAAAAAAAGCCATACAGTTCGTCGTATCATTTTAATTATTGTTGGCCTATTGTTGCTGTCTGGTGTTGCTGTAGGTGCGGTAACCTATTATAAAATGAATCGCACAATTAGTAAGATGCAGAAACCTTCTGCAACAACGAAAAAAGCTGATCAAGTCACTGCAAGCAAAGCGCCAGTATCATACTTATTGCTGGGTACTGATACTGGTGAGCTAGGCCGTGATTATAAAGGCCGCACAGATACTATGATGGTTATGACAGTTAATCCATCGAAACAAACGACGACAATGACATCAATTGCGCGTGATACCTTAGTCACTGTCAATGGCCAACAAATGAAAATTAATGCGGCTTATGCCTATGGTAATGCTGATTCAGCGTTATCTGCTGTTGAAAATTTATTGAACATTAAAATCAATGGTGGCTATTTCCTGGTTAATATGGCAGGCATGATTAAAATGGTTGATGCCGTTGGCGGTGTTGATGTGATATCACCATTAACATTTACAACTGAAGGGGATGACACGCAAGCTGACTCTAAAAAGCAATATTCGTTTGTTGCTGGTCAAAGCTACCACATGGACGGCAACGAGGCGTTGGCTTTTTCAAGGATGCGACACGAAGATCCAGATGGTGATTATGGTCGTCAAAGAAGACAACAATTAATCATTCAAGCAGTCCTCAAGCATGCGGCAAGTGTTGGATCACTGTTTAATGATACGTTGTTAAACATGTTATCTAATAATATTCAAACTGATGTGTCTAGCAGTTCTATGAGAAATTTGGCGTTTAACTATCGTTCAGCGTTATCTCATGTTAAGCAAGATCAGCTGCATGGTACAACACAAAGCATGGGGGATTTAGGTGCGGTTGAGGTTATGACGCCAACTGAAATTGATCGTGTCCACCGTGCCATAACTGAACAAATGACGAAATAAAAAAGCAGATTAAGGTTATCTGCTTTTTTTATTGCAAAAATATACATTTTTATCGCTGTTATTCAGCCTTAAAGTGTATATAATCAGTAAATGGTTGAATAAAAAAACGGTGGGCGGTATTATTAATGCATACATAAACACGGAGGTCACTAACATGACAGAAAAATTAGTATTAGCTTATTCAGGTGGTTTGGATACTTCAGTTGCTATTCCTTGGTTAAAAGAAAAAGGATACGATGTTATTGCAGTGGTCTTAAACGTCGGACAACATGGCAAAGATATGGTTGCTATCCAGGAAAAAGCACTTAAAGTTGGCGCTAGCCAGTCTATCGTTATTGACGCACAAGCTGAATTTGCAGACCAATATGTTGCACCAGTGATTAAAGCCAATATGTTATATGAGGGCGAATATCCAATGGTTTCAGCTCTCTCACGACCTTTAATTATTAAAAAATTAGTGGATATCGCACACGAAAATGAAGCAGTTGCTATTGCACATGGCTCAACAGGACACGGTAATGATCAGGTTCGGTTTGAAGCAGCAATCCATGCTTTGGACCCAGATATGAAAATTGAAGCACCTATTCGTGATTTTCAATGGTCTCGAGAAGAAGAAATTGAATATGCTCAGCAACATGATGTGCCTGTACCAATTAATTTAGAGTCACCATACTCAATAGATGAAAACCTATGGGGACGTGCTAATGAAGCGGGTATTTTGGAAAATCCTTGGCATCAGGCACCCGAGGATGCTTATGCTTTAACGACAGCAATTGAAAATACACCTGATATACCAGAATTTGTTGACGTCACATTTACTGCTGGCATTCCAACAGCATTAGATGGTAATGAAATGCCATTAGCCGATTTAATTATTAAACTCAATATCATGGCAGGCACGCATGGTATTGGGCGTATTGATCATATTGAAAATCGTTTGGTTGGTATTAAATCACGTGAGATTTATGAAGCACCGGCAGCAGCTGTTTTGATGACAGCACATAAAGATCTCGAAGATTTGACATTGGAACGCGATGTGGCTCACTTTAAGCCAATGGTGGAACAACAACTTGCTAATTTAGTTTATGAAGCTAAATGGGTATCACCGCTATTTGATAGTCTTATGGCTTTCGTTGATGAGACACAGAAAAATGTAAACGGTGTTGTGAAGATGAAGTTATTCAAGGGAAGTGCCATTGCTGTCGCACGTCAATCAGAGCATAATTCACTTTATGATGAGGATTTAGCAACATATACCAGTGCCTCATCCTTCGATCAAGCCGCGGCAGTTGGCTTCATCAAATTATGGACATTGAGTAACACGGTGTACGAACAAGTGAATCATGTTCACAGTCAAAAGCCCAGTCAATTGAAGCTTAAAAATTAAAAAAGATGGCGAAAGCCATCGTACATAAATAGGGAAAGGATTATATTGTTTATTGGCAAAACAATATTGTTAAAATGTTATGACAACAACAAAACTATGGGGTGGCCGCTTCACTGCTAAGGCGGCAGAATGGGTCGATGAGTTTGGTGCATCAATTCATTTTGATGAGCAAATGGCAGCCGAAGATATCGAGGGTTCAATTGCCCATGCTAAAATGCTTGGTAAGCAACAAATTATTTCAGAATCTGAGTCAGCAGAAATTGTTGCTGGATTGGTGGCCTTAAAAAAAGAGTTAGATGATGGCATGCTAGCATTTGATGTTAAAAATGAAGACATTCATATGAATATAGAAGTGCTGTTAACACAAAAAATTGGGGCGGTAGCAGGTAAATTACACACAGCACGTTCACGAAATGATCAAGTTGCAACAGATTTTCATTTGTGGGTGAAACATCGCTTGCCACATGTATTGGATGCGTTAACTGAATTACAAGAAACTCTGTTACAGCTAGCAACACAACATGCTGGAACAATTATGTCAGGCTATACACATTTACAACATGCGCAACCAATTACTTATGGTCATTATCTTTTAGCGTATTGTGAGATGTTTCAACGTGATTATGATCGTTTTGAGTTTAACCAAAAGCATACCGACATGTTGCCACTCGGAGCAGCAGCTTTAGCTGGCACAACGTTTCCAATCGATCGTGAGTTTGTTGCAGAGCAGTTAGGTTTTAATGATATCTACCATAACTCATTAGATGCCGTGTCTGATCGTGATTTTGCATTAGAATTTTTATCTAATGCGGCCATGCTGATGATGCACTTATCTCGTATGGCAGAAGAATTGATTTTATGGTCAACGTATGAATTCAATTATATCGAATTGTCTGATGATTTTTCGACAGGATCATCGATTATGCCACAAAAAAAGAACGCAGACTTTGCAGAATTAGTGCGTGGTAAAACAGGGCGCACGTATGGTGCATTAATGGCACTTTTGACAACGATGAAAGCACTTCCTTTAGCATACAATAAAGACATGCAGGAAGATAAAGAACAAGTCTTTGATGTGATGGATACTGTGCTGGCTGCGATTAAAATTTTTACGGGTATGTTGAGTGAAATAACAGTGCATAAAGAACGCATGTTAGCTAGTACGCAAGATGATTTTTCTAATGCCACCGAACTAGCTGATTATTTAGCAACAAAGGGTGTTCCTTTTCGTGAAGCACACGCGATTGTCGGGCAATTAGTGTTGACTGGTATTCAAACCCATACGCCTCTTCAGAACATGGCTTTAGCTGATTTACAGGCAGCGGCACCGCAGATTGAAGCTGATATTTATCTTGTGTTGCAATCAGAAACAGCTGTCAATCGACGTACTTCAATTGGTGGTACTGCTGTAGCGAACGTACAAAAAGAAATTGCACGTCAGTATAAAAATTTGGAGGCGCGTCAATGAGTTCACATTTTCAAGGGAAATCTTTTTTAAAAGAAATTGATTTTACCAAAATTGAGTTAGAAACCTTAATTGATTTAGCAGCACATTTTAAGTATCTCAAGCAACAGCATATTCCTCACCAATATTTACAAGGAAAAAATATTGCGTTGTTATTTGAGAAAACCTCAACACGGACGCGTTCTAGTTTTACAGTGGCGGCAAATGATTTAGGGGCACATGCTGAATTTTTAGGACAACATGATATTCAATTGGGTAAAAAAGAATCATTAGTAGATACGGCTAAAGTATTTGGTCGGATGTATGATGGTATCGAGTATCGTGGCTTTTCTCAAAAAACTGTAGAAGATTTAGCGACGTATTCAGGGGTGCCGGTTTGGAATGGCTTAACCGATGCATGGCACCCCACACAGATGTTGGCCGATTTTCTAACAATTAAAGAGAAACTAGGTTCACTTGATGGTGTGACACTAGCATACATGGGCGACGGTCGCAATAACGTTGCACATTCACTATTAGTTACGGGTGCTATTTTGGGTGTTAATATTCATATTGTAGCACCTAAGTCTTTACAACCGAATCGCGATGTACAAGATATAGCACAGCAGAAAGCAGCCGAATCTGGTGCAACATTGATGATAACCGATGATATCACAGCGGGTGTTGCTGGCGCTGATGTTTTGTATACAGATGTCTGGGCCTCAATGGGCGAAGAATCAACTTTTGCAGAGCGCATTAAGTGCCTATTACCCTATCAAATTAATCAGGCATTGGTATCGGCAACAGGGAATCCTAACGTCATTGTATTACATGATTTGCCAGCTTTTCATGATTTAAATACAACAGTTGCCCAGCAAATATATGAAAAATACGGTTTAACCGAAATGGAAATTACTGACGAAATATTTAATGCACCCTTTGCTTATCAATTTGATCAGGCAGAAAATCGTTTGCATACGATTAAGGCTGTGATGGCAGCAACATTAGGTCATATGTTTTTACCGATAGGATACTAAAAAAGTTCGCATTGCGAACTTTTTTAGTATCCTAATTCTTTTTTTGGCGAACATGCAAGAAGACAAATAAAACAAGGGCACAGCTGATAAATATTGCTAAATAACCAATACCTGTCTGCGCGCCAGTGAGTACGCCTTGGTGTGGTTGTTGGCGCATGGCTTGTCCCAAAATTTGGGCCACAATAGCAGTCGCTGCAGCGCCAACAAGTTGTTGCATCGTGTTTAATACCGCATTCCCATCAGCTGTTTCGTGGTTCTTAAGTGCACCTAACGTTAAAGTCATGAAGTTAGCATAAGCTAGACCAACGCCTACCATCATCAAAACGTGTAGACCAAGTAGGGACCAGAAATTAAGTAAGGGTAAGAATACAACAAAGCAAATGAGTGCGGTTGTTGAAAAGCACAAGCCAACAAAAACTGGCCAAAAACGACCGATACGATCTAACAAAGCACCAGCTATTGGTGCAAGCAGTGCGCCGATTAAAGCACCTGGAAACATAAACATACCAGCAACAGTCGCATTATGTTGCTGATATAACTGCAAATAATTTGGCAAGATAAACGACAAACCGAGTAAGATAGCTTGATAGACTAGCATGCCATACATATAGGCATCGAAATACACATTACGAAAAAGCGTGAGATTAATCATTTTTTGTTTTTTGTTCACATGATAAAACATAAAGAGTGCTAGTAATCCGATAAAGTATAACGGTAGTGATTTCTGTTCAATGGCTAACAATCCAGTTGCCAAGCCGATTGAAAGGCAGACAAATGATCGCAAGGGAAAAGGCTCAGTTAGACGAACAGGCTCTTTAGGAATACTAAACATGCCAATAATGAGCGAGATAACTAACAAGATAACAAGTGACCAAAAAATAGCCCGCCACCCAAAGCTGTTCAACAAAATGCCACCATAAGTTGGGCCAATGGCAGGTGCTAACGAAGTAATCATGCTGCCAATACCCATCATCATGCCGCGTGTTCTCATTGGTGAGTGAGTCAGTATAATATGAAACATCAGTGGTAAAGCAATGCCAGTGCCAATGCCTTGTAAGACACGTCCAGCTAATAACCAAGTTAGTGTTGGTGAAAAAGCATCACAAATAATACCGACCAGAAACAAAATATTTGCCGTCATAAATAATGTACGTATTGAAAAATTACGAATTAAAAATGCTGAAATGGGTATAATAACAGCAATTGCTAATAGGTAACCCGTAGTAATCCACTGCACAGCATTTGTCGTGACACTAAACTCAGTCATTAACTGTGGAAAAGTAACATTCATAGCTGTCTCAATCAAGACACCACTGAAACTTAATATGCCAGAAGCAATCACTGCCGGCATAACATGCCAATTGTTTGTTCTCATGAATTAGCTCCTTAAAAAATAAAAAGAGGTGTGACATTATCTAAAAAGATAATGTCACGCCTCTTTTGTCGGCATGTGTTTTAACACATGCTATCTGTACGAAACAACAGTTTTAAATTTACCAGACAAATAGGTGATTTGTCAAGGGTTAAGATTTTATTTTTAAGCGTGCTATAAGGTCGGGTTCGGGTGTTACATAAAGCGTTTGTTGACCTTCAAAAATAACGAATCCGGGTTTGGAACCATTGGGTTTACGTAGTTTTCCAGCTGGTAAATAATCTACGGGAACATTTGCCGATTGCCTTGCTTTACTGTAGTAGGCGGCCAATTTAGCAGCCTCTAGTAATGTTGTTTCAGAGGGCTGAGGTGAGTGGATAATAACATGTGAACCAGGTATTTTCTGAACGTGAAGCCAAATGTCACGGCGGTCGGCTTGTTTCAAAGATAAACGCTCATTTTGCAAATTGTTTTTGCCAACTTCGATTAGTGTGCCATCGGAACTTTCAAAACGGTCGGGCTTGGAAATTTTCGGCTTTTGCTTACTTTTTTTTGTAGTGCGAATGTAGCCACCGTTCATCAATTCAATGCGTATGTCAGCAACATCCTTGGGTGAGGCGACCTCTAATTGTGCAACAATGTTGTTAAAATAATCAATTTCTGCCGTTGTTAATGCCAATTGGGTATTGACATAGTTTACAGCAGTTCTTAACTTACGATACTTATTAAAATATTTTTCAGCATTCTTTAGTCCGTTTAATTTTGGATCAAGCGGAATATTTAATAACTTATTGTTGTCATAATAATTTTCAATCGCGACAGATGTCATGCCCTTTGTCACTAAATGTGGGTAGGTGATGAGTAAATCACCCATAACTTTCAGTGCATCAGCATTTTCAGCATCAGTTAAGGTCGCTAATAATTTTTTCTTTTTAGTATTATTTTTTTTCAGTTCGTTTTTAACGACGCGTACAAGTGAGCCGGCTTGTTGATTGACACGTTCACGTTCAGCCTTACCAACGTAATAGGCATCTAGCATGATCCCAAGACTATCGAAATGTTGCTTGGTCGCAAAGTCTTGTAGCCAATCAATGGCTGCATAACTCAGATTCCCCTGATCAGAGTGAAACAGTGTTGGCTTGGGTTGATCAAAAGCTGCTAGCCAATTTTTTGCATGCTGAATCCGATCGCCAGTTGTATCGATGGCTCGCGTTAAAGCTTTTGCTGAATCCCGACTAAAGCCTTGATAAGTTGCTTGAATATAGGCTGGCCATGCTTCAACCGGTTGGTCAAGAATCATTGTCGCTAAATCAGTTAAATCATTAGTGAAAGGGTTAAGCTTATGTTGTTCAGGCGGTAGAATGTAACGAGCACCGGGCATTAACGAGCGGACACGATTTTGGTCAGCGGGGACGTGTTTGATTAATTCTAAAATACGGGCGTCGCTTTCACGTACCAAAAAAATATTAGAATGACGCCCCATCATTTCAATTGTTAGTCGAATTTCTTGCACATCACCTAATTCGTCACGCGCATTAACGTAAAAATTAATCATACGATCATTAGCAACTTGTTCAATCTTTTGCAGCTTGGCGCCTTCAAGATAACGCCTTAGAAACATCACAAAGTTCGGTGCTGTTTGCGGATTTTCATAAGGAATATAGGTGATTTGTGCGCGAGCATAAGTCGGGTGGGCGCTTAGCAACAAAGGATAGTTTTGGCCATTTTGTCGCACGACTAAAACAATCTCGTTAGCATAGGGTTGGTGAACTTTTGTAATACGGCCACCAACAAGTTTTTCATTAAATTCATGCACAAGGGCATGTGTAAACAGACCATCCAGTGGCATTTCTTGTTCCTCACTTTTTGAATGTTGTTGATTCCAATACTAGTCATTTAAAAATGGTCACTTTATAATAATTAAAGCGACCATTCAATCAATATTTATTGTGATGTGACAGCTAAACTATTTTTGAGCCATGTACTTCTGTAACGCCTAATGTGTTGGCAATACGTTGCGCATTTGCGACAGTTACGCCACCACCAGGGAGAATAGTTAAATCCGGTGGTGAAGTATTGACTAAAGTTTGCAACTCGGATAGAAGATCGGTAATTGGTGTTTCTAACATGCCACCATGTGTTAGAATACGTTTGACATGATGATCAGACAGCCATTGCATCACGTTTTGTTGGCTTTCTTGGGCAATATGGTCAAATGCCATGTGCATAATGACTTCTAAATGTAACTCATGAGCATGATTAATGAGTAACATCATGGCATCAAAGTCTAGTTGATGGTTACGGACGACACCAAATGTCACATATTGACCACCGAGGTCTGCAATTTGCTGAAGACTATCTTGCATTTGTTGCAGTTCTGCATCATCGTAAGCAAAATCACCACCTCGTGGGCGAACCATAATGACGACAGGAACGTCTTCGACAGCCATCAAGGTGTCAATGATTGTACGCGTATCAGGTGTTAAACCACCGAGTTCTAAGTGGCTACTGAGTTCAATTCGATTAGCGCCTTTGCGGCGCGCTTGTTTGGCAGCTTCAACAGAGTCAACAGCCGCTTCTCTAATTGTAATTGTCATGTCACTATTCTACCACAAAAGTGACATGATGATGTTAAATGAGATGAAAAATCATTGTAATTTGTTATGTAAAGGAAATAAAAAGCCTACTTCTTAAATTAGAAGTAGGCTTTTATGTGATTACTTTTCAATCACTTGCTTGCCGTTATAAACACCAGAAGGTGATACACGGTGAGCTACGCGGTATTCACCAGTTGTCTTGTCCAAAACAATGTTAGGAACATTCAAACCGATGTGTCCGCGGCGGTTACGCTTATGAGACTTAGAGTTCTTGTTTGATGGGGTAGCCATAATGGCACCTCCTTTCGTTTCAATTTATCAACTAGTCAAGTTTATCTAAAATTGAGCCATTTGTCAATAGGTTTTTAAAAAATCGTGTCAAGGTTTTTTACTTGACACTGTTTTTTGCAAGCTGTGCGGTGATATCTTTGTGGTGGAACCAAGAAGATTGTAATAAGGCCAATATATCATTAGCAAAATACATTAAATAGGTTACCAGAATGACAATAGCTGAAGCACCTAAGGCACCACCAGCAGCAACCGTTAATCCCCACAAGATAATTTGCATGATACCTTGTAATAACCAAGCAAACCAACTCTCAGAAAAACGAAAGGTGGTTAGCACGGCACCAATTAAACCAGTACCAAGCACAAGTGAGTCAGATATTGGTCTAGGTGTATGCAAAATTTTTGTTTCAAAAAGATAAGCCGCAACGAAAGCAATAATTGCAACGACAGTTAGCATTGTGTACCAGAAAACTTTACCGTGTTTTTCACCACGTATATCAGTTTCATGAATGAAGCGGACATGCTGATTCGTATTTTTTACCCACCCTGGCATAATGAGCACGGGGATGTCAAGTAGAATCACGTAAGTGAGCTGTAGCATAGCATCAGCTGGATTACGGTGTAGCCAAGCTACATAAATATAGATAGCTGCAGATAACAGACCAAAAAGGCCATTCATAGGTTTGGCTTCTTTGAGACCAAGGACAGTAATCCAACCGAATGCTGCAGCAAAAAAAGTGGCGAATGTCATTGACGTGATGGCCGCGCCCATAGCAAAACTAGTGTAGGCAATAATCAGTAACCCGACACCCAATAACGTGTAAGATAGGCGAGTCCAACCTTTGAACTGCTGGCCATACCAGATTGGATTTAGAAGTTGCCAATGTGAAATGTGATTTGTTTGATTAATGTTCATGATAATTATCGGAATTAAGGCACTCTGATTGGTTGCTGTTTTTTAAACGGAGCTTTGAGAGAGCGGCCCGATACCTTTCTTAAATTTTGTGCTTTAAATTAACTTACCCATATACTTGTTTGGTGTAATATCAAAGAAATCATAATCAGCCAATGCATCAGTAGAGGTGACATGGGCATCTGTACCAAATGATAGCATTAAGTTAATTGGATGCTCATCAATATTACCAGCAAAAACAGAGACCACTGGTGTATGAGAAGCAACTGAGTAGCCAAGCTCCATAGCTGTTCCAGTATCTGCATCTTCAGCTTCAAAGACAGCAACGGTCAAGTCTGAATTGTCAATGGCTTTAATATCAGCCTTATAGGTCATGGCGCCCCATTCAAAATCTGGGGTGTTATTAGATGTGCCTAATGCTACACCGCCATACTGATGCAATAATGGCACATGAATATGGGCAATCGTTGGGTTAGCGCTTAACTTTGTAAAAGCTTCTTTAAGTAATTGTTCTTGGTGATCTGAAAACCAACCGGCAGCTAAATAAATATTTTTTGCCCCTGGTAATTTTTTACTATTATCAACGTGACGACTAATTTCTTCTAATTCTTTGATGAGCTTTGCTTCATTCATGTGTTTTCTCCTTCTTGTTATGAGTAACGTATTTAACTTTACATCAGATTATTTTCAAGATGTTGTAATATCAGCTAAATAGACAAAACTTGTCCAAAATCTATCTTACCTTATTCGGGAAAGATTTAAAATAATGTTGCACGATTTAGGTTTACTATCCAATATGTGATACACTTGAATTACTATAAAATGAGGAGTAACGTGTTTCTCTTGCATTAGAATTAAGGAACACAATAAACACATGTTTTTAATTGATTTCATCCTCCATATTGATGCACACATTGCCTCGCTTGTGACACAATTTGGACCATGGACCTACTTGATTTTATTTGCCATTATTTTTATTGAGACTGGTGTGGTCATTATGCCATTCCTGCCTGGTGATTCGTTGCTTTTTGCTGCCGGTGCCGTTGCAGCAACTTCTGCAGGTATTGCTGCTGGTTTAAATCATTGGGTCTTTATGGTATTATTCTTTATTGCTGCTGTTGCCGGTGATTCACTTAATTTTTGGATTGGTCGAACAGGTGGCTATCGCTTAGTTAAGCATCCAATTATTGGCCGCTTTATTAAGGAAAATCATATTCGAGAAGCTGAAGGTTTTTTCGAAAAGCATGGGGCAATGGCCATTATTATTGGGCGTTATATGCCAATTGTTCGTACATTTGTGCCATTTGTTGCCGGTATTAGTCAGTTTCCCTTTGTGCATTTCTTAAGAAACACAGTGATTGCTGCTTTTTCATGGAGTTTTATTGCGACTGGGGCGGGCTATATGTTTGGTAATATTCCCTTTGTTAAACGTCACTTCTCTGTTATTATTATCGGTATTGCCTTGGTGACTTTACTACCAACCATTATTGGGGTTATTAGATCACTAGTCATTAACCATCGTACAAAAAAAATTAATCAATCAAAAAAGTAAAGCTGCCTGAGGGTAGCTTTTTTAGTATAATAAGAGCATGAATAATATAGAAAAATTACAACAATTAACACATATAACAACAGCAGAAATCGCAGACGCACTTGATGTTGACGTGGCAACTGTGACAGCTTGGCAACAAGAAGAAAGTATGCCAACCGTCGGCGAATTTGAAGCACTAGTTGGCATTTTTTCAAGCCAGTTAGATGCGCAAGGTATTGTAACACAATCAGAAAAACATCCTATTCATATTCGCTTATCACTAGACTATCTGATGAATCTTGGGATAACAATGTCTGACTGGATTACACTTAAATGGGCATTTGAGGGACAATGGTCCGGCTTTAATCTAGCAGTGGGCTTCTTTGATAAAGGTCATTTGGTGCGCGTTGTGACGTTGCCAGAAGAATTTATGTCTGCTTTTGCAGGGTATTTAATTTTACAGACTGAGGGTGAATTTGAACCCTACATTGATGAATTTGACGATGACAAACTATATGACTGGCGTCTGATTAAAGTAGCTGGTGATCGTTTTGAAGATGTTACGCAAATGTTAATATCGACTGACTTACCGGAGATAACCTTATGACAGAAAATCTCATTTTGGCCACTGATGCTTATAAATTAACACATCATCTACAATACCCAACTGACATCACGAAACTATATTCTTATGGCGAGGCACGTGTTGGCGGGCGTTTTGATACAGTGAGTTGGTTTGGTTTGTCAATGATTCTACATGATTACTTTAGACAGCCAATTACGGATGAAATGATTGATGAAGCTGAGAGAGTAGCAAAACAGACGTTTAATACGACTGCTTATTTTAACCGTGACGTTTGGGAAAAAGTAAAAACGTTGGGCTATTTTCCTGTGAAAATTAAAGCATTACCTGAAGGTATGACAGTGCCAGTAGGTAATGCCTTGTTTACAATTGAGTCGACACAGGATTGGTTTGCAACAAGTTTAAATGCTTTGGAAGTTGTATTAATGCACGTTTGGTATCCAACGACTATCGCAACAAATTCTTTATACATAAAAAAAAGTTTGCAACCCTTGTTTGAAAAAACAGGCACACTAACAAATTTACCAGTTGCTGTTAACGATTTTGGATTACGTGGCGCAACATCTTTGATGTCTGGAAAACGTGGCGGGGCAGCCCATTTATTACATTTTCAAGGTTCAGATAATATGGCTGCTTCAAGTTATTTTGAGGCAGTTTACGGTGTTTCAGGTCGAGCGGCATCGGTCTGGGCAACCGAACATTCAGTAGCCACAGCTTACGGTCCGGGACAAGGTGAAATAGATTATGTTAATGCACAACTTGATCGGGCACCTGATGATGCGATTTTATCAATTGTGATTGATTCATATGATGCGCTAAATTTCGTGACCCATGTTATCGGATCAGCGACGATTAAACAACGAATACGTAGCCGTCAAGGTCGCATTGTGTTACGACCAGATTCTGGTGATCCTGAAATTATTGATTTGCAGGTCTTGAATTTGCTTGCTGATATCTTTGGAACAACCTTAAATGATAAAGGCTATCGTATTTTGAATGACAATGTTGGTATTATTCAAGGCGATGGTATGAAAGCAGATACAATTGTGTCATTATATGAAAAAATAATAGCTGCAGGCTGGTCAGCTGACAATCTCATTGTTGGATCAGGTGGTGGTCTTTTGCAAGAAGGATTCACACGTGATACGGAAAGATTTGCAATCAAAGCCGCTTACGCAGAAACAGCTGATGGGCGTCACATTAACATTCAAAAAAATCCTAAAACAGACATGACCAAAGCGTCCAAAGCTGGTTTATTGAAAGTCATTCTAGATGGCAATACAATTAAAACAGTAGCGCAAGATGTAGCTGGCGATGATTTGTTAGCGACTGTCTATGAAGATGGGAAACTTTCGGCGATTGATGGTCCAAGTATTATTCACCGTGCTAGTTTATGAGGTCAGTTAATGAATTATCAATTTAAAAAAGCAGCAGATATCAATCAAAATGTCACAACGCAGCATTTAGACGAAAAGGCTGCAGCACAAGCTTATCGGGATTTAGAGTCAAGAGAAAGACAACCAAAAATAGAGGTAGATACTACGCTAGTCGGTCATGGCATTCAGGCTTTAGCAACAGAATCAGCTATTGGCAAAGATGAACGTCAAGCGAAAGTATTAGCGCTTTTTAATAATGGTATGACGAGCTATATTGATTTAGCCTTTGAAATGAATTTAGCTGAATCAACAATTCGACAGTATGGGCGTGAATTAGGTTTAAAATTTATTGATACTGAATATTAGATTAAAAATTTGACATTTTTTAAACTGTCAGTTATGATTAAATCATAATAAAAATATAATTTCACATAGAGGTCGCGATAGACATAAGTCGCTTATCTGAGCTGTTGTAGCAGCCATGACGTTAAGCAAAAGGGGATATCGCCGAAATAGATAAAAACTACTACTTTGTCTGTTGGGCTAACAATTAATAATTGTTAGACTGTCGTTACATGTAACGGTGAGCTATGGAAACTGTCAAAATTGCTAAGCAAAAGCCTTTTGTCCGTGACCATGTCTCGAACAAAGGGCTTTTTATGTTGATAATGATGGCATATGATACTAAATCTATATGTCGTTTAGGAGGGCACATGAATTATCCAACAAATGAACAAAATCACCTCACCATTGACCATGTTGATGCGGTTGACCTTGCTAGTACTTACGGTACACCACTTTATGTTTATGACGTGACTAAAATTAGGCAAACAATGCGAGCATTTAAAGCCATTTTTGAAAAAGAAAATGTCCCATACGTTGTTAGTTATGCTTCAAAAGCATTTGCGACAAAGGCAATTTATCAAGTGGCACAGCAAGAAGGCATTCACGCAGATGTTGTTTCAGGTGGGGAACTTTATACTGCTATTCAAGCTGGTTTTAACCCAAAGCACTTAAGCTTTAATGGCAATAATAAAAATTGGGATGAACTGATGATGGCTGTTCAACAGGGTATTGGGACAGTTATTGTGGATAATTTTTTGGAGTTGCAATTATTGTCTGAAATCGCTGAAAAATGTCAAGTAGTACAAGATATTTTGTTGCGTATTTCACCAGGAATATCGGCCCACACCCATGAATTTATTAGCACCGGTCAGCAAGATTCAAAATTTGGCTTTGATTTACTAACCGGTCAAGCGAAGGCAGCGTATGATATTGCTAGTCAAGATAGCCATTTTCATCTACGAGGTCTACATGCGCATATTGGGTCGCAAATTTTTGATGTCACTGGCTTTGAAAAAAATGCTGCCTTATTAGCAGATACAGCACAAAGTTGGGGATGGCAGCCGGATATTATTAATGTCGGGGGCGGTTTTGGTATTCGTTATACTGATGAAGATGAACCACTACCAGAAAGTGACTATGTAAGTGCTATTATTCGTACCTTAAAAGGAAAAGCAGCCGAGTACGATTGGAAAATGCCAGAAATTTGGATTGAACCAGGACGTTCAGTGGTAGGTCCAGCAGGACAAACGCTTTACACTGTTGGCGCGCGAAAAGACATTCCTGATATGCGACACTATATAGCAGTCGATGGTGGTATGGGAGATAATATTAGGCCTGCATTATACGAGGCCAATTATGAAGCGGTTTTAGCTAATCAACCAAATATTCCAGCACAAGAAGTGGTACGTGTTGCTGGAAAATATTGTGAATCTGGCGATGTTCTTGTTTGGCAACAAAAATTGCCCAAGACGCAAGCAGGTGATATTTTATCCGTCTTAGCAACAGGTGCTTATGGGTATGCAATGGCTTCAAACTATAATCGCAATCCACGTCCAGCAGTTGTTTTTGTGGAAAATGGACAGCATCAGCTTGTCGTTGCACGCGAAACATATGAACATATTGCGGCCCTGGATCGTGACTACACGCTATCAGCAAATATGACACATTAAAATTGGGAGAAAAATATTATGACAACAGCAAATGATGCACAACAATTAATTAATTTTATTGCTAATGCGAAGAAAGTAACGCCCGTCAAAGTGACTTATAAGGGTGTATTAACTGGCGAAATTCCAGCTACTGTGCAACAGTTTGGTGGTGTATCTTTTGGACAATTAATTGGGGATTGGTCAGAAATTCAACCGTTAATTGCAGCATTGCCGGCCGAAAATGTGTTTGTCGAAAATGATGCACGAAATTCAGCCGTACCACTACTTGATAAAAAGGCTGTCAATGCACGTATTGAACCAGGAGCAATTATTCGCGAGCAGGTAACAATAGGTGACAATGCGGTGATTATGCTAGGTGCTGTGATTAACATTGGTGCTGAAATCGGTTCAGGAACAATGATTGATATGGGTGCCGTTTTGGGCGGAAGGGCAATTGTTGGCGAACAATCGCATATTGGTGCTGGCGCTGTGTTAGCAGGCGTAATCGAACCAGCTTCAGCCCAACCAGTTCGTATTGGAGATCATGTTTTAGTTGGGGCGAATGCGGTAGTCATTGAAGGTGTACAGGTTGGAGACGGTGCTGTGGTCGCAGCAGGGGCAATCGTGACAAAAGATGTGCCAGCTAATACCGTTGTCGCAGGCGTACCAGCCAAAATTATTAAGCAAATTGATTCAAAAACGCAACAAAAGACTGCTTTAATCGATGCCTTACGAGGTCTCTAATGTCTGAAATGAATTTTGAAACACTACAAACATTTCGTCGTGAATTACATCAAATACCTGAGACGGCACTTGAAGAATTTAAGACACATGATTATTTGTTAACCAAACTTAAGTCTTGGCAACAAGATTATATGACAATTAAGACAGTTGAAGCTTTGCCAACAGCCATTTTAGTCTATTTTCAAGGCACTAATCCAGTACGGACAATTGGTTATCGGACAGATATTGATGCCTTGCCTATACAAGAGGCAACGGGGTTAGACTTTGCATCACAGCATCCTGGCAAAATGCATGCCTGTGGGCATGATGTCCATATGACAATGGCCCTGGGATTGGCACAATATTTTAGTCAGCATCAACCAAAAGACAATCTTATCATTTTCTTTCAACCTGCTGAAGAGGCTGAAAGCGGTGGTAAAGTTGCCTACGATATGGGATTATTTGAAGGTAAATGGCGACCAGATGAGTTTTATGGGATTCATGACCAACCAAATTTGCCAGCCGGGACGTTAAGCACGTTGGCTGGTACGTTGTTTGCTGGCACAGCAGAATTAAAAGTTGATGTGATTGGTACAGGTGGGCATGCGGCGTATCCTCATTTAGCTAAAGATCCGATTGTTATTGCTGCCGAATTAATTATCCAACTTCAAACTGTTGTGTCGCGATCTGTTGACCCAATTGCTGGTGGGGTTGTGAGTGTTGGCGTCATTAACGGTGGATTTGCAAATAATGTCATACCAGACCAAGTGCATTTTGAAGGGACAGTCCGCAGTATGACGCGCACAGGGTTAGAAACAATGCTGACCCGTATTAAGAAAATTGCTGAGGGACTGGCAATTGCCAATGAGGTTACCATTAATGTATCGTTAGAAAGTGGCAGTTATTTACCAGTAGAAAATGACCCCATATTAGCGACCCAAGTAATTAATTTTATGCAAAAACAGTCAGATATTAATTTTGAATTAGCACAACCAGCTATGACAGGTGAGGACTTCGGTTATTTGTTACAGCATATTCCAGGAGTCATGCTGTGGCTTGGTGTAAACGACAGCCATCCATTACACAGTGCACAATTAACAATCGATGAATCAGCACTTTTACCAGGTTACAACGCCTTGAAATCCTTCTTATTGTGGCGTATGGCAACATCCGAGGAGAAATAAAATGTATGAGCATATCAATTTGATTACGGCAATTATTACCCCATTTAACGCAGAAAATGAAATCGATTATCCGGCCCTAGATCGTGTGATTGATCATCTTTTGGAGACAGGAACACAAGGTTTAGTCATTGCAGGGACGACAGGTGAATCACCAACGTTGTCACATAAAGAGAAATTAGCGTTAACACAACATATTGCAGCGTATGTCCCAGTTGATACATTATTAATTGCTAATGCGGGTACCAATAATACAGTCGAATCGGTACGTAACGCACGTGAACTCAGCGAAATACCAAATGTTGATGCTATTTTAGCCGTGACGCCGTATTACAACAAGCCGAATCAACGCGGCATGATTGCACACTTTACAGCTATTGCTGATGCATCAAATCGGCCAGTGATGCTATATAATATTCCAGGCAGATCAGCTGTTGGCCTCACCGTAGATAGTGTTGTAACCTTGGCACAACATCCTAATATTAACGCGATTAAAGAAACAACTTCGGTGGCATTTATTGCTGCGGAAATCGAACAAACGCAAAATGATAATTTTGCTGTTTATACCGGAGAAGATGCACAAACACTTGCAGCTTTTGTACACGGTGGCGCTGGGACTATATCAGTGGCGTCCCATTTATATGGGCGTGAAATGTCTGCACTATTTACCGCTTTAGCTGTTGGTGATTGGCAGGAAGCAGGTGTGTTACAGCGCTATTTAACACCAAAGATGAACGCCCTATTTGCTTTTCCATCTCCAGCACCAGTGAAGGCAAGATTACATGATTTAGATATGGTTGAAAATTTGACACGTCAACCCATTTTGCCATTAAATGTAGCGGAAAAAAAGGCATTAGATAAACTGTTGGAGGATATGTAATGGTGGATATTATTTTGGCCGGTGGTTTTGGTAAGCTTGGTCAGGCCATTCAATTAGGATTAAAAAACACAGATTATCGTATTGTCGGCATACTAAGTGGGCATCAACATGAAAGTACCTACCCAGTATGGACAACACGAGAGGCAATCGATGTCAAAGCTGATATTTTTTTGGATGTCAGCACACCAAAAACAGTTTTTGATAATGCAAAGTGGGCGATTGCACATGATATGTTGCTTGTTGTTGGTGCAACTGGGCTTAGTGATTTCGAGGTTGATACGCTCAGACAAACAGCAACACGTGGCGTTTTGATTGTGCCTAATTTTAGCTTGTCAGCAGTGCTATTAATGGCATTTGCACAACAAGCGGCAAAGTATTTTCCAGACGTTGAAATTGTAGAGACACACAATCCTAAAAAAGTTGATGCGCCATCAGGTACAGCGATTCAAACAGCAAAACTCATCAGTGAGGCACGTTCAACAACTGGTGCAAAAACGACTGAAGGGCCAGCTAGAGGTATGCGAGTTGAAGACATCCCAGTGCATGCTTTACGTTTACCTGGTTATATTGCGCAACAAAGCGTTTTATTCGGTGGGACTGATGAGCAATTGACCTTGACACAAAGTACCACAAGTCGGACGGCTTTTGTCCCGGGGGTTTTACGAGCACTGGTCGGTGTACAAGAATTAAAGGGATTAGCAATTGGTCTTGACAAAGTGTTATAGCGCATATAGCGCTTTTTTTTGTAAATTAGCACTAGGCAGCATTTTTGCGTACAATAGATGGTATGAAGACGATTACAAAAATTGCAACACAAAAAAGAGCTGGACGTTACAGTATTGAACTGGATAACCAGTTTGCTTTTGGTGTGGCTGAAAGTGTGCTCATTAAATATGGACTTGCTAAGGGGCGCACGCTCGATGAAGATTTAATTACGCAAATTAAGTATGATGATGCCATTGCAAAGGCTTTGACGATTGCCTTAAATTATTTAGGTCATGCATTACGCACAACGAAACAAATAAAACAAAAAATGCGTGATAAAGCAGTGGATGAAGATATTCAAGCGCAAGTTATAGCACAATTAACGCAATTAGGTTATGTCGATGACCAAAATTATGCAAACCACTATGTTGCAACAAAAAAACTTATTACGCCTAAGGGACCACACGTTATTCGTCTTGCTTTGCAACAAGCAGGCGTAGCGGAGAATATGATTGAGCAGGCGTTAGCAACCTATACTTTTGATGAACAATGCCGCATTGCTACAAAAATAGCTGAGAAATTAGCACAAGGGTATCAACGTGAATCGACACGGCTAAGACAGCAAAAAATGGTTCAGGGGTTGGTTAACAAAGGGTTTTCTTTTGAGACTGCTCAGTTGGTCGTGGATAGTATGAACATAGATAATAACGCTGAGGATGAGCAGAATAATGCTAAACGACAAGCCGAAAAACTGTGGCACCGATATCGTCATGATGAGTCACAGCAACGTTTTTATAAAGTTAAGCGACAATTATATGCAAAGGGTTTTACGAGCGAATTAATTGACGCAGCTCTGTTATCCTTAGAGCAAGAGGAAGTTTGATTATGGGATTTTATGACCAAAAAGTATTAGCAGATAAACAGAAAAGTGCACAAGCACAGCTTGATAATATTGATTTTAAGTTAAAAAAAATAAAGGGTCGATCCGTACAAGATTTATATGACCAACATGAAATCAGGACATTAACGACACAACGAGATAGATTAAAAATTATTTTACAACAACTCGAACGACAATTGCGGCACTCTAAAAGCGCGAACAAGCATGCAGCAACTCAGCACTTTGTACGAACAAATACACACCAGCATGATTTGTAGTCTATCAATTATTCGTAAGATTTGATACAATAAAATAGCATTCGGTGTTTAGAAGAGTAGGTACGATCATGAGTTTTGATAAGTCAAATCGCGGACCGCGCGAGGGTGATTTCATCACGATCAAAAGTTACAAACATGATGGCTCGTTGCATCGCACTTGGCGTGATACCATGGTACTAAAAACCAGTGAAAACGCTATTATTGGTCTAAATGATCATACGTTAGTAACCGAAGATGATGGGCGACGTTGGGTCACGCGTGAGCCAGCGATTGTCTATTTTCATAAAAAGTATTGGTTCAATATTATTGCGATGATACGCGATAATGGCGTGTCCTATTACTGTAATCTAGCGTCACCATACGTGCTTGATAAAGAAGCATTAAAATATATTGACTATGATTTAGATATTAAAGTTTTTCCAGACGGTGAAAAGCATCTATTAGATGCTGATGAATATGCTGCCCACAGCAAAAAATGGCACTATCCACCAGAAATTGATAAAATTTTAAAAGCACATGTTAAGATATTGGTCGACTGGATTAATGAAGGCACGGGTCCATTTTCACAAGGTTATATTGATGTTTGGTATGCCAGGTATCAATATTTGATGCAACAACGTCTCAAAGATCGTCGTTGACAAAAAAACACGCTTATATTTTGCGTGTTTTTTTGTTGTGATAAAATGGGGTCAAGAAGTATTACGTTAGAAAGAGGAAACGGATGTCGTTAACGGTTTATATGAATCATGGCCAAATTGATATGCGTCATGCACTTTTAAGTCATGCGCATGAAGCCCTAAATCAAGATAATAATTTAACGGTTTATTACATTGTGCCAAACCACGTTAAGTTTGATAGTGAAGTCGATGTATTAAGGCGCTTTGCTCGGTTAACCGGTCAGAACCCGGATACGTCGTTGTATGCTCAAAGTCGCTTGCAAGTTTATTCTCTATCACGATTAACATGGGCGCTATTAAAAGATATGGCCACAATGCAACCTAATGTGATTCAAGGTACAGGCTTATTTATTATGGTATCAGATATTTTAAGAGACTATGCCGCACAATTACCTATTTTTGCCCGTATGCAATCTAAGGCAGGGTTTGTGACAACTTTGGTAGCTCAATTGGTTGAATTACGCGCTAGTCGTATTTCACCGGAAGATTTGTTAACCATTTTAAATCAGGAAAGTGATGATGACACGTTTTTACGTCAGACACTATCAGGCAAACTTCGTGATTTAGCAATAGTTGCTGATGCTTTAGATAAAAAAATGGGGCATACATATATTACGCAACAAGAGGTTTTATCTTTTTTTGCCACGCAATTGGCGACAACACAATTAAAAAATGTCGCTTTTTATTTTGATGGTTTTAATGGTTTTACAAGTCCAGAAACGCAAGTCATGATTGAACTTATGGCACGTTATCCGGTAACAGTTGCTTTATTAGGGGATGTTGAAAAGTTAGGGTCACAACAACCAGGAGACTTGTTTTATAAACCAATGACAACCGCACAGCGACTGGCACAGTTTACTAAAATTGCTAATCAGCAGGTCGTGTGGCAAGTGCCAACACAAGCACGTTGTTTGGACGATTCAATCATCTCAGTGATGTCTGCTTGGGAAAAGTTGGGAGAATATCGTCAATTCAATTCAGAAAATAAAAAGACCGACTTAGCGGCTTTTGTAGCCGAAAATACAATGGTTGAAATTCAGGAGGTTGCACGCCGGATTCGGCAATTACTAGTGGCGCAGCCCGATTTACGTTTGCGCGATATTTTGATTTTGGCGCGTGACTCAACGCCGTACACAGGCCATATACCAGAAGTCATGCAGCAATTTGATTTGCCTTATTTTTTAGATACAGATCAAAAAATGACTAATCATCCATTGGTCGAATTATTGCTGAATCTATTACGGCCGGCTAAGGAACGTTTTCAATATCAACAAGTCATGGCTATCTTGAAAACAGGATTATTGCGACCCTATACTGATGGCAGTTTAGTGCCTGAAGGCGATTTTTTTGACATTGTGAGTTATTTGGATAACTATCTTTATGCGAACCAACCATTCGAGCGGACTTGGCGAGACTTGGATCATCCCTTTACACTGTTCACAGTGTCAGAAGACGAGGATGATGAGGATGCTCGTGTGGTTTTAGATGATAAGACTGTTAACCGTCGAATTGAAACGTTAAGACGCTTTGTGATTGACGCGTTCGATTCATTACAGCAACAATTAAATCAAGCACAGACTATGCGACAAGCTGCTACATTAATTATATTGTGGCTTGAAAAATATCATGTGACAGAAGCTATACTGTCTCAAAGGGATACTTTGTTAGCTGCAGGCGAGTTATCGCGATCACGCGAAGGGGAAGAAGTTTGGGAAATGATGACCCAAACTTTAGACGACATTGTTGCAATAGATGGTGACGAACGTTTCGAATTAGAAACATTCAAAGCTATTTTGGTTGCCGGTTTTGAAGGTGCAACATTTTCAGGTATTCCGAATAACCTTGATCAACTGACAATATCCGAAGCTGGTATTGTTCAAAGTAATGATTATCAGTATTTGTTTTTCATTGGTGGGACAAGAAATAATCTTCCTGCACAACTTAAATCTCGTGCGCTGATTAATGATGCTGAACGCTTGATTGTTCAGCCAGCATTGCAAGAAAATAGCACCCCAAAGTATTTACAAAATACGGCACAACAACAAATGGCTGAGGAAAACCTACTGTTTTATGGTGCGTTAACCGCGGCTACTAAAAATATCGTTCTTTCTTATCCCGCACTAGATGCCGGTGGACAAATTTCAGATATGTCGCCGTTTTTTAAGCGATTAGTTGATGCATTTAATATCACTGTGAACAAAGTAACTGCTACGCCTGCGACAAGTCAAGCATTATTAAAGTATTATGTGGGCTCAGTTCGGTCTACTTTGGGCGAATTGGTCAAAATAGCAGCATCACAACAGCAAACCTCAGCCTATCAAGCGCTCAGAAATACGATTAATCAGTCTGAACCAGAACGATTAGAACGGGTGTTGTCAGCACCAAATTATAAAAATCAAACAGAAACATTGAAACCAGAGTTTGTTCAAGCTTTATTTGGTGAAACACTAAATATGTCAATATCACAGTTAGAAAGTTATTATAACAATCCATTGGCTTATTTTTTGCAATATGGCTTAGCGTTAAAGGAACGATTAACGAATCGTTTGAATGTGGCACAAACGGGCACACTGTATCATGCTGTTTTTGAAGGGGTTGTGCAGCAACTTATCATACAGCAACTCAGTTTGCGTGACATTTCTCAAAAAGCGTTACAGCAATTAGTGGCTGATAATATGGCTGAGATAACTGCACAACCAGCTTACCAAATGCTTCAAGAAACAGGAAAAATGCGTGCCACACAGCATTATTTAGCTAAAGTGAGCGAGATACTTGCAGTCAATATGCAGCGTGCGGCAAGAGTAAATCACGCTCAACCAAAAGCTGTAGAACGTTTATTTGGTTTTCCTAATCGTCAATCATTGCCAGCGCTAGTTGTCTCAACACCACAGGCAACAGTTCATTTACGTGGTAAAATTGATCGTCTAGATAGCCAAGATCCTTCACAAGTATATGGGACAATTATTGACTATAAGTCAAATGGTAAACATTTTGATTGGGGCCAGGCTTATGATGGGCGACAAATGCAACTATTAACCTATTGGCAAGCAGCACAATTATCCGCAGAGCAATTGGGCATCGAAGCAATTGGGGGTGCTTTTTTCGCTAAAATTGCCCCAGAAAAATTGACGATAAAAGATTTCAAAGGTGATGTACGTGCCATGCTGAGAGGTGAGATTAAGCCTGAGCAATTTAAATATCGTGGTTTATTTATATCTGAGCCAGCATATATTGATAGCTTAGAGACGCTAGCTGAAGGTGAAGGGTCACAATTTTATCAATTGAAAAAGAAGGCAAATGGTGAGTTATATGCTAATAGTGATGTGATTTCGCCCGAAGATTTTGAATTATTACTGAAGCGTAATCTTGACAATATTCAGCGTGCAAGTGCAGCTATTTTATCTGGTGATTTTCCTTTGTCACCAGCTGAAGGGAGCCTACAATTTACACCATTTACTGATGTTTTGCGTTTTGATCGTGCTTTGGGGGATCAGTATAAAAACAACACGCCTAAAAACAAATCAGATATTTTGAAGCTTTTGAAAGCAGATGAGGAATAAAGATGGCAACACGATTTACGATTAATCAGCAGCGTGCAGTTGAAGAAACAGGTCATAATATTTTAGTTGCTGCATCAGCAGGCTCAGGGAAAACAACCGTCCTGATTGAACGTTTAATTCAAAAAATTTTATCGGGTATTAGCGTTGAAAACTTTCTGATTGTTACTTTTACAAATGCTGCTGCTAAGGAAATGCGAGAGCGATTGGAAATTGCCATAGAAAAGCGCCTTCGTGATGCCAATGATGGCATGAAACGCTTTTTGCAAGAACAATTATTATTGCTGCCTGCTGCAAATATTTCGACCATTGATGCTTATGCGTTACGTCTGATTGAAAACTATTATCATGTGATTGGTTTAGACCCCCAATTTCGTTTGTTATCAGATACAGCTGAACGAGATATGATGCGTCAAGATGTTTTAGATACAGTTTTTGAAGCATTCTATGATGAAACGCACCCACAACATGAAAACTTCATTGCCTTAGTCAATAATTTTGGTAATCCAAATCAAGATGATGCGTTACGTCAAGCTGTGCTGAAGTTATCAGACTTTGCTGAAGCTCGGCCTGATGGTCAACAATGGTTAAAAGAACTAGATAAGAACGATCTAGCCACAGCAAACGGGCTGACGCAATCACAAACCTATCGCCTAACAATTTTGCCGATGATGATTGCACGTCTTGAACAACTCCTAGAAATAGCACAAGCAACACAGACTAATCTATCAGGTGTTCCTGAACTCAAAAAAACGCAACAAGCTTTTGACGAGATTATCGCTTATCTCGTGAACGTTCAACAGGCGTTAGTTGACGACGATTGGGACACACTGAGAGGTAAATTAAGCCAGTTACCTAAGGTGAGCTTAGAGACGAAAAGAAGTAAAGGCATAAAAGATGAACCAGAATTGTTGGCCTTATTAGCGCAAGCGACAACAGTTAAAAATAATATTTTAGGGGCTAAATCTGATTTAAAAAACGTGATTGATACTTTTTTTAAGTTTGATCAAAATGATTGGCAATATGTAGAAAAGCAAGCAACTGAGTTAGTTAATACACTTGTGACATTAACTCAAGCCTGTCAGTCTGCCTTTACGACAGCGAAAAGAGACGCACAATTAGTTGATTTTCCTGATTTAGGCGCTTTAGCATTAGAGATTTTGAATGATGATATGACCAGAAAAACTGTGAGTGGCCAGTTTCAAGAGATTCTGGTTGACGAGTACCAGGATATCAATCAATTACAAGAAACTTTGCTAACAAAGGTATCTAATGGTCATAATATGTACATGGTTGGTGACGTTAAACAAAGCATTTATGGTTTTCGACAAGCTGAACCAACATTATTTGCACGTAAATATCGACAGTTTGCGCTACCAGATAATCCTGACAGTAGAATTGAGCTAGCGGATAATTTCCGGTCGCAGAATAACGTGACACGGGTAACCAATTTAATTTTTACACAATTAATGGACGAAAAGTTGGGGGATATTGCTTATACAGGAGAAGCTAAACTTGTACCTAAGGCAAACTATCCAACAGATGTCACACCTGTTTTTAATATGACAATCATAAAGCAACCTAACGTCACAACCTCTGAAGATGAAGATGAGAGCCAAGAATTTGAGAAACGGCAGGCACAGTACGCACAGCTGGCAAACCAAATTTTATCTCTACGAGATACAACGATTTTTGATCGCAAGGCAGAACCGGCAGGCATGCGACCCGTACAGTATGGGGACATTGCTATATTAACAAGATCAAAAACTGGTTACATTGATTTAGTCGCTACTTTGCGTCAAGCGGGGATACCCACACAAGTTGATTCAGTCGGCAATTATTTTCAGACAATGGAAGTTTATTTGATGCTAGATGTATTACGTGTTATTGATAATCCACATCAGGATATTCCATTGGCAGCAATATTAAGATCACCAATGTTTGGCTATTCGGAAAATGACTTAGCGGCAGTGCGTTTAGCGGATAAGAAGCATGATTATTGGTCAGCTTTGACGGTTTTTGCGCAGGCAGATCAACGAAGTCAAACCGTAATCGATTTGATTAAAAAGTGGCACCAATTAGCAATCC
Source organism: Leuconostoc citreum (assembly GCF_004354555.1). Taxonomy (GTDB): domain Bacteria; phylum Bacillota; class Bacilli; order Lactobacillales; family Lactobacillaceae; genus Leuconostoc; species Leuconostoc citreum. The sequence continues at coordinate 492,734 of NZ_PUFH01000004.1, forward strand.
AAAATGATTTGGTCGCTTTAATTTGGGCAATATTTGATGATACTTCTTGGTTAGATTATGTCGCTGGTATGCCAGGCGGTGGACAACGGCAAGCTAATTTGCATGCGTTATATGATTATGCCAGAACGTATCAAGAAAATACACACGCTGGTTTGTTTCGTTTTATTCGCTATATTGAACAGCTCCAAGAAAATGATGGGCAATTAGGCGAAGCACCGCAAGAAGCAAATGAGCAAGCAGTACGCATTATGACGATTCATGCCTCAAAGGGCTTAGAGTTTCCGATAGTCTTTTTACCTGAATTTGATAAATCTTTCAACACACAAGATTTGTCGGGTAAAATGTTAATTCAAAAAAACGCGGGAATTGGTTTGGAATATTTGCAGCCAGAGGCTTTAGTAGCCATGCCGACATTAAAAAAATTAACTGTTCAGCAAGCCCTAAAAAGGCAAAGTTGGTCTGAAGAAATGCGATTATTGTATGTTGCGTTGACACGTGCGGAACAGCAAATATATGTTGTAGGCACAGTTAAGCTTGACGAAAATGAAGAAAATCAGCGACTAATAGCGCTCTGGCAACGTGCAAAAGAAACATCAGGACAGTTTTTAGCAGAAGACCTACGCTTGTCAGCAAAATCATATTTCGATTGGCTACTGATTAGTTTGGCACGAACAAAAAATGATGATCTTGAATCGTGGTTAGGCGATGGTCATTTGCCACACGTTTTGGGACCGGAAACGACGTTAGATAGTCAGATTTCAGTGCGATTTATTAATGAGTCTGATGTGGTAATTCCTGAACCCCAAGGTAATGAAACCAAAGAAATTACAAGAGCATCAACCTATCAGGCTGAAGATTTTGCCCGAGCAAAAGCGATATTAGATTATCAGTATCCTTTCCAACAAGCTACTCGTACAGCAGCTTATCAATCTGTCAGTGAAATGAAACGACTGTTTGAGGACCCAGATCGTGCCGATTTGAAAACGTTAAATGTTTTAGAAAATGGCCAATTACAACCGGCAAATGAATTAGTCAGCGATAAACTGGTATTACCAACATTTATGACTGATGGATCACAAAAACCGTCAAGTGCAGCAGTTGGTACAGCAACACATTTGATGCTTCAATTGTTAGATTTTAAACAGATACAAACACACCAGTCACTGACAGCATTGCGTGATGATTTAGTTACACAAGGCCGCGTGACAGCATCAGTAGCAGCATTAATCGATATAGACCAGATTCTTAATTTTTTACAAACACCATTTGCGCAAAGATTGCGTTTACATGCCGATTCGTTATGGAGAGAGGCAACTTTTGCCATGATTATGCCGGCTAACCAAATATATGAGCATGTTCACGATCAAGCTTCTGTTTTAGTTCATGGCATCATTGACGGTTATTTTATTGATGAAAAGACAAAATCAATTACGTTGTTTGACTATAAAACCGATTTTGTCAGACATGGGCGCGTTGAAGAAGATATTTCAAAAATGATGGTCCGTTATCGGGGACAACTAACATTGTACAAACAAGCTTTAATGCAAGAATTTCCTGATTATACTTTTTATGAGCCACAGTTAATTATCTTAAATGTGGGTCGGGTGATACCAATAACGACCAAATGAGGTGGTGTTTATGCTGGAGTAGTGTAGAATAAAAAGCATGATAGAAGCTTTAAAGCAACAAGTTAAGCACATGCCGGTAACGATGGGTTTATTCACAGTAACCACGGTGGTATTTATTTTCGAGCTTATCGCTAGTCATGGTCAGACCGATAATGCGCGTTTTTTGGTAGCTGTTGGTGCGAAATGGGGACCCGATATAGCTCACAATCAAGCTTACTGGCGATTACTAACGCCAGTGTTTTTGCATGCGGGCATCATGCATATTGTGACAAATATGCTGACACTATGGTTTGTTGGGCCGATTGCTGAACGTGCTTTTGGCAGCTGGCGGTTTTTGATGCTTTATGCATTTGGCGGTATTGTTGGTAATATTTTTTCATATTTATTATCACCTTTAGCTATCTCTGTTGGTGCATCATCAGCGCTTTTTGCGATGTTTGCTGGACTCATCTTATATGGTGTGCGCTATCGTGATAATCCAACTATTCGCGCACAAGGCGCAACGTTTTTACTGTTTGTTGTGTTAAATCTATTTAGTGGGCTATTAGCACCGACAATTGACCTTTGGGGCCACATAGGTGGCTTAATTGGTGGCATGATGTCAACTGTGATGCTAGGATTTGTTGGCAAATCCGGTCAGTATGCTCTCAGCATGCGATTGACAATGTGTGCCGTAACAATGTTGTTGCTTATTTTGACAATTTACGCAGGAGGTAGCGTTTCATGAGAACTTTTTATGATGTCTTACAATATTTGAAATCTTTTGGTATTTATATTCATGTGGGTAAGCGATTATGGGATATTGAGGTAGCAGCCCTTGAAGTAGATAATCTTTATCGTGCTGATGTGTTAACGCCAAAAGATTATGCGGTCATGAAGTTAATTTTAGAGCGTGAGCATCGCTTAGAAGAAAGCATGGCACCCGAGTTAAATTAAAATGGTAATTGTTTCCTGAAAACTATGAAAACGCTTGCATTTTCTGATGCTTTTCTGTTAGAATAAGTGGGTAATAATTTCTTAGGAGGAATGTGTCTGGCGTCGATTCACGCATATGTGATATTTGCCAAGAACGATGACCTCACACTTTAAACAATTATGGCTAAAGATAAGCTCATTGGTGTTGATTTAGGTGGTACAACAATTAAGTTTGCTATTTTGACTGATGCAGGGGAAATACAACAAAAGTGGTCAATCAAGACTAATACTTTTGATGAAGGTTCACATATTGTACCTGATATCATCGAATCAATTAATCATCATCTTGATTTGTATCAATTAGATCCAGAACGAATCATTGGTATTGGCATGGGAACGCCTGGGACAGTTAATCGCGATACAGGAACTGTGACGGGTGCGTTCAATTTAAATTGGAAAACAGAACAACCAGTAAAAGCTAATATCGAGACAGGCACAGGTTTCAAGTTAACATTAGACAACGATGCGAATGCAGCAGCGCTCGGTGAAGCTTGGAAGGGTGCTGGCAATAATGATGATGAAGTATCGTTCATCACATTAGGGACAGGCGTTGGTGGCGGTCTGGTATCAAATGGCCAGTTAATCCATGGCACGGCCGGTGCTGGTGGTGAAGTTGGGCATGTTGTTGTTGAACCCAATGGTTACTTGTGCACTTGCGGGAATCATGGTTGTCTAGAACAATATGCTTCAGCAACGGGTGTTGTACGCTTGGCACAAGATTCTGCTGAAGAATATGTCGGTTCGTCTAAGCTCAAACAAATGATTTCAGACGGTGATGAAGTGACTTCAAAAATTGTCTTTGACTTAGCAAAAGATGGTGATTTTTTGGCTAATGAAGTTGTAAATAAGGTAGCTTATTATCTTGGTTATGCTACTGCGGCAATTTCAAATATTTTAAATCCTTCTGCTATTATTATTGGCGGTGGTGTTGCTGCTGCGGGCGAATTTTTGCGTGCACGAATTGAAAAAGAATGGACAAAGTTTGCCTTTCCAACTGTTCGTGTATCAACGCGTGTCAAGTTAGCTGAATTAGGTAATGATGCTGGTGTAATTGGCGCGGCATCATTAGCGCGTGTATAATGAACAACAGCATTACTAGGCAGCCGTATGGTTGCTTTTTTTATAGACTCTTTAACAATTAATACTTTGTTGATCGAAAAAAGGTATAATAGATGGTGATTGTTATTTAAAATTCAAAGTTAAAACAGTTTAATATACAGAAAGAAGAACACAAATGATTACTTTAAAGTCGCCAAGAGAAATTGAGGCAATGCGCCAATCTGGTGCGATTATTGCCGGTATGCATCATATGTTACGTGATTTAATTAAACCAGGCATTGATACTTGGGAAATTGAAACAAAGTCACGTGAATATATTGAGGGGCATGGCGGTGTAGCTTTGCAAATTGGTTTTGAAGGTTTCAAATACGCGACCACGATTAGTGTCAACAATGAAGTAGCCCATGGGCTACCACGTAAAGGCTTGCATTTGAAAGATGGCGACATTGTTAAAGTTGACACAGTTGTTGGACTTAACGGTGCAGTTTCTGATTCAGCCTGGTCCTATGCTGTTGGTCATGTGTCACCAGAAGTCGAAAAGTTGATGGCAGTGACTAAAAAGGCGATGTACTTAGGTATTGACCAAGCCATTATAGGAAATCGCATTGGTGATATTGGGAACGCCATACAACAATATACTGAAGTTGAGCATCATTATGGTGATGTACGGCAGTATATTGGTCATGGTGTGGGACCAACAATGCATGAAGATCCACAGGTACCACATTATGGCAAACCAGGCCATGGCGTACGTTTGCGCGAAGGGATGGTCATCACTATTGAACCCATGATTAATTTAGGTAGTTGGGAAGTCGATACTGATGAAACAGAAGAAGATGGTTGGACAGTGAGAACTAGCGATGGTTCTTGGTCCGCACAGTATGAACACACGTTGGCAATTACAAAGGCTGGCCCAAAAATTTTAACAAGTCAAGATCCTGATTTTGATGCGAAATACTTGTAAAGGTGAGTTAGAAATTTGAAAATTAAGCCAAAACACAAATCATATTTAATTGCTAAACGTCTCATTGATGTGGTTTTTGCGTTACTTGGATTAATAATATTATCACCTATATTTTTAATTGTATTCGTGATATTGAAGATTGATAGTCCAGCATCACCCGCTTTTTTTAAACAAGAACGTGTGGGTCGGTATGGTAAGCCGTTTGCGATATATAAGTTTCGCTCAATGGTTCCCAATGCTGAAGCTATTTTAAAAGCTGATCCTGAATTATATCAGAAGTACGTCGATAATGGTTACAAATTACCAAAAAAAGAAGATCCTAGAATTACTTCGTTAGGTGCTTTTTTACGACGCTCAAGTATTGATGAGTTGCCACAGTTTTGGAATATGTTACGTGGCGATATGAGTTTAGTTGGGCCACGTCCAATTGTAACTGAAGAGTTAAAAGAATATGGCGACCAAGTCGATTTGTTTTTATCAGTCAGGCCTGGTGCACTTGGTTTATGGCAGGCCAGTGGTCGCTCTTTGATTGAATACCCAGAACGTACGAAAATAGAATTAGAGTATGTTGCCAATGCAGGTTTTTGGTATGATATTGGCATAGTTTTTAGAAATGTGATTGCGATTTTTAAATCCGAAGGGGCTTATTGAGCACGCATTTTTATTTTTGTCTCGTAGTGCATCCTAGAATAGATTATGTGGTGAGAGTTAATGACTGAGAGCATCCAAATTTTAGTAGCAGCGCATAAAAATGTGGCGTTAACAGATTTAGCAGCAATATACACGCCGATTCAAGTCGGTGCAGCGTTATCAGCAGAAATGTTTAACGATTTTATACAAGATAATACGGGTCGTAATATTTCTGAAAAAAATCCGTACTTTAATGAATTAACAGCACTTTATTGGGCACGATACAATAGTCAGGCAGATGTTATTGGACTCGTCCACTATCGTCGCTTTTTTTCGTTTTCAAGTAAAAAGCAGCTTAACAACGTATTATCTCAGGAAACCTTATCAGACTTGTTAAAAAACACACCGGTGATAGTCCCTAAGAAAAGGCACTATTGGATAGAAAGTAGTGAATCGCATTATCGACATGCGCATCATAACTTAGGTTTGGATGTTTTACGCGATGTTATTGCGACAAGGTATCCTGATTATTTGACAACCTATGACAAAAATATGCAACGTACATCCGCTCACATGTTCAATATGTTTATTATGAAACGACCAGAATTTGATGCTTATATTGACTGGTTATTTGATATTTTATTTGCGGTAGAGTCAACGATACAACCACAGGTCATCTCTTGGTCGCCTTATGAACAAAGAGTCTATGGCTTTTTGAGTGAAAGATTATTGGATGTTTGGTTAGATTTTAATCAGGTAGATTATCAAGAAGTCCCAGTGACTTTTATGGAAAAACAGAACTGGTTACTGAAGGGCACGAAATTCATTGCGCGCAAAGTAGGCTTTGGTCGTGCTGAATTGTAAAAAATTGTTTTTGGGGGAATAAATGAAAAATCGTATACGTTATTCTGAGAAATTTTGGGTGCCTATAATTATTTTGGCAGTGGTGACTTTGCTGACGGTAGGCTCCTCACCGTTATTCCGAACAAATCCATGGGATGATAGTAATGCTATGTTAACTATGGGCAGATCTATGCTGCATGGTGTTGTACCGTATCGTGATGTCATTGACCAACGTGGACCAGTCCTATATGCGGTGTTTGCTTTAGGCGCTTTATTCAAAGAAACTAACTTTTTTGGGGTGTTTATTGTTCAATGCTTGAACTTGCTATGTACTTACATCATTAGTTATCGTATAGCAAAAGATATGACGAGTGAGATGATAGCGCCACAGTGGGCGGCATTGTTTGGGCCACTAGCTCTAATTTCAACGAGCGCCTTTGGGCTAAGTGGTGCACCAGAAGAATTTGCTTTCACCTCAGTTTTGTATTTACTGTATATTATTAATCATTATCATAGACACGTGTCTACTATTCCTGTGACTGTGTATTACTTTTTAGGGTTAAACCTCAGCCTGGTTTTTTGGAATAAATATTCCCTAATTGGCGCATTTTGTGCGTTTTTTATATGGGTCGCTATTGAATTATTACGTCAATATGATTTTAGAAGACTCTTGCGAGTAGTTATTGCTTCTCTTGCCGGTTTCCTGACGATTAGCATGCTTGTTGTAGTTTACTTTCTTTACCACCATGCATTAGATGATTTAATTAATATCTATTTTGTTCAAAATTTAACGTCATACGGGAAAACAGATCAAATAATTTTGATGCAATTGTGGCGTTTATTACTTCTTGTTGCCACAGAAGTAGGGTTACACCCATTTGTCAGTGCATTCATTATTTTTGGTTGGTTAAAAGCCATTTATAACCGTGAAAATATGATTCTTGAAATTGTATTATTCCTAAGTAGTCTCTTTTTTGTGGCAATGCAACATTGGGTCATTGATTATTATAATATTGTATGGTTACCTTTCTTAGCTATTGCTTTACTGCGTATAGCATCAATTAGATTACCTGAATCACTCATGAGACCGACTGTCCAAGCCCAAATACCTTTGCTCATGACAGCGCTACTTCTTATTTTGCCTATGGTTAATAATAGATCCGCATTGGGCAGGTTGGTAATCAGCAATGAAGAAACTGCCATCGACGGACAAAGTTATGTGGCACAACCACAATTTGCCACAGCTATGAGAAAAAATACCGATAGTAGGCAACAACCGACAATGATTATGATTAACTCATTGGATAAGGGATTTTACTTGTCCGCGCAGGCCTTACCAACAACCCGCTTTTGGCATAGATTAAATATGAGCTATCAACAACTGCCTCAAATGTACGATGCTTTTGCCAACACGATGCGTCAGAAACAAGTTCAATTTGTTATTATAAAATTAAATACCCCACCAGAAAATGATGCCACGTTATTAAAGCAACAAATTAATCGTGCTATTGATAGTCATTTGCAGCAACCCTTGTTTAATAATTACCGCATAGACGAAACGGCCAGAAATGGCAATAATGATTCTTACGTGCTGATGCGTTTAAAAAACTTAGAGTAAACATGTGTAAAATCAATCTATGATATAATATATTAAGTATTCTCATGATTGAGAATACTTTTTTATCTGTTTGCAATGACATGTTGATTAATTAATTAAATAAACTATAAAACAAGCGCACTGCTTTTTGCTTGCACTGTACGGAGATATAATGACAAATAAATTTAACACAAAAAATTATGATTACCTAATTGTTGGTGCTGGGCCGTTTGGAATGATTTTTGCTTATGAAGCAGCTAAACGTGGGAAAAAGTCACTAGTGATTGAAAAGCGACCATATATCGCCGGAAACATGCACACACATACAGAACATGGTATCACCGTGCATGATTTTGGTGCGCATATTTTCCACACTGACAATAAGGAAGTTTGGGATTATATTCGTCGGTTTGCTTCATTTAATGGTTATCAAAATCAAGTTGTTGCGAATTACAAAGGCACACTGTATAATTTGCCATTCAATATGAACACTTTTTACCAGATGTGGGGAACGAAGACACCCGACGAGGCTAAAGCTAAAATTGAGGCACAAAAGCAAGTCGCTCTTAAAGACCTTGGGGATAAACAGCCTAGCAACTTAGAAGAACAAGCCATTTCTTTGATTGGGACAGATATCTATGAAAAGCTGATCAAGGGATACACTGAAAAGCAGTGGGGTAGACCGGCAACAGAATTGCCAGCTTTCATAATTAAGCGTTTGCCAGTGCGTTTTATTTATGACAACAATTATTTTAATCACCGCTATCAAGGTATTCCGGTCGGCGGGTATACACAAATCTTTGAGCAAATGCTATCTGAGGCTGATGGCTTAGTAGATGTTTTGACAGACACTGATTTTTTTGACCATAAAGAAGAATTATTAGCTGAATTTCCACGTGTTTTGTATACTGGGATGATTGATCAATTCTTTGATTATAAATTTGGTGAGCTGGAATACCGCTCATTGCGATTTGAACATGAATTAATTGATTCTGAAAATTATCAAGGCAATGCGGTAATTAACTATACTGATGCCCAAACTCCCTACACACGTGTAATGGAGTGGAAGCACTTTGATGGCCTTGCGGATGAAGGCAAAACAATTATTACACGTGAATATCCACAAGAATGGAATCGTTCAAAGGAGGCTTATTATCCAGTGAACAACGATAAAAATACACAAATATATAAGCAATATGCCAAAGAGGCACGTCAAAATCACCCAGAAATTATTTTTGGTGGTCGACTCGGTAAGTATCGTTACTTTGATATGGATCAAGTATTTAACGACGCTTTAAACACAGTCCGTGAAGAGTTTAATGTGCCAGAATCGTTTAACTTTGCGCATGATGTTACTAAATAATATGCCTTTTTAGGCGTACATAGGATAAATTAGCAGGTTTGTATACAATGCAAGAAGTAAAAAATAGTCAACCAATATTTTCAATAGTGGTGCCTGTTCATAACGAAGAAGAGACGATTCAAATATTTTATGATGCAGTCCAGTCTTTGAAACAATCGTTACCAGTGACACTACACTATCACTTTGTTGATGATGGCTCAACAGATCAGACACTGTCCATATTACGAACGTTATCAAATCAAGATAGCAACGTTCATTTTTTGAGTTTCTCAAGAAATTTTGGTAAAGAAGCTGCATTGTATGCAGGATTACAACAAGCAGATGGTGATTTTGTTGCAGTGATGGATGTTGATTTACAAGATCCACCAGAATTGTTACCAGATATGTTGTCACCTGTGATGGCTGGTGAGTACGATGCTGTCGGGACTAGACGAGCTGATCGCAAAGGGGAAGCACGGTTGCGGTCGTGGTTTTCAGAACAGTTCTATGTTTGGATGAATAAGATTAGCCAAACGCAACTCGTGGACGGTGCGCGTGACTATCGTGTGATGACACGGCAAATGGTTGATGCCGTTTTGGACTTGAGCGAAAATCAAAGGTTTAGCAAGGGCATTTTTAGTTGGGTTGGTTTTAAAACAAAGTATCTACCGTTTGAAAATCGTGAACGTGTTGAAGGTGAAACATCGTGGTCATTTTGGGCATTGACGAAGTATGCCATTGAGGGTATTGTATCATTTTCAACAGTGCCGCTGACTTTCATCACAGTAGTGGGCTTTACATCATTTTGTTTATCTATTTTAAGTGCTATTTTTATTGTTTGTCGTGCGCTAATTGATAATCATAGTGTTGCAGGTTGGCCATCAATGGTCACAATTATTTTATTTATTGGTGGCATTCAATTATTGAGTTTAGGTGTTATTGGTCGATATATTGCGGCTATCTTCCTAGAGACAAAACGTCGCCCGATTTACGTTAAAAAAGAAGAAAAATAGAGACAAGAAGGATTAATTGTGAGACGAGTTATTACATATGGTACTTTTGATATGCTACATTACGGTCATATCAACCTATTAAAACGTGCTAAAGAATTGGGCGATTATTTAATCGTCGCTTTGTCAACAGATGAATTTAACTGGCATGAAAAGCAAAAGAAAACATATTTTTCATATGAAAAGCGTAAACAGCTGCTAGAGGCAATTCGGTATGTTGATTTAGTAATTCCTGAAACGTCATGGGACCAAAAAATTACTGATGTGTCGCTTTATCAAGTTGATACTTTTGTCATGGGTGATGATTGGCAGGGCAAATTTGACTTTATTCAAGAGCAGACTGATGCCAATGTTGTTTATTTGCCAAGAACGCCAGAAATTTCAACAACCCAAATTAAGCAGGATTTGAACACCAAAGATTTGGCGACAAATTATGATTCCAAGGCCAAGTAATTAAAAGACGCATACCGTCTTTTTTTATTGGTAGATGATGGTAAAAAATCATTTCAGTTCAAAGGACTTGATATGAACCCAGAGGAAACGAATATGCAGAAAAAAGTGACAGCAGTTATTGTGACGTACAATCGTCTCACACTGCTTAAGTCATCCCTTGCCAAAGTTTTGTTACAAACCACAACTGCATTAAAACATGTGATTGTTATCAATGGTGCGAGTACAGACGGCACACACGAGTATTTGGATACTTTAAATGATGACCGCTTGTTGGTTGTTCATCTTGAGAAAAATTTAGGCGGTGCCGGCGGATTTAATCAAGGAATACGTCAATTTTATGAACAAACGCGTGATAACTTTGTTTGGGTTATGGATGATGATTCGATGCCACGCAGTGATGCCCTAGCTAAGCTACTCTTAATGTTTGATAGCGTACCCAGAGCTGGTTGGGGTGCTAGCAAGGTAGAATGGCTAGACGGCAATTGGTCAAAAATGAATGTGCCAGGGGCGTTAAATACCAGTAACAATATACTGCAAGTGAGTCAGGATAATTTAATTGCAATTAAGCATGCTACTTTTGTTTCAACAATTTTTCGGCGTGAATTAATCGAAAAAATTGGTTTACCACAAAAAGAATATTTTATTTGGGGAGACGATATTGAGTTCACAGAACGTGCTACGCGGGTTATGCCAGGCTATTTCGTTAGAGACTCCGTAGTTGTTCATGAAAGCAAAAGCAATGCGAAGCCTGGTGATATTGTTGGGGAAACAACAGAAGAACGTTTACCACGTTATTTGTATGAATATCGTAATCGGATTTTGACTGCCAGACGCCGGCAGTCAAACATCAAACTCTTCAAAACATTAGCCCATAGTTCACTTGATTTTCTAAAAACATTGTTTTTACCAAGGATTACTTATCGGCAAAAGAAACTCAGTATCATTATTAAGGGCACATACCAGGGCCTATGGTTTCATCCAAGCATCGAATATGTGACGTATTCGAATGATCAACTGCTTAACAAATAATAACATCAGTGTTAGAATAATATTTAGTGAAAAATAATTGATATAGTATCGGATAATGGCCGATTGTTTCTAGCCAACACCTATGTTGGACTATCAAAAATATGAATTTGGTTCGCCCATCATGATTTTTGGTGGGCGAACTTTTGTGTCAATGGGAGAATTAAGCATCATGTCTAAATTTTTTAAATTAACTGAAAATAAAACCACTTTGCGTCGGGAGATTGTTGCGGGAATAACAACCTTTGTCTCCATGGCTTACATTTTTTTCTTGAATCCACAAATATTGGGTCAAGCTGGTATACCAGCACAGGCTGTTTTTTTGGCCGCCATTTTGGTTGCTGTTTTTGGTACATTGTTTATGGGTATTTTTGCTAATGTGCCATTTGCCCTAGCACCAGGTATTGGTATGCAGGCCTATTTTACTTACACCATTGTTTTTGGTTTTGGCTTCAGTTGGCAACAGGCCTTGGCCGTTGTTTTCTTGGTCGGCGTTGTTGATATTATTATTACATTAACTCATGGTCGACGTGCCATTGTAAAAGGCATTCCAACTGAATTAAAAGCGGCCATCGGCGGCGGTATTGGTCTGTTTGTGACTTATATTGGTCTGAAAAATGCTGGTTTTATTAATTATTTAGTTGATGCAGCAAATATCAAAACACTAAATGACAAGCCTTTTACCGGTAAAGCTTCCGGTGCCATCCACACACTGTTAGCTAATGGTGGTGTGACACCAGAATTGACAAAATTTAATCAACCAGATGTGTTACTGGCTTTAATTGGCTTTATCTTATTGCTTGTTTTAGTTATTCGTCGTATTCCTGGCGCTTTTTTAATAACACTAGTTGTCACAACAGTTATTGGAATTCCAATGGGTGTAACAAACACACATATTGCGCCAGGTACATCTATTGGCTCTGCTTTTAGCTCACTCGGGACAGTGTTTGGTCAAGCACTGGGTTCGAAAGGCATTGGTTCGCTATTTTCAGATTGGCATCATGCATCGCTAGCTATCGTGACAATTTTTGCCATGGGATTAACTGGATTATTTGATGCCATTGGTACTTTGATAGGAATTGGTAACCAGACAGGTATCTTTTCTAAGTCTGATACAAAAGCATTTGAAGAAGACAAAGGTTTTAATTCGAAAATGGATCGTGCGTTAGTCGTTGATACATTTACGACAGCCTTTGCTGGTATTGCTGGGACGTCTAATACAACAACATTTATCGAATCTGCAGCAGGCGTTGCTGCAGGGGCACGTACAGGTCTAGCAAATGTGGTCACAGCAGCAGGGTTTGCGCTCATGATTATTTTCGCACCATTTGTCGGTGTTGTGCCATCAGCAGCGACAGCACCACTGTTGATTTTGGTTGGCATAATGATGATGGGGGAATTTAAGAAAATTTCCTGGGAAAATCTTGAAGTGGCTGTACCAGCATTTTTCACCTCCGTTTTCATGGCTTTTTCTTATTCAATTTCTTATGGTATTGCTGCCGGCTTTTTGTTCTTTATTATCGTTAAGCTTGCCTTAGGTAAGTTTAAGGACATTTCACCTGTCTTATTGATTGTTTCTGCATTTTTCTTAATTAATTTTATTGTCCTTGCGTTCATGTAATCAGATTAATGTGAACATCCTTGTCTGCTATTTATCAAAAGAAAACCGCCTAAATGGTGGTTTTTTTGATACAATAATATTATGAAAACAGGAATAGTAAAAATTTGGCAAAAAGAACGTGGTTATGGCTATATTACGCCCGATGCCGGTGGTGAAGATGTGTTTGTGCACTTTAATGGCATTGATATGCCTGGTTTTAAGGCACTTAAGCAGGGAGAAAAGGTTAGCTATGTTTTAGTACAAGGCTATAAGGCACCTCAAGCAGCACAGGTCCAACCAATAATGAAGAAAGCTTCAGAAGTGTAATCATGGCAGAACGCGAAACGTTAGTTCAGCAAAACACTGTTTATCAGGGACCCATTTTTAGTGTGTCTCAGCAAAAAGTGCAATTAACCAATGGTAAGTATGCACAGCGCGATGTTGTGCGCCACGTGCCGGCGATTGCTGTATTAGCCTTATCAGATGATAATCATATCATTTTAGAAAAACAGTATCGTGCCACAATTGGTGATTTTATTTTCGAAATACCGGCAGGCAAGTTAGATGAACGTGATTTTGATCAACCTGAACATGCTGTACGACGTGAGTTAAATGAAGAATTACGTATGTCAGCAGGCATCATTGAGCACATCACGGGTTTTTACGAGACCGTCGGTTTTTCTGACGCCTACATGCATTTGTATTTGGCGCGCCAGTTACAACCAGTTGCGCCATCTGACCAATTGGCACGTGATTTTGGTGAATCATTAGATATTATTGAACTATCTTTTGATGACATGCAATTATTATTTGAACAGGGCAAAATAAACGATCAGAAAACTTTGACAGCTTTCTTGTATTGGTCGTATATACGAGGTTAGTATGTCTGAAGAACTATCACGTAGAGCAGCAAAAAAAGCGCAAAAGCAACGAGAAAAAGAACGAATTCGTGTTGAAAAAGCTTATGCAAAAGCACATCCAACACCAATAACTGTTGTCTCACCAGAGACACGAGAAGAAATGCGTCTAACACGTAAAGGCCGTTACGAACTGGGTTCTGATGGTAAGCTAACGCCTAATGGTAAATCAAAAAGACTCACACATCGCTACAATATCACAATTATTATTTTGTTGCTGTTAATTATCGCAACGTATGCGTACTTTTTTTTCGTACATTAAGCTTGAAACATTTGATAGACCAAAAAATGAAAGGTATCACACACTATGAAAATCGGCATTATCACGCCAATGGCGGAAGAAAAAATATCACTTCTTGCTGCTTTGTCAGACACAAAAACGAAACAACATGGTGGTACTGAAATTACCACTGGACGGTACAAAAATCATGAAGTAATTTTAACTGAATCTGGAATCGGTAAAGTAGCAGCAGCATCAGCAACAACAGTTATGATTGATAATTTCAAGCCTGACCTAGTTGTTAATACAGGGTCTGCGGGTGCATTAGACCCAGCTCTGAAAATAGGAGATGAAGTTGTTGGAACGCGTATTGCCTACTCTGATGTCGATGTCACTGTCTTCGGCTATGATTTCGGGCAATTACCCAACAAACCATTGTATTATGAAGCAGATATTAATACGGTTGCTGATTTTGAGCAACTAACTGCTGTTAAAAAGGGCCTAATTGTATCAGGAGACCAGTTTGTTCAAGACGAGGCTAAGCAACGGATTTTGTCTCATTTCCCAGATGCACTTGTTGCAGAAATGGAGGCCGCTGCGGTAGCACAGGTTGCTTACCAATTTAACACGCCATTTATTGTGCTACGTGGCGTATCTGATTTAGCTAATGGTGACTCAGGTGTTGTATTTGATGATTATGTGATAGAAGCAGGTAAAGCCTCAGCTAAGTTATTATTGGCATATCTTGATAATAAAGCGTAACACAGGCCGCTATGCGGCCTTTTATCATTATTGTACAATAAACAAATAATAATAAAATATTGATAGATTAAGGATTTAAAAATGATAGCAAGCTATAATTATGACGCAATGGGTGATGTATTAGTGATTGTCTTGGCACCTAATGCTGAAAAGCAATCAGTAATGACAGTTGAACAAGTGACACGTATTCAAAATGATGAGACAAATGAGGCAACAGGTTTTAATATTCGTGGCCTCGGAAAAAAGTTGGGACTAGTTAACATTTCTGGTGGCGTAGCGCTGAATGACAAGCAAGTGGCATTAATCAATCAAGCGATTAGCATGGCTGGTTTTCCAGAAATGTTGGCAGCGACAGCCAGTAAATTAGTCATTGGTCGTGTTTTGACGATGGCGAAGCACCCTGATTCAGATCATTTACACGTCACAACCACAGCTGTGGCTGAAGATAAAACGCTACAAATTGTTTCAGGGTCACCCAATATGCAAGAGGGTATTAAAGTTGTTATTGCGCAACCTGGCACGATGATGCCTTCGGGTGCGATTATTTGGGACGGAGCGCTTCGCGGTGTGCCATCAAGTGGTATGATTGTATCCGGTCGTGAATTACAAATACCAGGTGCACCAGATAAGCCAGGGGCCTTGGTCTTACCTGAAGATTTTGGGCATATTGGCGAACCGTTTGATTTGACAAAGGCTCAGACGCTTTATAGTGATGGCTTAGTGGATATTGATTATTAATATGGCAAAAGATAGAATACAAAATGCACCACGTGTGTATCGTACATTAAATGATGAAAATACAGCATATAAGCGATTAATATTTGAATTGCGTAAAGGTGAACTACAATACTTTACTTTTGTGCCAAATGAGGAGAAATAATGACAAAAACATATTATTTTATTGGCATTAAAGGGACCGGCATGGGACCATTAGCACAGATTTTACATGACCAAGGAAATACGGTTTTGGGATCTGATATTGATAGCTATACGTACACGCAAGCACCTCTTGAGGCTGCAGGAATTAAGATTTTACCCTTTTCGGCGGATAACGTCGACCGCTACGCTGATGCTATCTTCGTACGAGGCAATGCTTTTAATGACGATCATGTTGAAGTTCAACGTGCCTTAACTTTGGGTGTTAAAATGATAAGTTACCCAGATGCTGTACAAGAACAAATTGCACAAACGACTTCTATTGCAGTAGCCGGTGCGCATGGCAAAACGTCAACGACGGGGCTATTAGCACACGTTGTTAAAAATATTGCACCCACCTCTTACCTTATTGGAGATGGTACGGGACGTGGTGTACCAAACTCTCAATTTTTTGTTGTTGAAGCGGATGAGTATCGACGACATTTCAAGGATTATGCGCCTGATTATGCAATTTTGACAAATATCGATTTTGACCATCCAGATTATTATGAAGATATCGATGACGTCACACGTGCCTTCTCTGATTTTGCAAACCATGTAAAAAAGGCTATTTTTGCATGGGGAGATGACCCCCATTTGCGTTTATTGCAACCAAAAGCAGACGTCTATTATTATGGCACTAACTCTGAGCAAGATGATTTTGTGGCAACCAATATTAGAAAATCAACGCAAGGATCGCATTTTGACGTTGTTTTTAAAGGACAATCTCTCGGCGAGTTTTCAGTACCACTATTTGGGCAACATAGTATTTTGAATGCGTTGTCTGTCATTGCGGTTGCCTATATGGAAAAAATGGACTTAAGTTTAATCAAATCATTTTTGATGACATATCAAGGTGTAAAAAGGCGATTTAGCGAAAAGCAAATCGCTGATATTACTGTAATTGACGACTATGCACATCACCCAACTGAAATTGATGCGACTTTGGATGCTGCTCGCCAAAAGTATCCTAATAAGCAAATCATCGCAATTTTTCAGCCACATACTTATTCACGTGTAATTGCTTATAAGGATGAATTTGCTAAAAGTTTGGAAGCAGCCGACAAAGTATATCTAGCAAATATTTTTGGATCGGCACGAGAAAAACAAGGGGCAGTGACTTCCGCAGAAATCGGTGCTGAAATTAGCAAATTCGGTGGCATTATTGAAGAAGACAACATGAGCCTGTTAATGCCATATGAAAACGCTGTAATGGTATTCATGGGCGCTGGTGATATTGAAAAATATGAATTTGCTTATGAAAAATTATTAGGGCAGTTACGTACAGACTTACAATAATCAAAGTGAGCACTTAGTATGAACGGATTCGCGATATACTAAGTGCTTTAATGTATCTTTAATATATATTTTGGTATAATGGAGATAACCAGAAATGGCAACTGGAGTAAATCCATTACTCGAAGAAACAACTGGGGAACAAAATGTAATGTGAGGAGACTCGAATGGATAATTTTAATTTTAATACACGTCGTGATGTGACGGGGATGGACGCTGGTATGCGGGCATTCTTTAAACAAACATATAGTTTTATGGGACTTGCTGTGTTAGTAACTGCGCTGACCGGATTCATTGTACAAAAGTTCTTTTTGGCACAAGTTTACGCTTTGATTGCTGGTAATTTAATTGGCACATTGGCTTTATTGGGTATTCAATTGTTGATTATCACAATGATTGGACGCGCAACTTTTAAGAACCCAGCAAGAGCATTTGGTTTATTAATGGCTTTCGCTGTCGTTGAAGGTTTAACCGTCGGCTTATTATTGGCCATTTATACTGGTGCTTCAATCATGATGGCCTTTGTTTCTGCGGCCGCAGTCTTTGGCGGTATGGCACTCTACGGTGTCTTTACTAAGCGCGACTTAAGCGGTATGGGCGGGGCACTGTTTGGCATGCTGATTGGTTTGTTTGTTGCCATGTTGATTAATATGTTTTTCCCAAATGGTATCGTGTCGTTGTTGATTTCGTTTGTCAGTGTTATTGTATTTTCACTTTATACAGCATATGATAATCAGTCGCTCAAAGTGATGTACAGTCAGTTTGCTGGTCAAGCAGATACAACCGGTTTAGCAATTAATGGTGCGTTACGTTTGTACCTTGACTTTATTAACTTGTTCTTTGCACTTGTTCGCATCTTTGGTGTTGCTGGTGGATCAAGAGATTAAGTTACCACAATTTATCAAGTAAAAGCAGCCTGTAGGCTGTTTTTTTGTTACACTAGAAAGTAGGTAAAGGAATATAAAATGACAAAAAAACTACTTTTAATTGATGGGAATTCATTAGCTTTTCGGGCATTTTATGCAATGTATAATCAGCTGGATCGCATGATTTCACATAAGGGTTTACACACAAATGCGCTTGTGGCCTTTAATAATTTTCTAGATCAAATTGTTGATCCCATGCAACCGGATTTGGCTGTTGTTGCATGGGATGCGGGATCAGGTAAGACAACTTTTCGTGGTGAACTGTTTTCTGAGTATAAAGATGGCCGCTCTAAAGCGCCTTCAGAATTCACTGAACAATTTCCATATCTTCGTGAAATGGTTGCATTACATGGTCTACGAAACTATGAACAACCGGGGTTGGAAGCTGATGATATCATTGGTACTTTTTCTCGTATGGGTGAACAGGCTGGTTACAACGTCATTATTGTTACGGGAGACCAAGATTTAACGCAATTGGCAACTGACAATATTACTGTTAATGTCACGAAAAAGGGAGTCACAGAAATTGAAGCTTTTACCCCAGACTATATTATGGAAAAATTTGAACTGACGCCAAGCCAGATTATTGAGAAAAAGGCGTTAACTGGTGATACATCAGATAATTACCCAGGTGTCACTAAAATTGGTGAAAAAACAGCTTTAAAACTGTTGAAGACCTATCACGATATTGATAACCTCTACAGTCATATCGATGATATGAAGCCTTCAAAAATGAAAGAAAACTTAATTAGCGATCAAGCATCAGCCTTTCGTGCCCGACAACTGGCAACAATTCTGACTGATGCGACGCTGGATTTGCCATTAGAAGAGTTAGAGTACCGTGGTATCGATTATGATAAGCTTGTACCATTCTATGAAAATATTGATTTCAAAAAGCAGCTGGCTAAAATTAAAGCCAGTCAAAAGTCAGGACAATTAGTGAGCCATAATCAATCGACAGAGCGGCCCTTATCAGTTGTTACCTTAAATGAAAATAATTTACGGGCAATCGCCATGATGGTTGATAAGGTGGCGGTTCATATTGAGATGAGTGGTTCAAATTATCATACAGCTGATATGATTGGTTTTGTGATTGGGAATCCCGTCACTGGTTATTATGCTAGTCGAGATATGTCGTTGTTACAGAAACCAGAATTACGTGCTGTCATCGAAAATGGGGACATTAAGAAGAATGTCTTCAATGTCAAAGCACAGTTAATTCTGTTTAAACGGTTAGGGGTCACCTTAAAAGGCGCGCAATTTGACTTTTTATTAGTCGCTTATCTTCTTGATACAACAGATAATGATAATGAGATGTCTACATTAGCACAGCGATTTGACGTTTATTTGACTGAAGACGAAGAAATTTATGGTAAAGGTGCTAAATATGCTGTTCCTGATGATGAGGGACTTGTCCTCATGCATTTAGCACATAAAGCTGATGCCTTGATACAGCTAGAAATGCCTGCTTTATCAGCACTGCAGAGTCATCAACAAACTCATTTATATACAGAAATTGAGTTGCCTTTAGCTCATGTTCTGGCTGAGATGGAGTACCAAGGCTTTAAGATTGACCGAAAACGTTTACAAGCAATTGGAGAAGATTTAGAAGCACGTATTCATACGATAGAAGAAGCAATCTATCTTGAAGCTGGGGAGCAATTCAATTTAAATTCACCAAAGCAGTTAGGCGTACTACTCTTTGAAAAAATGGGCTTACCGATTATTAAAAAAACTAAAACAGGCTATTCTACAGCTGTTGATGTGTTGGAAAAACTGGCATCACAAGCACCAATTGTCGAGCATATTTTGCAGTACCGTCAATTAGCTAAGATAAAGTCTACTTATGTTGAAGGGTTATTAGCGGTTGTTCACACAGAAGATAGTAAAATTCATACGCGTTTTTTACAAACATTGACGCAAACAGGGCGACTATCTTCTGTTGATCCTAATTTACAAAATATCCCTATGCGTACGGAAGAGGGCCGTCAAATAAGACGTGCGTTTGTCCCTAGTCAACCTAACTGGCAGATTTTTGGTGCTGATTATTCACAGATTGAGTTACGCGTATTAGCACATATTACCGGAGACCAGAATATGCAGCGTGCCTTTTTGAATGGCGAAGATATCCATGCTGAAACGGCACGTGCGGTTTTTGGCTTAGATAATAATGCGCCAGTTGATCCTTTGATGCGACGAACTGCTAAAGCTGTTAATTTTGGTATTGTTTATGGTATTTCCGACTATGGTCTGTCAAACAACTTAGGTATCTCTCGTGCTGAAGCCAAAAGATTTATTGAGACGTATTTCAAGGAATTCCCACAAATCCATGAATGGATGACAAAAATTAAAGCACAGGCACACGAACAGGGTTATGTTGAAACCATTGCTAAGCGCAGACGCTATTTACCTGAAATTAAATCAAAAAACTTTAACTTACGGAGTTTTGCGGAGCGTACTGCGATGAACTCGCCTATTCAAGGTTCAGCTGCTGATATCATTAAAATTGCTATGATAAAGGTTGCTGATGCTCTGAAAGACAATCAATTACAAGCAAATATGCTACTACAGGTTCACGATGAACTTATTTTTGAAGCACCAGAAGATGAGATTGAAACGCTACGAGACATTGTGACACGAGTAATGGATTCAGCGGTTGCTTTGGATGTGCCGATGCAAGTTGATAGCCATTATGGTAATACTTGGTATGATGCCAAATAAACGTACTGTATGTACGTTTTTTATTTACTGTTTTTCTTATGTTAGAAAACCTGACACGTATGTGCAAAATAATGCATTTTGCATTAAAATAAAAGTATGTTAACGGAGGTTGTCAAATGAGCGAACGTGAACTGAGAAGAAACTTAGCGATTTTACCCATAGGCACAGTACGTGAATTAACATTGTTGACAGATCGCCAAATTCGTTACTATGAACAAAATGAGTTAATAGCACCGAATCGAGGTAAAGGTGGACAACGACGTTATTCACTTAATGATGTTGATCGTTTACTTGAAATTAAAGATTTTTTGGATGCGGGTGATTCAATAAAAGATATTCAGGAAATTTTCGCAAAACAACGCCGTAAAGCAATCGAAAAGCAGGATTCAGAGTCAGCATTACGTCGATCATTGCAAAAAGAATTTGCACAGATTGGACGATTTGGTCGTTAGCTTCTATAGCATTTGTTGTCGTATGGTAGATAGGAAAGGGAAATCATGGCACGAAAGTCGTTTACAAAAGAAGAAATTAAAGCAATCATTGCAGATGAGAACGTGGAATTTATCCGTGTAACATTTACAGATGTTCTTGGTGCAATTAAGAATGTTGAAGTGCCAATCTCTCAATTGGATAAAGTTTTGGATAATAACCTAATGTTTGATGGGTCATCAATCGAAGGGTTTGTTCGAATTAATGAATCAGACATGTATTTGTATCCTGATTTATCAACATTTATGATTTTCCCATGGGCGACTGATAGCCATGGTGGTAAAGTTGCGCGGTTAATTGCTGATATTTATACATCTGACCGTGAACCATTTGCTGGTGATCCAAGACATGCTTTACGTAAAGTTTTGGCTGATGCCAAGGCTGAAGGCTTTTCTGCATTCAATGTTGGGACCGAGCCTGAATTTTTCTTATTTAAATTAGATGCCAATGGTAATCCAACAACCGAGTTGAACGATAAAGGTGGTTATTTTGATCTAGCACCGTTAGATATGGGCGAAAATGTCCGACGTGAAATTGTGTTGACATTAGAAAAGATGGGCTTTGAGATTGAAGCAGCGCATCACGAGGTTGCCGAAGGGCAACACGAAGTTGATTTCAAATATGCATCAGCACTTGAGGCCGCAGATAATATTCAAACGTTCAAGCTTGTTGTTAAAACAATTGCGCGCAAAAATGGTTATTTTGCCACATTTATGCCGAAGCCAGTTGCTGGGATTAATGGTTCTGGTATGCACACGAATATGTCGCTTTTCCGAGGCGATGCCAATGCTTTTGAAGATACGGCAGATGAGATGGGACTATCTAAAACAGCCTATAATTTCTTAGGTGGTTTGTTAGCACACGCCACAGCGTTTACAGCTTTAGCGAATCCAACTGTTAATTCATACAAACGCTTAACACCTGGGTTTGAAGCGCCAGTATATGTTGCCTGGTCTGCTTCAAATCGTTCACCAATGGTACGTGTACCAGCATCACGCGGTAAGTCAACACGTTTAGAATTGCGCTCGGTTGATCCTACTGCAAACCCTTATACTACATTGGCAGCAATCTTAGCAGCTGGTTTAGATGGTATTAAGCACGAGCTTGAGCCACTAGCTTCGGTTGATAAGAACATTTATTTAATGGATGAAAACGAGCGTGCACGTGCTGGTATCACTGATTTGCCAGATACATTGCTCGCAGCTGTGAGAGAATTGTCTCAAGATGACACCATCATTGCGGCAATTGGTAGTCACATTGCTGATAAATTTATCGAAGCCAAGAAAATCGAGTATACGTCTTACCGTCAATATGTTTCGAAATGGGAAACGGACGCTTATCTTGAGAACTACTAATCACTATGCATTCAATTTTATCTTTTAAAACATCTGAGTTACTGAAAAGCCACGACAAGTCGTTGCTTTTTTGTTATGATGAAAGAGGTGTTTTATTAGTCTGAGGAGCGTGTGATGATATGAAAAAAATCACAATCAATTGGCGTAAAGCCATGTTAATTACTGTCATTTTTTTGGCCAGTGCAGTAATTCAAGTGTTGGCATTGAATGCTTTTTTAATCCCCAATCAAGTGTTTTCAAGCGGATTTAATGGTATTGCACAGTTGCTATCCATTTTCTTTGCACAAGTTTTTCATGTCAATATTCAAACCGGAATGTTCATTATGATTTTTAATATTCCAATCGGTGTTGTTGGTTGGAAAATGATTGGCGGACAATTTACCATATTGAGTTTTTTAAATTCTATTGTGGTTTCGGTATTACAGATTTTTGCGCCAACGCAAGCACTTACGAGTGAGCCATTATTAGCTTCTCTATTTGGTGGCCTCTTGTTGGGTGTTGCCATAGGCTTAGCGATGCGATATGGTTTCTCTACCGGTGGTATGGATATTGTGGCAATGGTCGTTCAAAAGCGTACGGGTAAGTCGATTGGCGTCTTGATGAATGGCATTAATTTCGTGGTAGTTATTGTTGCGGGGACTTTTATTGGTTGGCAAAACGCACTGTTCACGTTAATTGGTATATACGCTACGGGTCGCGCAGTTGATGCCATTTATACCGGTTACCAGAAGATAACCGCTATGATTGTGACGTCTAAAGGTGATGATGTTGTCACAGCTTTGCATAAAGACTTAATTCGTGGTATTACGATTTTACCATCGAAGGGAGCTTACACAAAACGTGACTCAACAACGCTAATGATGGTTTTATCGCGTTATGAAATTGTTGAGATGCAAGAAATTGTTCATCGTACTGACCCAAAAGCTTTTATTAATTTGATGAGCACAGTCAGCGTATCTGGCGAATTTTTTGATGCAGACCGTCAATTACAAATGAAAAAAGCTGTTGCAGTACCAAAATTAGAAACGGTCAACGCACAGCTTGAAGCTGAGCAACAGCTTGAATCACAGTTAGATAAAATTGAAGAACAAAAAAAATAAGAAAAGAGTAACACAATGCCAATTGTACAAGTTGAATTATTAGAAGGTCGTACCCATGAGCAGTTAGCAAAAATGGTAAAGGATATTACTGATGTGATTGTTGAAGATGCTGGTGCAGCACGTGAAGCAGTTCATGTCATTTTACGTGAAATGCCAAAAGATCACTACTCAGTCGGTGGTGTTCTAAAAAGTGATCAATAAAAATAACAGATCAAAAAAACCTTTGCATTAAGCAGAGGTTTTTTTTATTCTGTTGATTCACGTACAACCAAATGACCGTTCATGATAACACGTTGAACATCGACTGGCTTGTCATCACGTACTTTTAGAAATAGCCGGTATAATTGTTTTCCAGTCTCATAAAAATTAAATTCAAAACTTGTGAGATTGGGAGACACTGTCTCACTAAAAAATGATTGTCCAAAACCAATAAATTTAGGATGTTGCTTTAAAGCGAAAGCGGACTGCATTGCACCAACGACAATACGGTCAGTTGCACCAATAACAAGATCAAAATCATCAGTTTGCATGGCTTGGTAGGAATCAGCCTTTGCAGTATCGAGTTTGAAATCTGTAATAATTTCCTGATGTGGTGTCTTAGCTAACGCTGCTTTAATGCCAACAAAGCGGTCATGTCCAACTGCCTGATCTATTTTTGTATCAACATTGAGTAGCAGTACATTTTTGGGGGCTAGGGTTTGAATGTACTGACCGACAGCTTTTCCTGCTGCTAAATCATCCATAATGACACGGTGAAAATTGGGCTCATCCTGACCTTGAATGACAATTGGTAAGGGTGAGGCTTTTAAGACATCACGAATTTCGTCTGTTAAGTTAGCAGTCAATAGAATAATACCACCCACATTTTGAGAATGGAGCTTTTCAATAGCCGCAAGTTCCCGCTTAGCATCCTGATAAGCATTGACAATTAAGAAGGTGTCATCCTTGTTGAGATCATCAAGTCCGCGTAACATATCTGATTGGGCAATTGAATCTAGTCTAGGGACTATGACACCAATTGTATGATTTTTTTGCTGCTTTAGGCTTTGTGCGAATGTGTTAGGGGTGTAATTGTATTGTGCCACAATGCGATCAATTTTTAGTCTGGTATGCTCACTAACAGAACCGCCATTCAAATAACGAGAGACGGTACTTTTGGCGACATTGGCTATGGTTGCAATGTCATTAATTGTAACTTTCTTATTCATACTGTTAATCATATCAGAAAAATAGCATTTTTATTGTCACATATTTGTAACAAAACAAGCGCTTGCAAAATAATATGTAAGCGGTTACAATAATAGTGTAATAAAGAACCGGTTCCGTAGTCACACAATATTAGCATAAGCCAGTAATTGAGTTTACGCTGATGAGCAGAGTAGAGGAAATTGTTATGAATTATAAAGAAGTCGCCAAGCGCGTTGCTGATGCAGTCGACAAGGAAAATATTATTGCTGCGGCGCATTGTGCCACTCGTTTGAGATTGGTTGTCAAAGATGTCAAGAAAATCGACCAAAAAGCTTTAGATAATGATCCTGATTTAAAAGGCACATTTAATGCTAACGGTCAGTATCAAATTATCGTTGGACCTGGTGATGTCAATGGTGTTTACGATGCGTTTGTTAAATTAACTGGTGTTAAACAAGCTTCAACTGACGATTTAAAGCAAATTGCTGCATCGTCAGGTAAGCAAAATCCATTAATGGCTTTGATTAAAGTGTTATCAGATATCTTTGTACCATTGATTCCAGCCTTGGTAGCCGGTGGTTTGCTGATGGCATTGAACAATATTTTAACTGGTGCTGGCATGTTTGGTCCAAAATCACTTGTTGAAATGTTTCCACAGATTACAGGATTAGCCCAAATGGTTAACCTTATGGCATCTGCACCATTTGCCTTCTTACCTATTTTGATTGGTATCACGGCTACACGGCGTTTTGGCGGTAGTGAAATTCTTGGTGCTGCAGCGGGTATGATGTTGGTGATGCCAAGTTTGATTAATGGTTATAGTGTTGCTGAAGCGGTAGCGAGCGGTAAGATGCCAACATGGGATTTGTTTGGTCTGCATGTTGCACAAGCTGGCTATCAAGGTCAAGTGTTGCCAATCATCGGTGTAGCCTTTATCTTAGCTAATCTGGAAAAGTTTTTCCATAAGCATTTAAAGGGTGCAATTGACTTTACGTTCACACCAATGCTATCTATTTTAATTACAGGGTTCGTAACATTTATTGTGGTTGGACCTATCTTGCGTATTGTATCTAATGGGATTACGGATGGTTTGACATGGCTTGTCACAACATTTGGCTTTATCGGCTATGCCATTTTTGGCTCATTTTACTCAGCGATTGTTATTACTGGTTTACATCAAAGTTTCCCAGCTATCGAAACGCAATTACTGGCTAACATTTCTAAAACGGGTGGCGACTTCATTTTCCCAATTGCTGCTTCAGCTAACGTTGCGCAAGGCGCCGCTACATTTGCGATTTATTTCTTGGCTAAAGGTAACACAAAGTTGCGTGCCTTATCATCTTCAGCTGGTGCATCAGCTATGTTGGGTATTACAGAACCTGCGCTGTTCGGTGTCAATTTAAAATATAAGTTCCCATTCTTTATTGCCCTTGGGGCATCAGGTGTGGCTAGCTTAGTGATGGGATTGTTCCATGTTATGTCATCATCATTAGGACCTGCTGGTTTGATTGGCTTTATCGCAATACCTGCTAACAAATGGATTGGCTTCTTTATCGCCATTGCCATTAGCTTTGCGCTATCATTTGTTGTGACATTAATGTACGGTCGTTCACACATGCCAAGTGATAGTGTGAGCACAGATGTCGATAATACAGTTGTAGCAGACCAAGTATCTGGTTTTAAAGTTGATGCGCCTGTTGCTGGTCAGTTGGTTGATATCAAGACAGTTAGTGATGCCGTGTTCTCAAGTGGTATGATGGGTGAGGGTGTAGCGATTGAACCATCAGGGGACGAAATTATAGCACCTGCTGATGGGGAAATTACAGTTGCATATGCTACTAAACATGCTTATGGCTTAAAAACTGCTGATGGCGTTGAAGTATTGATCCATATCGGTATTGATACTGTTAATTTGGCAGGAAAAGGCTTTGAAAGTCAAGTTGTTCAAGGACAGCAAGTTAAAAAGGGTGATGTTTTAGGAACTTTTGATAAGCAAGTCATTAGTGACGCTGGTTATCCGGTCACAACTATGGTGATTGTTACAAATACTAAGACATTTAAAACAGTTGTATTAAACCAACCATTTGGTGCTAATGTAGCGTCTAATGATGTGATTATCACAGCTGTTCCGGAAACTGCTGCACAGACTGCCGTTACGGCATAATTTTGAGGAGTATAGATGTTAGTTACAAACGATGAAGTTGCCTTTGAAGCGTATCACTTATATCCCACGACTGGGCTGTTAAATGATCCAAATGGCCTAGTATTTTTCAAAGGAAAATATCATGTGTTTTATCAGTGGAATCCAAAGGCATGTAATCATAAATACAAGGAGTGGGGTCATTTTATATCAGATGATCTAAAATCTTGGCAACGTGTTGAGACAGCCTTAAAACCATCACTTGATAATCTTGACAGTGCAGGTATATATTCGGGGGCAGCGTTTGTGCACGATGATCGTCTATATGTTTTTTATACTGGTAATGTAAGAGATAGCGCAGGCCATAGTATTAAATCGTCACAGATGTGGGCGGTGAGTGATGATGGACTAAACTTTGAAAAGCTTGGTGAATTATTTCCTCACCCTCAGGGTTTTACAAAAGATGTTCGTGATCCAATGGTGTGGCAAGGTAAGAATGGGCATTATTTCCTTATCTTAGGTGCGCAACATGACAATCAAGTGGGGGATATTATTGCTTACGAGTCCACTGATTTCAAAAATTGGCTTTTCCGTGGTTCAATTTTAGGTGACCAATTGCAAGATGTGCGAGGCTATATGCTAGAATGTCCAGGATATATTGAGGTTGATGGTAAGCAAGTACTCATGTTTTCGCCGCAAGGGCTGGAACCAGATACGAAAAATCATCGGTATGAAAATATTCATAATACAGGTTATGTTGTGGGCCATTTTGATGAAGCAACTGTCAAGTTCCATGTTGACACCGACTTTAAAGAAGTGGATCAAGGATTTGAATTTTACGCACCGCAAACAATGGTTGCACCAGATGGACGTCGTATCATGTGGGGTTGGGCTGGCATGATGACGCCTGACAGAGAGGCGGCAGTGCCGACTATTGCAGATAAATCATGGGTTCATGTTCTAAGCGTACCACGTGAACTACACGTCAATAGTCAAAATGAGTTGGTTCAAAGACCAATTGCAGAAGTGCTTTCACCAACGTTATTAACAGATTTTGATCAACTACAAGTTGGTCAATACCGCATTATATCAGCAGAGGATTGGACAATAAAGTTAAGTCAAAATGCTGAGTTAAAGCGTGTTGGTAACACCGTGGTCTTTTCAAGACGACAATGGGAGACAGAAGGCATTGAAACCAGACAAATAACAGGAAATGTGAGTCAATTGCTATTAATACTTGATATTGACGTGTTGGAAGTCTACACTGAAGACGGACTTGCCGCAATGACAAGTAGATGGTTTAAATAGCGTTTACGGAAAAAATAATAATTAATAGAGGGTAAATCATGGGATTATTAGGTGCAATTGAAGCAGGTGGCACAAAGTTTGTGGTCGCCGTAGCAGATGAAAATTATAATATCGTTGAACGGACAGCATTCCCAACATTAGACGGGGAGAAAACATTAGATCAAGTTATTGCGTTTTTTGACCGATTTGACAATATTGATGCTATTGGTATCGCTGCTTTTGGACCAATTGACATTGTGAAGGGATCAAAGACATACGGTTATGTTTTGGCTACGCCAAAACATGGTTGGTCAGGCTATAATTTCTTGGGTCGTATGAAGGCTTGGCGTGATATTCCTTACTTCTGGACAACAGATGTGAATGGTGCTGGTTGGGCTGAGTTTGAGACTGGTGCTGCCAAAGATGCTCAAAATATGGTTTACTTGACAGTAGGTACGGGCGTTGGGGCTGGTATTGTGTCAGGTGGCAAATTGGTGAGTGGTTATGGGCACCCAGAAGCTGGACATATTTTCTTGCAAAAGCATCCTGAAGATCACTATGAAGGTCATTGTCCATTCCACGGGGATAATTGTTTGGAAGGCTTGGCAGCTGGTCCAGCCATTGAAGCGCGTTGGCATAAGAGTGCTAAAGAAATTCCTGACGGAGATAAGGCATGGGAAATTGAAGCCTTTTATCTAGCACAAGCAGCGCTAGACTATACCATGATTTTGCGACCAGAAAAGATTGTTTTTGGTGGTGGTGTGCCACATCGCGAAACCTTATTCCCATTGATTCGTGCGAGTTTTGCTGAACAAATGAGTGATTATTTAGATGTACCTGATTTAGAAGATTACATTGTGCCAGTAGCTAACGGCGATAACGCTGGTATTCTTGGTTGCTTCTATTTGGCTAAAACATTGTTGTAAAA
>NZ_PUFH01000006.1:0-67500 GCF_004354555.1 Leuconostoc citreum
GCTGGTATTGTGTCAGGTGGCAAATTGGTGAGTGGTTATGGGCACCCAGAAGCTGGACATATTTTCTTGCAAAAGCATCCTGAAGATCACTATGAAGGTCATTGTCCATTCCACGGGGATAATTGTTTGGAAGGCTTGGCAGCTGGTCCAGCCATTGAAGCGCGTTGGCATAAGAGTGCTAAAGAAATTCCTGACGGAGATAAGGCATGGGAAATTGAAGCCTTTTATCTAGCACAAGCAGCGCTAGACTATACCATGATTTTGCGACCAGAAAAGATTGTTTTTGGTGGTGGTGTGCCACATCGCGAAACCTTATTCCCATTGATTCGTGCGAGTTTTGCTGAACAAATGAGTGATTATTTAGATGTACCTGATTTAGAAGATTACATTGTGCCAGTAGCTAACGGCGATAACGCTGGTATTCTTGGTTGCTTCTATTTGGCTAAAACATTGTTGTAAAATTCTTACTTTTTGTCAACGTTATGGTTCTATGTTATTATTAACATATCAATAATTTCGAGGGCAATCTCATGACAAAAACAATAGATAATACAGAGAGTATTCTATGCCAAAATTTTACTAATACATTTCAAATTTTAGGCAGAAAATGGAACGGACTCATTATTGAGACGCTCCTCATTAGTGGACCAAAACGATTTTTGGAACTTTCGAGAGCCATTGTGAGTTGCTCTGACCGTGTGTTAGTTGAGCGACTCAAAGAGTTAGAATCCGTACACTTGGTTAAGCGTGTAACATATGATAATTCTAGCTTAATTGAATATAAATTAACTGAGGCTGGTGAGGCGATGCGGCCGATGATGGCTGCGATACACGAGTGGTCCGATAAATATAATGATGTCACGCAAGCAAAACATGCAGACAGTAATGACTGAGCATGATATACTATAAGTGATTTAATATAATTTTACACGGAGAGTGGCCTAGTAATTGCGTTTTTCATGTTAAGCGAGTGATATATTTGGTGTAAATATCATCATGCAACGATGCAATGAATTTCAGTCATGAGTGTTTGGTTTAATCACCAACGTAAGACTGCGTTATAGTCCTAGAGCTGGTAATTTATCAGAAAATTGGGTGGTACCACGGTTGTTTGACGTCCCATGTTATCTTAAGAGAAGATAACATGGGATTTTTTGTTGCAACAGGATTAGATTAGATAAACTAAATGGCATAATAGAGAGGAAAAATGATGAGTTTAATTGAAGATCTTAAAGCCTTAAAAGCGACAGCTGTCGCAAGAATTAATGCTACTGAAGCGGATGTTGAAGCGCTAAGAGTGAGCTTATTAGGGAAAAAAGGTGAGTTAACGGCCTTATTAAAGGGTATGAAGGATGTTGCGCCAGAAGAGCGTAAAACGGTTGGTGAAATTGGAAACGATGTTCGCCAAACGATTACGACCCTGTTAGCACAAAAAAAGGCAGCAGAAGAAACGGCACGACTAAATGAGCAATTAGCTGCTGAAACAATTGATGTGACATTGCCAGGTAGTGCACACCAAGTTGGTCAGCCCCACGTTTTGCAACAAATCATCGATGAAATAGAACAGCACTTTTTGGGATTAGGGTTTGAAATCATTGATGACATTGTTGATTCGCCAGAGGTTGAAACGGATGAATATAATTTTGAACGTGAAAATCTACCTAAAGACCATCCAGCACGTGATATGCAGGATACCTTTTATATTACGCCAGAAATCTTATTACGCACACAAACTTCACCTGTGCAGTCACGCTCGTTGGAAAAACATGATTTTTCAAAAGGACCATTAAAAATGATAGCGCCAGGCAAGGTGTATCGTCGTGACACTGATGATGCGACACATTCGCACCAATTTCATCAGGTCGAAGGGATGGTTGTCGGCGAAAATATTACCATGGCCGACTTAAAGGGCACGTTGTTATCAATCATGCAAAAGTTATTTGGCGAAAAGCATCAAATTCGTATGCGACCATCTTATTTCCCATTTACGGAACCTTCAGTTGAAGTAGACGTATCTTGGAATGAAGTCACGCCAGATATGAAACCAGAGGATATTGAATGGATTGAAGTGCTTGGTGCAGGCATGACCCACCCGAATGTTTTGCGAATGGATGGTATTGATCCGGAAAAATATAGCGCGTTTGCCTTTGGCTTAGGACCAGATCGCTTTGCTATGTTGAAGTACGGTGTAGATGATATTCGTCAATTCTATTTGAACGATGTTCGCTTTTTGTCACAGTTCAATCGAAAGGGAAATTAACAATGAAGACAAGTCTAAAATGGTTAAATGAGTATTTAGAAGAAAGCGTTGCCGTAGATGAACAATCAGCTGCTGATTTGGCTGAACGTATTGAACGAACAAGTGTTGAAGTTGATTCAGTCACAACACTGGCTGGTAAGCAAGATGGTTTAGTTGTTGCTCAAGTCAAAACGGTAGCACCACACCCAGATTCAGATCATATGGTGATTACCCAGGTTGATATAGGCCAAGATGAGTTGATTCAAGTTGTTACTGGCGCACCAAATGTTGCTGAAGGACAATATGTTATTTTGGCACAAGTTGGGTCACATATCATTGATCATAATACCGATGATATAATAGAAATAAAGCAGGCGACACTGCGTGGTGAAACTTCATTTGGTATGCTAGTGGCACTGCAAGAGATTGGGTTTGATAATAAAATTGCTCCTAAGGATTTTGATGCGGGCATCTATGTTTTTGGCGAAGAAGATAATGTGCATGCTGGCGATGATGCCATTGCTATTTTGGGCATGAATGAACCGGTCATAGATACAGATTTGACACCCAATCGCTCTGATATGCTATCAATGCTGGGTACAGCTTATGAGTTTGGCGCAATGCTTGGCATAAAAGTTGTCATCCCCGATTTTGATTTAGTTGAATATGAGCCGTTGGCAGCCGACCAGATTCAAATATCGGTCGAAAGTGATGAACTAGCGTCGAAATATGCTGTTCGTGTCATTAATAATATTACAGTGAAAGACTCACCACTTTGGTTGCAAAAGCGTTTGTGGAATGCGGGGATGCGACCAATTAATAACGTTGTTGACATCACGAATTACATGATGTTAGTTTATGGGCAACCACTGCACGCGTTTGACTTAGATAAATTAACAACAAAACAGTTAGCAGTACGCCGCGCCAAAAACAATGAACAACTCACCACGCTTGATGGCCAAACGCGTCAATTACGAGCCGGCGAAGATATTGTTATTGCAACAAATGATGCACAACCATTGATGTTAGCCGGTGTGATGGGTGGTATGAGCTCTGAAGTTGATCGTTCGACCAAAAATATTGTGATTGAGTCGGCTGTATTTAACCCAAGTTTAGTACGTGCTACCGCTCGACGTCACAACATTCATTCCGAAGCGTCATCACGATTTGAACGTGGCGTGAATAGTGATCATACGTTTACAGCCTTAGACCATGCTGCAAGTTTGGTAGACACATTAGCTACAGGGCAAGTTGCACGCGGATTACTGACTGCTGTCAACCAACCGCGTGAAGCAATCCAACAAGCGATAACTGTTAATCGCGTGAATCATATCCTAGGCACAACGTTGACACTAGCTGATGTGACGACTATCCTCGACCGTTTAGCATTTGAGTACACGATAGTGGATTCGAAAATTAACGTTGTGTTACCAGCGCGTCGTCCAGATATGAGTATTGAAGCAGATTTAATTGAAGAAATTGCTCGACTGTATGGTTATGATAATTTACCGGTTACTTTACCATATGGGCCAACAACACCAGGCAGCCTGACCAAAGCACAAAGGCAAATTCGTGCTAGTCGGAAAATTTTGGAAAGTTTGGGCATGAACCAAGCGATTTCATACGCCTTAACAACACCTGAAAAAGCGCAACAGTTCGCAGAAAACCCAGCAGCCAAAGTGGTAACATTAGATTACCCAATGAGTTCTGATCGTACAACAGTACGGCAAAACTTATTAGCTGGTTTACTAGAAGATGTTGCGTATAATGTTAATCACAGTGTGCGAGATATTGCACTCTATGAGCAAGGTCGTGTATTTGTGGCCAATGGCAAAAACGAATTGCCAACTGAAATTGAACATTTGGCTGGTGTACTGACTGGCAACATTGTTGAGTCATCTTGGCAACAAGAAAAAGCAGAACGTGTTGTTGATTTTTATGATATAAAGGGTATTGTTGTAGCTTATCTAGAGCAAATCGGTGTTAAAAACGTGCGGTACGTTGCGACTGACCGTCACGCTAATATGCACCCAGGGCGAACTGCCGATATATACACTGATGATGTTTATCTCGGCTTTGTCGGTCAAATTCATCCTAAAATGACACGTGCTAAAAAAATGACACCAGTGTATGGTTTTGAGTTGAATTTGTTTACTGTCATGTCTGCTGCAAAGGAAACAGTAAGTTATCAACCGGTGACACGATTCCCACAAGTAAGCCGTGATGTTGCGCTGTTGATAAACGACACAATCACAAATGAACAAGTGATGACAGTTATCCACCAAGCTGCAGGTAGTAAGCTAGCTGATGTGACACTATTTGATGTTTATGCAGGAGACAAACTCCCAACCGGTAAAAAGTCGTTAGCTTATCAGTTAACCTATCAAAATAATGAAGGCACACTAGTCGAAGCAGAAGTTAATGATGATTTTGAGGTTGTCACAAAAGCCCTTGTAGCTGAGTTGGGTGCAGACATTCGGTGACCATAGGCAAATTGATTTGAGTTCAAGAAGAATTCACTGTATAATTAAAAACGGACTATAACGTTTTTTAAGGAAAATTCATGGCTAAAATAATTATTCGTGGTGGCAAACGTCTCCATGGTGAAGTCACAATCGGTGGTGCAAAGAATTCAACAGTTGCACTTATTCCAGCTGCAATATTAGCTGATACACCGGTTAAGTTCGACACCGTACCGCAGATTCTTGATGTTAAAAACTTACAATTAATTTTGGATGCAATGAATGTGCATTCCAATTTTGAAAATGGTAATTTAGACATTGATCCAACGCAAATCACGGAAAGTGAATTGCCAAGTGGCGCGATTAAGTCTTTGCGTGCCTCATATTATTTTATGGGGGCATTACTAGGACGCTTTAATCGCGCAACAGTTACTTTCCCTGGTGGTGATAATTTAGGTCGTCGACCAATTGATCAACATATTAAAGGATTTGAAGCACTTGGTGCAACAGTCACTGAAACTAATGACATTATCCATATTGATGCCACTGAAAATGGCTTGATTGGTGCACGTATAGCATTGGATACTGTATCGGTTGGGGCTACCATTAACATTATTTTGGCTGCCGTGCGTGCTAAAGGGCAAACTATACTTGAAAATGCTGCTCGTGAGCCAGAAATTATTGATATTGCAACATTTCTAAATAACATGGGTGCCAATATTCGTGGGGCTGGAACAGATACTATTCGTATTGCTGGTGTACCAAGTTTGAAAGCGCGTAACACGCATACAGTGATTCCAGATCGTATTGAAGCCGGTACTTATATGAGTATGGCTGCTGCTTTTGGTGACGGAGTCACAATCAAAAATGTTATTCCAGAGCACTTGGAGTCATATACCTCAAAACTCATTGAGATGGGGGTTAATTTGGATATTGGCGAAGATGCCATACATGTTTACCCTTCAGACCAATTGCAACCAGTTAGTATCAAGACCATGCCTTATCCTGGGTTTGCAACTGATTTACAACAGCCCATTACACCATTACTATTAATGGCCAATGGGGAAAGCATGATTCAAGATACCATTTACCCTAAGCGTGTGAAGCATATTGCAGAATTACGTCGTATGGGTGGAGACGTTGATTCTGAAAAGCCAGGGCATATTCGTGTCAATTATTCACCGAGATTAATTGGTACAGATGTAGAAGCTGCTGAAATACGTGCTGGCGCAGCTCTTGTGATAGCAGCAATTATGGCTGAAGGTGAGACGGTTATCAATGATGCAGATCATATTTTGCGAGGATATGATCGGATTCAAGATAAGCTAACTGCCTTAGGTGCAGATGTTTCAATTGAAGGCATTGACTTGATTAATTTAATGCCGTGAACCATTGATAAAATATGTTGCAACGTAAATCATGATATGATAAACTATACTAGTTATATACTGACTCTGTTACAGAAGTTTCAGGGCGCTAAGGAGAAATAGTTATGCAAGCAGAAATCCACCCAAATTACCGTCCAGTTGTTTTTCTTGATGCAACAACAGGTAAGAAGTTCTTGTCAGCTTCTACTGTTACATCAAATGATACAACTGAATTTGAAGGTCAAGAATACCCAGTTATCCGTATGGATATCACATCTGACTCACATCCATTCTACACTGGTAAGCAAAAGTTCACGCAAGCCGATGGTGCAGTCGACAAGTTCAACAAGAAGTTTGCTGGATTTGGTTTTAAGAACAACGAAGACAAGTAATTGTTCTTAGTAAAAGCGTTCACGGTAGTGAGCGCTTTTATTTTTTATTCATCTTATTATTGAGAAATGGAGGGCATATTGTTATTGCAGCTTTGCTATTTGGTTTTGCGATAATCATATGTTGTGTATAATGTCGAGAACAATTCTTCCAGTTAAATTACATGAAATAATCGTTGCAACGGTTGATGATATTAGACTTGATGGCATGGGGATTGTCTATGTCACGTCAAAATATCCATTGTATATTGCCGATGCGATTCCTGGCGAAATGCTCAAAATTGAAGTTATTCAAGTTGATAAATTTTCCGGCTATGCTAAAATTATCGAGCGATTAACAGTTTCTGATCAACGTCAGGACAGTCAAAGGCAATATTTAATTGAGGCGGGAACAGCACCATTAGTTAATTTGAAATATGAGGCACAACTCGAATTAAAGCGGCAACAGGTAAAGCGTTTATTTGAAGCACAAAATATTGAAGTTGTTGTTGATAGTACGATAGGTATGGCCAACCCTACCTATTATCGTAATAAGACAATTGTGCCTGTTAAATGGCAAAATGGTCATTTAACTAGTGGTTTTTATCGTCGTGGAACACATGAATTGGTTCCTATGACTGATTATTTCGTCAATGATGCCAACATCGACCAAGCGATTATTACTGTACGTGAAGTATTAGAAAATTATCAAATTAGTGCTTATGATCCTGATACACAGGTGGGCGCTATTAGATATATTATGATTCGCCGTGGCTATTATTCACATGAATTGATGGTGGTTCTCGTCGCAAATGATGCGCAGATTAATCATGAGTCGGCAATTACACAAGAATTACGACAAAACCTCCCTGAACTTAAGAGTCTGATTTTTAATTACAGTCCTAAAAAAGATTATGTGTTGTTGAGTCCAAATAATCGGACATTATGGGGAGAAACGGCTATTAAGGATACCTTGTTAGGTTATACTTTTCTCATTGGCCCAAACTCTTTTTATCAAGTTAATCCACAGACTACAGAGGTGTTGTACGATTTAGCGGCGCGTAAAGCTGATTTAAAAACAACAGATATTGTTATTGATGCTTATTCAGGTATTGGCACAATTGGTATCACGGTGGCTAAACAGGTTCGAAAAGTACTTGGGGTTGAGGTTGTACCTGGTGCTGTGGCAGATGCACAATTAAACATGCGGATGAATCACGTCGATAATGCGGAATACATTTTGGCAGATGCGCCACAACAATTTAAATTATGGCAAGAAGCCAACCTACAACCTGATGTGGTCTTTGTTGATCCACCGCGGCGGGGATTAACCAATGCGTTGATTAAAGCAACGACAGATATGGCTCCTGACAGGATTGTATATGTCAGTTGTAATCCTGTCACATTAGTTCGTGATGCGTCAGAATTAGTGCAGCAAGGTTATCATATTGACGGACCAGTATTGCCAGTGGATCAGTTCCCACAAACATCGCATGTAGAAAGTATTACAGTATTTAAGAAAAATTCTTGATATAATATACGTATGACAGAAACACCGCGTATCACCAAGATGGCTATATGATATTGTTGTATGTCATGTACAAAATTGGCTAGATAAAACGGTGCTTTTATTTTGGAGATAAAATGAACGACTCACTTAAAAACATTGCTTCAGTGCTTCAGGCTAATTCGCAAGGGGACGCCGATATTACTGGTGTTGCCTTTGACTCTAGACAAGTTAAGATAGGTGATTTATTTGTAGCCCTCGTGTCAGAACATGATGGTCATCTTTATATACAACAAGCTTTGGCTAACGGTGCTGTGGCAGTGCTAGTTGATGATCAGCATGCTATAACACCAGATATACCAGCTATTATTGTGCCAGATACATTATTAGCTTTACAACGATTAGGACAATATCGTCGTGAAATGGTTAATCCAAAGGTTATTGCTATTACGGGGTCCAACGGCAAGACAACGACAAAAGACATGACTGCGGCTATTTTGTCGACGAAATTTAAAACATTTAAGACACCTGAAAATTATAATAACGAAATTGGTGTGCCTATGACGTTATTGTCTATGCCAGATGACACAGAAGTATTGGTTGTAGAATTAGGCATGGACCGCCCTGGGCAACTAACGGTATTATCACACTTGGTCATGCCAGATATTGCGATTATTACAATGATTGGTGAAGCACATATTGAATTTTTTCAGACAAGAGATAACATTGCCCGTGCTAAATTAGAAATTACACAGGGACTTAAATCTGATGGTATTTTACTTGTGCCATTTGATGAGCCCTTGTTGACGCAAGCAGCTGTTAAAAGTGATAGGCAGTACTTTGGCGAAAAAGTATCGGCCATTCAAGCCTTGGCTACTGTCACAACATTTACATTTGAACAACAAAAATTTGCAATTCCTGTCATGGGTAGGTATAATGTTATGAATGCGCTCGCAGCGATTTCAGCGGGTAAGCTACTATCTATTGATTTAAAACATGCCGCCTTGGCATTAAAAAACTTTGATTTGACGAAAAATCGAACTGAAAGATTAGTGACATCACAAGGCGTTGTTTTAATTAGTGATGTCTATAATGCTAATCCAACAGCTGTTGCTGCTGTATTATCAACCTTAAAGTCACTTCCTGCTCGGCGAAAGTATGTTGTGTTAGGCGATATGCTAGAATTGGGAACACAAGCAAATCATCTTCACGCTGAATTGGGACCAAAAATACTCGATACAGATGTTGACGGTGTATACTTAGTAGGATCATTATTTAATCAAAATACCGCACCACTTTTAATGTCAAAAATGGGTGTGGAAAGGGTGCATTTGTATCAAACGGATCAGCTCAAGCAATTGGCTTCAGATTTATTGGCTATCAGTCAGCCCGGTGACGTTATTTTGCTAAAAGCCAGCCATGGGATTCATTTAGAAGAAGTTGTTCAGCAGCTCACATCTGAACAACCTTAGTTGTCATTGGGGAAGCAGCATTGAAACGTACACAACATCGTCAACTTAAATATTTTACGTGGCGTCATTTTCTGATTACTACGGTAATTATCCTAATCTTAGGCGTTGGTACTTGGGGATTCTATCAAGTTACCAAAATGCATGAAGCTGAGGCCGCACATCCAGAAACACAAGATGCGTTAGATCAGATTGATCAAAATGTTTTTCTTGAAGACAATGATCACGCTGTATCGGCTAACCATCAACTTGAAAAAGCTGGTTTTACAGGTACTGCTTTGCTTGTGGAAAATAATCGTATCATTTTGCAAAAGGGTTACGGTTATGCGAATGAGGCAGAAGATCGGTTCAATAACCCGCAATCACTGTTCCAAATTGCCTCAATACAGAAAAGTTTTACGGCAACGTTGATTATGCAACAAGTTCAGCAGGGGAAGCTGAGTCTAGAAACACTGTTAGCAAGATATTACCCTAACGTACCTAATGCAAGGCGAATTACGATTAAGCAGTTATTGACGATGACTAGTGGTTTATCACAAACAGGCGAAGATCAAAACGTTATCTCTGAGTTAGATAATGTTAACTTCGATGCCAGCCATGTTAAGCTGTTACCATCAAATCGGTGGACGTATCAAGCTATTAATTTTCGTTTATTAGCTGGCATTTTAATGAAGATTACGCACCAAAGTTATTGGGAGCTATTTAACAATGTGTTTAATAAGCAGTATCATTTGAATATTGCTAACTATGAAAACTTTATGCATAGTGAGCATCGAACGATAGCTTATCAAAATGGTAATATCGTCCCCGATAATCCGCGTCAGTACGCACGAGAAACGGGCACCGGCAATGTGGCAATGTCTGCGGGCATGCTATATCGTTATTATCGCTTGTTGATTGATCACAAGATTATTACTGTCTCACGTTTGCATGATATGTGGCAACCAGTTGTCGGAGAATCCTATTCAAGTGGCTTATATCATTGGGGTAAGTACAATAGTGGCCATGGCATATTGGATGGGTTTGAACCGACAATTGTTATAACAAATAATGGACGTAGTGCAGTTATTTTGTTAAGCAACAGCCGCGTAAGAGGGAAAAGCTGGCAACCGCTGGCAAAAGCACTATTTACACAAATGACAGCCATTAAAACACGTTAGATGGCTATAGGCGCTACAAAGCGCAGAGGAGAAAAATTTTGAAGTTTAGTGAATTAGGTTTGTCACAAGATATTTTGGATGCTATTGCAACACATGGCTATGTGGAAGCAACACCCATCCAAGAAAAAACAATTCCGCTAACATTAGCGGGTAAAGATGTTATTGGACAAGCGCAAACAGGAACTGGAAAAACAGCTGCCTTCGGTTTGCCAATATTAGAACACATTGATTTAAGTAATAAAAACATTCAAGCTTTAATTGTTTCACCTACACGTGAATTAGCAATTCAGACGGCTGAGGAACTTAAAAAATTAGGCCGTGATAAGCACGTTGATGTGCAAGTTGTCTTTGGTGGTGCAGATATTCGTCGTCAAATTCAAAACTTGAAATCGCATCCACAAATTCTTGTCGGTACACCAGGCCGTTTGCTTGATCATATTAACCGTAAGACAGTTAAAATTGATAATGTTAAGACATTGGTGTTGGATGAAGCTGACGAGATGTTAAATATGGGATTCTTGGATGACATTGAATCAATTATCAAGAACACACCAGCAGATCGTCAAACATTGCTATTCTCAGCAACAATGCCACCAGCTATTAAGCGTATTGGTGTCAAATTCATGACTAATCCTGAGCATATTCAAATCGAAGCAAAAGAATTGACAACTGATTTAGTTGACCAGTATTTTGTACGTATGCGCGAGAATGAAAAGTTTGATACAATGACACGCATCTTTGATGTACAAGCACCTAAGTTGGCGATTGTGTTCGGTCGTACCAAGCGTCGTGTTGAAGAATTATCACGTGGTCTAGAAGCACGTGGCTATCGTGCAGCTGGCTTGCACGGTGATTTGACGCAACAAATGCGTTCACGCGTTTTGGCACAGTTTAAATCACACGAAATCAATATTCTGGTAGCAACTGATGTTGCTGCACGTGGTTTGGATGTTAAGGATGTTACACATGTTTATAACTTTGATATTCCTCAAGATCCTGAATCATATGTTCACCGTATTGGCCGTACAGGTAGAGCTGGCGCTAAAGGCGTTTCAGTAACACTAGTTGCACCAAATGAAATGGATTACCTTCGCGCAGTTGAAGATCTTACCAAGAAACGTATGACACCATTGGAGCCAGCTTCTTTGAAAGAAGCACGTATTGGTAAAATTAAAAATGCGGCAGATGAAGTGCATAATATTGTCAAAAAAACAGATGTTAGCGAAATTCAAACAGAAGTTGATAAGTTGACAAACCAGTATTCTTCAGAAGAATTAGCGGCAGCACTTTTGTCATCTGTAGCAGATTTGGAAAAGCAGAATACACCAGTTGAAATTACCCGCGAACGGCCATTACCACGGCGTAGAAATGGTAGTGGGTCACGTAATGGTGGTGGCCGTGGTGGCGATCGTCGTGGCAATGGCGGTGGTTATCGTGGTGGTAATCGCAGTGGCGGCTCAAGAAACGGTGGTGGCAACCGTGAGCGTCGTGGTAACAGTGAACGTCGTTTTGGTGATTACAAGCGTCGTGATGGTCGTTCAAATGAGGGACGATCAAATAATTCATCACGCCAGCGTCGTGAATTCACTGTCCGTGAAAAAGATTAACACTGAGCTATTTATAACTACTTAGATAAAACGATGAAACCGTCCAAACAAGCTGTTGGTCGGTTTTTCATTTCCCAGTACAATTGCACTTATTGGAGGATAGTCATGAAGACAGTAGAAGACGCGATTACCTTTATTCATAGCCGCCCAAAGGGTGGGCAAAAGGAATCTCTGCATCGTATGTTTACGCTCTTAAATGCATTAGATAATCCGCAAGAGCAATTACCGCCGGCAATCCATGTGACTGGTACAAATGGTAAGGGATCAGTGTCTACAATGGCTAGTAACATTTTACGTGTTGCAGGTTATCGTACTGGTTTATTTATTTCCCCTTATATTGTTAATTTTAGAGAGAGAATACAGATTAATAATCAGTGGATTGCCGAACAAGACTTACTAGAAGTGGCACAATTAGTAGAAAAAAAATTAATCACTGTGGATCAACAGTTGGCACCAGATGTGCCCACCGAATTTGAAGTTTTGACGGCAATTATGATGACCTATTTTGCTCGTGAAAAGTTAGATGCTTTGGTTATCGAAGTGGGTATTGGTGGTCAACTTGATTCGACAAATGTGATGCCAAACGCAACTGTTGCTGTCATCACAAGTGTTGGCCTAGATCATCAAGCGCTGTTAGGTGATACCATCGCAGCAATCGCTGAGCAAAAAGCCGGAATAATTCATGATAATATGGCGGTTGTGATAGGTGAATTGCCAGAAGCAGCGCAATGGGTTATTGAAAAGCGATCAAAAAGGCCAATAATTCATGGACATTCTGGCCAATTTGAGCAAGGTCTACCTGGACAATATCAAGTACAAAATACTGCCACTGCAGTGGCGGCAGTCAACGCTTTTGATGAGAGTATTACGGTTGAACAAATTCAAAATGGTCTGAAGCAAAGCCAGTTTGCTGCGCGTTTTGAGACAATTAGGCCAGGTATCATAATCGATGGCGCACACAATTACCAAGGGTTAATGCAATTAGTGACCGCCCTGAATACGGGAGAATATGAAAAGCAAACGAAGACATTAATTATCGGCAGTCTGATGGATAAAAACGTTGTGTTAGCCTTCAGCGATATTTTGACACAAGCTAAATTTGATATTGTGCTGGTACCTTTTACTGGCCCTAACGGTAGACACAGCCTAAATATTTCATCAGTTGCTAAGCAATATGCCATCAAGACGGCTGATAGTTGGCAAACAGCTTTTCATGAAAGTCATAGTGATATGACAATTTTTACAGGTTCTTTATATTTTGTTAGTGAGGTGAGAAATCAACTATGATGAGAATACAAACTGAAAAAAAATTATCCATTCGTTTAATATTGAGTGTGTTAGCAATCGGACTTTTAGGTTTTTCCGATATTATGTTGGAGACGGCTTTGAATGTTAGTTTCCCAGTGTTGATGAGAACCTTTAATGTGCCGTCAAGTACAGTGCAATGGTTAACATCTGGTGTTATTTTATTGACAAGTATGGTAGTTATATTGTCACCATGGTTGAAGAAGCGGTTTACCAATCGTAGTCAATTTGTTGTAGCGACAGTCATATCGATTTTAGGGGTTTTAATTGACGCAGTCAGTAGTCATTTTGGTCTGACTTTGTTTGGCCGCTTGTTACAAGGCATCGGTGGCGGTGTTGGCATGCCGCTGATGTACAATGTTATTTTTGAACAGGTACCTGAAAAAAAGCGCGGCACAATGGTTGGTTTGGGTTCACTAATAATTTCTTTTGCGCCAGCTATTGGACCGGCTTTTGGCGGCTATTTAACGCAAAACTTCGGTTGGCGTACAGTGTTTTGGGTTGTGTTACCTGTTCAGATAGGGTCACTTATTTTAGGCTGGTTTACAATTAGACAAGTTTCAGAGGTCGTCCGAGAAAAATTGGATTTATTCGGCTGGTTACAATTAAGTTTGTTTTTTATATCAGGTATCTTCTTAATTGAACGACTTAGCACACATGGATTGATCAATGTGATTAGTGTTGTCTTGTTACTAGTAATGATTATTAGCTTGCTGAGTTACTTCAAACGATCAAAACGTATTACATATCCACTGATTGATCCGGCTATTTTTAAATTTAAGAGTTTTTCTTTGAGTGTTGCGGCGTCTTTTACGACACAGGTCGCAAATTTAACATTTAATTATGCCATACCAATGGCGCTTCAAATTGTACTTTTGAAAAATT
Organism: Leuconostoc citreum; assembly: GCF_004354555.1. Lineage (GTDB taxonomy): Bacteria > Bacillota > Bacilli > Lactobacillales > Lactobacillaceae > Leuconostoc > Leuconostoc citreum. The sequence goes on from NZ_PUFH01000006.1 coordinate 14,370, forward strand.
CACAAGTGGCTGGGCTGACGTTATTGCCTGGCGCACTGGGTTATGCTTTTATGGCTATTGTCTCTGGTAGACTTTACGATCGTTACGGGCCTAGATTGCCAATCGTCACTGGCATAACAATGATTATTGTTGGTGCAATGATGATGCTATTTTTACCATTAGGTGTTTTCAATATGACATTGAGCTTTATGGTAGTGCAACTTGGTGCCGGCTTTTGGTTTGGTAACAACATGACACATGCAATCAGCCATGTACCGGTTGCGTACCAAAGTGCGGGAAATTCAATTTTTTCAGCAACCAATAACTATTCAGCAGCTGTCGGTATTGCACTTGCTGCTGGTGTGATGACTATTTTTCAAAACCACAATAGCACTTTGAACTATATGGCCAAAACAAGTCTTGGGACAACCTGGCTATTTGGGTTAGACATCATTATTGTTATTGTGGCGGCAACACTATCGCTTAGGGCGTTAAGGGTTGTGAATAACAAGGCTTAATCACGTATCATTCTAGTAAGAGGTAGAAAATGATATTAGATGATCAAGTCGAAAAATTTTATACATTGCTAGGATATGATGGGCGTAAGGGCGTTGATGACTTAAGACGGTTTTTCCCCCATGATTATGATTTGAATGAGATTGGGCATGATACGATGATGGATTTTATTGCGGATAATCCAACGTTACATGGCGCATTGCTCACCGGTATTGCGATTGGGCAGCAGGTGGCAGCGAGTATACGACCAGTATTATTAAATGCAAAATTTTCCGAAAATATTGGCCACTTTGCTCAGCAGAAATTAGGTCATTTTAAGCAAGAACAGTTGTGTGTGGCACTACTTGATGCCCAGTTAAATGTTATAGGTTGGGAAACGGTATTTATTGGTAGTTTAACCAGTGTCCAATCTTCACCACGTGAAATATTTCAGCGCGTCTTGATAGCAAACGCGTTAGGATTTATGATAATTCATAATCACCCGAGTGGGAATGTTATGCCATCGGATACCGATATCGCCTTTAGTCAACGGTTAAAGAAATTAGGTGATCAGATGGCGGTGCCAATGTTTGATTCTTTTGTTGTCACCTATGACAGCTACTGGAGTTTATCTGAAAATGCACAACTCAAGTGTCCTGCTTAATTAGATCATGATGATATGCCGCCTGCACAAGAACACGCTACTTTTTTTGTGCATCAAAAACTGGTAAAATAATATGGGTAAGTTTGATATCGACATTGATAGAAAAGGAATAAGCTATTGCGCCGTTGCATAGTCAACGTCTTTAGCCTAACAGATAAAACATGGGACAAGAACATCCAGCAGTATGGTACGAACACCTTCATACCGAAAAACATACAGGGGCACGTCGAGGGCGTATACATACGCCACATGGGACGTTTGAGACACCCATGTTTATGCCTGTCGGTACACAAGGTGCAGTCAAAGGTGTAGGTACACGAGCGTTAAAAGAAATTGGTTCGCAATTTATTTTGAGTAACACTTATCATTTATGGGTACGGCCAGGTGATGAATTAATTGCCGAAGCTGGTGGCTTACATAAGTATATGGGCTGGGATCAAGCAATTCTAACGGATTCTGGTGGCTTTCAGGTTTTTTCTCTATCAGATGCACGAAAGCTAAAAGAAGAAGGCGTTACCTTCCAAAACCATGTTAATGGCGATAAAATGTTTTTATCACCAGAAGTGGCCATGCGTATTCAAAATAACTTGGGATCTGACGTTATGATGCAGTTAGATGAGGCGATTCCGTATTTTGAAAGTTTCGATTATATTAAAGAATCAATGCAGCGCTCTTTACGGTGGGCTGATCGAGCACAAGTTGCGCATCGTAATCCTGAAAAACAAGCATTGTTTGGTATTGTGCAAGGCGCTGGATTCAAGGCACTCCGTACAGAATCGGCTAATGGCTTGGTGGGAATGGACCTACCAGGTTATGCCGTCGGTGGTCTATCTGTAGGGGAATCCAAACTGGAAATGAACCGTGTACTAGATTTCACTATGCCATTATTACCAGAAAATAAGCCACGTTATCTCATGGGGGTTGCTGCACCGGACTCACTGATTGACGGTGTAATTCGCGGTGTAGATATGTTTGACTCTGTGTTGCCTACTCGCATTGCACGTAAAGGGACCTTGATGACACGCTATGGCCGCGTTGTTATCAAGAATTCTAAGTACAAAAATGATTTTTCACCATTGGATCCTGATTTGAGCTACTATTCACCAAATCATATTCGACAAGCGCAATTCGGTAATCAAGCACAATTCGATAATCCAGACTACAATCCTTTCCAAAATTTGACACGTTCGTATTTGCATCACTTGTTTAACGCTAACGAAATATTGGGTGCCCAACTAGCATCGCAACATAATTTACGTTTCTTGTTACAATTCATGGAAGATATGCGAACGGCCATCGAAAATGATGAATTACTTGAATTCCGAGCAAGAGTAATGGAAGAATACGGTTATAATAAGCCAAATGCGCGCTTATTTTAAGACAATTATTGTGTATTGTTTGGTATAATTAAGTTATACTGTTTACACAACAATGAATCGTATCAGTTAAGAAAGTAGGAAATATTATATGAATTTAAGTTTGATTCTCCCATTAATTTTGATTGTTGGTATGTTTTGGTTTATGAGCCGCCAACAAAAAAAGCAACGTGCAGCGCAAGAGGAACGTCAAAGTAACCTAGTAAAAGGCACAAAGATTATAACAATTGGTGGTTTGCATGCGGTTGTAGATAGTGTTGATCAAGTTGCAAAGACAGTTGATCTAGATGCAGAAGGTGTCATCTTAACATTTGATATGGCAGCTATTCGTACAATCGTACCTGAAGCACCAAAGGCAGAACCAACAGTTGCAGTCGAAGATTTGAAGCCTATTGCTAAAGATGAAACTGCAGATGCAAAAGAAAATATTACATCTGAAACTGATAAGCCTTCAGATAAATAAGCGGTATAATAAAGAGAGCAATAGCTCTCTTTTTTGAATGGAAATTACTAAATGACAACAAAATCAATTATCGTGCCGGATGGGACAAAAATTGTATATGACGAATATGGTAGTATGACACATGCGACCATTTTTTTGTTGCATGGGAACGGTAGTTCTGCACGTTATTTTAAGCCTCAAATTGAGCAATATGCAAGATATTTTCATGTTATTGCGCTAGACTCACGCGGCCATGGTCGCTCTTCCAATACTAAAAATAAAATAGAAATTATGGCTATAGTTTCAGACATTGAGTTTATGAGAAAAACTTTTAATTTGTCGCAATTTATTATACTCGGGTATAGTGATGGTGCAAATATCGCTATAAAATATGCGACTGTATACCCTAATCGTGTTTATCGGATGGTACTCAATGCACCAAACCTCAGTAAAAAAGGCATTTATAAGATTCTATGGTGGCTTGATAGTTTTGCGCAGCATTTAACGCGTGTATTAGCACCGATTAGTCATTATGCAGCCCGGCGCCACAAACAGCTGCATGTTATGAGTGAGCCACTCAACATTTCGCGGGGCGATTTACAGCGTGTTGCGGGTGATGTGTTACTCGTCATCGGTAGCTTTGACTTGGTTAAGCGTCGACACATTGAGAGAATCAGACAATTATTACCACATGCTGAAATGATGGTCATACCTAGACACAGTCATTTTATAACTTACACTAATCCTAAAAAATTTAGTCGATTAGTCATGCCATTTTTACTCGGGGGAATAAAACATGCCAAAAATTAAGTCAATCTTGTCACATTTAATTATTCCAGCGGTTACAGTAATATTGATTAGCCAACTAGTCTTTATGACGCGTGAAATTACGTGGAACATGATTCTAGAAACAATTAGTCAAATTACTTGGTGGCAAGCGCTACTGCTAATTATATTTGGATTTGTCACTATTGTACCCACGTTGTTGAGTGACTTTATTTTGGCACGTTGGCAAGCATACAATATTAAACGAACTGACTTGATACAACGTGCTTGGTTGATTAACGTTTTTAATATTAATGCTGGTTTTATTGGCACAGTGAGTTTGCTATTGCGGCGAGTGTTCTATTTTGATCAAAAAAAATCTAGTCATTTGAAGCCCTATCTTCAAGTATATTTGTTGGGTCTTACTGGTTTATTAGTGGCAAGTGCTGCTGCTATTGTCGCAATATGGCTGCATTTTCTGACGGGATTTGAAGAAAACATGATTTGGTTAATAGCCATCTTAATGATGGCTATTGTTGTTGGTTTCATTTCTATCGTACCGCGTTTTCATTTTTGGCAAGGCATCAACTTATTGGTTGTTAAACGGCTATTAACGGTATCACTCGCTTCTTTTGTTTTACAAATGGCGCTATTTGTTGCTATCGGTGTCACATTAGGAATTCATTTGCGCTTGGCCATTATGATGCTGGCATTCATCTTAGCCAGTACAATTGCTTTAGTTTCCATGACACCAGGTACGTGGGGCTCATTTGATGTGGCTGTACTTTTTATCCTATCAGATTTATCAGTCAACTCGGATCAGGTGGTTGTTTGGCTTATTTTATACCGTGTCGTATATAATGTAATACCCTTGCTGAGTGCGTTTATTTTACTGATTTATCGACTATCCAAAAAAATTAATAGCGATTACCGTGGTGTGCCACATTATGTTGCACGCGCAGTAACACATCAAGTCACAACAGTGATGTTATATTTGACTGGTATTTTACTGGTTTTGTCAGGCACAATGCCAACCATTGTGCAGCGTGTTATGATATTAAATCATTTACGGTCTTGGCCGATTACATATGCTTTAGCTAATCAATTACCAAATATTTTGTTGGGATTTTTATTACTCATTAGTGCCCGAGGGGTGGCCAATCGTGTTAAAAGGGCGTATCAGTCAACTATCGTCTTATTAGTTGTCATTATTATTTATGCACTGTTTGAATATCGGCACATTGTACCGATGGTTTTGGTGGGGGTGTTGTTATTCGCGTTTATGACAACTCGGCAAACCTTATACCGAGAACAATTTATTCATTCATGGGAAGAGCAAATTGTTGACGGGGCAATTTGGGGTGCGTTGATTATCAGTTATTTATTACTCGGTATTGTAAATACGCCAATATTTAAACACAACTATCATTTTCATGAACGAGGCATGATACCTTCTGTTCACTGGTGGGTTATGGGCGCCATTGTTATTTTAGTTGTTGCTACCTTTAGCTTATTGCTATCGCGCTATTTACATGCCCATCAACAACAATTAGGTGAATCATTTGATGAAATACGGCTTAATCGTATTTTAACAATTGGCGATACGCATTATACCAACCTAGCATTTTTAGGTGATAAACGCTTTTATTATTATCAAGTCAATCACGAAGATAGCGTAGGCATGCAGTTTAGATTAGTTAACAATAAAGCTATGGTGATGGGTGATCCTTTTGGTGATGCGAGCTATTTTGCTGAAGCGATGCAACAATTTGTTGATGATGCTGATGTGTTAGGCTACGTACCAGTGTTTTACGAAGTGAGTGAACAAATTGCGATGTTAGCACATGAATTTGGGTACGATTTTTTCAAATTAGGAGAAGAAGCACATGTTGTATTAGATGCATTCTCTACGGCGGGTAAAAAAATGCAGAATGTCCGGTCTGTTGTTAATCAAGCTGGACGAGCTGGTTTTGAATTTAAAGTTCTCACACCACCGTTTAATGAAGAAATCTTGAAGCAATTACAAAAAATTAGTGATGAATGGTTAGCTGGGCGAGAGGAAAAAGGCTATTCCTTAGGTTTCTTTGATCAGAATTATATACAACGTTACCCGATTGCTGTCTTATCTAAAGATAATCGAATTGAAGCTTATGCCACTTTAGTAACGTCCCATACCGAACGACAAATGGCTGTAGATTTAATGAGATTCACAAAGGCAGCGCCAAATGGCGTTATGGATGTTTTGTTTGTTAATACAATTGCTTATGCCAAGTCTCAAGGATTACAAACACTTAATTTAGGCATGTCACCGTTAGCTAATGTTGGACAACATAGGCAAAGCTTTGGTCGAGAAAGATTAGCTAATCTGGTTTATCAATTTGGCTCAAAAGTGTATTCCTTTGAAGGGTTACATCATTATAAGAGTAAGTTCACAAAAACATGGGTGCCGATGTATATTGCCTATTCTAGAAAATCATGGATTATCATGGTAATGATTGGCTTACTCAAAATTGATAATAAGGGTGTCAAACGTGCACCAGCGTTTAAAGTCGTGTATGATAAAGATAATGATTTTTAATATATAGAGGAGGAAATATGATGCCATCATTATCTCACTGATGCGTGTCATAGACCAATTAATGATGCCAATGCACGAATTTTTTATGGGGATGAATCAGTTAGAGCTCATCAACCGGGCACCAGGATTTTTCAAATATCAACCACACAATGTTGCGGCGCATTCTTGGAAAGTGGCGCAGATTGCACAATTTCTAGCAGATGTCGAAGAGCAAAATGGTAAAACCATCAACTGGCAATCGGTCTATGAAAAAGCGCTGAACCATGATTATACTGAGCGCTTTATTGGCGACATTAAAACACCAGTTAAATATGCCACCGCAACCTTGCGTTCAATGTTAGCTGATGTTGAAGATACGATGACTGAAAATTTCATTAAAACTGAAATTCCGACACAATTTCAAGCAGCCTACACCCGGCGATTGGGTGAAGGAAAAGATGAAACGATTGAAGGTGAAATATTATCTGTTGCCGATAAAGTTGACTTAATGTATGAGGCCTACGGTGAATTAGAAAAATTCAATCCAGAACCTGTTTTTGTTAACATTTTCCAAAGCAGTTTGGAAGCATTAGCTGAATTTCAACATATGGCGAGTGTTAAATACATTGCAACAGATATTTTACCTGATATTTTTTCAGAAGATTTCATTCATAAGGACTTGTTATTTGACTTAGCTAAAAGTCTGTTACCAGATTTTGCTGCAGCACAACAATAACTGACTGAGAAAAAATGGGGGGATATCAGATGACAGAACAAAATTATATTAGTCGTATGCGTGAAAAAATAGGTCATGAGGGCATGATTTTTGTTTCAGCATTTGGCGTATTGTGGAATAAGCAACATGACGCGATATTACTTGAAAAGCGCTGGGATTCCGACGAGGGGTGGGGGTTTCCAGGTGGTTATTTAGAATATGGCGACTCACCGATGCAAGCCGTGGTAAGAGAGTTTAAAGAAGAAACTGGGTTAGATGTTGCCGTTACGAGGATGTTAGGTATGGCAACCCATGTGACAGATAAAAATTCTTGGGGTGATGCGCAAGAAACAATAGGTATCGGCTTTGAAGTTGAACAGGTTGGCGGTACACTGAGAAAGGACGGCGTTGAGACACTAGATTTACAATTTGTCCCAATAAATCCTGTGCCAAAAATGTTTGTCCCACAGGCGCAAAAAACGTTGCATCGCGTGCTGAACGATAATATGGTTAGTGAGCAGCCATGGCTGAGAGAGCATGGCGAGTAGTGTAAAATAACACAGTTAGAAAACGAAAGTAGGTTAACATGGCATTTTTAGAACTTCAGAATATCAAAAAATCCTATTACTTAGGCAAACAGGTTTTCCCTGTGTTAAATGGCATTGATTTATCCTTTGAAAAGGGTGAATTTGTCTCAATACTAGGCGAATCCGGTGGTGGTAAGTCAACCTTAATGAATATTATTGGTGGTTTGGACCGCAACTTTGAAGGCGCTGTTTTAGTTAATGGCGAAAAGTTGGACCATACACAGGAAAAAAAGTTAGATGTTTATCGTCGGGAAACAATTGGTTACATCTTTCAAAGTTTTAACTTAATTAACTATCAAACGAATTTAGAAAACGTCGAAACCAGCTTAAATATGACTGATTTATCTGCTAGTGAGCGTAAAAAGCACGCCGTAGCATTATTGACGAAAGTTGGTTTGGCTGATCATATTAATAAATATCCTTCACAATTATCTGGTGGACAGAAGCAACGTGTTGCCATTGCAAGAGCATTGGCATCCGATCCGGATATCATGATTGCTGATGAGCCCACTGGGGCACTTGATTCAGCTAACACAGCGGAAGTTTTAGAGCTACTTGAACAAATTGCCCAAGAAGGCAAGCTTGTTATTGTTGTGACGCATTCGCAGGCTGTTGCAGAATATGGGACGCGTATTCTACATATGTCTGATGGTAAAATTGATGAAGAAAAACAGCTAAAGGACAAGTTTCTGGCAACTACTGCTACTGAACGCTTTAAGTCACGACCGCTCAAAGCGGCTTCAGTATGGGACATGGCCTTTGATCATTTGAAATATAAAAAATTACAAAATGCTTTGATTATTATTGGGTCAGCTATTGGTGTCTTTTCAGTAATACTATTTTTGGGATTAGGTAATGGTATTAAGGGTTATATTGCTAACCAGGTTAATGACTTAGTCAATCCAAACTATCAGACAGTTGTGCGTAATACAACCACCAATAAACAAGCTAATGCAACAGAACGCATGCAAGAAACGATGCAACTGATGGCCACTGATTACAAAGCAACCACAATGAATGAGGCAACTCTTAAACGGTTGGCATCAGTTAAGGGTGTGGATAATGTTTATGCTGGTGGTCAGTTTAACAATGCCGTATTTACTTATGGCAATGTGAAATCTCAACCAGTCCAGCTGAAATCATGGACACCTCAGTATGCCAAGAAAACAATCAAGGCAGGTCACCAGGCTGGTGATGGTGAAGTTCTCATTGATCGTGAATTTGCTAAGAAAATTCAAAGTAATTATAAAGCACTCATTGGTAAAGATATTGCTTTTACTTATATTGCTTTTGACCAAGATAATCACCCGATTCCCATTGCGACAACAGCAAAAATTGCTGGTATGACTGATGGTGGTCAATCTGGTAAGATGTTTATACAAAATTGGGATACGATTCAAAAAGATCTCAAGAAGAATAACGCTGTAACAGATGCTAACTATGCTTCGGTTGAAATTCGCGACACAAAGAACGTGAAGGCCACAATGAAGCGGATTAACCAAGTACAAACAGATGGTATGCAAACATTTGCTGGTGTATCTATGGATGATATCCTAGGCACAATCAATACGATTACCAGTCTTGCTTCTTATGTTTTGGCAGCTATTGCTGGGATCTCACTATTGGTATCGGCTATTATGATTATTGTGACAACTTATATGTCAGTCTCAGAGCGTACACGAGAAATCGGTGTCTTACGCGCATTAGGCGCGCGTGCAAAAGATATCAGAGGCTTGTTTACAAACGAAGCCTTATTAATTGGCATGATTTCTGCGGTTTTGGGAATTGTTCTAGCCTATGTTGCACAAGTCGTGATGAATCAGGCACTGAATGGTTTAATTCATTTTAGTATTGTGCAAGTATCAATTGGCAATGTTATTTTCGCTGTTGTGATTTCACTTGTGATTGCGTTAGTTGCTAGTTTTGTGCCGTCACGTCGTGCTGCAAAATTGAATACAATAGATGCATTAGCATCAGATTAATTCAAAAAAGCGCACATGAATGCGCTTTTTTTCACTTTTGATTTTTTTGTGTTAGAGTAGATGTTACAGTAAAATCTTTCTTTTCATCAATAGTTAAGGATTTTGATAACATTGATGTATGAATAAGGAGTTTGTAATGCAAATTTTAAGAGAACATGCTAAACCATATCACAAAGATATCTTTTTTTCGTTGCTTGCTGTTGTGATTATGGCTGGTGCCTCACTATGGCAGCCCAGACTGCTACAGCACGTGATGACAGCTATTATCAAAAATGATCAACAAAATGTCTTGTTTTATGGAACGGAGTTGATTATTTTAGCCATCATTGGTTTGATTGCGGGTGTTATCAATACAGTTTTTGCTGCTAAGATTTCACAAGGTATAGCTGCTGATTTGAGAGCCAATCAATATCAAAAAATTCAATCTTTTTCATTCGGAAATATTGAAAAATTTTCTGCGGGTAATTTGGTTGTTCGCATGACAAATGATGTGAACCAAGTACAACAATTAATTATGATGATTTTACAATCATTAACACGTATTCCCATTTTGTTTATTGGGGCCTTTATTTTGGCGCTCATTACACTGCCACGGTTGTGGTGGATTGTTGTTTTGATGGTCATTTTAATTGCACTATCTTCTCAGATTGTTTTTAAACAAATGAGTAAATATTTTTCTCAAATTCAAAAGTTGATTGATAAAACAAACACCATCGCCAAAGAAAGTCTTCAAGGTGTTCGCGTGATTAAGTCATTCAATCAAGAAGATAATGAAATTAAGCACTTTACCGATAACTCGAATGATTTGACCCGTGTTACCACGATGATTGGCTATTTATTTTCTACCATGATTCCAATGTTCATGCTGATTTCTTACGTGGCCATTGGTGCCGCTGTTTATTTTGTTGGGCAAAGTGTTGTTGCACATCCAACTGACTTAGCAGCTATTACATCATTTATTTCATACTTAATGCAGATTTTCTTCGCAATTATGATTGGTGGTTTGATGTCGACATTTGCTTCACGTGGTTTTATTTCACTTGGACGTATAGGCGCTGTATTAGCAACGGTGCCGGATTTAACTTATCGTGCTGATGCACCTGAACAGCCATTATCAGGTGAAGTATCATTTAAGAATGTGTCCTTTACATATCCTAATGATGATAGGCCATCGCTGAAAAATATTTCTTTTGACATACATGCCGGAGAGATGATTGGTATTGTTGGGGCAACAGGTTCTGGGAAAACAACGTTAGCACAATTAATCCCAAGGTTGTATGATCCGACACAGGGAGATGTCCTTGTTGGAGGGGTCAATTTGAAGTCTGTTAATGAAAAATCCCTTCGTTCAGCGGTTTCTTACGTGTTACAGCGGGCAATTTTATTTAGTGGCCGCATCGCTGATAATTTACGCCAAGGCAGTAAAGATGCAGATGAGTTAGCACTAAAAAAAGCAGCTGATATTGCGCAAGCAGCAGAATTTATCAATCGCTATGATGATGGGTTTGATCATTATGTTGAAGAAAGATCTGCAAACTTATCTGGTGGTCAGAAGCAACGCTTATCAATAGCCCGTGGCGTTATTGGTAATCCAAAAATACTGATTCTGGATGACTCAACCTCTGCCTTAGATGCCCGTTCTGAAAAATTGGTGCAAGAGGCACTGAATCAGGAGTTGTCTAATACAACCACGATTGTGATTGCTGAAAAAATTAGTTCAGTTATTCATGCTGATCGTATCTTCGTATTAGACCAAGGCGAATTAGTTGGCATCGGCTCGCATCAAGAGTTGTTAACAACATCACCTATTTATTCTGAAATTTATCAGACACAAAAAGCGAAGGGAGCATCATAGCGTGAAAGACTTAAAACGTTCATTAAAATATTTTGCAACCTACCTCAAACGCTATTGGTTGGGTTTGTCATTTACCATTGTTGTGACAGCTGTTTCGACTTATTTTCAAGTACAAGCGCCAATTTATATGGGTAAAGCTATCACAGCATTATCCACATACTTAGGCCAATATATGAATCCCATAACGCAAAGTCAGGCTAACAAGACAGCTTTTTATCAGGCACTTGAAGCAATGATGATTTTCTTCATACTAACCGCTATAACGATGTTTATTTCGAGCTTTTTGGCATCACGTATTTCGGCTCAGGCTTCAGGCCAAATGCGCATTGGGCTATTTAGTAAACTCCAGCGTATGACCATTAAGTATTTTGACACGCATCGTGACGGTAAAATTCTATCATTGTTTACCTCTGATCTAGATAATATATTTAATGCGATGAATCAAGCTATTTTCGAATTGTTGTCGCAATTTGCGTTGTTTGTGGCTGTCATTTGGATGATGTTTAGTCAGAATGTTGCCTTAGCATGGGTGACGATGGCAACTACACCTGTGGCTATCTTAGTTGCCTGGTTTGTCATTTCTAAAGCGCGTCGTTACATAGATATGCAGCAAGATGCAACTGGTGAAATGAATGGTTATATTAATGAGCAAATCAATGGTGAAGCAATTATTATTACACAAGGACTGCAGCAGTCTTCCATTGCTGGATTCCAACCTTATAATGAAAAAGTACGTCAAGCGACATTCAAAGGACAGATGTACTCAGGCCTATTATTTCCATTGATGCAGGGCCTTTCTTTACTTAATTTGGCCATTGTTATTTTCTTTGGATCATGGCTTGTAGTTAGCGGCAGTATGAGCACTGCTGCAGGTTTGGGATTGATTGTTGTGTTTGTAAACTATTCGCAAGAGTATTACCAACCAATTACACAAATTACTTCTATTTATAATATGCTACAACTCGCAGTTACAGGTGCACGTCGCTTGTCTGAAGTGCATGAGCAGGCTGAAGAAATTAACCCTAAAAATGGTCATCAATTAACGGCCATCCAAAAAGATGTGACACTGGATAAGGTTAAATTTGGTTATCAAAAAGATAAAGAAATTTTGCATGATGTCACGGTTAACGTTAATCGAGGCGAAATGGTTGCGCTCGTGGGTCCAACAGGATCAGGCAAAACAACGGTGATGAACCTATTAAATCGTTTTTATGACGTGACTGGTGGCTCAGTAAAATTTGACGGGGTTGATATTCGCGAATTTGATATTAAGTCGTTGCGAGAACATGTTGGTATTGTCCTGCAGGATTCAGTTTTGTTTAGTGGTACTGTTGCTGATAATATTAAATTTGGGCAACCAGATGCGACAGATGAGGCGATGATGAGTGCGGCTAAACAAGCTAATATCCATGATTTCATTATGACACTGCCTGATCAGTACCATACTTTTGTCAACGATGAAACATCGGTATTTTCAACAGGCCAAAAGCAATTACTTTCCATTGCCCGTACTATTTTAACAAACCCAACGTTTTTGATTTTAGATGAGGCGACCTCAAACGTTGATACGGTTACCGAATCTCGTATACAAGCTGCAATGGATAATGTCATTGCAGGTAGGACGAGTTTCGTTATTGCGCATCGACTCAAAACAATATTAGGAGCCGATAAAATTGTTGTCTTAAAAGATGGCCGTGTGATTGAACAAGGTAACCATGATGAATTAGTTAAACAAAATGGTTTTTACGCTGAACTATATCATAATCAAATGGTTTTTGAGTAAAAAAAGCTGCGTCTTGAGACGTAGCTTTTTTATTAGCGACGTCTTTGGTTTATCTGAAGTCGTGGTAAGTTATGTTATAATGGTAATATTGCAATTCATAGGCTTTTAAAATCTACTATTGACACAAAATATGGAGGAGACAATGAATATTGGTCTTTTCACTGATACCTACTTTCCGCAAGTAAGTGGGGTCGCAACATCAATTAAAACACTCAAAGATGCACTTGAAGCTCAAGGCCATCAAGTTTATATTTTTACTTCGACTGATCCGAAAGTACCTAAAAATAAATTTGAACCACATATTTATCGCTTCTCTAGCGTAGCTTATGTGGGATTTAAGGACAGACGTTTAGCTTTTCGTGGCTTAATACAAGCAGTTGAGATTGCAAAATCGATACAACTTGACATTGTTCATACTCAGACAGAGTTTTCTCTGGGGCTACTTGGTAAAATTGTAGGCCGTCAATTAAAGATTCCAGTTATCCATACTTATCATACGATGTATGAAGATTATACGCATTACGTGGCTAAAGGGCTGTTAATAGGCCCTAAGGGTGTGGGTACGATTATGAAAGCTTATATGATGGGTATGTCAGCGGTGATAGCCCCATCTCAATTAGTACAAGAAACGCTACTACGCTATGGTGTAAAAGCACCTATACGTATTATTCCTACCGGTGTGGCTTTACCAAATCCAAGCGTTGCAAGGCAAAACTTGCGTGACCAGTTTGGCTTTTCATCGCGACAGCCTGTGATTTTATCATTAGGTCGATTAGCGTTTGAAAAAAATGTTGCACTGACTATTTCAGTCTTTTCAGAATTACTGCAAACATGGCCAGACGCGCAACTCGTTATTGCTGGTGACGGTCCAGCACGTAAGTCGTTAGAAGAACAAGTCAGTGAATTGTCACTAGAGAAGCAAGTCACTTTTGTAGGTATGGTCAATCATGATGATATCATGAACTATTATCAAATGAGTAATGTATTTGTTAGTTCTTCAGATACAGAGACGCAAGGGTTGACTTTTATTGAGGCAATGGCGGCCAATCGACCATTTGTGGCAATTCATTCGCCATACCTCGATAATTTAGTCGATAATGATGCCATTGGTACGCTAGTTTCTGATTATGATGAATTATTAGCTGGCATTGAAAAATACCTTACACATCAAGCAGCAGCTAAAGATCAGGCAATTCGTGCTAAAAAAATGCAAGATGTCGATGCCAATACTTTTGCTAAACGTGTCTTGTCTTTGTACCAAGACGTTTTATCGGACTATCATCAAAGTGACGATGTAGATGATGAATACCCCACAGATGACGAAGTTGGCTATATGAAGCGCATACTGCGTAATCCTTTCAGGAGAAATTAAGTGAAAGTACTACTTTATTTTGAAAATCAGAAATTAATCGCTAAATCAGGTATTGGTCGTGCGCTCAAATTACAACAAAGGGCACTCAGTTATACTGACGTTGAGGTGACAACTGATCCTAAATCGCGTGACTATGATGTTTTGCACATTAATACTTACGGTGTGAAGAGTCATTACATGGTCAACCAAGCGCACAAAATGGGTAAAAAGGTTGTCTATCATGGACATTCAACCTATGAAGATTTTCGGAATTCATTCACTGGATCTAATCTGATTGCACCGTTCTTTAAACGTTATCTCGTCTCATTATATAAAAAAGCAGATGCCATTATTACGCCAACACCTTATTCTAAACAACTACTACGCGGTTATCGACTGAGCCAATATATTGCTCCTATTTCTAATGGCATACCGCTAGAGAAGTATGCAGCGAGTGACGAAAAAGTAAAAAAATTTCGTGACTATTTTGATTTATCACCGGAACAAAAAGTGGTTATTAGTGTTGGCTTATTTTTTGAAAGAAAAGGCATTCTTGATTTTGTCACTTTGGCAAAGAAACACCCTGAATATGTTTTTATATGGTTTGGCTACACAGACTTACGTTTAGTGCCCCAAAAAATTAGTCGCTTGATTAAGGGTAATCATCCAAGAAACCTTATTTTTCCAGGTTATATTACAGGGGATGTTATTCAAGGCGCTTATCAAGGTGCTGACCTCTTCTTATATCCATCGTTTGAAGAGACAGAGGGGATAGTTGTCCTTGAAGCTTTGGCTTCTAAGCAAAAAGTGCTAGTCAGGGATATACCCGTTTATCATCATTGGCTGGCTGATGGCATTAATAGCTATAAAGCTAAAGATGTGGCTGCTTTTGAAACATTAATGGTTAAAATATTAAATCATGAACTACCTGATTTAACTGACGCAGGGTACCAATTAGCGGTGGAACGCAACTTGCCTGAAATAGGGCAACAGTTAAAACGTGTTTATCAGACCGTGTTGAACACATAAACCTGTTAGGGGGAAATATGTCAAGAAGAGATAAAATATCAGCAGTTATCGTTATTGTACTCACTGCTGTTGTTGTCTACTTTTTAACAAATGAATTACGTGGCAAGGGCGAACAGTTGAAACTTGCTTTACAGCATTTGGATTGGCGTTGGCTTTTTTTAGGGCTGCTCATGATGATCATATCGTTTTTCTTAGAATCAGCAGCCACCTATGCGATGCTTAATCAAGCAGATCGCAAAAAAACCTCTGTTGTCGCGTTATTGCGAGTACCGCTTTTGAACCAACTTGGGACAGGCGTGACACCGTTTGCAACTGGTGGGCAACCAGCACAACTTTATGGACTGACACGTTCAGGTGTTGAAGCAGGGCGAGCATTATCAGTCATATTGATGAAATTTTTAGTCTATCAAGTTGTGGTGGTCGTATGCTTTGTGATAGGTTATTTTGCCGCAGAGCATTTTATATATGCACAAGTTGACCCAACGTTTGCAACATTTATTCCGTTTGCAATTGCCATTCATGCAGTGGTAATCGTAGGTATTGCACTAGTCATGTTTTGGCCAGCGCTAACGATCAGAATTGTGGATATGGTGTCTCCGCTATTCAAAAGATTCATGTCAGAAGTGCGTTATAGGCGATTGATTAGAACAGTTAAACAAAAAATTGACAACTTTCATCAAGAATCACGTCGTGTGATTAGTAGTTGGGAATCTTTGTTAGGTGGTACATTTTTCACAACCTTACAATTGATTGTCTTCTATATGATACCTTATTTTGTTATTCGCGCTTTTGGTTACAGTGAAACCAATCCATGGCTAATTGTGACAATGAATATTATGATTGTGATGGTGATATCACTTTTCCCGATTCCGGGTGGTGTTGGTGGCGCTGAACTGAGCTTCCAATTGCTTTTTTCACCGTTTGTTAAAAATCCGGCAACATTAATACTTGTTATTTTAATTTGGCGCTTGATTACCTATTATTTTGGCTTATTTGCTGGTATTGTGGCGTATATGATACCAGCGCGCCATGTTACAAGGAGCAACCATGAAGATACAAAAAAATCACCAGATTAGTGATTTAAATCAGATATTGGGTCGTTTGCGCGCTATGATTGACGCAACTGACAATCAATTTCAAAGCCGGCGTTTTGATGTTTTTGGCATTGAAGCGTTACGAGTAGAATACGACCAGCTTACAAAGATTTGGACCGTGTATGAGCACCGCCAAATACGTCATTTTCAGTTTGATGACATTGACCTTGTAGCCATTGAAATTTATGATGTCCTACATGATTTTAAATTAATCTTTTGATTGACAGTGTTATATTGACGACTAAGCTGTATATGCTCGTCTCAGTCAAAGTATTATAGTTTGTAGGTATGTGAAGGAAAAGAATATGTTTAACCGTTTTAAAAAAATCCCAAGTCTGAAAACAATTTGGCAAAAAATTAAACGCACAATGGATACATCTGCACCACTGGTTTGGTTTTTTGTCTTAAATGTTGTGCTTGTTTGGTTTAAGACTTTTGTCAATTATCATATGAATTTTAATTTAGGTGCAGAAGGTGCGACACAGCAATTTCTGTTGTTCCTAAATCCAATACCAACTGCCATTATATTTTTGAGTATCGCACTGTATTTCCGTGGTGTGGTTAGTTATTGGGTGGCAATTGCTTTTAATCTGATTCAGTCGATTTGGCTGTTTGCCAATGTTTTATATTACCGCGAATTTTCTGACTTTCTCTCAATGGGTATTCTAAGTTCAGGTAGTTCAACGGGGAATAATTTGAGTAAATCAATTGCGGCAATTATTCACTGGTCAGATTATATGGTATTTGTTGATATCATCATTCTGATCTTGTTGGTGGTATTCAAGCAACTCACAATTGACCGTAAAGGTGTTCAAAAGAAATTTGCTATTTTAACTACAATACTTGGTTTTGCTTTGATGTTAGTTGATTTTGGAATTGCTTCAGCAGATCGATCAGGCCTGTTGACACGTTCATTTGATAACAATTATATTGTGAAATATTTAGGACTAAATGAATATGCTGTCTTTAATGCCGTACAAACGTATAATCAAACAGAGAGTCGTAAAAGAGCCAAGCCGGCTGATTTAACAAAAATTAAGAAATTTGTTGCCACACAAAAATTACCTGATAACATCCAATATTATGGTACGCAAAAAGGTAAGAATGTGTTTATGATTCATTTAGAATCATTTCAACAATTTTTAATTGATTACAAAGTAGACAATCGTGAAGTTACACCGAACTTGAATAAGTTTTACCATGATCAACATACATTAAGTTTTGATAATTTTTATAATCAAGTGGGCCAAGGTAAGACATCAGATGCTGAAATGATGCAAGAAAATTCGTTATACGGTCTAGCAACTGGATCTGCAATGGTGAAATATGGCACGAATAATACATTTGAGTCACTACCAGGTATTTTAGACCAACGTGGCTATACGACAGCAGCTTTTCATGGTGATGTGGCTAGTTTCTGGAACCGCGATAATACTTATAAATCATTTGGTTATAACTACTTCTTCTCAAAAGCTTACTATCCTAATGCTAGTAAGCCAAACTTCAATGTTGGCTATGGCTTGAAGGATAAAATTTTCTTGCAAGATAGTGCGAAATATATTGAACAATTACCACAACCTTTCTATGCCAAGCTGATAACTGTAACGAACCATTATCCATACGAAATTGATAAAGCAAATATTAGTTTTCCGGCAACCACGACAGGCGACAATACAGTTGATGGCTACGTTCAAACTGCCCATTATTTAGACCAAGCTTTTGGTGAACTTATGACTTATCTTCAAAAAGCTGGTTTATATGATAATTCTGTTTTTGTGCTTTATGGTGATCATTATGGTATTTCGGAAAATCATCAACCGGCGATTGCACAGCTACTTGGTAAAGATAAAGTCACGAATTACGATTTGGCACAGTTCCAGAAAGTACCTTTCATGATTCATGGCAATAATTTAAAGGGTGGGATTAACCACACTTATGGTGGCGAAATTGATATGCTACCAACGTTGCTTGACCTATTAGGGGTACCAGATGATAACATGACGATGTTTGGTCAGGATATGTTGTCACCAAAGTATGAAGGTGTCGTACCAATGCGTAATGGTAATTGGATTACGCCAAAGTATATGAAATATAATAATCAATATTTCAATACCACGAATGGGCAGCAAGTGACACTCGATTCTGATTCAGAGTTGAAAAAGATTGCAACAACAACGCAAGATTATGTCAATAAGGTATTGAGTTACTCAGATGCTGTAATTACTGGCGATTTATTACGTTTTGATACAGGTCGTTCTGATTTCCATCCAGTTAATAAAAAGGATTTTGATTATAAAAAGAGCACTGGCTTAGACCGGCTTAAGGAAGCGCAAAAAACAAATCCGTCTAGTGTACTCGCTAAAAATAATGGCAAATCGACTTTGGATATGTACAAAACTGATGCGCCCGAACTCAATGGGACATCAGCAGCAAATAATGATAATAGTAGTAGCAGTAGTAAATAAAACGAGCAAACAATAGAACGTTTGTTCGTTTTATTGTATAATAATATTAAAAGTCTATGAAAGAAGAAACCTATGCGTGAAAATGTTGCGGCTCAAGATTTCGAGGTTGTGTCTAAGTATCAGCCAACTGGTGATCAGCCTCGGGCAATTAGCCAGTTAGTCAGTGGAATTAATGCAGGTGTTAAAGAACAAATCTTGTTGGGAGCAACAGGCACAGGAAAAACATTTACCATTTCAAATGTCATTAAAACCGTTAAGAAACCGACACTAGTTTTAAGTCACAATAAAACGTTGGCGGGACAATTATATGGTGAATTAAAAGAATTCTTTCCAAACAATGCGGTTGAGTACTTCGTTTCTTATTATGATTACTATCAACCTGAGGCCTACGTCCCCAGTTCTGATACCTTTATTGAAAAAGATTCTGCCGTCAATGATGAAATCGATCAATTACGTAATTCGGCTACAAGTTCGCTTCTATCTCGTCGTGATGTCATTGTTGTGGCTTCTGTGAGTTCAATCTTTGGATTAGGCGATCCACATCAATATCAAGAACACGTCATTAACTTGCGTGTTGGTAATGAATATGGACGTGACCAGTTAATGCGTGATTTGATAGGCGTTCAATTCACACGTAACGATATTGATTTTCATCGTGGTTCTTTTCGTGTACGTGGCGATATTGTAGAAATTTTTCCGGCTTCTGAAGACGAGGTCGCTCTGCGAATTGAATTTTTTGGTGATGAAATCGATCGTATTAGAGAAATCAATGCCCTGACCGGCGAGACAGCTTCAGAACGTGATTTCGTGTCTATTTATCCAGCAAAACATTTTATGACGGATGATAATCAAATGCAACGCGCATTAAATGGTATTCGTCAAGAAATGGCAGCGCAAGTTACCAAGTTTGAACAAGAAGGTAAGTTATTAGAAGCCCAAAGGATTAAGCAGCGAACCGAATATGATTTAGCCATGCTTGAAGAAATGGGCTTTGTTGGTGGTATTGAAAATTATTCTCGCTGGATGGATGGCCGTCAAGCAGGCGAGCCACCTTTTACTTTACTCGATTTCTTCCCTGAAGATTTTTTGATTATTGTTGATGAAAGTCATGTGACGATGCCGCAAGTTAGAGGAATGTTTAACGGTGATCGTGCGCGTAAAGAGACACTGGTCAATTATGGCTTTCGCCTACCATCGGCTCTTGATAACCGACCATTAAAGCTGCCAGAATTTGAAAAGCATGTTAATCAAATTATTTATATGTCGGCAACGCCTGGTGATTATGAATTAGAGCGTGTAACAAAAGATCACATTGCACAACAGATTATACGACCAACAGGTTTATTAGATCCAGAAGTCGAAGTACGTCCAGTTATGGGACAAATTGATGATCTTGTTGGCGAAATTAACAAACGAACTGATAAAAATGAGCGTGTCTTTATTACAACGTTAACAAAACGTATGGCAGAAGACTTGACTGATTACCTTAAAAACGTCGGTATCAAAGTAGCTTACCTACATGCGGATATCAAAACGTTAGAACGTACAGAAATTATTCGTGATTTGCGTTTAGGAAAATATGATGTATTGATTGGGATTAACTTATTGCGAGAGGGGATTGATGTCCCTGAAGTATCATTAGTGGCAATTTTAGATGCAGATAAGGAAGGCTTTTTGCGCAATCCACGCTCGCTCATACAAACAATCGGGCGTGCAGCTCGTAACGCTAATGGCCATGTCATTATGTATGCTGATAGCGTTACAAAATCAATGCAAGAAGCCATGGACGAGACTGCAAGGCGCCGTGAAATACAAATGCAGTATAATACAGTACACGATATTGTACCAACGACAATTAAAAAAGACATTCGAGAACGTATCAGTGTCCGCACGGAAACCGATGGTGGGGCTGAAACAATTGATTTGACACAAGTAGCCTTCAGAGACTTACCGCAAGATGAGCAACAGGCCATTATTAAAAATATGGAAAGTCAAATGAAGTCTGCAGCAAAGGCCTTGAATTTCGAGGAAGCAGCACAACTTCGTGATAGTGTGATGAGCTTGAAGGCCAGCCTTTGATAGCAAATTTTACTACCAGTATCAAAACTAAGAGAGAATGAAGGGCTGAGCTATGACTATCATGTAGCGGTAGTTTGTTACACAATCTACCATCGAGCACATAGCTTAATAATAATTAAATGGCAAAGAAAAATATAGAAATACGTGGTGCACGCACCCAAAATTTAAAAAATATTGATGTTGATATTCCAAAAGACAAGCTCACGGTGATTACCGGTTTGTCCGGTTCAGGAAAGTCTTCCTTGGCTTTTGACACGCTTTATGCTGAAGGCCAGCGGCGTTATGTTGAAAGTCTATCTTCATACGCCAGACAGTTCTTAGGCCAGATGGACAAGCCAGATGTTGACTCGATTGACGGTTTATCTCCAGCAATTTCAATCGACCAAAAAACGACATCTAACAACCCAAGATCAACCGTTGGAACAGTTACTGAAATTAATGACTATTTCCGATTACTTTTTGCTCGTGTTGGGCGGCCTGATGATCCGGAAGATGGGACACAAATTGTTATGACAATCGACCAGATGGTCGAGAAAGTTTATCAGCAGCTCGCAACAGGAAGTCGTCTACAAGTTTTTGCGCCTATCATCAGTCATAAACGTGGTTCACACGAAACGGCTTTTGATAATATGAGAAAACAGGGTTATATTCGTGCTCGCGTAGACGGGAAAATTATTGAATTAGATACTGATACACCAAAGTTAAATAAAAACCAAGCGCACGATATTGATGTGATGGTTGATCGTGTTGTTTTGCGGGACGATGGACGTTCACGTTTATTTGATTCAATTGAGGCTGCTGTGCGATTAACTGATGGGTTAGTAACGCTTAATGTAGCTGTGCGTGAAGGGGAAACACCTGTTGCACCACTCAAATTTTCAGACCATTATCTTGGCGCCTTGAGAGACTTTCGAGTGGGTCGTTTAGAGCCACGTTTATTTAGTTTTAATGCGCCATTGGGTGCCTGTGAAGTTTGTCAAGGGCTAGGTGTTACACGCGAAGTTGATATTGATTTAGTTGTACCAGACACTAAGAAAACTTTGCGTGAAGGCGCCATTGCACCTTGGAATCCAATATCGTCAAACTACTATCCAGAAATGTTACAGCAGTTTGCGGAACAATTTAATATTGATATGGATAAACCGTTTGAGAAGTTACCTGAAAAAGTACAGCAATTAATATTATATGGTTCAGGGACAATGGATTTTCATTTCCACTATAAAAATGATTTTGGTGGCGTGCGTGATGTTGATATGCCTTTTGAGGGAGTGATTAACAATATCTCACGACGCTTTAATGAAACAAATTCAGATTTCACACGTGATCAAATGGCAAATTATATGACTGAGCTAGCGTGCCAAACGTGTCATGGTTATCGCTTAAATCAAGCGGCTTTATCAGTGAAAATTAATGGTAAGCATATTGGTGAAGTGTCAGAATTGCCAGTAGATCAGGAACTTGATTTTTTTAATACAATGGTATTAGGGCAGCAAGATGCTGAAATTGCAGCACCAATCGTTAAAGAAATTAAAGATCGCCTAGGCTTTTTAGAAAGCGTTGGTTTGAAATATTTGACACTATCACGTTCAGCACGCACACTCTCTGGTGGCGAATCACAACGTATTCGTTTAGCCACGCAGATTGGATCAAATTTGTCAGGTGTATTGTACGTACTTGATGAACCTTCAATCGGTTTGCATCAAAGAGATAACGACATGTTGTTACATGCCATGGATAATATGCGTGACCTGGGCAATACATTAGTTGTTGTTGAACACGACGAAGACACGATGATGGCTGCCGATTATTTGATAGATGTTGGGCCGGGTGCTGGCATTTTAGGTGGTGAAATTGTTGCCACCGGTACACCAGATGACGTTGCTAACAACGATAAATCGCTTACTGGTCAATATTTAGCAGGAAAACGCTTCATACCTATACCGGATAAGAGGCGCAAGGGAAATGGTAATGCGGTAACAATAAAGGGTGCGCGCGAAAATAACCTTAAAAATGTGACTGTTAAGTTTCCGCTGGCTAAGTTTATTGTTGTGACGGGTGTTTCAGGTTCAGGAAAATCAACACTGGTTAACCAAATTCTAAAACGTGCATTGAAGCAAAAACTGAATAATAACTCTCAAAAACCCGGAAAATACCGTGCGATTGAGGGAGTTGAAAATATTGATCAGGTAGTAGATATTGATCAAACGCCAATTGGGCGTACACCACGTTCAAATCCTGCGACTTATACGGGGGTTTTTGATGATATTAGGGATCTTTTTTCACAAACGAATGAAGCTAAAATGCGAGGCTATAATAAGGGGCGTTTTTCATTTAACACAAAGGGTGGTCGTTGTGAAAACTGCCGCGGAGATGGTGTCATTAAAATTGAGATGAACTTTCTTCCCGATATTTATGTTACATGTGAAGTCTGTGGTGGTACGCGGTATAACTCAGAAACACTGGAAGTAACATACAAGGGATTTAATATTTCACAAATCTTGGCGATGTCTGTGACCGAAGCATTGGCGTTCTTTTCACCAATTCCAAAAATAGCGCGTAAACTACAGACGATCAGTGATGTCGGTTTGGGTTATATTAAATTAGGGCAATCAGCAACAACTCTGTCTGGTGGTGAAGCCCAGCGTATGAAGTTGGCTTCGGAATTACATCGCCGGTCGAATGGAAAGACGATGTATATTCTAGATGAACCAACGACTGGTCTTCATGTGGATGATATTTCCCGTTTATTGTTAGTATTGCAGCGTTTAGTTGATGGCGGTAATACCGTTGTCGTGATTGAGCATAATTTAGATGTTATTAAGTCGGCTGATTGGCTTATTGATATGGGGCCTGAAGGTGGTGAAGGTGGCGGTAATGTTTTGGTTACCGGCACACCAGAAAAAGTAATTAAACATGAGGCATCATATACTGGTAAGTATTTGAAGACAATTATGGCGCGTGACAAAGCACGCCAAGAAAATAAAGCATAATTTAAAATAAAAAGCATGAACACGATTAAGCGTTCATGCTTTTTATTTTAAGTTACTTTGATGCGCCTTTTCGCAGGTTTAAATCGTGAATTGCCTTTAAAGCACGCTTACGTGTTTTAATATTGGGGCTTTTCAGATGACGTGCTGCTGAAGCGATGTCTAATTTTTCTGTCATGATGTAATAGATCTCCAATTTGATTATTTGCAAATAGGGACGGCAAATTTAAGAGAGCAATTTGCTAGCAATCTCACTTACAATTTATTAGTATATCAAAATTTCTGAAAATTGCAACAACATGATAAAATGTAATTATAATAATGAAGTTAAAAATCGAAAGGTCGAAGTGACTCCTTGGATACAGATGAAAGTGGCACGTTATGCGTCATTAATGTATGTGTAATTCAAAGATTACTATATAACGTATGCCAGATAAACCCAAAATTGTAATCATTGGCGGTGGTTCAGGATTACCCGTCATTATTAAACCACTTGTCAAACAAAAAATTGATTTGACAGCAATTGTTACTGTTGCAGATGATGGCGGTTCTAGTGGCCTACTGCGAAACTATATTAACATCGTACCACCTGGTGATATTCGAAATATACTAGTGGCTATGTCACATGTTGATCCAGCGATTACGCAAGTCATGCAATATCGTTTTAATGCCAAAGATGATTTTTTTGCTAAGCATGCTGTCGGCAATTTAATTATTGCAGCAATGACAGAAATGCATGGTAATATTTTTGATGCTGTGCAATATTTAGCCAAGTTTATGCGCGTGCGAGGGCGTATTTACCCTGTTTCGAATGAACCGCTAATTTTACATGCAGAATTTAAAGATGGGGAAGTCATTGCTGGAGAGTCTGAAATTACTCACGCGCATAAAGTCATTGACCACGTGTGGGTCACTGGAGATGAACCAGGCGAAGCACCTAAAGCTGCCCCTGAAGTTGTCCAGGCAATTTTAGATGCGGATATGATTGTCTATGGTCCTGGTAGTTTATTCACCTCTATATTACCTAATGTTGTTGTGCCAGAAGTTAACGAAGCCTTACGGTTAACACAGGCTAAGCAAGTTTATATATCTAACATCATGACGCAAAAAGGTGAAACGGATGCTTATACTGATGCGCAACATTTACTAGCCCTGAACGCGCATATTGGTTCCCCAGTGATTGATTATGTCATTGCGAATAATGCCGTTGTGCCAGAAGACTTCGTTGATTATCAAAAATGGGATGAAATTTCACATCAAGTTAAACTAGATGAGGCAGCTGTTAAAGTACAAGGCGCTGTCGAAGTACCGGGTGATTTTTTGCAATTACGTGATGCTGGTGCATTTCATGATGGTGAAAAAATCATGTTAGAATTGTTAAAAATTTTGGAGAATAGTTAATGTCCTACGCAGCAGATGTGAAAAAAGAGTTAACAGGTTTACGTGTTCATGATGGTAATGCCAAAGCTGAACTCTCTGCACTGATGCGCATGAATGGTGTTAGCACATTAGGCATAGATCAAACCGTTTCAGTTAAAACAGAGAATGCTGCCATTGCCAGGCGCATTTATACACTATTGAAACAAAATTATACACAAATAGAAGTCGAAGTGACAGTTGCCGAACACAACTACATGTCACAGCATAAGTCATACGGCGTGTTACTCAAAAACAAAGTATCAGATGTATTAACTGATTTGGGTGTTGATCCGTTTGGTTTGCACCCCGATATTCCTGACAGAATATTGAATCAAGTCGATAAACGACGATCCTTTCTGCGCGGCGCTTTTTTGGCGGCCGGGTCCGTTAATTCACCTGAGAAGGCTAATTACCATCTTGAAATTTTTACAACGCATGAAGAGTTGGCGGAAACGTTAAGATTAATGATGGCTGAATTTGGTTTGCCGGCAAAGATTATTGATCGCTCTGGGGGTTATGTCATATACATTAAGCGTGCTGAAAAGATAGTCGATTTTTTATCAACTATTGGGGCTACTCAAACAATGTTGCGCTTCGAGGATATCCGAATGATGCGTGATATGCGTAATTCTGTGAATCGTATGACCAATGCGGAACTAGCTAACATTCAAAAAACAGCTGATGCCGCTAATAAACAAGTGCAACAAATTTTGTTTATTGCTAATGAAATTGGTGATTTAGATTTATTGCCAAAGAAATTACGTGATATCGCTAAGGCGCGATTAGAACACCCTGATGATTCATTAGCAGAGTTAGGTGATCGTCTTGAGATTAGTAAATCAGGTGCAAATCATCGTATGAGAAAATTAAAAGCATTAGAAGATATGATCAATGCTGGCGTGACATACGACTTAAATAAATTGTAGGCAATTTTTAGCACTCTTCATGCGTTTGTGCTAAAATAGTCTTAAGCCGTTGTTTGACTAATTAAAAGCGGTAAACTGCAACAATGTTATGTTGCGAATATATTTTAAATAAGGAGCCTAACAATTATGTGGCCAGGAGTTATTGAACAAACTGCCAATGGACGTGAAAGTTATGATTTGCCTTCACGTTTGTTAAAAGATCGTATCGTTTTAGTACAAGGTGAAGTAGAAGATAGCATGGCAACGTCAATTGTTGCCCAATTGCTTTTTTTGGAAGCGCAAGACCCAACAAAAGAAATCTCAATGTATATTAATTCGCCAGGCGGATCAGTTACTGCTGGACTGTCAATTACAGATACAATGAACTTTATTAAAGCACCAGTTACAACAATTGTCATGGGGTTAGCAGCCTCTATGGGAACAATTATTGCGAGTTCTGGTGAAAAAGGTCATCGCTTTATGTTGCCTAATGCTGAATACCTTATTCACCAGCCAATGGGTGGTGCTGTGGGCGGAACACAGCAAACAGATATGGCAATTATTGCTGAACAATTAACCAAGACACGTGACAAGTTGAATAAAATTTTAGCTGATGCTTCTGATCGCGATTTGGAGACTATTGCCCGTGATACTGAACGTGACCACTGGATGAGCGCTGAAGAAACACTTGCTTACGGTTTTATTGACGGTATTTTAACAAAATCTGGTGAAAAGCCAACAACTAAATAAACAAAAAACGCAGGGGTAATCGTCTGCGTTTTTTGTTTGCATTAAATACAATATTATGGCTATGATATAAAAATAAGTTTAGTTAATATTTCACGTGCAAAAATGCACAAAATGGGGTAAAATAGAGTGGTAATATAAATTTTGGAGGATCTTATGAAGATTTTTGCTTATGGTATTCGTGATGACGAGAAGCCATCACTTGAAGATTGGAAGTCAGCTCATCCTGAAGTTGAAGTTGACTATACTCAAGAATTATTAACCCCTGAAACAGCAGCTTTAGCTAAAGGTTCAGACTCAGCAGTTGTTTATCAACAGTTAGATTATTCACGTGAGACGTTAGCTGCCCTAGCTGAAAATGGGGTGACAAACTTGTCACTTCGTAATGTGGGAACAGATAACATTGATTTTGATGCTGCTAAGGCATTCAATTTCAACGTATCTAACGTGCCTGTTTATTCACCTAACGCAATTGCAGAACATGCAGCAATTCAAGTTTCAGCATTATTGTCACAAGCTAAAGTCATGGAAAATAAAGTACAAAAACGTGACTTGCGTTGGGAACCAACAATCCGTCGCGAAGTACGTGACCAAGTTGTTGGTGTGGTTGGGACAGGTCACATAGGCCGTGTATTCATGCAGATTATGCAAGGATTTGGTGCAAAAGTGATTGCTTATGATGTCTATCGTAATGCTGAATTAGAAAAAACAGGCGTTTACGTTGACACATTGGACGAATTGTTAGCACAATCAGATATTGTATCGCTACACATTCCTCACATCCCAGGCACTAATGATCAAATGATTAATGCTGAAACAATTGCTAAGATGAAAGACGATGCTGTCTTAGTTAACGTATCACGTGGTCTACTTGTGGATACTGATGCTGTTGTTGCGGCCTTGGATTCAAAGAAATTGTTTGGCTTTGTTATGGATACTTACGAAGGCGAAGTGGGTGTGTTCAATAAGGATTGGTCAGTTAATGGGCTTGATGACAAGCGCTTAGATGACTTGATTTCTCGTGAAAACGTCTTTGTAACACCACATACTGCATTCTATACAACACATGCTGTAAAAGAAATGGTACACCAATCATTTGATGCTGCTGTAGCTTTTGCCAAGGGTGAGACACCAAGTATTGCTGTAAAGTATTAAGACTTATTGACTAAGCCCGGGCATTTGCGCGGGCTTTAGTGTGAATTGAAACGATTAGTGAACTTGTTTAAAAGTAGTAGGGAAAATTATGACTATTAAAGCAGATGGCCAGAAATGGGCCACAAAGGAGTCACAAATGGTGCGTAATGAAGAATATGCACGTAAAGCCTCCGAAAGTGCACCAGTAACATTTAGTGGTGCCACCGAATTAAAACTTAAGGACTTTTTCTTTAAAGTGCTTTCAGGTTCAGCACAAGGAATTTTGATTGGTGTTTTACCTTCAGCTGTTATGAAGTACATCATTCAGTATTCTGGTTTAGGCACAACTGCTTTTGGTGCTAACCTCAGTGCGATTTTGACGCTCTTTACATCACTTATTCCATTTTTGATTGGTATGGCTGTTGCCTTACAATTTAAAATGAAAAGTTTGGATGTTGGTGTGGTAGCAATTGCTACGGCAGTTGCTTCTGGCTCAATTAAATGGGCCAAAGTATCAGCCGGATTTGTTAACCCAGTCACTGGCATCAAGACGGTCGCACCTAGTAATATCTATATAGCTAATGGTGCCGGGGATGTTATCAATGCGATGATTGTTGCAGCGATTGCCGTATTGGTCACATGGCTTGTGTCTCGATACTTGAAAGGCTTTGGGTCAGTAGCTATCATCTTAAGCCCAATAATTGTTGGTGGTGGGGTTGGCCTAATTGGTAAAACTATTGCACCTTATGTTGGTGCGGTAACCACTTGGATTGGACAATTAGTAGAAACATTTACTAAATTGGCGCCTATACCGATGGCAATGCTCATTGCAATGGCATTTTCAATTATTATTATTACACCAGTGTCTACTGTTGGTATTGCGCTTGCCATCTCATTATCAGGCATCGGCTCAGGTGCTGCAGCGATGGGTGTTGTAGCGACAACAATCGTCTTGCTGATTAACTCTTGGCGCGTCAATAAGCCTGGTGTGACCGTTGCTATTGCACTTGGTGCCATGAAAGGCATGATGCCTTCAGTGTTTGCTAAGCCATTAACGATGCTACCATTCTTATTAACCGCCGCTATATCTGGTATTCCGGTAGCCTTGTTTAATGTTCAAGGAACGCCAACGACAGCAGGGTTTGGGTATATTGGTTTAGTATCGCCAATCCAATCGATGGTTAAAGATGCGGCAGTGCCAGCTAGTGTAATGAATCATTTTATTAACCCCGTAACTGCACTGATTGCTTGGATTATTGTGCCAATCATTGCTGGTTTCATTGCACAATATGTTTTTAGTAAGTTACTAAAGCTATACACACCAATGGACTTCCAACAAGACTTGTAAATTATTTTTAAGACGAGATATGTTAGCGTATCTCGTCTTTTTTGCTTCTTTATGACAGGTATGTGTTAGTTATGTGACGCTGACAATAATTTATTTTTTCAACTCCTAAAATCACTATCAAAGTGCGTTATTTTTCAGCTTTTTTGTTAAACGTTTAATATTTTTTAATGGTAAACAAATAGCGTGATAATGTTTAATATTTATATATTGTATGTTCATTTAGTAACTGGTGTCATGCTTTTGTAACATTGGGATTAGACAATAGAAAGCATGATGTTAAAGAAAATATTACTTACAAGTGCAACAATTACAAGCTGTGGTTTGGGAATTTTTGGAACACCAACACATGCCAATCAAGAACATGTGACCTATACTAAGCCAGATCGTGAAAAGGTTAACGTTATTGGTATTGATGACGCTGTAAAATCATTATCAGATGTCAATAGTATCCAGCTTAGTGCTAGTAAAAGCCATCAGCCAGAGCGTACACAGCAATTGACAGCAGAAGCTAGTGTCAAACAAAATGAAGCGAAGGCTGAACCAGCACCAGCGGTGCAAACACAAACACTGAATCATATTGATATGAATGAACAGCAGGTTGCTGTTGAACCAAAAACCAACGATCAATTGTCAGTCCCATCGTCACAATCTGCAAACGTAGTGGCCACAGCAGCGCCAAAGCCAGTGACTAATACGGGTGACATTCAGTGGCTGATTACACGTGAAAGCCATGGCGATGCACATGCAACAAATGGTGCTTATTATGGTATTGGACAATTGGCAGAATCATATTATGATAAATATGTGCCAGGTCAGAATTACCGTGGAAACTATGATGTGCAATTAGAAGCAATGCAAAAATATATCGCGGAGCGCTATGGTACGGTTGATAATGCAATTTCTCATTGGCAATCAAATAATTGGTATTAAAAAGGTAACAGCGTACTGTTACCTTTTATTTTGTCTGGTGCGACTTGTTATAAATTAACAAGATAGTAGTGTATAATAAG
This sequence comes from Leuconostoc citreum, assembly GCF_004354555.1. Classification (GTDB taxonomy): domain Bacteria; phylum Bacillota; class Bacilli; order Lactobacillales; family Lactobacillaceae; genus Leuconostoc; species Leuconostoc citreum. The sequence goes on from NZ_PUFH01000006.1 coordinate 45,138, forward strand.
ATAGAATAAATAAAATGGATGATGGATTATCGATGCGCTTAGAACATTTTACGCCTACCTACATGGTAGAAAGAATATACGATTTGACAGTTGAAGATTTAAAAGCCCACGGTATTACGACAGTATTGGCTGATTTAGACAACACGTTATTGGCTTGGAATAATCCAGATGGCACCCCTGAATTAAAGCAATGGTTGCAAGATTTACGCGAGGGTGGCATCGAATTGATTGTGGTCTCAAACAATACCACTAAACGTGTTGCTAAAGCCGTCGAGCCACTGGGAGTGAAATTTGTGTCTTGGTCCTTAAAGCCTTTACCACGTGGCATACTTCATGTCTTAAGAACGCATCATTTAAAGCGTGAGTCTGTCATAATGGTAGGTGATCAAATGCTTACAGATGTTTGGGCGGCTCATGGGGCAGGGGTGAGAAGCGTTTTAGTAAAACGTTTAATCGAGTCTGACATGTGGCAGACTTGGATAAACCGTAGCGTTGAAAAAATTGTTAAAAAAATTGTTTTTAAAGCACATCCACACTTGAAATGGGAGAAATCACTTCGTGACAACTGAAATAACAGAAACATATATCCAAGAACAATTATCAGAGGGCATTCGCTGTATCGGCTGTGGTGCTTTGATGCAAGTGACGGATGCAAATAAATCAGGTTATTTACCAATGAGTGCACTTAAGAAGACAATTGATAGTGATGAACTGCTTTGTCAACGTTGTTTCCGCTTAAGACACTACAATGAAATTCAACCAGTAGAGCTGACAAACGATGATTTTGCAACGTTGTTGCATCAGATTTCTGAGACGAAGGCATTGATTGTCTATGTTATTGATGTTTTTGATGTCACAGGTTCTGAAATTTCAGGATTACCACGCTTCGTCGGTCAGGATAATCCAATTTTAGTTGTTGCGAACAAAGTTGACTTACTACCTAAATTATTGAATAAAAACCGTCTAAAAAATTGGTTGCAGGCGGAGCTCAAGGCACAAGGTATTCAGCCGGCTGACATTTTCTTGACCTCAGCAACTAAGCCACAAAATTTAGATGATTTGTTAGACAAGGTAGATACGCTACGACAAGGGCGCGATGTTTATGTTGTTGGTGTAACCAATGTTGGTAAATCAACGTTGATTAACCAAATTATCAAATCTCGGACAGGTGTCACTGATTTAATTACGACGTCTCGTTTCCCAGGAACCACCTTAGATCGTATTGAAATTCCGTTAGCTGATGGTCAATTTTTGATTGACACACCTGGCATTATCAAGCGTGATCAAATTGCTCATGTGTTAGATGATAAGAATCTTAAGTACGCGTTACCTAAGAACGAAATCAAGCCACGTACTTACCAACTAAATCCGGAACAGACAATTTTTATTGGTGGTCTGGCCAGATTTGATTTTGAAGCAGGACAACGTAGTGCAGTAACTGCTTATTTTGAAAATAATTTAAATTTACATCGTACAAAGCTACTAGGCGCGGATGATTTTTATCAAAAACATGTCGGGAACCTATTAGCACCATCGCCAACACAAGTCACCACATCGACGCTTGTTAAACATCAATTCCATACAACAGAAAAAAGTGATATTGTGTTTGCAGGGTTAGGTTGGGTAACTGTGCCCGCGGGTATTGAAGTTTCGGGTTGGGCGCCACAAGGTGTTTCAGTCCTTATTAGAAAGGCAATGATTTAATGTTAGAACTTACAGGAAAACAAAAAAGATTTTTACGTTCACAGGCAAACACACTATCACCTATTTTTTCGATTGGTAAGAATGGCTTAACACAAAAATGGGTCGATGAAATTGTTTTAGCACTAGCAAAACGGGAATTAATAAAAGTTAGCTTACAGCAAGGTGCTGATGAGAGTGTCAAAGACGTAGCAGATTTTATTCAAGCACACTCCAATATTACAGTGGCGCAAACAATTGGTCGTACCTTAGTTTTGTTTTTGCCTGCTGAAGAAGATAAATATAAAAAAATTTCAGTCGCACTAGCTAAGATTTAAGGCGGTAAAATCTATGAATGGGACGTATACGGTTTACCCAAAAATTCAACCCGATACTGTGACCATGCCGACTAAAAAACGTGTTGGTATATTTGGCGGAACATTTAATCCGCCACACATTGGGCAATTGATACTAGCTGAAAGTATTGGCAAACAATTAGGATTAGAAAAAATATTTTGGATGCCTAATGCTGTTCCAGTTGACGGCACACATGCTAGTGCCGTTGAGCCATCATATCGTGCACAGCTGGTTAAAATGGCCATCATGGGTAATCCACTGTTTGATATCGAGCTACGTGAAATTCGACAAGGTGGGAAATCGTATACGTACCAGACAATGCGCGATTTGGTTGAGCAACATCCTGAAAATGAGTATTTTTTTATCCTTGGTGGTGAAAAAGTCAGTAAATTAGCGACTTGGGACTATATTGATGAGTTGACGCGATTGGTGACTTTTGTTGCTGGGGCACGCGGTGGTAATCGGCATGAGTCAGACTATCCTATTGTTTGGCTAGATGTCCCAGATATTGCTATCAGTTCCTCAGACATTCGAACAAAGTTAAGATTAAATCAAAGTATTAATTATTTAGTTCCGGAACGTGAAGCATGCTTTATTCAGGAGTATAATCTGTATAGAGGCATTTATGACTAATTATTTTAATGGTACAATTCAAACACTGGAGACACGCGTTGCAGACAAATTATCTGATTATCGTTTTCAACATAGCGTGCGTGTACGTGATTATGCGGTGAAACTAGCACATGATAATGGTGTTGACGAAGATAAAGCAGAAGTCGCGGCACTGGTACACGACTATGCCAAAGAACTTTCAGATGAAACATTTCTCTCTGTGATTAAAGCAAAACATTTGGACTCTGATTTACTTAATTGGGGCAACTATATTTGGCATGGGGTTGTTGGGGCTGAGATTATTCGAGATGAACTCGGTATTGAAGATGACGAAATTTTAAATGCAGTACGTGAGCATACCACAGGTGGTGCCGAGGAAATGACACCATTATCTCAGGTATTGTTTATGGCTGATTATTTAGAAAAAGGACGTGATTTCCCTGGTGTAGAAACAGCACGTCAGATAACTGATCAATCACTGGCCGCTGGTGTGCGCTACCAGATTGTGCATACTGTGTTACGGTTAGTGAAAAAAGAAACGCCGATTTATCCAAAAAGTATCACGACTTATAATTACTGGTTAAACCGGGGACTATTAAATTAAAGAAAGTTAAGGGATTAATTTTGACAACAGCGTTAGATGTGAATACTGTTTTAGAAACAGCGGTAAAAGCTATTGATGGTAAAAAAGCAAATAATATTGTGGCATTAGACATGCGCAATGTGAGTTTGATGGCAGATTATTTTGTGATTGCAGATGCTGCTTCTAACCGTCAAGTGCAGGCTATCGTGACAGAAGTGAAAGATAAGGTTCAAGCAGCAGGCGGTGAAGTGAAACTAATTGAAGGGTTTCAATCAGCTGACTGGGTTCTGGTCGATTTGGGGGATGTGATTGTGCATGTCTTTTCAACCGAACAACGTGACTTTTACAATTTGGAACGGTTGTGGCATGATGCGCCATATGTTGATTTAACGACATTATTAATAGCAGACTAGTTTGAGACAAGCAGCAGCTTGTCTTTTTTTCTGTTAAAATATAATATATGACTGATGAAAACTTACAACAAAATTATTCGACTTTTGCCGAAAAGTATGATCAATTATTTGATGATAATATGTACGAGGCTTGGTTAGCATTCGTTAAGGTGCATACAACAAAAGGGACGATTTTAGATTTGGGTGGTGGTGCTGGTCGATTGGCCGTACTACTAGCTGAAGATGGCTACGCAGTGGACGTTTTAGATTTATCTGCTGATATGTTGACGTTAGCACAACGGCATGCGCAAGCGGCAAAAGTTGATATCAACTTGTTGCAAGCAGATATGCGTGATTGGTCAGACTGGCCAAAGACTTATGACACAATTATTAGCTTTGCGGACGCATTTAATTATTTGCCTACCCTACATGATTTTAAAGCAGCTCTAGCACAAGCCGCACAGCACTTAAATACTGGCGGGCAATTATTGTTTGACGTCATTACACCGTATCAGGTGAATGAGTTGTATCAAGACTATTATTATAACAATGATGATGATGCAGACAATATTTTCATGTGGACATCATACCCTGGAGATAGCATTAATAGTGTCGATCATGATTTGAAGTTCTTTGTCTATGATGAGGCGATTGATGGTTTCAAAATACTTAGAGAGATTCATCATGAGCAAACGTATGACTTGATTGTTTACCAGCAAGCCCTCGAAGAAGCAGGCTTTAAAGACGTGCAAGTAATGGCTGATTTTGGTAATCATTCAGTCAACGATGAAACATCACGTTGGTTCTTTAAGGCGGTGAAAATATGAAAGCAGTTGGTCTCGTAACAGAATATAATCCGTTTCATAATGGGCATATTTATCATATTCAGCAAGCTAAGGCGGTAACAGGGGCAGATGTGGTTATTGCTGTAATGTCTGGAAACTTTGTGCAACGTGGTGAGCCAGCCTTATTTGACAAATGGACACGTACTCAGGCCGCATTAGCAAATGGTGTTGACTTGGTTATCGAACTACCAACTTTTTATGCGGTACAACCCAGTCATTTATTCGCTGAGGGAGCAATTAAATTATTAACTGCACTTGGCGTTGAAGATGTTGTTTTTGGCAGTGAGCACGCAACGGTTGATTTTTTAAACCTAGCAAAACAAGCACCTAGTGTTCAGGGAGGTAAGGCTTTTCAAGAGAAAAACCAAACGTTTGCGCAAGCCTATGCAACACAATTGGAATCAGAAACAGGCTTTAAATTAGAAGATCCAAATGATATTTTAGCTTTTGGTTATGCTAAAGCGATACTAAATTTGAATTCCCCAATTAAATTACATGCTATTCAGCGCGTCGCCGCAGGCTATCATGACCAAAGTTTCACCGATGATCAAACAATCGCGTCAGCATCATCGATTCGACTCGCACTTCATAAGGGCAAACTAGAAAAAGTGAAGGGCGTGGTGCCTAATCAGACACTAGTTGATATTTCATCTGCTAATCATACTGTTGATTTTGAGTCACAATTCTGGCCGTTATTAAAATATCGTTTGATGACTGATACAATAGGACAATTAGGACAAGTTTACCAAATGGCAGAAGGACTAGAGCATCGGCTAGCTGCAGTTGCGCTTGGTGAACCAGGACCGCAAAGTTATCAAAGCTTTATCAAGGCCGTCAAGTCCAAGCGTTACACGTTTGCTCGTATTCAGCGCACACTACTGTATACATTATTAAATGTTAAAGTAGACCAAATGCAAGCAGCGATGCAGGACCCTTATTTACGTATTTTGGGTTTTACCGACAAGGGGCAAGCTTATCTGAATGGTGCTAAAAAAACAACCACCTTACCACTCATTAGTAAGGTTGATCAGCATTTAGCCAAAGCCAATCTGCGTTTAGATTTTAAGGCAGGAAAACTTTGGCAATTATTAGCTCGTGAACCAGGTCAGCAACAAGATATCGCACGGCAACCCATTCATTTTACACAAGCTCATACAAAGGAAGATAAATGAAATATAATAAAAACCAACTTCAAAAATTTCGGCAAAGTTCGTTGGAATTTGATGAAGTACTTGAACTAGCATCACTAGCCAAAGAAAGATTCCCAAAAACAATTCTGGGGCTAACCCCCCTAAACGTTAAAGGTTTTATTCGCTACTACGATAATGATGATTTATTGTTACATATCCAAGTCACTGGAAAAGTAACAGTGCCATCATCTCGATCGTTGGCACCCGTACTGCGAGATATTGATATGACGTTTGATGAACGGTATATCGAAGATGAAACGCGCTTAACAGAATTTGAAGAAACAGAAGCAGTTTTTGTTTTAGAAAGTGATACACTCGATGTTGATACGGCTATTTTAGATAATATCGTAGCTTCATTACCGCTACAAATTTTAACGGCTGAAGAAAAGGCCTCTGATACTCTACCATCGGGGAATGATTGGCATGTTATTAGCGAAGAAACTTTTGAAAATGAGAAAAAAGCGAAAAAAGAAGCGGAATTAGACCCCAGGCTTGCAAAATTAGATGATTTTTTCAAAGAATGAGAAAATACTTGCAAAAAGGAAAAAATTAATCTAGAATAAGGGGAAGTAAAAGAAATATGGATTCGGCAATGAGCCGATTTAAATGTTGAGGACAAAGAATGAGTAAAGTATTAATTGTTGAAGATGAAGAAAACTTGGCAAAGTTTATCGGTCTTGAACTCAAACACGAGGGTTATGAAGTTGAAACTGTTTTGGACGGGCGTTCTGGGCTTGATTCAGCATTGGAAAATAATTACGATGTCATCTTGCTTGATTTGATGTTGCCTGAACTAAATGGGCTTGAAGTAGCACGTCGCTTGCGTGAATCAAAGAAAACGCCAATTATTATGATGACAGCGCGTGATTCAGTCATTGATCGTGTATCAGGTTTGGATTATGGGGCGGATGACTATTTGGTAAAACCCTTTGCTATTGAAGAATTGCTAGCACGTATTCGCTCATTATTGCGTCGTATTGCAATTGAGACAGAGTCGAGTGATAAGCATCGTGCTATCATTAATTTTAAGGACTTACGTATTGAAAAAGAAAATCGCATTGCACGTCGTGATGATCAAATTATCAATTTGACTAAGCGTGAATATGATTTGTTGCTTACTTTAGTTGAGAATATTAATGTGGTGCAATCACGTGAGCAATTGTTGAAAGAAGTTTGGGGATTTGATTCCGAAGTTGAAACCAACGTTGTTGATGTTTATATTCGATATTTGCGTAATAAGATTGATGATCCAGAAAGTAAGGCCTCATATATTCAGACGGTACGTGGTACTGGATATGTTATGCGTAGCTGATTGATTATAATGACAGAGACTAAAAAAACAACTGAAAAAACCTTACGTCGTTTCACATTGAGTTGGCAATTAGCATTGGGGATGGCGTCTGGTTTTTTTGTTATCTTTATTATTTTTGCTTTTGTATTATCGCAGATTTTAAAACAATACTATGGCCGATTACCTGAGACCCTTTATCAATGGCTTGGTATCACAATTTTATTAGGTGGACTTTTTGTTTTTGGTTTTGCCTTTATGTTAACACGGTATATTCTAAGACCAGTAAAATCGATTAAGACAACAATCGAAGCTTTTGAAGACGATCCGATGACCAACGTCAGAGCCGTTCGTGCAAATGTAAATGATGAGTTTTATGATTTAGTGAATATACTCAATCGCATGATAGATCGTTTACAGAGCTTGATTGGAGCGCAACAACAATTTGTGTCGGATGTTTCTCACGAATTACGCACACCTGTTACCATTGTTAAAGGTCATATGGATCTCCTTAATCGTTGGGGTAAAGATGAGCCGGAAGTCCTAGAGGACTCGATAAAATCTTCCTTGGCTGAAATGCAGCGAATGGAAACATTGATTAACGAGATGTTAAACTTAACACGTGCTGAACAAATTCCGATTGAAAACGTACAAGAAGTGACTGAAGTTGGTGGCTTAGTGCATCGTGTGTTTGACAACTTTAAATTGATTCATCCTGATTTTATTTTCACTTTGGATGACGATTTAACGCAAGATGCTAATGTCAAAGTCCGGCAAGACCATATGGAACAGATTTTGATTATTTTGGCTGATAATGCTGTGAAGTATTCACTTGATCGTAAGGAAATTCATTTTGCACTATCGCAAACGACTAATCGCGTTGAAATTGGGATTCAAGATTTTGGTGAAGGGTTATCAAGTGAGGATGCGGCACGTGTTTTTGACCGCTTTTATCGTGTTGATAAAGCGAGATCTCGTGCTAAGGGAGGTAACGGCTTGGGATTAAGTATCGCACAACGGCTAGTTAAAGCTTACGGTGGGGAGATTACGTTAGAGAGTGCACTCGGCTCAGGATCGGTGTTTACGATTCGGTTACCACTACAGCGAGAGAATAAAAATGATCAAAAGCTATCAAATTAATGTCATAGGACGTGTACAAGGCGTGGGATTTCGTTGGTACACAAAACAGGCCGCTGATAAACATCATATTGTAGGTTGGGTAAAAAACGAATTAGATGGTTCTGTCACAATTGCAGCACAAGGGGATGCTGAAAATATGGCTGTTTTTTTGCATGATATTGCAACGGGCCCAGGTTTTTATAGTCAAGTTGATGGGGTCACTAAAAAACTAATTGCGACTTTTAATGCGAATAACTTTGCTATTAGGTAAGAATTATTGGTATAATGAACTTCTGTAGTAACCAGGAGAAAAATAAACAATATGAAACAAGTAAAGCGCGTTTTGACTGCGGCTTTTGTAATTTTAGATATCATTTTAATTACAGGCGGTTATGATGAACACAGTAAGATGTACCGTTGGATCGGGCATCCATTAGCCGATATTATGACAAATATTGCGCATGTGATTGGTGGTCCCAATGGTATCGGTTGGGCAATTATCATTATCACGGCAATTTTGCGTTTGGTCTTGCTACCATTCTTTTTGAACCAACAGGTTAATACAACCATCAATCAGATTAAGATGCAAACTTTGAAGCCTGAAATTGACAAATTGCAAGCCTTGTCACGTAAAGCAGGAACGACCGCAGAACAACAAAAAGCTAGCATGGCAATGATGTCATTGTACCGAGAAAATGATGTCAGTGTTATTGGTGGTATTTCTTTTCTAACCATGGCAATGCAATTACCGGTATTCTCAGGATTGTATTCAGCGATTTTGCATGCACCTGCATTAAAAGGGGCATCATTCTTGGGATTTAATCTAAGTCACCCACAAATTGTTTTTGCAATTATTGCTGGTTTGGTTTACCTCATTCAAGCATGGTTAGCCATGCAACACATGCCGGAAGAGCAAAAAAAGACGTCGGCGGCAATGATGTTTATTAGTCCGATTATGATTTTTGGCTTTGCCATGATTGCCAGCGGTGCCATTGGTTTGTACTTTGTTGTTGGTGGTTTGTTTGCACTGATTCAAACGCTGATTCAACATTTCCAACGACCAGGTCTTGAAAAACGTGTGGCATTGGAATTTAAGATTAAGAAAACGGCTGATGATTTGATGTCTGAAACTGCTAAACCAGCTGTCAAAAAACAGACGACAGATGATATGACCACTAAGGATAAGCAGTCAAAGCGCAACGGCAAGCCACGTAATGCAGGCAAGCAACAGCGCTAATTAAGTACGTCAAAATCTTGACGTACTTTTGTTAGTTTTACAAAAGGAAAGTAGAAAATAATGGATCGTATTTTATCAAATCAAAATAGTCGTGTAAAAGCATGGGCTAAACTTGCAACAAAAAAGGGTCGCCAAGAAAACAGAACATATCTCTTGGACGGCTGGCATTTAGTTGAAGAGGCTATTAAGGCTAAGGCTAAATTTCATGCAGTTATGGCGACTGAAGCACAAATGGCTGAACATTTAAATGATGTGCCACACGGTGTACCAGCTTTTGAGGTGAGCGAAGAAGTCGCAAAGCATATCGCAGGTACAAATACACCACAAGGTATTTTTGCTGAAATTTCATTGCCAGATAAAACGTTTGATCCTACATATGTACATGATGGCGCTTGGTTATTCTTAGATAATATTCAAGATCCTGGTAATGTAGGAACACTTGTACGTACTGCAGATGCTGCTGGCTTCCGTGGCGTTGTTTTGGGTACTGGTACTGCAGATGCTTATTCGCCAAAAGTGGTGCGGGCAATGCAAGGATCACAATTTCATTTGGAAATTCTAAATGGTGATTTGCATGAGTGGACAGATGCTTTGACGGCTAATGGTCTACCAGTATACGGTTCACAGCTTAATGAAGCAGCAAAATCTTATCGTACGATTCAACCAAGCACGCAATTTGCATTGATTGTAGGTAATGAAGGTCAAGGAATGGCTGAATCTCTTGCTGACAAGACAACTGCTAATCTTTATATACCTATTCAAGGCCAAGCAGAAAGCCTTAACGTTGCCATTGCAGGTGGTATTTTGATGTTTAGCTTAGCGGCAGGAAATTAATTTCATTGCGTAAAAATATTTTTTATGCAAGTCACAATTTTTTTTGCTATAATAAAGAATAAAGATTTAAAGTAGAGGTTATGACTGTGGAACAAGCACTCACTATTGCTCTGATTGTTGTGGGTTTCTTACTCATTGTAACAGTCATGATGCAACCAAGTAAGCAACAAGATGCGTTATCAGCATTATCTGGTGGCGCGGGCGATTTGTTTGCGGAACGCAAGTCTCGAGGTTTTGAGGCTGTTATGCGTCGTGCAACTGCCATTTTAGGCGGACTTTGGTTCGTCATTGGTTTTGTATTGATGTATCTATCTGCACACTAAAATTATAATGGTCAGTTTGCTTTTTTGTAGACTGACTTTTTATTTTGTATAAAATTTAGAAAGAAAAATAAATGACATTAGAAGAATTAAAACACCAGATTAGTGGTTTTCTAAAAGCTAATCAATCTCAAGAATTTACTGCTCAAAACTTGGCTGATGGCCTACGTATGACTAGCATTGCTGAATATAAGCGTGTTGTTAATGCTATGGATGCCTTGGTTCGTGATGGTGAGCTGACATTTGATGCAGGCAAATATCAATATAATCCCAATACTGGTTATACTCTTGGCGCATATCGTGCCAACGATAAGGGCTTTGGTTTTGTTAAATATGATGATGAATTGCCAGACTTTTTCATTAATCCGGAAAACACTTTGCAAGCGATGCAAGGGGATCAAGTTCGCGTGAGCACAATTAAGCCTTCTCCTTCGCCTGATAGAGGGCCAGAAGGTAAAGTGGAAGAAATATTAGAACACGCTTATGAAAACATTGTTGGGACATTTTCATTAGGTTCTGAAGTGAAAGATATGATTGGCGAACTAAAAATAAGCGATAAAAAGGCAATCAATTTTAAAGTATTGATTGATAAAACAGGTCTATCACCTAATGATGGACAGGTAGTGGTTGCTGAAGTAACGCGGTTCCCTGACAAAGTGCATCCACGCGAATTAGTCGCACATGTCACTGAAACATTGGGTTATAAAGATGAGCCGGGCATGGATATTTTACAAATTGTCCATGCCAAAAAAGTCCCAAGTGAATTTCCTAAAGAGGTATTAGACGAAGCCGCTAAAATACCAACTGATGTCCAAGATTCAGACTGGGCAGGGCGTGAGGATATTACTGATCAAACGCTAGTTACCATTGATGGGGCGGATACAAAGGATATTGATGACGCTGTTGTGGCATGGAAATTGGATAATGGTAATTATCATTTAGGTGTACACATAGCGGATGTGTCTCATTATGTCACTGAAGGCTCTCTGATTGATGCCGAAGCATATCATCGTGGGACTTCGGTTTACTTGACTGATCGCGTTATTCCCATGTTACCACGTAATATTTCTAATGGTATTGCCTCGTTAAACCCAAATGTTGCTCGCTTAGCGATGTCAGCTGAAATGGAAATTAATCCAGCCGGCAAAATTGTTAGCCATCGCTTGCATACATCGGTCATTAAGTCACATGCACGGATGACTTATGACGCTGTTAACAAAATTCTTGAAGGCGATGTCTTTGTTCAAGAAGAATATGCACAGTTAACCCCAATGTTTAAAGTGATGGGCGAGCTGCACGAAATTCTTTATAATATGCGTAAAAAACGTGGTGCCATTGAATTTGATGCCCCTGAGGCACAAATTATTGTCGATAACGACGGTAAGGCAGTGGACATTAAGCTACGAGAACGTGGTACAGCAGAACGTATGATTGAGTCATTTATGTTGGCTGCCAATGAAACTGTAGCTGAACATTTTGACAAACTAGATGTACCGTTTTTGTATCGTATTCATGAGACGCCAGATGAAGAGCGTGCAAAATCATTCTTTGAATTCTCAAAGGCTTTAGGACATCCTGTTTATGGCGATCCTAGTAAAGTGACACCAACGATGCTTCAGCAATTGATGTCAGATGTTGCAGGTGACCCAGCTGAACAAATGATTTCAACTATGATGTTACGTGCAATGAAGCAAGCTAAATATTCACCGGATCCAGTTGGACATTTTGGCTTGGGGGCTTCATATTATACCCATTTCACATCGCCTATTCGCCGTTATCCTGACTTAACGGTTCATCGCTTAATTAAGTGGTACGCTAAACATGGCCTTGGTGTGGCATCACAAGCTAAGTATGCTGATAAATTAGCTCAAATTGGTGAAGATACCAGCACGCGTGAGCGACGTGCAATTGACACGGAGCGTGATGTCGATGCCTTGAAAAAAGCCGAGTATATGTTGGATAAGGTGGGCTTGGAATTTGAAGGTGTTATCAATTCTGCCTTAAAATTTGGTTTGTTTATTAGTTTAGAGAATACCGTTGAAGGGCTTGTGCACATTTCTAATTTAACTGATGATCATTATGAATATGATGAAGGTCATGCGGCACTTATTGGGCGATCAAAACATCGTATTTTCCAAATTGGTCAAAAAGTGCGAGTCAAGGTTTTGCGGGTCAACAAGGAAGAACGTACAGTTGATTTCATGTTAGTTAATCCTGAAAGTGCACCAACAACAGCTATCCGTGTAGCATCAAAGTCTGCTGGTAAATTTGGTAAGGGCCGTAATCGCGATGAACGCCGAAAAAATGAACGTCGTGGGAAATCAGAGGGTCCAAAGCCAAAACGTGGGCCATTAGATGCAAAACAAGGGCAAAAACGTGATTCAAAGCGTAATTTCTAAAATTATTTTGCTGGAGGCTAGTCATTATGGTTAAAAACAAAAAACAAGATCAGCATAATGTGTTAGCACAAAATCGCAAGGCACGCTTTAATTATGCTATTTCTGAGACTTTTGAGTCTGGCATAGCATTGACTGGTACGGAAATTAAATCTGTACGTGCAGGCCAGATTACAATAGGAGATGGCTTTGTCACAATACATGATGACAATGCCTTGTTAACAAACGTTCACATTGCACCCTATACGGCAGGTAATCGTTTTAATGTTGATCCCTTACGCACGCGGCGATTATTATTGCATAAGCGTGAAATCAGGCAATTAGAAAAAGCCGTCACTGAACCGGGGGTGACAATTGTACCGCTAAAAGTTTATCTCAAGCATGGTTTTGCCAAGTTATTAATTGGTATTGGTCGGGGTAAAAAGCAATACGATAAGCGTGATGATATTAAGCGCCGGGATCAAGAACGTGAACTCGGTCGACGGTTAAAACATTAAGGGCTAATTAGCCTTTTTTTGTTTGACGTTATCTATGTTTATAGATATACTTAATATATGTGAATAATAAAATTTCACAAGCTGAAAGGAAAGAAACTCATGGCAGTGACAATCATTTCGGCGCTCTTCGCAATTGTAATTGGTATTGGTGTAGGGTATTATCTACATTTGTCATCTGACAAAAAGAAAATCACTTCAACGAAACAAATTGCAGATAACATTCTTGAACAAGCGAATAATGAAGCTAAAAGTTTAACACGTGCAGCTAAGACTGATGCAAAAGAAATGGCGCAAGATTATCGACATCAAGTTGATAATGATTTCAAAGATCGTCAAAAGCAGCTGCAACAACAAGAACAACGGCTTGAAGACCGTATCTCAAACCTCGACAAAAAAGATGCGGCCTTGAATCAACGTGATGCACAATTGATTCAAAAAGAAAACCAGGTACAACAGCGATTAGATGATGCGAATAATAAGCAGAAACTTGCTGATAACCTGGTCACATCTCAGAAAGAAAAGTTAGAGGAAATTGCGCAACTAACGCCTGAAGATGCGAAAGAACAAATTTTAAGCAAAACGAAACAACGTTTGGTGAGACAACGCGCCGCTCTGATTAAAGAATATGAAGAAGACGCAACCAGTGAGGCCGAAAAACGTGCACGTAATGTTATCGTGCAAGCAATTCAAAGGTCGTCTGCAGATGCAGTGGCTGATGTCACTGTTTCAGTTGTCCATTTGCCAAGCGATGACATGAAAGGCCGTATTATTGGCCGTGAAGGTCGTAATATTCGGACATTAGAATCATTAACGGGTATTGATCTAATTATTGACGATACCCCTGAATCAGTCGTATTGAGTGGGTTTGATCCAATTAGACGTCAGATTGCTAAGATGGCGTTAGATGCTCTTGTAGCTGATGGCCGTATCAATCCATCACGCATCGAAGAGATGGTTGAAAAAGCAAAGCGGCAAATTGACGAAACAATACGTGAAAAAGGTGAAGAAGCGGTATTTGAACTTGGTTTACGTGGTCTTCACCCTGATTTGATTAAAATGATTGGTCGTATGAACTATCGTACGTCTTACGGTCAAAATGTGTTGCAACATTCGATAGAGGTCGCAAAACTTGCGGGAATGATGGCAGCAGAGCTTAAAATGGATGTCGCGCTTGCGAAGCGCGCTGGTTTAATACATGATATCGGTAAAGCTGTGGACGCCGAAGTTGAAGGTTCCCATGTGGAACTAGGTGTTCGCCTAGCCGAAAAGTTTAACGAAAAACCAGTTGTTATTAATGCAATTGCTTCACATCATGGTGATGTTGAGACAATTTCTCCTATCTCGGAGCTTGTAGCAGCTGCAGATGCAATTAGTGCTGCTAGACCTGGGGCACGTAGCGAATCATTAGAAAATTATGTTCAACGTCTAAAAGATTTGGAAGCAATCGCTAATCACTATGATGGTGTTGAAACGGCTTTTGCTATACAAGCTGGGCGTGAAGTACGCGTCATTGTTGAACCAACTAAATTAAATGATTTGCAAGCGACAGTGTTAGCGCATGACATAAAAACAGATGTTGAGGAAAAACTTGAATATCCGGGACATGTCAAGATAACAGTCGTACGTGAAACACGTGCAACAGATTACGCACACTAAGAGAAAAAGTTACTCATTTCATTGAGTAACTTTTTTTGTTATACTAGAAGTACTATACGAGAGAAATTTTATATAGTTATCATCAAATCAACAATTAACAAGAACAAACATTAACATATGGAGGGATTTATGGAACTAGGACAGCTTGCGCTTATTATTTTTGCCATAGCATTTCTTTTACTGGTATTGTTTATTGGCGTTTTTTTACTCAGGTTAACAAGATCTTTGAGTATTATCACAGTCGATGTTGACACTATAGCTAGGTCGAGTAATGAAATTCTTGGTAATGCCAATACATTGTTAAATGATGTTAATGGTAAAGTTAAAACATTAGATCCAACTGTCCAGGCTGTGGCCGACTTATCCGTAACAGTGTCACAGTTGAACGCGACAGTTCAGAATGTCACAAGTAAATTTTCAACAGCAAAGGCAGCTACTAGTTTTGGCGCCAGCGGTGTGGCTTCGGCAATGGCTAAAACAGCCATGGAACGATATAAAAACAAAAAAGCAGCTAAAAAGGAGAAAAAGTGATGTCAAAAGCAAAAGTATTTTTAGCAGGTATATTAGCTGGGGCTGCTGCAATAGCAGCATTTAAAGCCTTACCTAAAGATAAGCAAGATGAATTAAAAGAAAAGGCTAGTGAAACCGGTGACAAATTACGTAACAAGGCCTATGATGCAGCCTATGTTGCAGCTGATTTTGCCGGTGATGTGACTGAAATGGCCAAAGATCGTGCTTCAGAGCTTAAGGCTAAGGGGCAAGATAAATATGGTGAACAAATTGACCAAGCAGCGGAACAAGTTAAAAATTTAGCTGATCAAGCAGCACCTTATGTTGATAAAGCAAAAGATTTAGCCGCTACTTATGTTGATAAAGCACAGGATTCATTACACGATTTGCGTGATAAGTTTGGCAATGAAGATATTGAATTGACACAAGATGACTTAACCTTAGAAGAGGCGTTACGTGATTTGTCTCAAGAAGCTGAATCCCACGTTGATGATGCTGTTGAAAAAACTGCTAAGAAAGTCGACGAAACAGCACAAGTAGCCACTGAAAAGGCTACTGAAATTAAAGACGATGTGCAAGAAAAGTTAAAAAAAGATAAGTAATATACGGACTTGATTACAGAATCAAGTTTTTTTTGATTTATGATAAAACATCTTTCATAATAATTTCTGGTAACCTGTTATTTTTACAGGTACAATAGAAATTAACAAAAGACAAATGAGAAGGAAGCGTGTTAACTATCACGCAATAAGATTTAATGGCAAAAGACAAATTTGAGGCAACAGCATTTTTATCATCCCTATTCCACTACGTACACGATTACAATTTCAATCATATTGTTTTTGATGCCAACCGTTATAAAGTATCCGTTAATTTAATTCGCAAATCTGCTACTTACGGGCATGCGGAGTTGTTTTATGTATCGGCAGATGCAAAGGAATTCGCACCAGTTATGTCAGCAATTAATGGTGCTGTTGAAATTGCCGAACTTGAGGGTAGCCGACAAGCTACAATTAAAACACCAGAATTATCTCGTGGCGAGCAGGTATTTCAGTTTCGTTTACGTGAATTTGGTAATGGCAAATATAGTTTAGACCTTAGTGTCTAATATGCATTGAGAAGGGTAGACGAATAAAGATGAAACAAGGAAAGTCAGCGCAAATAAAAAAGATAAAGCATATTAACCAAAAGCAGCATAAAAAGCAACATGAAGAGAAATTACCACCTTTTAATTATGATGAATTTGCTGGGTTTTTAAGAGCACGTTACTATCTGACACACCATGACAAGTATAGTCGGGAGACATTTGAGGTTGCCTCATTCTTTTTAGACGATGTGATTGCGATGATGGTAAATCAGAATTTTTCAGCGTTTACAAGTAATGAGCGCGCAACTGTTAATTTAAGTGAAGTTATGCAAGCGACACTAGTGAATAGTGATGATAAAGATTGGCGATACTTTGTCATGCTTGTCCCAGTATTATATGATATGCAAAAGTTTATCGTAAAAGAATCGAGTGTTAATCCTCGTTTTGTGGCACAGGCACCAAAGTTTGATATCAACTTTTGGCGAATGATTATGAGAACCGTTATGGCGATTAATTTCTTTAAGTGGCAAGGTAAGGATGTTGCAGAGATGATGAAAACTTCTCAGGCCATCGATACATTACAGTTTAAGTTCTTATCAGAAAATGAAGCTGATGATGACTTTAATTTAGCTGTTATCCATGAAACGTTTAAGGGATTATCACCGGTTTTGCGGTCATTAAAAAACGCGGAGGTTGAAGAATCGACTATTTCAATAACAGATTCAGTGCTTGAAACCGAGCTTGCATATGCAAAAATTAAATTGGGGCAGTTCAAATTAGCATCAGTTAAAGACGTTGTTAGTGATAATGTCACTGCGATGCTATATGCGTTCCATGAGGGGATGGCAAAAGAATATGGTTTGACGCATGATTCTTGGTCAGCTGAGGCACTCAAGGCGTTCACTGTTCATCATTTATTAGATTATTGGCGACCAGAATGGCAAGACTTGGATGGTATTGGCGGGGAGCTTAAGTCGTATTTGACCTTCTTAAGCAGCAAGCAGGCCATCACAGGATTGAAAGATAAGATAGATAATTTAGATTACGTTGATCGCTACATTGATGTTAGTGCCTTAAATTATCTGTTAGCAGACATGTCGATAGATGACACAGCGACGCGTGCTTAAATCAAAAAAGATACAGCTGATAACTAACAGCTGTATCTTTTTTGATGCGTGATATGACGAATGGTTCCTGGCAATATTTTATGGAACTGATGTGTAGAGGGTGATTGTAGTAGGACATGGCCATGATTATCTTGGTAGACGTAACCAAATAAATCAGACACCTCCTCAGATAATAAGGAATCGTTAATCTGTATAGTAACAGCTTCCTCACTATTTAAAGCATATTCTAAACGTGTAATTAATTCCTCAGCAGTTAACTGTTCTTTCAAGGGGACACGCTTTTTAGGAGAAAAACGTTTCTTTATAGCAGTTATGGTGTGATGAAAGAAAGATTCAATTGGATTTTGTATAAGATAGTTCTGCATTAATCCACTCCTTGCATGTCTTGATATGTCTATCATACGAACAAATGTTCAAAAAAGCAAATAAATTAATCAGATTTAATCTTTTTTAAATCTCTTATTTTTTTAAAATATCATTCAAACAGCCAATTAAATGCTTTAATTGGCTGTTTGAACTTAGGGGAACATATATTCAGTTTATTATAAGAACTAGCTAACCGTTGTGTCTAGCGCTTAAAACCTGTATAATATTCCCATTAGTACATTAAAGAGGAAAAATGATGACGCAGCGTGGTTTACTAATTGTGTTATCTGGACCTTCCGGCGTTGGAAAAGGGACAGTGCGCAAGGCTATTTTTAACGAAGACGGGATTGATTTTCAGTATTCTATTTCAGCAACAACGCGACAGCCACGCGTTGGCGAAATAGATGGTGAAGACTATTTCTTTGTTTCACATGACGAATTTGAAGAGAAAATTGCAAATGGTGACATGCTAGAGTATGCACAGTATGTCAGCAATTATTACGGTACACCTAAGAGTTTTATTGATGAGACATTGGCTAGTGGTCGTGATGTTTTTCTTGAGATTGATGTTCAAGGTGCATTACAAGTTAAATCAAAGATGCCAGAAGGCATTTATATCTTCTTGACACCACCTGATTTAACAAACTTACGTGAGCGTTTGGTTGGACGTGGAACAGACTCGCAAGAAGTGATTGAAAAGCGTGTCACTGCAGCACGTGAAGAACTTAAGCAAATGATAAATTACGATTATGCGGTGGAAAACGATCAGGTTATTCATGCGGTAGAACGTATTAAAGCAATTATTACAGCAGAGCGCCTTCGGGTCGCGCGCGTTTTTGAAAAAACGTTATAAGGAGATTTATTATGTTACTTTACCCCTCAGTTGACAAACTACTTGAAAAAGTTGATTCTCGTTACAAATTAATTGCCCTTGGTGCTAAGCGTGCCAGGGAACTCGACGCGGGTTTACCAGCCACGCAAGAAAAGTTCGAATCAAATAAATCAGTTGGTAAAGCTTTAGAAGAAATTGAAAATGGGGATGTTATTATTGATCCCGATTTAGAAGACCAAGTTTAACATCGCGTTAAGACACATTAAATAATATAGAGGAACACTTGATATGACAGAATACCCACAACAAGATGCACAAAATTATGCCGGTCCAGTTGCAACGTTTAAAACAACGTTAGGTGATATTCAAGTTAAGCTATTTGCTGATCTTGCACCTAAAACTGTAGAAAATTTTGTAACGCACGCTAAAAACGGTTACTATGACAACGGTATTTTTCATCGTGTGATCAAAGATTTCATGGTGCAAGGTGGTGACCCTAATGGTACAGGTATGGGTGGTGAAAGTATCTGGGGCGGTAGTTTTGAAGACGAGTTTTCGGACAAGTTGCGCAATGTACGCGGGGCGCTCTCAATGGCGAATGCCGGCCCAAACACCAATGGTTCACAGTTCTTTATTGTTCAAACTGAAGAAACGCCATGGCTAAATGGTAAGCATACTGTTTTTGGACAAGTGATTTCTGATATGGCAGTTGTCGATAAAATTGCAGGCGTTGCTGTTGACATGTACGATAAGCCAAAAGAGAATGTTACCATCAATACGATAGAAATTGCAGACTAAGGGTCTGCTTTTTTGTTATAATAAAAATGAGGTTTTAATTATGACAACTTACCATATTGGGCAAAAGCTATGTGGTCGTGTAACTGGGATACAACCATATGGCGCCTTTGTACTATTAGATGATCACACACAGGGATTGATTCATATTTCTGAATGTAAATCAGGCATAGTACACGATTTAAAACATGAGCTACGTATCGGCAAGCCAGTTGTCGTGACAGTGCTGGATATTGAACAATATAATAAAAAAATAAGCCTGTCTTTGCGTCAAGAGGACATGCACGCATCACAAGTTTTACCAAAGAATGTTAATCTTCGTAAGCATTTTTGGACAAATAATCATTTGAACTATGGTTTTTCTGCCATTGAAAAACACCGCGAAGCGTGGATCAAAGAAGCTTTAACGCGTATTGGTCAGTGAAGGAGAGAAAGAATGTCACTTATTGCAGCAACAGCTATATCAGTTAAAAATGATTTACCTTATTTTTTAGTTAAAGAAGATACCAATGGGTACCATTTTTTCACTGCAAAGATGCATAGGCATAACCACGACACCTCACTAGGGGCCGTATTGCGAGAATTTCAAACGTTGGGATCGGTGGATTTTGATCAATGGCGATTGGGCGAGCTAACAAGTGTAGAAGATAACGGCACATTAATGTCATTGTATTCTTTCGAAGTGCCTAATATGGATGCGGTAGAAAAAGCCTTGAATTATCAGCTTAAGTTTGTACCAGCTAATAAGCTACACACACTATTAGAAACACTACAAACAACATCTTTTGTTAGTTTTGAAGAATAATTGTAAAAGGCTTGACAATTTTAAAAAACGGTGTATAGTATTAATAGTTGTCTGGTAACAGAGGATAACAACAAATATTTTATTAATTATTGCGAGCAAGTAGTTGACAAAGCGAGAAGAATAAAGTATAGTAATAAAGTTGTCAAAAAGCGAAAGCGATGCGAGCGAAAGTAAGCGACGAAATAAAGTGTTGACAACGGCAGCGAAAGCTGATAAGATAATATAGTTGTCTCAGCGACAACAAGTAGCACATTGAAAACTGAACAAAACTTTGAACAAACGAATCTGTGACTAGTTATTAGCAGTAATAACAAAAACAAATTTGCGAAGTCAATTCGTAACAAACAATAAACGGATAGTCGTTATAGAGATATAGCAATTAGTCAGTTTAATCGAAGAGTACATCTTCAAACAATGAATTTAAATTCATTTAAATTGAGAGTTTGATCCTGGCTCAGGATGAACGCTGGCGGCGTGCCTAATACATGCAAGTCGAACGCGCAGCGAGAGGTGCTTGCACCTTTCAAGCGAGTGGCGAACGGGTGAGTAACACGTGGATAACCTGCCTCAAGGCTGGGGATAACATTTGGAAACAGATGCTAATACCGAATAAAACTTAGTATCGCATGATATCAAGTTAAAAGGCGCTACGGCGTCACCTAGAGATGGATCCGCGGTGCATTAGTTAGTTGGTGGGGTAAAGGCTTACCAAGACAATGATGCATAGCCGAGTTGAGAGACTGATCGGCCACATTGGGACTGAGACACGGCCCAAACTCCTACGGGAGGCTGCAGTAGGGAATCTTCCACAATGGGCGCAAGCCTGATGGAGCAACGCCGCGTGTGTGATGAAGGCTTTCGGGTCGTAAAGCACTGTTGTATGGGAAGAAATGCTAAAATAGGGAATGATTTTAGTTTGACGGTACCATACCAGAAAGGGACGGCTAAATACGTGCCAGCAGCCGCGGTAATACGTATGTCCCGAGCGTTATCCGGATTTATTGGGCGTAAAGCGAGCGCAGACGGTTGATTAAGTCTGATGTGAAAGCCCGGAGCTCAACTCCGGAATGGCATTGGAAACTGGTTAACTTGAGTGTTGTAGAGGTAAGTGGAACTCCATGTGTAGCGGTGGAATGCGTAGATATATGGAAGAACACCAGTGGCGAAGGCGGCTTACTGGACAACAACTGACGTTGAGGCTCGAAAGTGTGGGTAGCAAACAGGATTAGATACCCTGGTAGTCCACACCGTAAACGATGAATACTAGGTGTTAGGAGGTTTCCGCCTCTTAGTGCCGAAGCTAACGCATTAAGTATTCCGCCTGGGGAGTACGACCGCAAGGTTGAAACTCAAAGGAATTGACGGGGACCCGCACAAGCGGTGGAGCATGTGGTTTAATTCGAAGCAACGCGAAGAACCTTACCAGGTCTTGACATCCTTTGAAGCTTTTAGAGATAGAAGTGTTCTCTTCGGAGACAAAGTGACAGGTGGTGCATGGTCGTCGTCAGCTCGTGTCGTGAGATGTTGGGTTAAGTCCCGCAACGAGCGCAACCCTTATTGTTAGTTGCCAGCATTCAGTTGGGCACTCTAGCGAGACTGCCGGTGACAAACCGGAGGAAGGCGGGGACGACGTCAGATCATCATGCCCCTTATGACCTGGGCTACACACGTGCTACAATGGCGTATACAACGAGTTGCCAACCTGCGAAGGTGAGCTAATCTCTTAAAGTACGTCTCAGTTCGGACTGCAGTCTGCAACTCGACTGCACGAAGTCGGAATCGCTAGTAATCGCGGATCAGCACGCCGCGGTGAATACGTTCCCGGGTCTTGTACA